>JAWXUM010000063.1:0-11485 GCA_044432645.1 Clostridia bacterium | reverse complement strand
GAAATTTTAGATAATATGGTAATTAGCTTTGGAACGACAACAGCCGAAGGAATGACTTCTGCCATATTTGATAGTTTAAGCTATGCAGTAACACCATTTGTCGTACTATTTTTAATAATCATGTTTGGTTATGCAGTGCTTAAAGTATTCTTTGCAAACCTTAAACGTGGTGGAATATTGCTTATTCAAATATGTGTTGGCTCGCTTTATGTATTCTCAATTCCACGTGGAAATGTAGATGGATATATTGGTTGGTGCAAAAAAATTATAGCACTTTGCTTAACAACTTTCTTGCAAACAACAATACTCACACTAGGTATGTTAATTCTACTTGATAGTCCGATTATAGGAATTGGCTTGATGTTATCTGCAGGCGAAGTGCCAAGAATTGCTGAAACATTTGGACTAGATACCTCAATGAAATCACCAATAATGCCAGCTATCCACGCAACACATACAATAGTGAATACATCAACATCCATAGCTAAAGCTGTGGCAAAGTAAGGAGAGATTAATATATCGAATTTAACAATGGGTTCGCTGTTTGATGGAATTGGTGGCTTTCCACTTGCAGCAGTAAGAAATGGAATCGAACCAGTTTGGGCATCAGAAATAGAAAAATTCCCGATAAAAGTAACAAAAATAAGGTTTCCTAACATGCACCATGTTGGAGATATTACAAAGCTAAATGGTGCAACTTTGCCTCCTGTGGATATCGTCACAGGAGGCTCGCCCATGCCAAGATTTATCGGTAGCCTCAGGTAACAGAAAAGGATTGGCAGGAGAACGAAGTGGTCTATTTATGGAACAAATTAGAATAATAAAGGAGATGAGAACTGCCGATGTGTTACGAGGGCATACAGCTGAGTCTATTCGACCAAGATACATGGTCTGGGAAAACGTCCCCGGAGCCTTCTCCTCCAACAGTTACAAAGACTTCCAAGCGGTCCTCGAAGAAACCGTCAGAATTGCAAATAGCCGATTATCAGTGCCTAGACCTGAGACCGGGACATGGAAATCTGCTGGGTGCATTTTGGGAGATGAATTCTCCGTGGCTTGGAGAGTTCTGGATGCTCAGCACTGGGGTGTCGCCCAAAGAAGAAAACGTATCTTTCTTGTCGCAGATTTTGGAGGTTTCACCGCTCCCCAAATATTATTTGAGCAAGACAGCTTGTTTGGGAATACTCAGGAGAGCCAAAGCAAAAGAGAAAATATTGCCACCACAACTAGAAAAAGCACTGAGAATACAAGCGGAACTGGAGTAGAAAAACCTACTGCTTTCCATATAAATCAACGTGAAGAAGTCATAGATTTAAACGGAGTTTCAGGTGCTTTGATGGCAACAAGGACTATGCAAATGCAAACATTTATAAAAGAACCTTTTTACTGCCTTTGCGACCAAGGTGGACAAAGAATGGATATATGCGATAACCTAACAGGAACACTATTAGCATCAAGTAATCATGTTCCAATTGTTATGGGTAGCAGTCAGCCAAATGCTGAAATATGCTTGAATTTATCACCAACTATAACTGCCAGCTCAGGTGGAGGAGGAAATAACACACCTTTGTTGTTTGAGAACAATGCTTGTGACGCAAGATACAACGGACCACTTCATGTTGCTCCTACTCTAGCTGCTCATATGGGATCAGGTGGGGGTAATATTCCTTTGGTAAAACAAGAAAGTTTCTGCATTGCCAGTAACACAATCAACAGAAAAGACAAAAATGGTGGCAATGGCAAAGGTTTTCAAAAGGATATTGCGTATACACTAACTCAAAATGACATTCATGCAGTATATCAAGAACCATACCAAAATGTTGTAGGTGCATTAATGCATCGTGACCATAAAGGAGTAAACACTTGTTATGTCAACCAAGATAAATGCATAGTTCAGCCATATCAAAAAACAATAGGTGCTTTGTGCAGTGGTGACTGGAAAGGTCCAAGTAGTCAGTATGTAAGTCAAGATAAATGTATAGTAAATCGAAACCTTGTTAGACGTTTGACGCCACTTGAAGCCGAGCGTTTGCAAGGGTTCCCAGATGGGTGGACTAACATCGAAGGTGCAAGCGATAGCCCACGTTACAAAGCTCTGGGGAATAGCGTCGCCATACCTTGCGTAGTTTTTGTACTAAAAGGTATCGCATATTTTTTAAATAAAAATAAAGAAATGGAGAACGAAAACGATGAAATATAAAGGTTTGTATATTACAACTACCGATGATGTAAACGAAAATAAAGGTGGATATTATTGCCAAGTTTATGGTGATGAAGAACTTGATGATGAAAAAGGTGACTTCTGTATTCATCCAAATGAACTTGAGAAAAATTCAGATATTGAATATTGGATCAAAGTTAATATTGATGCAGATTTTATCCAAGATGCTCCTATACAGAATATATCACCTAGAACACCAAAATTATCAATGTAGGAGAAAAATGTTATGGAAAACAAAAAAGAAGTCGGTAATGAAATTATGTTTGAAAGAATCAGACGAATAACTGGCTATCTAGTTGGCACAACGGACAGGTGGAATGATGCTAAAAAGTCAGAAGAAAAAGATAGAGTTCGTCATAGCTTGAAAGGTAAGGTGAAGTAAATGTTCATATATCCACACAATCTAAAAGCTAAGGCAAAAATTGGACTTTGGGAACTAAAAGACTTGTGTATTCTTGTGTTTGCTGTCATATTTTCAGTAATGATTTTAGTGCAAACAGGTTTTTTAGTGCCACTTGTAATAAGTGCGACGTATGGAATATTGTCAATAAAAGCAGAAGATATTAGCATTTTGAATTTTATGTCAGATGCCTTTTTCTACTTTTTATTAAAACAACAAATATATGATTGGGAGTGTTAAATTGTTTAGAAAAATTAAATCAACTAAAGAAATTATCGGAATTGAAGAAATTGTCGATAGTAGCATAATGACAAATCATGGTGAAATGCTATATTTTTTAATTAAACCAAGTAACTTGTCTGTTTTGTCAGAAAGTAATGTATCAGCCAAAGTTCAGTCGCTAAGAGTAATACTAAATTCTCTGCCAGACCTTGAAATTGTTTGCCTAAACTCAAAAGAAAACTTTGATGAAAACAAGGCATATATAGGCAAGAGAATTGAAAAAGAAGATAATTCTAAGATACTATCACTTTTAGAAAAAGACAGCAAAAACCTAGATAAAATCCAAGTAACTATGGCAACTGCTAGAGAGTTTTTAATTGTATTTAAAATCCGTAAAGAAGATTTATCTACAAAACAAAACCTAATAAGCCAAATAGAAACCACTTTTAAGGATGGAAATTTTAATCTAAAACTAGCAACTGAAGAAGATATTAAAAGGTTTTTATCTGTGTACTTTGAGCAAAATGTAACAACAGAAAAATACGAAAGATATGATGGAGAAAGGTGGACTGTTAATGCCTAAAACAAAAATCAAAATTAAGAAAGACAACGACAAAGTCAAAACTTATGTGGATATGATTTCACCATCGGTGATGAAATTTAATGTTGACCACTTTATCTGTGGCAACACTTTTCGTTGTGTATACGCAATAAGAGAATACCCAACAACCACAACTGATTATGCTATTTTAAAGCATTTAGGAGAAAAGGACGGTGTGACACTTCATATTTACACAAGGGAAGTTAACCCTATGGAATCCGACCAACTACTGAAAAATGCAGAAAACAAAAACAAGTTAAACATTACAAACAACAATCTAAAAGATAATATTACAGCACAAAACAACCTTGAAGATATGGCTTCGGTCATTAATGAAATTAGCAAAAATAAAGAACCACTGCTCCATTGTGCTGTATTTATAGAACTAATTGCAGACAGTATGGATAATTTAAAACAACTTCAAACTGAAGTTTTAACAGAACTTGTAAGAAGTAAAATCAATATTGATAGACTAAATCTAAAACAACAAGATGGTTTTTTATCTGTAATGCCGTCAGGCAAAAATCACTTTGGAACACAGTTTGAACGTGTATTGCCAGCCTCATCAGTAGCAAATTTATTTCCATTTAATTATTCAGGAAAAACCGATGCTAATGGATTTTATTTAGGACGTGACAAGTTCGGTAGCAATATAATCGTAGACTTTGACAAACGTGAAGATGACAAAACAAATGCTAATATTCTGATTTTGGGCAACTCAGGTCAAGGTAAGTCCTATCTGTTAAAACTAATAGTTTGCAATGTTTTAGAAAGTGGCAAGAATGTTATCACACTTGACCCAGAAAGTGAAATGGAAGAAATGTGCAAAAACCTTGGTGGAACTTTTATGGATTTAATGGCTGGGCAGTATGTTATAAACCCACTAGAAGTTAAAATATGGAGTTCAGAACAAGAAGATATTTCTGCTGATGAGCCTAATGCGTTTAGGGAAAAGACAAAACTTAGTCAGCATATTTCGTTCCTAAAAGATTTCTTTGTGACATATAAAGATTTTACCGATAGTCAAATTGATGTAATTGAAATTATGTTGTCAAAGCTTTATGATAAATTTAATATTTCTGATAATAGCAATTTCAGACGTTTTAAATCAACTGATTATCCGACTTTATCAGATTTTTATAAAGTTATCGAAACCGAATACAAGGACTATGACGAAAACAAATATCAGCTTTATACCAAAGAAATGCTACAAGAAATACTCTTAGGACTGCACTCAATGTGTGTAGGCTCTGAGAGTAATTTTTTTAATGGGCATACAAATATTAAAAGTGATAGATTTCTGGTTTTCGGTGTTAAAGGCTTACTTCAAGCCAGCAAAAACGTAAAAAATGCAATGCTGTTTAATGTTTTATCGTATATGAGCGACAAACTTTTGACAGAAGGAAACACAGTTGCAACAGTAGATGAATTATATTTATTCCTAACAAATATGGTAGCTATCGAGTATCTAAGAAACTTTATGAAACGAGTTCGTAAGAAAGAATCAGCAGTAATACTAGCCTCACAAAACTTGGAGGACTTTGCGATTAAAGAAATTGCAGAGTTTACGAAGCCACTATTTTCAATACCTACACACCAGTTTTTATTCCACGCAGGTACAATTGATAAGAAGTTTTATATAGATACTTTGCAACTTGAAGAATCAGAATTCAACCTAATTAAATTCCCACAGCGTGGAACTTGCCTATTTAAATGTGGGACAGAACGCTATAACTTAATGGTACATGCACCAGAATATAAAGAAAAACTATTTGGAAAAGCTGGTGGTAGATAATGGCAGAACCAGTATCTACTACTACGGTTATTGTCAAAGCAGCAGTAACAGCAGTTAGCGACCCCAATATACGAAAAGTTATTTTATGGGTAGTAGCAGCCATTTTATCTCCAATTATTATAATAGTTGTTTTCGTTGTAATGCTGTTTTCTGAAACAACTGAACAAGCAAATAGCATAGTTGAATATGCGTTTAATGATGAAGTATTGTCTGAAGATTTCTCTAGTTCAACCCAGTCAAACATTATTAATATGCGTAATTGTTTTATCGTTATAGAAGAAAATTACGCTGAAATTGCCGATGATTTAGACGAAGAAATTGATATGAACTATGTAAAATCGCTATTTTGTGCAATATACTTTGGCAATGATTATACAGCTACTATCGTCTGCGAAACCTTTATTGACAACTTTATCGCCAACAATTCTGTGATAACGGACTTGAATGCTGTATATGAAAATATAGGTACTAACCATAGTGCTTTGATAACTGAAACAGACATTTCAAACGCAGAAAACATTTATAACTATGTTGTTTATGGCATATCAATCCCCTCTGCAATTTTAGGAATCATAGGTTTTGTCGAACCAGTAACCGATTGGGAAAGTAGCGTAACAGATGAGTTTGGCTATAGAATTCACCCAATTACTGGTGAATATTCATTGCATGGTGGTATAGATATTGGCAAACCATATGGCACACCAATCTATGCAGTTTTAAGTGGAACAGTAACTGTGGCGTCCTATAATTCAAGCTATGGCTACTATATAATGATAGACCACGGAGATGGAATTGTCACTTTATATGCCCACTGTTCAGCTCTATTAGCTGAAGTTGGTGACACAGTTTTAACTGGGCAACAAATCGCTGAAGTAGGCTCAACAGGTAGTAGCACAGGAAACCATTTACACTTTGAAGTAAGAATAGATGGTGAAAAAGTCGACCCTAGAAATTATTTACCATAAAGAAAAAGGAGAATTTTATGAAAGAAAGCAAAATGAAAATCGTCAAAATCGAACCCAATCAAAAGCCAATTGTTAAAGAAATTGACAACAACTTAAACAGTTTACAAGCAGAAGTCGGTGGACTTATTCAGTGTGTTTATTTAGATGATGGGAACATTGCTGTGATAAACGAAGAAGGAAAAATCAATGGGTCAGAACCAAATCGTAGGATCGGCAGAGATATTATCTGCGGTCCTTTCTTTATTTGTGGTGATGACGGAGAAGATTTCACATCACTTAGTGACCAAGATTTAGAAAAATACAAAAAGGAATTTGAGCAAATTCCAAAGTTTTCAGGTGATGAACCTGAGCTAGAACCACGCATAGAAGTAGTCGGATTTAATTGGTAAGAAAGGATTTATTATGAAAAAAACAAACATTATTGTACGCTATGATAGCGAGAAAATTGACGTGCTTAATTTCCACTTAGCAAAGAAAAATGGAAATATTCACACTGAACTTGAAGATGCAATCACATCTTTATACGAAAAAGTTGTGCCAAAAGCCATGCAAGAATACTTGGAAGATAAGGCTATGAGAGAGCAAAAAAACAAAAAGGAGAAAGTTGAAAATGAAACCACCAAGATTGACTAGTTATGAAAAGGAAACAATCGTTCTGTATAATGAAAGCAATGAACCAGCAGAAATTTATACACATAACCCAAAATTAATAAAGAAAATTATAGAAAGAAATCGTGAGTATCCAGAGCTTTTTAAAATAACTAAAGTTGGACAAGATGGTGAAATTACTTGTGAATTACCCAAAAACAGATTGTCTATAAATTTAAAAATACCAGCTTCAGAAGAATTATCAAAAAGCCTTTCTGAAAGAATGAAAAAATATCACCAAATGAACGCAAAGACTACAATAGATTAAAAGCATTTAGCATGCTGAATATGTGAAATAAGGTAAGCATACCACCCCACATATAAAAGGTAGAAATTCCGTGTAAATTCGCAAGATTTTAAACAAAAAGTGTAAGGAATTGCACAGTTAAAATTAAGGCTATAACACAGCCAAACACAGACAATCCTAAAATCAGAAATTATCACCCTCACCCAATGCCAATATCAAGACACAATTCTAGTTGGTAGAGTGGCATTTTTAGGGGTGATAAATATTTGCAGGAGAAAGCGACGTGGTCGTCGCAGTTACTTCGGACGGCAGTGCCGACCGTTTTTACTAGGAAATAAGCCATTCTTGACGATTTAACTCAAGGTGGTCGGATTTTGCAAAATGTGTCGGCTAGGTGGACGGATTTACCAAAAATCAAGCAAACAAGCCATTTTAAAGGTGGTCGACTAGGTGGACAGACGAAAAAAGGAGAAATTTATGGACGAAAATGAATATAAAAAAAGATCAGCGATATGGCTGTACCCACAAACATTCAAAAATGTTGATGATAACTTAAGTAAGGATAATTGTAAAAATCGTAGTGAATTTATCGAAAAATCAGTTGATTTTTATATCGGTTACATCAACAGTACAAATTCAACGAATTATTTATCAGATATTTTAGTAGACTCAGTGAAAGGTGCTATTAAAAGTAATGATAATAGAATGGCGAATAATATTTTTAGATTAGCTGTTGAAGTTTCTGTAATGATGAATATTATGGCGTTTGGTTTGGAAATAAGTGAAGAACAACTGCGTACAACTAGAGCAAGATGTATTGAAGAAATAAAACGCAATCGTGGTAGAGTTGCACTTGAAGATGCAATCGAACATCAAAACAGTTAATCATGGCAAAGTTAATTATTAAAAACAGTTATCTGAAATCAAAAAGCAAAACTCATGTTGGAAATTTAGTAAAATATATTTCCACAAGAGATGGTGTGCAAAAAGTTTTTGATTCAGAGAAATCTGTTACAGAAAATCAAGAAAATTTAATTGATGATTTATTAAAGGAATTTCCAACTGCTAAAAATTCTTTTGAGTATGAAGATTATAAATTAAATCCAAATTCCAAAACTGCAAGTGATTTTATCGAAACCGCTATCGAACACAATCTTGACAGCATAGCTAAAAAAGAAAACTATGTTGGTTATATTGCAAACAGACCTAGTGTAGAAAAACTTGCAGAACATGGATTATTTTCTGGTGCTGATGAAAACATCGACCTTAAAAAAGTCACTGCTGAAATTGTAAATCATAAAGGAAATGTGTGGACTCCGATTATATCTTTAAAACGTGAAGATGCCTCACGAACTGATTTTGAAGATTATGAATCTTGGAAAAATTTAATAACAGCCAATGCCACAGAATTTGCAAGAGCGATGAAAATTCACCCAGATAATTTTAGGTGGTATGCAGCATTTCACCAAGCAGACTCACATCCACATATACACATGATTTGTTACAGCACAAACCCAAAGGAAGGCTATCTAACAACTACTGGTATTGAAAAAATAAAGTCAAAGTTAATGAATGAAATTTTTAGCCAAGAATTAAATTCACTTTATCAAGAGAAAACAATTCGCCGAGATAAGTTGAAAACTGAATTTAAAACAGCTATTGAAAATCTTCAAGAAAAAATTGCTAGTGGTGAAATAAATAACCCACAACTAGAAAGTTTAATGTCAGAGTTAAAAGAAAAGTTGGATAATACTACAGGCAAAAAAGTTTATGGATTTTTAAGACCAAACGCAAAAGAGATAGTTGATAAAATTGTCGATGAACTTGAAAAAATCCCTGAAATTAAAAACTGTTATGACCTATGGTGGGAAATGCAACAAGAAATATATTCTAACTATCAAGACAAAATTATAAAGCCACTTCCACTGTCTAAGCAAACAGAGTTTAAGTCAATAAAAAACATGATAATTTCTGAACTTGTAAAAGAAGATGATGTAGTACATTTTGAAAACATTCAAAGTGAAAATATAAACATTGAAAATGAAAGTTTAGATATGCAAACCAATGTAGAAAATGAAAATCATAACAATTTTGATTTTAATAAATCTGCGTTAAATATTCTAAATTCTTTAAGCAAAGTTTTTGATAGTGAAAATAAAGATTTCAATAAACAAACTCATCCTAAGATAGACAGCAATGCAATTCGTGAAATGCGAAAAAGAAAACAGGCTCTTGGACAGAAACTGGACTTAAAAGAAATGAAATTATAGCTGTATTATTAGCAAAAATATGTTATCATATATATAATTTATATATTAAAGTAGGTGTTATGTTTGTCAAGAAAAAATCATAAAGTAGTTAATGGTAGATTAATTCAAACTAACAAAAGGTTTGCAGATTTAAAAATATCTCAAAAAGAAAAGATATATAAGTGGTTATTAGATGAGTACCTATTAGAGATAGAAAAGTCAGAAAAGTCACTAGATAGAATTCGCAAAGATGGAATTGTATTTGAAACTTATAAAAAAATTGAGTCTGCTGAAATATGGATACCATATTATGAAGTGGAAAAATATTTTTCTAGTAAGTTAAGCAAGTGGAATAAAAAATATAGAAAATGAAAGCAATAGATTAACAGTCTTTTTAATTAAAGGCTGTTTTTTTATTGGGTAAAATTGATGAAACGAAAAAAGGAGCTAAAAAAAGTTAAACCAAAGGGCAATCCCCCTAAAAAAATAAAATTTTACAGAAAGGTTAGGCGATAATATGGCTAAATATATTCATTTTACAGACGATGAAAAACAACGTGCCAATAGCGTTGACCTTGAAGATTTTTTAAAATCTAAAGGTGAAAAGCTAATTAAAAGTGGCAGAGAAAAAAGACTTGAAAGTAATCATAGTATAACTGTACGTGGAAACACTTGGTTCGACCACGCTACCGAAAAAGGTGGATATTCTATAGATTTTGTAAAAAAATTCTATAATTTAGAATTTACAGAAGCTGTTACAGAACTTTTAGGTAATACCAATATGGCGTATAGGAGTTACGAAAAGCAAGCTGAAAAACCTAAAGAATTTAAACCACCACAGAAAAATTTAAACAACAGAAAAGTATTTGCATATTTAACAAAGCACCGATGTATCGACACATCGGTGTTAACTTTTTTTATTAAAGAAAAATTAATTTACGAAAGTAAAGAATTTAGTAGAAATAAACTCAAAGAATACAACAACGCTGTTTTTGTTGGACTTGATAAAGATAAAAATCAATCCCATATTCATAAAAGAAGTATCTTTTCATTTGGTAAAAGATTTGTTCAAAATATCGAGGGTTGCAATCCTAAACACAGTTTTAACTGTTTAGGTGGCTCAGACAGATTGTATGTTTTTGAATCGCCTATTGATATGCTGTCCTTCATATCACTTCATAAAGATACAAACTGGAAACAGCACAACTATGTCGCTCTTTGTGGTGTATCGTCACAAGCAATGATGTATCAAATGGAAAATCAAAATATAAATCACGTTGTTTTCTGCTTAGACAATGATGATGCAGGGCAAAAAGCTATCGCTAGACTTGAAAAATTAGTAGATGAAAAAGGACTATCACACAGCACGATAGTCCCAGACAATAAAGATTTTAATGAAGATTTAGTAGAAAGTTTAAAACCAAGTCAACCCACGCAAACTTGTGAAATGGTGATTAAATGAGTGTGTACGAAAATATTTCTGAGTTGAATTCAATTTCAATATTAGTTTTTGTATTTGTAATTATGATTGGACTTCTCGCAGGCATAACCATAATTGCTAATCACTATTCACTAAACGGAATCAAATCAAAAACAGTTGGTGATGGGCAACATGGTGTTGCTAGGTTTGCAACAAAACGTGAAGCCAAGAAAATTTATAATTATATTCCTTTTAATGTTAAATTATGGCGAAATTCAAAAGGCAAGTTAGAAAAACCAGTTCCACAAGGCTTGATAATCGGTTGTGAAGGTCATAAAAATAATGTGACAGCTTTAGTTGATACAAACGATGTTCACTGCCTAATGATTGGTGCAAGTGGTGTCGGAAAAACAGCTTACTTTTTGTATCCAAACCTCGAATATGCTTGTGCTAGTGGTATGTCATGGCTGTGCAGCGACACGAAAGGCGATCTCGTTAAAAATTATGGAGCAATCGCAAAGGACGATTATGGCTACAATGTTTCTGTGCTTGATTTACGAAACCCAATGCGAAGTGATGGCAATAACTTGCTCCATCTAGTTAACAAGTATATGGACATATATCTAAAAGATAATAAAAATATATCTGCAAAAGCAAAAGCCGAAAAATATGCAAAGATTATTGCTAAAACAATAGTAAACTCGTCAAGTGAAAGTC
>JAWXUM010000062.1:0-11590 GCA_044432645.1 Clostridia bacterium | reverse complement strand
CAAAGATTTTTATACTCAAAACGTAACTGGAGTTATATTATCACTGATGATTTTAATTAAATTTTATTTGATCGCCATTTCACAAGTATGCGTGGGTTGACTTGGTTTTAAATTTTCTACTAAATCTTCGTTAAAATCTTTATTATTCGGGACTATCACACTGTGTGATAGTCCTTTTTCTTCGACTAGTTTTTCAAGCCTAAAGATAGCTTTTTGCCCAGCATCATCATTATCTAAACAGAAAACAACGTGATTTATATTATTATTTTCCATTTGATACATCATCGCATACGATGAAACCCCACACAGAGCAACATAATGGTGCTGTTTCCAGTTTGTATCTTTATGAATTGATATAAAGGAGAGCATATCTATGGGTGATTCAAAAACATACAATCTGTCTGAGCCACCACAAAAATTGAAGCTGTGTCTTGGGTTGCCACCTTCGATATTTTGAACAAATCTTTTACCAAATGAAAATATACTGCGTTTATGAATATGAGATTGATTTTTGTCTTTATCTAAACCAACAAAAACAGCGTTGTTATATTCTTTTGATTTATTTTTGCTGAATTCTTTACTTTCATAAATAAGATTTTCTTTTATGAAAAAGGTTAGCACCGATGGTTCGATACATCGGTGCTTTGTTAAATACGCAAATACTTTTCGGTTGTTAGAATTTTTATCAGGTGGCTTAAACTCTTTGGGTTCTTCGACTTGCTTTTCATAACTTCGGTATGCAATGTTTGTATTACCTAAAAGTTCTGTAACGGCATCTGTAAACTCTAGGTTATAAAACATTTTTATAAAATCTATAGCATATCCACCTTTTTCGGTAGCGTGGTCGAACCAAGTATTACCACGAACAGTTATACTATGATTACTTTCAAGCCTATTTTCTCGCCCTGATTTAATTAACTTTTCACCTTTAAATCTTAGAAAATCTTCAAGATCAACGCTGTTCGCACGCTGTTTTTCTTCATCTGTAAAATGAATATATTTTGCCATTATCTTCTCACCTTTCTATGATATTTTATTTTTTTAGGAGGGTTGCCTTTCGGCTTCGCCTTAATTAATTTCTTTTTTCGTTTCATATAACTCCCTTTGTATAAAAAAATAAGCAGACAACTTTTTACAGTTATCTGCTTATCACATTTAAATTTATTCTTTAATTTTTATGCCAAACATTCTCGCCAAATCTATTGCTTGAAATTGATTTACAATTATACCTTTTAGTTCATCCTTGCTTTCCGACACTACAATTCCATCGATATCGCAATCGCTAAAATCAATATTTTTCAATGAAGTTTGGAAAAAGTCGGTATACTTAAAAGATGTTTTGCTTAAATTCAATTCACTTAATTTACATTCAGCAAAGAAAGTATTACTAAAATCACTGCTCACATCTTTAAATCCATTTACTCTGCACTTTGTGAGGTTCGCATATTTGAAATTACAATTATCAAAACTAGCACAATAAAAACTACTTTCTGAAAAATCTGAATTTCTATAATTTGAATTGATGAACTCTACAACACCAAAATTGCTACCCACAAAATCACACTCACTAAAAGAGCAATTATCAAAAATCACATCATCAAATGTGCATTTTTCAAAAGAAACATTATCAAATTTGCACTTTTTAAAGAGAACTTTTGTAAAAGTATAATTGTAAAAATCTTCGTTGCTTTTTACTACATCTATAAACTCAGTAGAATAAATTTCTTCATCTATATTTTCGAACAGTTCATTTTCTGTACATTCAAAAACTTCTGGTAAATTAGGGGATTTCCAAACAAATTTTCTAGCCATGTTAAACTCCTTATAACGTTTGTAATAATTCTAACATTTAAAAAGTTTAAATTCAAGCATATAATATTAAAGTTTCATTTCTTTTAAGTCCAATTTCTGACCAAGTGCCTGTTTTCTTTTTCGCATTTCACGAATTGCATTGCTGTCTATTTTGGGCTGAGATTGTTTGTCAAAATTTTTATTTTCAGCTTCAAAAACTCTGCTTATAGAATTTAGAATATTTAAAGCTAATTTATTAAAATCTAAATTAGTATAACTTTCTTTTTGAGCAATGGAATTTTCACTTTGCGTATTTTCAAAACTTAATATATTATCTTCTTTTATAAGTTCAGAGATAATCATATTTTTAATTGACTTAAACTCTGTTTGCTTAGATAGTGGAAGTGGCTTTATAATTTTGTCTTGATAATTTGAGTAAATCTCTTGTTGTATTTCCCACCATAAATCATAGCAATTTTCAATTTCAGGGATTTTTTCAAGTTCGTCTACAATTTTATCAACTAGTTCTTTTACATTCGGTCTTAAAAAACCATAAACTTTTTTGCCTGTTGTATTATCCAACTTTTCTTTTAGTTCTGTCATTAAAAATTCTAATTGTGGGTTATCTAAATTGCCACTAGATATTTTTTCTTGTAAATTTTCGGCAGCAGTTTTAAATTCAGTTTTTAACTTATCTCTGCGAATTGTTTTCTCTTGATATAATGGATTTAATTCTTGGCTAAAAATTTCATTCATTAACTTTGACTTTATTTTTTCAATACCAGTAGTTGTCAAATAGCCTTCCTTTGGGTTTGTGCTGTAACAAATCATATGAATATGTGGGTGTGAGTCTGCTTGGTGAAACGCTGCATACCACCTAAAATTGTCTGGGTGAATTTTCATCGCTCTTGCACACTCTGTTGCATTGGCTGATATTAAATGTTTCCAAGATTCGTAATCTTCAAAGTCAACTCTTGAGGCATCATCACGTTTTAGAGAAATAATCGGTGTCCATATACAGCCTTTATGGTTTACAATTTCATCTGTAACTTTTTTAAGGTCGATATTTTCATCAGTACCTGAAAACAATCCATGTTCTGCAAGTTTTTCAACCTGTGGTCTGTTTGCGATATAACCGACATAGTTTTCTTTTTTAGCTATGCTGTCTAAGTTGTGTTCAATAGCAGTTTCAATAAAATCACTTGCAGTTTTAGAATTTGGATTTAATTTATAATCTTCATACTCAAAAGAATTTTTAGCAGTTGGAAACTCCTTTAATAAATCATCAATTAATTTTTTTTGGTTTTCTGTAACAGATTTATCTACATCAAAAACTTTTTGCACTCCATCTCTAGTGGAAATATATTTAACTAAATTTCCTATATGAGCTTTACTTTTTGAATTTAGATAACTGTTTTTTATAATTAACTTTGCCATAATTAACTATTTTGATGTTCGATCGCATCTTCAAGAGCAACTCGACCACGATTACGTTTTATTTCTTCAATGCACCTTGCTCTAGTTGTTCTAAGTTGTTCTTCACTTATCTCCAAACCAAACGCCATAATATTCATCATTACAGAAACTTCAACAGCTAGTCGAAAAATATTATTTGCCATTCTATTGTCATTACTTTTAATAACACCTTTTACTGAGTCTACTAAAATATCTGATAAATAGTTTGTTGAGTTTGTACTGTTGATGTAACCAATGTAAAAATCAATTGCTTTTTCTATAAACTCGCTACGATTTTTGCAATTATCTTTACTTAAGTTATCGTCAACATTTTTGAATGTTTGTGGGTACAGCCATATCGCTGACCTTTTTTTATATTCATTTTCGTCCATAAAATTCTCCTTTTTTCGTCTGTCCACCTAGTCGACCACCTTTAAAATGGCTTGTTTCCTTGATTTTTTGTAAATCCGTCCACCTAGCCGACACAGTTTGCAAAATCCGACCACCTTGATTTAAATCGTCAAGAATGGCTTATTTCCTAGTAAAAACGGTCGGCACTGCCGTCCGAAGTAACTGCGACGACCACCTCGCTTTCTCCTGCACATAAATATCACCCCATAAAATGCCACTCTACCAACTAGAAATGTGTCTTGATATTGGCATTAGGTGAGGGTGATAATTTCTGATTTAGGAATTGTCTGCATTTGGCTGTTTTAAAAAGCCTTGTTTAAGTGTGTATCTTGGTCTTAAAATACTGACTTAGGTCACTGTTTTTTCTTCTATAAAACTGGGGTTGCTATGCTTACCTTACTTGTAGCTTTGGTTTTTCAATTCTGTGACTTAGCTTTGAGATAATTTCCTAAAGGTTTGTTTTTAATTGCTCTTTCGGAAGCTTGTTTTGAAAATTCTTCCGAAACTGGTGCTAAAAGTCTTATTGATAGCTTATCTTTAGGCATTTCACAAGTAATTCCACCATGCTGGTCGATTGCAACTATTTTATAAATATCGGGAAATTCCTTGACTTTTGCATTTATTCTATTAATGAGTTTTTGATTATAAGTGTAAATTGAGGCAGTTTTATCTTCTTCATTAAAGAGAATTATGCTCTCTTTTTCATAATTAGTTAGTGCCATTTTCCACCGTACCTTTCTTAGGCTTTTGCTCTCTCATAGCCTTATCTTCCAAGTATTCTTGCATTGCTTTTGGGACATTTTTCTCGTAAAGTGATGTGATTGCATCTTCGAGTTCTGTGTGAATGTTTCCATTTTTCTTATTTAAATGAAAATTCAGCACGTCAATTTTCTCGCTATCATAGCGGACAATAATATTTGCTTTCTTCATAATAAATCCTTTCTTACCAACTAAATCCGATTACTTCTATGCGTGGTTCAAGTTCTGGTTCATCACCTGAAAACTTCGGAACTTGCTCAAATTCCTTTTTATATTTTTCTAAATCTGTGTCACTAAGTGATGTGAAATCTTCTCCATCATCTCCACAAATAAAGAAAGGACCGCAGATAATATCTCTGCCGATCCTTCTGTTTGGTTCTGAACCATTGATTTTTCCTTCTTCGTTTATCACAGCAATGTTGCCATCGTCTAAATAAACACACTGAATAAGTCCACCAACTTCTGCTTGTAAACTTGACAGTTTATTCTCGATTTCTTCGATAACTGGCTTTTGATTGGGTTCGATTTTAACGATTTTTAATTTATTTTCTTTCATAAAACTCTCCTTTTCTTTATGGTAAATAATTTCTAGGGTCTACTTTTTCTCCATCTATTCTTACTTCAAAGTGCAAATGGTTGCCTGTGCTACTGCCAGTTGAGCCGACTTCTGCTATCTGTTGCCCAGTTAAAACTGTGTCACCGACTTCTACTAATAGTGCAGAGCAGTGGGCATATAAAGTGACGATTCCATCTCCGTGGTCTATCATAATGTAGTAGCCATAACTTGAGTTATATGTGGCAACTGTTACTGTTCCACTAAGTACAGCATAGATTGGTGTGCCATAAGGTTTGCCAATATCAATGCCACCGTGAAACGAATACTCTCCAGTTATAGGGTGAATTCTATATCCAAACTCATCGGTCACACTACTTTCCCAATCTGTAACTGGCTCTACAAAACCTATAATTCCTAAGATAGCTGATTGAATTGAAATTCCATAAACTACAAAATTGTAAATGCTTTCAGCGTTAGAAATATCTGTTTCGGTTATTAAAGCACTATGGTTAGTACCTATATTTTCATAGACAGCATTCATATCCGTTATCACAGAATTGTCGCTAACAAAGTTGTCTATAAAGGTTTCGCATACAATCGTAGCTGTATAATCATTGCCAAAGTATATTGCACAAAATAACGATTTTACATAATCCATATCTATTTCCTCATCTAAATCATCGGCAATTTCAGCATAGCTTTCTTCTATAACAAGGAAGCAATTACGCATATTTATGATGTTTGACTGGGTTGATGTTGAGAAATCTTCAGACAATACTTCGTCATTAAATACATATTCGACTATGCTGTTTGCTTGTTCGGTTGTTTCAGAAAATAGCATTACTACAAACACTGTAAGTATGATAACTGGCGAAAAAATGGCTGCAATTATCCATAAAATCACCTTGCGAACATTTGGGTCGCTGACTGCTGTTACTGCTGCTTTGATTATAACTGTGGAGGTTGATACTGGTTCTGCCATCTAATCACCACCTAAAATCAAATAGAGTAGTTTGCCTTGGTGCTATGCTCATTCTATCTTCTGTTTTATCTATTGCATCATATAAAATGTCGGTATCTATATCTGCTGATTCATAACCTTTTTCAATAGTTCTTACATAATAAGGGGATGGAAGTCCTAATGAATGTTCTGTTGGCATTGTGTAAACCATAGCAGAAATTTCATTACCATTTAGATTTAAAAGAATTTCTTTTTTGTCATAAAAATTCGGATATCCTTCGTATCTATCAAGATTTTTTTCATCTTGCTCTTTAATACTCCAAATTAAAACTGGAACTTTTTGACCAATACAAGGCTCAATCGTTGCATAAAAACCACTCTTTGACCCACGAAAAACAAGCTCATAATCTTTAATTTCCGATACACCAACGACTTTAGCAGTAGGGCAACGAACTGCCATTTGCTCTAAATTCATATTACTACCATAAGCAATATACAGTTTTTCTTTTCCCATATACACCTCACATTCCACGCATAGTCATAGAAAAAGCAGAGGTAGTTTGTTGCTCCTGTTCGTCTATAACATCTATTTTGTTTTCTTCTAATTTGGCTTTTTCCAATTTTGCACGAAGCCTTTCTTTTTGAGCTTCTGCTTGTTCTGGACTTTTCCAAGCTGAGTTACCTTGTAAATTATTTAAAAGATGTGTCCTTGCAGTTTTGAATTCATCGCCAATCATTCCAAGTCTTAACAGCCAAACTCTAAAAGTATATTTTTCGTTTTCAGACACAGTTTTAGTGGGACTTGCGTATTTTTGGTTGTATGCTTGGGCAGTTATAGCAAGACAGAATTGCAAATATGCTTTAATTTTGCCAGCATGTAAGTTACTATTAAAGGCTCTGAATTCTATTGTATTTTTTTGAAAAACAGAATGTAAATTTAAGCAGTGGTATCTGCTATCGTGATAATGAATGTCACTACCATCGTCACCTTCATACCATATATTTTGCAAATCTTCTCTTGTCTTAGGTTTTAATCTGTTGATTTCACTAAGGAAATGTTCATCAACTTTTTTACAATACACAGATTCTCTACGTCTATCAACTTGCAATGCTTTGTATATCATATCTTCTTTTGATGCCATAATATTTACAAGATTTCTAAGCTGATTTGCTTCAAATTTTTCTGCTCCAACGTGAATGTGGACACCTACGCTTCGGTTGGTGAACGCACCTTTTTTTCTTAATACCCTTACCATTTCTTGAATAACTGGTATATCTTCATATGTGCAAATTGGCGAAACAAACTCAACTCTATAATAGTTGTTTGCCATTTCAGTTCGATTGCCATTCTTCCTTTGTGCAGTAATACTGCTATCACTAACAATTTTCCATTCTCTTGAACTTGCATCTTTTATGCCATACATATCATATCTTCCACCTTTATGATATGCACTTGTGTGTAAAAACTCGGCTATGGTGTCAGCTGCTTGTTCTCTTGTAATGCCAGTCATCTCAATTTCAATACCGAAGTTTTGTTTTGTTAAATCCATAATATCACCACCTTTTTGTGGATAATATAATTGATGTGGCTGTGTTAAAACCTACATTTTCAGCTACTAAAATTAGCAATTCTTCAAGTTTTTCTTTTCGCCATTCGTCTATTAATTCGCCACTACATCTATCGTGCAGTTCGTTTATTAAAAATATAGTTGCACCTAAAACTTCAGCTTTGTCGTGATGATAGTCCATTTTTCTAATATAATCACAGAGGATTTCTTCAAATTTACAGATTTCCTTTTGTCCATAAAAATAGTAAACCTTAAATGGATTTTCGTATTCTTCTTCATTTAAGAGTTTTCTAAGGCTATCTTTAATTTTTTCTCTGTTGGTTTTAGTTTTTAAATATCTTTCCATCATACATAAAATATCGTTTTCTTTGTCTTGTTCGTAGCTTATACAAACTTTTAAATCTTCTATAATATCTTCTTTTAACTGGTTAATTATCATTATCGTCCTCCTGCTTTTCCAAACAATTTTTCTTTATAATCAGGTGCTTGAACCATTAAATTATAGCGTTCATTTCCACATTTAAAGAGACAAGTTCCACGTTGTGGAAATTTAATTAAGTTGAATTCGCTATCTTCAAGTTGCAAAGTATCTATATAAAACTTCTTATCTATCGTTCCTGCGTGAAATAAAAACTGGTGTGTTGGTATTGAAAATAGTGGCTTTGTAAACTCTGCAATTTCTTTGATGGCGAAATCTTCGAGATTCTGTGAAGCTAGTATTACAGCTGATTCTTTCTTACGAACTCGTTTCATAAAGTTTCGCAAATACTCAATTGCAACCATATTTGTTAAAAAAAGATATAGTTCATCAACTGTTGCAACTGTGTTTCCCTCGGTTAAAAGTTTATCGCTCATATAAGATAAAACATTGAAAAGCATTGCGTTTTTTACGTTTTTACTCGCTTGAAGCAAGCCTTTAACACCGAAAACCAGAAATCTATCGCTTTGTATATTCGTATGCCCATTGAAAAAATTACTCTCAGAGCCTACACACATTGAGTGCAGTCCTAAAAGTATTTCTTGTAACATTTCTTTTGTATAAAGTTGATATTTATTCTCGTCATATTCTTTGTATTCGGTTTCGATAACTTTATAAAAATCTGATAAAGTTGGGTAATCTGTGGATTTAAAACGTCTAAAATTGCTATTGTCAGAAATATTAAATTTCTCATAAAGTTTTGATAACATAATTTCAATTACATCAATTTGACTGTCTGTAAAGTCTTTATATGTCACAAAGAAGTCTTTTAAAAACGAAATATGCTGACTTAATTTAGTTTTTTCTCTAAACGCATTAGGCTCATTTTCAGACATATCTTCTTGTTCGGAACTCCAAATTTTAACTTCTAGTGGGTTGATTACATACTGCCCAGCCATTAAATCCATAAAAGTTCCACCAAGATTTTCGCACATTTCTTCCATTTCACTCTCTGGGTCAAGGGTTATAACATTCTTTCCACTTTCTAAAACATTGCAGACAATTAGCTTTAGAAGATATGATTTACCTTGACCAGAGTTGCCCAAAATCAGAATGTTAGCATTTGTCTTGTCATCTTCTCGCTTGTCGAAGTCTACAATTATATTGCTACCAAACTTATCTCTACCTAAATAGAAACCATTTGCATCGGTTTTACCACTGTAGTTAAACGGAAACAGGTTTGCAACAGAACTCGCTGGCAACACTCTCTCAAACTGTGTTCCAAAGTGGTTTTTGCCTGACGGCATAACAGATAAAAAACCATCTTGCTGTTTGAGGTTTAGTCTATCAATATTGATTTTTGAGCGAACAAGTTCTGTTAAAACTTCGGTTTGAAGCTGTTTTAAGTTATCCATACTGTCTGCAATTAGTTCGATAAATACAGCACAATGGAGAAGTGGTTCTTTGTTTTTGCTAATTTCATTAATGACCGAAGCCATATCTTCAAGGTTGTTTTGTGCTGTAATATTGTCCTTTAGATTGTTATTTGTGATGTTTAACTTATTTTTATTTTCTGCATTTTTTAGTAGTTGGTCGGATTCCATTGGGTTAACTTCTCTGGTGTAAATATGAAGTGTTACACCATCTTTTTCACCCAAGTGTTTTAGAATTGCATAATCGGTAGTTGTTGTTGGGTATTCACGAATAGCGTATACACAACGAAAAGTGTTGCCACAAATAAAGTGGTCAACATTAAATTTCATTACCGATGGTGAAATCATATCAACATAAGTTTTGACTTTGTCATTGTCTTTTTTTATTTTGATTTTTGTTTTAGCTTTATTTTTAGCCATTAACAGTCCACCTTTCTCCATAACCTCTCTGGCACTGCGTGCCATCTCTCCTTAGCAAGGAGAGTTCGCCATCATATTTCTCATATTTTTCTGTGGTTACATTTTGCTCAAAGTACACAGATAAAAACCTTTTAATATCTTCTTCTGTGGCTAATTTTAAGTTGAAATTGCCATCTTTAAAAGTGGTTTCAATTTGACTAATTAGGTTTTGTTTTGTAGATAAATCTTCTTTACGAATTTTAAATACAATTAAAAACTCTCTTGCAGTAGCCATAGTTACTTGGATTTTATCTAGGTTTTTACTATCTTTTTCTAAAAGTGATAGTATCTTTGAATTATCTTCTTTTTCAATTCTTTTTTCGATATATGCCTTATTTTCATCGAAGTTTTCTTTTGAGTTTAGGCAAACAATTTCAAGGTCTGGCAGAGAATTTAATATTACTCTTAGCGACTGAACTTTGGCAGATACATTACTTTCTGACAGCACAGACAAATTGCTAGGTTTAATTAAAAAGTATAGCATTTCACCGTGATTTGTCATTATACTACTGTCGACAATTTCTTCTATTCCAATAATTTCTTTGGTTGACTTTCTTTTCTTGAACAATTTAACACTCCCAATCATATATTTGTTGTTTTAATAAAAAGTAGAAAAAGGCATCTGACATAAAGTTTAGAATGCTAATATCTTCTGCTTTTATTGATAAAATTCCATAAGCTGCTGCAATTACTAATGGTACTAAAAAACCTGTTTGAACTAATATCATTACTGAAAAGACAGTAGCAAAAACAAGAATACACAAGTCTTTTAGTTCCCAAAGTCCAATTTTAGCTTTTGCTTTAAGGTTATGAGGATAAATGAACATTTCACACCTTACCTTTCAAGCTGTGCTTAACTCTATCTTTTTCTTCTGTTTTTTTGGCATCGTTCCATCTGTCTGTTGTGCCAACTAGGTAACCAGTTATTCTTCTAATTCTTTCAAACATAATGCCATTGCCGACTTCTTTTTTGTTTTCCATAACATTTTTCTCCTACATTGATAATTTTGGTGTTCTTGGTGATATATTCTGTTTAGGAGCATTTTGGATAAAATCTGCATCAATATTAACCTTGATCCAATATTCAATATCTGAATTTTTTTCAAGTTCATTTGGATGAATACAGAAGTCACCTTTCTCATCATCAAGTTCTTCATCGCCATAAACTTGGCAATAATATCCACCTTTATTTTCATCTACATCTTCTATTGTTGTAATATACAAACCTTTATATTTCATCGTTTTCTTTCTCCATTTCCTTATCTTTATTTAAAAAATATGCAATCCCTTTTAGCACAAAAACTACGCAGGGTATGGCGACGCTATTGCCTAACGCTTTATATCTTGGGCTATCACTAGCACCCTCGATGTTAGTCCACCCATCTGGGAAACCTTGCAAACACTCGCACTCAAGTGGTGTCAATCGCCTTACAAGGTTTCTGTTTACGATACATTTATCTTGGCTTACATACTGACTGCTTGGGCCTTTCCAGTCACCACTGCACAAAGCACCAATTGTTTTTTGATATGGCTGAACTATGCATTTATCTTGGTTTACATAGCAAGTATTTACACCTTTATGATCCCTGTGCATTAATGCACCAACAACATTTTGGTACGGTTCTTGATATACTGCGTGAATGTCGTTTTGGGTTAATGTGTAGGCAATATCCTTTTGAAAGCCTTTACCATTACCACCATTTTTGTCTTTTCTGTTTATGGTATTACTTGCTATACAAAAACTTTCTTGTTTCACCAAAGGAATATTACCTCCCCCAG
>JAWXUM010000061.1:0-11602 GCA_044432645.1 Clostridia bacterium | reverse complement strand
GAACAAATAAACTTACGATCAAAAACTGGAGTGAAAATCACTAAGAACTTTGAAAAAGAATTCATACACTTTCAAGAGCTTCTCTCGAAGGAAGAAAAAGAAAGATTTAATGATTTTCGTACCGTGATAATGGATTACATGAGCGAATACGGATTTGAAAGTTTTGCCTACGGTGTAAAATTAGGCTTAAACTTATCAGCAGATTTATCAAAAACAAAATAATAAAAGGAGTAATCGTACAAAATACGATTACTCCTTTTTTAATCTAAATCATCAAAATCTTCTTCTATGAACTCAGTGCCAGTAACACGCCCCATTAATAAAATCCATAGTTTTGTTACAAAGTCACAATCAAAACTCGACATTTTTTCTATTGCTTTAAATTCTTGTTCCGTTTTTTGTACAGCTAACAAAAACCCTACCAACGTCATATTAATCCATAAGTTATATTCTGATACAAACGGTAAAGAAGTGTTAATAAAAAATCCGTAACCTAAGTTGCTAATAAAAAATGAAAGTGTCTGCAATATAATATAAAACAAAATAGAAACAGAAAATAATTTGCCTAAAAAAGGTAAATTTTTAATTTTTCTAAAACAAACATAAAAAAATCCTACAAATAATAAAGGTACTACAATTAATACCCAAAGTCCAAACGAATTGCTAAAATAAGATAAAAAATAATAAGAAAAATACGGATGGTCAGATGTGCTACCTAAACCTTGCGCCATACCCCCTTGACCAAACAAAACAGATTCGCTAATAAGACTTCTCACTAAAGTATATATGTAACTGTCACCTGTGAAATTTGTTTCGGGATTTAAAAATGCTTTTATTTTGTATACAAGAATCCAAAACAGGTCATCGGAAAATAAAATATGTGAAGCTATAAATATACCAACTGCTAGAAAACTAAACCAAAATAATATGCTATAAAAAATAGATTTTTCACCAAACCATTTCTTGTGTTCGCAATAAAAAATTAAAGTTATAGCTATCAAAATCAACACTAACGCACTGAAAAATCCTGACATTTTATATGCAATAAAAGCTAAAGCAACTGTTATCATTGTAGCCATAATCATACCACCATATCCTGAATCTTTCATTCTATACAAAAGAATAGGAATAATTAGTAAGCAAGCCCCAAGAAAATACTCCCTTAATATTTTATCGCCACAATTGGGATAGTTAAAAATAATTAAATAAGCTGACATTATTGTGAATGCAACAAAAGTCCAACCAGAATTTCGCACTAAAAAGTTAATAATTTTGGGTCCTTTTAAAAACAGTGCAAACAAAATTCCAAACCCGAAAAGATATTGTGGTATTTCACTGCTAAACGAGAAATCCAAAAAACACTCACCTATTAACCAAAAACCAATACCCAGTAATGTCAAAATAACACTATAAACAAATGGAACCCATTTAGATATTTTATTTAAATTTATATTTTTCATTTTATCAACCCTCCTTTATTCTTCACTTATTATAGGAACTATACAACTGCCCAAAAACGGTTTGGACTTTTTTGATTTATCATCGTCGTCTTCATCAAAAGCTGTTAAATCTTGTTTACCAAATTCAACTTCAATTTTTTCAGCTTTATCTATATCTAGTGATAATTCATTGTTTAACCCTTTAGCTAAGCAGTAATAGCAGCCTTTACGTTTACTTTCTAATAAGTATATCATACCCACGGTTTCTTGTGATTTTGGTTCTGTTTCAACAAATACCCAAAAATCATCATCTCTTTTTAAATTGCAAACTCGTGAATTCATCGAAATATAACGATGTATTGGTCTTAATTCAGGTACAGAAAAATCAAAATAATTAACAGTATTCTCAAACCCTTCTTCAGTGAATAAAAGAGAAACTTCGTTTTTTCGTCCGCATATATAAAACACATCAGTTTTAAAATATTCCTTTATTTCTTTTGTTGTCATTCCTAGTCCAGTTATATAATCCATTTTTTACTCCTTGAATTTTAGCTTTTTGTATGATAATATTATACAACCGAAAGCTTGAATTTGCTTTAAGTTGCATAAACAAATAGAAATTCATAGAATGATTTTTGTTGTATCCATTTTTATCTTGATATTAGAAATAGGTAAATTTAAGTTTTAATATAGTTATATCTTTATGCAACAATTAAAATCCTTCTTTTCTTTTTGATATAATATAATCATAAATTATTACAGAAAAGGACTGGTGTTAATTATGAAAAAAACAGAAATAAAAGAAAGATTTGACAGGTGTGCTGAAAAAGCTGAGTTAAACTACATTGTTACGCTAACTTTGGACGAAGATGAATATGCAGATTTTTGTATAAATGAAAACAACTGCCTATATTTTCATGATGTTAAAACTAAATATACAACAGATGACTTTAAAAGTATTAAGTATGAAAAAAAGGTTTTTCCTGGTGGAGACTTTGATTGGTGGATAAATTATATTTATCTAAACTTTCATAATAATGACTATATAAGAATCGGATTAGACACTGACTTTGATGATTTCACGGCCAAAGTTGATGGTGTTTGTTTTATTAGAAACACTACATACATAGAACATTTCAAAAATTACTTCGAAAAAAATTCTTAATTAGTGTACTTAAATAAGCTAAATAATATAAAAATCGAGATGTAAATATATCTCGATTTTTTATATTTTACCTATTTTCTAAACATAGGATTAATTTGCCCCGAATTTCATTTCGATTTTTTGCTGTTGACTAAAATCATAGTTGGAATTCTTTTCTATAAATTTATCCGTCAAAAAATAAAACTCTTTATCTCCTGTTTCCTTTAAATATGTAATCTCATTAGTTTGCGATAAAGGGTTGTCTACCTCTAATAAAACCCAAAATTCGTCATCATTTTTCAAATAACACATTCTTGAATTTATATAAATATAACGTATTAATATGTTAAGTATATCTTCTTCGTCATTAAGCAAATCTACAATTCGCTCGAAGCTTGCTTCTGTAAGCAACATGCTAGATTTATTTTTTTCGCTACACACAAATAAAGTGTCTGTGTGAAAATATTTTTTTATTTCTCTTGATGTAAGTCCAAATCCAGTAATGTTTTTTTCCATTTTCACCTCAAAATATTAATTTTTTATTAACTTAGTTTCTTAATGGCTTCAGCACAACTTTTATATCTATAGATTAACGCTATTAATAAGACCTCTTTTAATTTATTTATTGTATCAGTATCTGCACCATCAAAATATGGACTACTTAAAAACTCTGCAAATTGTATTTTACCATGTTTTCTTTCAGTGCAAATGAGTAAATCGAAGTAGCAATCAAATAATATTTCAAAGATTATAGCTGCGATGCTATATATATCAGATCCATATGTTATACACTTCTTTTTATTACTAACTCTATACTCCAATGGTGAATAATGGTTATCTTTACCGATAATACCCTCTTTCTTGTTGTTTATATTTATAGGGAAAATATCTGTAAGGTCCAATGCTTTGACTTGATACTGGCAAATATTTTTATCTTCTTGTGTTATTAAAAATAAATTTGATGGAGAAATATTACCATGAATATATTTATTATTATGGATAGGCTCTACACCTTTTAAAATATTTATAAATAGCTGAGTCACATCATTAAGTGTATCAATGCCCTTTATTTTGCCTTTGCTATCTCTTTCATTCATATATTTTAACAAAACTTGACCGTCGTCTATATCGATTAAAATATATTCTTTATTATCAATCACTAATAATTCTTCATTTATATATTCTGTTTGTTTCACGAACTTAATTTCCTTTTTATATTCACCGTGATAATAATCTTCATTATCTTTTGACTGAATTGAATCTATAAGTGAATTGTAGTAAATTGTCTTGTTTTTAGCCAAATCATACGGATAATATTCTTTTAATAAATACCTCCTTTTGCTTTTTCTGTTTATCACTGTATATAGTATAGAACTTGAACTAAAACATACACAGTTTATAACTTCATAATCTCCTATCTGACTTTGTACTGCAATTGGGATTCTGGGTTCGTTTTTCATATTAATAATCTCCTTCATCAAAATTTTCATCAAAATCAAAAATTATACAGCTACTTTTTAACATATCTACGCCTATCTCATATCCTCCAAACTTACCATATACGTATCCAGCTAATTCTATTAAAGCTTCTTCAAAGGTATCTCCACCACAGTCTAGTTCGTAATCATGGTACTTTACGTCAGGTTCCATGTCTGACTCTGCTAAATGCCCGCACTCAAGCCATACCCGTGTTGCAGTATTTTTCGAAGGTGGACTATCTATACTTTTTGTTTCTGGGTTTACCTTAACAACTTCAATATCAAGTTGTTCTAAAAAATGCCCTCTAAAAACTGGGTGTTTACTTAAAAATTTAAATGCTTCGTAAAAATCTGTAAATTTCATATTATTTTACCTCGTTAAAATTAATGTGTTTAAGTTTTCGTGTTCTTATATCCTGTTTTAAAGTTGCGTAAACGCTATATAAATCTGCAATATATTTACAATTAGATTATTCCTATACATGATTGGATCCTCCCTTCTTTTGTTTAATCCTATTATACTATCAAACAATTACAGTTGACTTAACTTGCATAAACTGATTTAACATATAAATTTTTATTATTCGATTATGGCATATGTATATTAATTTATGCAACTTAAAACGTTTATGTAAAAACTACAATATAATATAGTTAAAGTTTTAATTTAGACTATTTCAAAATAGAGCTGATAAGAACACTGTAATAATTTATAGCAAAAGATTGTTATTAATTGTGGGTGAAATTGAAAATATGCTAGGTTAAACGTGTGTATAAAATTCATGATACAATAAGGTTGTTAAATTCAACGGAAAGGAATGTGATAGCAAAGGATTAAAAAGCAATTCGCAACATCTATAGTTAAAGCTAGTTTAACTGACAGACTGACAGTTAGATGTAAACTTTAAACTCGAAGCAAAAGTGTAAAACAAAAAATATTATAAAAAATTTGGAGGATTTTATTATGAAAAACAGAGACGATATCATGACTAAAGAGGAATTAAATTTGATTTTATTATTGGACAATTCAGTTTCAATGGCAAATATACGAATGACACAACTTAACAGTTCTATACCTATGCTGAAAAGCACTTTAATGAAACTATCAGAAGATGAAAATGTAGATTTGAAATTGCGTATTATCGCGTTCAGTGATGAAGCTGTATGGAAAGTTGGAACTGTAGAAGCAGGTGTTGATATATCAGAGGTTGTTTGGCAAGATTTAGATGTAGTAGGTTCAACAAGCACTCCTAAAGCAATTCGTGAAGCGAATAAAGCTTTACGAACACAATACTTAGGCAGACATGCTCTACAACCAGTTGTAATATTAGTTACAGATGGATATTGTAACCCTTCCGAGCATAATGATTATGCCGCTGCAATTGAAAAAATGAAACAGAGATTATCAGGAAACACTGGAAAAGAGAAAGTTACTCGTATTGCTATTGGTGTTGAAGATTACAATAAAGAAGAACTAATAGAGTTTGCTTCTGAAGGTTTCATTTCTGATATTTGTCAGCCACTTGTGTTTGAGATTGATAAAGCCATTAACTTAGGCAAAGTCATCAATTGGGTTACTTTAACTTCCTTATATTCCAGTATAACAAATGCTGATGAGGGCATTATTGATTTAGGTGATCCAGATTGGGGTGACGAAGTTATTTCTAATTTCTAATCAAAATTTTATATTTATAAAATAAAGATGTATTAAGGAGCATCACGAATGATGCTCCTTTTATAAGATAAATGAGGTGAAAATTAATGAATTATGAAGATCATGGTAGTTGTATATTAAAAGGAAATTGCACTACATACTACGCTAGAAAACGAGGCCGTAGTCATACTTATAACAACACTGTGTGTCAAGATTATTGTTCAGTAGAAAATATAGACGATGAAACACAGGTCGTTTGTGTTGCTGACGGTCATGGAGGAGAGGATTATACAAGAAGCGATAAAGGTTCTTATTACGCTTGTTCTGTTTTTACACAATTAGTTAAACACGTAAAAGACTGCTACAATAAAACAAATTATGATGAACGCTGGTTTGAAATTCTGAAAACTGCTGACTTCAAAAAACAATTTATTAAAACATGGAAGCAAACAGTAATCCAAGATTACAAAAATGAAAATCCTGAAACAGACAAAACCGACTATGAAATGATAAAAAAATACGGTACGACATTTTTATTCGTAGTATATACTGCTGATTTTTATATTATTGGTCAGCTAGGCGATGGTGCAATCTTATTATCAAACGATGATCATCAAAACCAACTCTTTCAAAGACGTGGGATTAAAACATCTTCCACAACAAATTCATTAGCTTCAAGTAGAGCGGAGTATGGTTTTGCTATTGATTTATTTGAAACTAATTTTTTCTCGAGAGTGTTACTTTCTACAGATGGAATTTACGATAAACTCGATAGAGGAGAAACATTTTCATTATATGAACAAGGTATTGTATCTCAAATAGAAGAAACAGGCGAGTTAAAGGAACCTTTTACATTAAATGCTATTGATGTATCAGAATTCTCAACCGATGATTGCACCATCGCTATCCTTAATAGCGAAAAGAACACTTCTACAATTAATCTTGATAAAATACTTGAAAGTAACATTGAAGATATTAAATTTTCAAGGCATGTGAATGGACTGACTATTTACGAAGGCTTAAGTAATAGTAAAAAAGTCGAGATACATATAGTAAAAGATGCTTTGGACGAAACTGAAACTGATATTAACTCGTTCAAATTAATAAAGGCAAAACAGATTATGAAAAGTGATGACTTTTACACCTACACCGCCTACATTTATGAAATTCCAAATACATCTTTTAGAATTTCTGAATTAATCGAAAGCGAAGAACATCTTGAAAAAAAATATTTTTTCAACAATAACGATAGCGATTTAGACGAAGCTTACTCCAATGAATATTGGTTAGAGGTTTTCCAAAAATTACTTATTTTGCAAAATGAGCTTAACGAAAATCAAATATTTTTAAGCGAATATTTAACAGAGTGTTTGTTTATAACTGCTGAACAAGAAATCGTCCTGTTATCAGATGCTATATTAGCCCAAGAAAGTGATGGTATAGAGAAGCTATTCTCAAGATTTAGTATAATTGGGAGTTTAACTTGTGGGAATACTACTATACCTTTATTCAAAACAACAACACAAGGACAAACAATCATTGAACTTCATACGCTTCCAAATTTAGAAAAGAAAGTGCTTTGTAAGATTATTTACAATTCCACAATAAATATTCTTGGAATTTGGAATTTAAGTGAGTTTACTTGGCAGACAGAAGATGCACAAAAAAAAGAAATTCCTCCAAACAGTGTCTTAAGATTACATAAGAATCACACTTTTTACATTGAAGGTAGTAGCAAAAAATATCAAGTTAATATTTTTAGGGGGTAAGAAGTTATGAAAAAAGGCGATATTAAGGTAGACTTAATGGGAACAACATGGGTATTGATAGAAAAATTAGGCAGAGGTGGGCAAGGGACTGTCTGGAAGGTACAACACCAGAAAACTAAAGAGCTTTTTGCTTATAAGGAATATAGAGCAAACACAAACAACATCAAAGAAAACATTCAAGAGTTAATAAACATTAAAGAATTTCATGACGAAAATGGGGCTCCCCTTAATGAAGTTGTACTCCCTATCAGTATGGTGGAATGTGAGGGAGAAAGTTTTGGATATATCATGGAACTTATCGATTTACAAGATTTTACAACTATCAAAAAAGCTAGAGGTGCTAATTGTCCATCGTATAGATCGAAATGTCAAATCATTAAAAACTTTGCCAAAGTGTTTAGAATCCTACACACTACCTATGGTATGTGTTACAAAGACGTCAATGAAGGTAATATCCTGTTTGATCCTAAAAACGGTGACATACGTATCATAGATAATGACAATATAGGCTATTCGAATAAATTCACTATAAAGGGGAGCAATGGCTATATGGCTCCTGAAGTTATTTTAGGTGATAATCCTGATGCACGATCAGATGTATTTTCATTCGCTGTGTTTGTATACAGATTGCTTGTTGGTGGCTATCCATTTGAAGGACCATACACCGAACAATATTGTATACAGCATGATATATTGCCAAACGACGCACGCAAAGTGATTTATGGAACAAATGCTTTATTCGTTTTTCATCCATCAGACAAAAGAAATTGTTTAGAAAACTCCACCGATTCTATAGAACAAAATCAAATTAAATTTTGGAACAACCTGCCTCGTTCAATCAAGGACATGTTTATAAAAACATTCGTAACCAATTTATCAAAAGACCGCAGAGCTGAGCGTACAACTGAGAGTGAGTGGGAAAACACATTTGAAAATATTGCAAAATCTCTTATTACTTGTCCACATTGCGGATGTGAAACTTTCAGTGAATCGCCAAAATGCTTGAGTTGTTGGACAACCTTGCCCAACACATCAGTTTCTACTTCGTCTAAACCTAGACATAAACATAAAGTTTTGTTCCTAGTTTTAAGTGCCAATGAAGCCAAACGAAAAATCGAAGTGTATGTAGGAGATAACCTTTCAGCAGAACAAATCTCCAAGAATTTAAATAATAGAGGTGCTTTATTTAAAATTTTATATAATAACAAATTACAAAAAATTGGAATTAAGAACTTATCTCAATCCTCTTGGACAATAATACATTCGAACAAGACTAAGGAAAAATGCGAACCAGGACATATTCACGTTTTGGAAACTGGGATGATGATTAGAATTATTCCAAAGGTTGCTCAACTGAATGTCATAAAATTAACATAATAAAGGAGTTTAAAATGAATAATTTAGAAATTCAACCAATCGAAAACTTAGAAATAGAAAGTTGCACTAAGGAAAAGGCGAAAATTGCAGATAAAGCAAGATCTTGGCACAATGAAATAGAAAATCTCCAACAAAGCCTTAACGTATTGCAACCAACCTTAGGTGAAATGTTAAAGACCATAATGAACTTTTCTAATGATCTTACAGAAAAATATATTTTAAAGTTTGCGAAACTTCAAATAGAATTATTCAATCTTATTTGTGATAATTTAGCTTATCATTCTAAGGCTGTACAAGAAAGCGAACACCAAGACTACATCAACTCAGTTTCTAATTATAATGAGTTTTTAGAAATGATTACTGATAACTTATCTGTCTTTGGAGTCGAAGAAATAACAAGTCCTATCGGTACTGAATTCAACGGAAGCATCCATGAAGTAATCAACGATATAGATTTTTCACCTAGATCAACTACTGTGATAAGCACTGTTCACTGTGGTTTTCAATATAAGGATATTGTTATTCAAAAAGAAAAAATTAAAGTTTAGGGGGCAAAAGCATGAAATTAGGGATTGATTTTGGTACAAGTTTTTCAGTACCAGCGACCTCATATTTGGGTCAAAATATAATTTTACTTCCCGATGGAAAATATGGGGTTCCATCTGTCTTCTTTTACAGTGACTGGGAAGGTATTCTAATCGGTGAGGGAGCTGAACAAGCAGGGCAAGGAGATGAAGCAAAAAATCTAAAACGTGAAATAAAATTAGCCTTAAATTCAAAATTTACTGTCGATAAAGAAATATTTACAGCAAAGCAAATCGTTGGGCATATTTTGTCTTTTATAAAAGACAGTGCTATAAACACTGCCTCAACAAAACTTATTAACGAACCATTAGAAGGTGTTGTTATTTCAGTTCCTGCACGTTTTAGCCATAACGAAAAAGAAGTTATTAAGCAAGCAGCAGAGATACCATCGTCTCAAGGAGGTCCAGAATTTAATGTTTTAGGTTTTATAAAAGAGCCTGTTGCAGCTGCTTTAGCTTATTTTGAAACTGCATTGGAAGATAATACAAAAGTTTTAGTATATGACCTTGGTGGAGGTACCTGTGATATCGCTATTGTTGAAGCAAATAGTTCATTACAAGAAAAGTACACTGTTATTGATTCTGATATGATTCGTCTAGGAGGAAAAGACTGGGATAGCAAACTAGAACAATACATCTTAAATGAAGTTGAAAAACAAAGTGGGGAAAATTTAAGCAATAATGCTGGGTATTTAGAAAAAATTAAGCGCGAAGCAATTATTACTAAGCATTCCTTTAGTGAATGTATAGCTGGACAATATAGAAATAGAGTTAGAGCTAGAGTCGAAATAAATGGAAGAACATATACCGTACCAATAACTAAAGCACTATTCGATGAGCTAACAATAGATTTATTTTACAAAACACTTAATTTAACAAAGACTCTGTTAGATAGAAATGATGGTAATTCAATAACCAACATAATTTGTGTGGGTGGTGGCTCCAATATGCCTCAAGTGAACGAAGGATTAAAGCGTATGTTCCCTTCAAAAACTATTCAAATATTCGAGCCAGAGAAAGCTATTGCAGTCGGTGCAGCTATCTATGCACAATATTGTTCTGATAAAACAGATTTTCTATCAGATATTGCGGCGTTCTCTTATGGATCACGTTGTTTGAAAGACCATGCTAAAAACTTCGAAGACTTGATAGTTGTAAATTTAATCAAAAAAGGCGATAAACTTCCTAATACAAGTAAACATGGATTTTCCACAGTTATAGATAATCAGCGCCAGGTGCTTTTTCGAATAATTGAAAACCTAAATATTGTCGATGAATATGATTATGACAAACATAACGATCCACATATTATGGATGTTATTTTAGAAATGCCACCTAATATGCCAGAAGGTACATCAGTAACGCTATACATGACTCTAACAATGGATGGAATAATAGAAGTCAAAGCTGATGATAACAACGGCCATACAATAACAGCAAAAAAGCAACTATATTTTTGATGATTTGTATCACTACAATATTCAAAATACCATTTAATATAAAAATCGAGATGCTATAATGCACCTCGATTTTTATTTGGACTTTTTTAAATCATCGCTTATTCACATTCAAAAACAAATAATTTCTCACGTGCGAGTTCTTCTAAAAGTTCAGTGATTTGTAGTATTATATCTTCTGATTCAATTCCAGTAAACTCAATTTGATCCTCTTGTTCAATAAGTTCACTGGTGCATACCAAGATGTTACCATGCTCATCCTTTGAATAATCCGTATACACGATATAATCTCTGCCATTGGATTTAAGAGTAAAATAATGAAGTACTTCAATTTCTTTAGCAACGCCATTTTCATCAACTATTCTAATCGTTTCATGTTTATCGACCGGCTTTAATGTTTCACTGGCTTTTCTTAACTGTTCATTTACGTTTCTTTCGTTAGAATTTTTCATATGTAATTCTCCTTTTGGTTTTTCACGCTTTTACAATATAATAATAGCAGAATTACATGTGAACAATTAGAACTTGCATAAACAATGGAACATCTAAAATTTACCCGACAAGGAAAAGTAAAATAGACAATGTTCTATTATAAAAAAGAAAAGCGAATTGTTCTTACTTCTTTGTTTTTGGAAAATAGCTTGTGTGAAGTTTTTTGATTTTTTTTAACTTCATCTATCATTAAAACTATATCGGCTTG
>JAWXUM010000060.1:0-11871 GCA_044432645.1 Clostridia bacterium | reverse complement strand
TGTGTAGTTTACTTGTCTTTACTATATTATTTTAACAGCAATTTATTAATTTTTAAGCGTAGGCACTCTGTTTTTCATGCAGTTTTGTGCCTTTCGCAAGAAAGGAATGGTCATAAATATGGAAGAAAATCAAATTTCAAAAATTAGGCAAACTCAAATATACCTAGGTAAATGTTTCAGAATTTTTTTCTATGAAAAAAGTTGGAAAACTTTTATAAGTGCATTAATAATCACACTTTTAATTGCTAGTGTTACAGGCAGTGATATGTTTACAGGATATAAAGATACCCAAAACGGAGCATTTGCATTGGTTTGTGCGTGTATATGGATTGGTCTTTTTAATTCTATACAATCTATTTGTAAAGAAAGAGATATTATCAAAAGAGAGTATATGTCTGGACTTAACATTGAATCATACATTATTGCTCACCTTATATACGAAATGGCGCTGTGCCTTGTTGAAGCTTTAATAGTGACATTTATTGTAATTATCACAAATTTTTCAAATTTTCCAGATAGTGGAGTTCTTCTCCCAGCCCAAATTGAACTTTATATATCATTTTTCTTAATCATTTTCGCTTCTGATGCTTTAGCTATAATGATTTCTTGCATTGTAAAAACAACCAATACTGCTATGACTATTATGCCATTTGTTTTAATTATTCAACTGGTTATGTCAGGTATGATTTTTGATTTAGAAGGTGTTGCAAGCTTAGTTGCAAAAATCACAATAAGTAAATGGGGATTAGCTTTAATTGGAGTTACGTCAGATTTAAATAGTATGTATAGCTATTCTTCCGACTACGAGTATGCTATATATAATTTGCTATTATTGTGGCTTATATTAATTGTGTTTGTTGCTGCGTATACTTTTATTGGAATTTATTTTTTAAAGAAAGTAGATAAGGATAAAAGATAATAACTAACAAATGTATACTTTCGACTTAAATTCGAGTGTTATTTTGTGTATTTGTAGTGTTGTAATGCATCATTTATAGTGCTATAATATATATAACAAATAAAAAGCGAGAAATTATTATGAAAAAATTTATCACATCCATCTTAGCTATTATCATAGCTACATCATTCGTAGCTTGTACAGCTACTATGCCTACAGCTGAATCTATAGGTCTATGCGACATCACAGTTGCACTTGATACCGAAATAGACTATTTCAGCAGCCTAACTTATGACGATACCATAAGTATACAGATCAATGACAGCGATGTTGACACATCAGCTGTTGGCGTCTACGACTTTGAGTATGTTGTTACAGCTAACGCTGACACATACAGTGCTGCATATACTGTAACAGTAATCGACATTGCCGATTATGTAACAGGTATCACTGATATAATCAGTCCGGTAGATACAGAAATCGACTACCTATCCGATTTAGAGTACACTGACGTTGACGTAACAGCTTCAACTGATACTGACATCAGTGTACCAGGCGTGTATACTGTGACTTATACAATAAGTTCCGTATACGGTGTTACTGAAGTAACGGCTTCTGTAACTATTGAAGATGCCATCGTCGAAGTCATTGAAGAAGATGTTGAAGAAACTGAAGAAGATGTCATTGAAGAAGAAGTTGTTGAAACAACTCCAACAGCAACACCAAGCAGTTCTACATCTAGTTCTAGTACGCCAACACCTACAGCAACCCCAAGTAGTTCATCTAGTACTACATCATCTCACACTCACAGTTGGACAACTGTAGTCGATGTAGCTGCCTATTCAGAAGAAGTTCTTGTAACAGCTGCATACACAGAGGAAATCTTAGTGCAAGACGCTGTATATGAAGAAATAACACTTTATTACACTTTCGCAGCTGACGGCTACGTTGCATATACCGCTGACGAAGCCAAAGTCCATGGTTTCGAACTTCTTGCTGCAGGTGAGTTCAGCAACTACTCAGCAACTCGAGAAAATCAACTTGTTTCAGCCGCTGTATACGAGACTGTCAGTTACCCTGCAGTCTACGAAACAGTGTATCACGAAGCTGTAACTCATCAAGAATGCAGCTGCGGAGCAACAAAATAATCGGAAAGTCACTCAATTTGTAGTGACCCCAAAAAGTTAGACTTGATAACGTAGTGACGAAATTTACTACGTTATTTTTGAGCAAAAAAATGCTTATTTACCTTAACTTTTTATGCCTGTATTGCATTCACGTTATATAGTGGTTTGCTATTTGTAGTAAGAATTAATTGACTTTCATAGCAATTTTCTATTGCATAGTTATAAAACGTTTCTTTCTGTTCTGCCTTTATCATTTCGTTAGCTTCTATAATCAATATACCACTGTGGTTGACACTGCATTTCATCAATTCAATAGCTGTTAGCATATTTGCCAACTCGATAGAGTTGGTATTTTTTATTTGCAGATTTTCTAAATTTAACTCATCGCTTATTCCACAATAGCGTGCAGCTTTTTTAACATTGTTTTGCAATTCGGATAAGTCTATTTTTTCGATTAGAGGAGTGTTTTTTAGGTCTGTAATCATTTCTCCAATTGTTTCTTTCTTTACACTTTCTTGATATAAATGTATCGCTTCGTCTAATTCTGGGACATCTTCCATAGCGTTGATTTTATTAGAAACATATTCCTCGACCATTTCTAGTTCTTTTAACATTTTAAAAATTCTTAGTTTTTCTTTTTCGATAGCATCAGTCATTTCGTTAGAACATTCTTCGATAAATTCTATTCTTTCTAAATCTGATATATAGTTGTTTCGTAGAATAGTAAAACTTTCTGCTGATAAATATAGTTCCTCTAGTTTTTGAGCGTTTTGAATAGCTAGGGAATCGCAACTTTTTAAATTGTCATATTCCATTTCCATTTTTTTGATTTTTGCATTTAAAAAGGTGTCTATTTCATGCTCAAATGATTTGTCTGACATCATCATTTGCAATGTTTTCATATTGATGTTAGAAAAAGGATTGTTTTTAATATCATCAGAATTTAAAATTGAAAATTTCATAAAATCTCTTATACTCATCTCATCATCTTGATTTACATCAAGCAGAGTTAAAAGAAATTTTTCATACGCATCAAGGCTATATTCTTTTTTGTCAATCTGTACATAATCATCAACACGAATAATAGTAATATCTTCATTGTTGTGAGTCAACACCATTTTTACATGGGGATAGCTGTTTTTGCCACCAAACATATAATCTAGTTTGCGTATTAGATCATTGCTATCTTGACCATAAATGACATTTACACCTTTTTGGAACTCGTAAATTTTTTTACCATCTGTAATACTTTTTATTGTCAAATTACTCATTACGCATACCTCTCAAAATCATTATAGTTAAATCTTCTGTATCTTTATATTTTTCTACTACTGTCATAGCCAAATTCTTATACGCTTTTGCATAGTCGCTTTTTAAATTTTTGCAATATTCTTTACCATCATCATTTATTGCATATGTGAAAAAATCTGTTTGTGTAATGTATTTTGAATTTTTAATAATCGAGCATATTTTTTCTCTTTTTCTGCAAAATTCACTGTTAAAAAACCGATTATCGCCATTGATGTTTTCGTATGGAAAATCATACTCATACGCATAAATCGACATGAAATGTAGTGTGTATATATCGTCAATATTTTTAGGTATCGTTAGCACATTCATCAGCATTAAAATGCGAGCTTCTATTTCATTTTCTGTATCGTATATTATAACACCCATCGTTTAAATCCCTCCTTGCATCTTATTTTAATTATACTACTATAAACCATAATATTCAATACTTTTAATACGCTGGTATACCGTACCCAGCTATAACCGAGCTTCCTACTGAATATTGTTTTTGTTTACACATATCGCCTGAGTTGCCTTCGATTGTGTAGACTATTCCGTTTTCGCATTTTTCTACTATACCAACGTGGTCTGCATTTCCTGAATTATCCCAATCAAAGAATATAATATCGCCAGCTTGTGGCTCGTAATAGCTATCTTGCCACTGCCCTCGCTCTTGAAACCAAGGCATACCTTGTGATGTACAAGCAGCGAACTTTGGAATAACTCCAGCTTCGATATAACCACATTCATTCGCACACCAAGAAACAAAACAAGCACACCATTCTACACTACTACTAAAACCATACCAAGACCAATAGGTTTCGCCACTGTTTCCAACTTGCGATAAAGCGACAGCAACAATATCTTCGCTAGATGATGTAATTCCATATAAAACCTGTGACCATAAAGAATTGTATTCATCTGAGAGTAGTTCTGCAAGCATTTCATGTTCATCATCTGTAAATGAATATTCACTTGCCATTTCATCAGTTGTTTTATGTGTTATTACGATATAAAGAGTTGTTTCACTCACTTCAATTTCTTCTTCAATTAAATTTCCTTCTCCGTCATCAGTTACTATTATTTCTGTATATGTAGTTGTATTTGTGTAATGGCTAATTGCATTCATTTCCCAGAAGACAGCTTCAAGTATCGTTTTTCGCTCATCGTCCATTGTGGCAACGTCAGTTTCACTTGTTGTGCTTACTGCATAAATGGACAAAACATCACTCCAAACAGCTTTACTGCCTGATATTTCTAAATTATCATAGGTGTTAGATGCTTTAATACTATCTATTTTGGTTTGATAATCTGTGTTAATTTCAGCAACAACAGTTTGCATTGTTTCGCCTGATCCAGTATCTTCGCCAGAGAAGAAAATACCAAAGCAAGAGCCAACAATTGCACCAATTAAGCAGATGACTACAATTATTATTACAGCTACCCATCCACCAGCTGCTATTACTGCGACAAGTGATTTAATACCAACTATAACTAATTTTACGATTGAGATGACTGCTTTTACAGTAGCCTTTATAATTGAAATTGTTTTCTGTGCCGCTATTTTTAAATTTTGAGATGTTTTTTGAGAAGTTTTAGCGATAGTTGAAGTTGATTTACTGCGAACTTTTATGCTTTTGTGGGTGGATATAGTCTTTTTTACGGATTTAGTAGTGCCTTTTTGCTTTAGTGTTTTGTGTGAATTATAAATAGACTTTAAGGGAGTTTTATTTTGCAGTAATTTATGATTGTTTTTTATATCTTGCTTAATCGCTTTCTTTTCTGGTGTTGCAGCATAAATTTTAAAATCTTGTTTTACGCTTTTGTTTTTCGGTAACTCATAGGTAGATTTTATTTCTTGATTTTCAGTTCTATTTTTCGGCAACTCATAGGTAGCTTTAATTTCTTGATTTTTCAGCGAATTATTGGGAGATTTTATTTTTTGTGAAGTTGTTTCATTTATAGGGAATTTATTTTCAGCTTTTAAATCTTGCGTTAATATTTTAGTTGGTTTGTTATTTATTTTCAATTTTTTTATTGATATTTGTGGCGATTTATGAACGCTTTTTTTAGCATTATTTTTTAAATTTTGAGAAAGTGTTTTATTTTTTGGCAACTTATAATCTGCATCTTGCTTTGGTGTTTTATGTTTTGTGGTTGAGTTTTTTCTAAAATTCGAGGAAGAATTATCTTCTTTAACAGGGTTTTGTTTATTATGGTTTTTGGGAATTTGTTCTACATTAGCCTTTTTTTCATTTCTTCTTGTATATATTTTTATTGGCTCTGAAGCCGTATCAATTACGTTAGAAGTTCCATTTTCAATGGATTCTTCTATTATGTTACTAGCGTATTCGTTTTGGTTTTCTTCTTGATAATCTGTATGTTTGTTTATTTGCTCTTTAGAGCGAATAAAGGCAGACTTCATTCGCTCACTAGCAATTTGTGTTTTATCAAGCGATTTGATATTTTTTACAATTTCACGAGTTTTAATTTTTGACATAACTATACCTCATTAAAACGTGTTGTCATCAATCCATACAGTTTTGTATTGTGCGGGAACTTATTTACAAAAGGAATAAGCGAGCTACCAACTTTTAAAAGACCTTGTCCAGCATCTACGTTTGTGATGTAGTTCATCTGTAAGTCAGAGATATTTAAAAGTTTTCCAAGTTCAATTCTGTCTGTGGCAGATTGATTTAGCATAACGATAAATTCCGAGTTTGCGAGCATCGTTCGTGCTGTGTGAGATTGTAAAAGGTCATCGACATTTTGGGTGATACCAGTAGCATACGCACCGTATTTTCTAACACGTTTCCAAAGTGTAAAAAGGAAATTGGCTGAGTACTCATGCTGGAATAACAAATAAATTTCATCAATAAAAATAAATGTATTTCTTCCTTTTGCTCTATTTGCTGTAATCCTATTTAAAATGCTATCAAGAATAACTAGCATACCAATAGGCATAAGCTGTTTGCCTAAATCTAAAATATCATAGCAAATAAGTCTGTTTTCTGTGTCTACGTTGGTGGCTTTTGCAAAAGTGTTGAGTGAGCCATCTGTGAAAAGTTCAATAGCAAGTGCAATATCTTTTGCTTCAGGCTCTTTTTGTCTTAATAATTCTTCTCTAAAATCTTGCAAAGTAGGTGCATTGCCTTGATAGTTATTTTTTTGGAACTCTTTGTAAACATTGCCTGTACATCTGTCGATAATAGAACGTTGTTTAGGTCCGATTTCACTACCAACCATTAACTGCTCACAAAGAGAGAGAATAAACTGCGATTTCAAAATAATAGGATTTGCTCCTTCACCATACTCACTATTCATATCCATTGCGTTAATGTGATTTTGTGAAGTCGCTGAAATGTGGATACATTCTCCACCTAAAGCTTTTACGAGTGGCGAATATTCTCGCTCTGGGTCAATTACAATTACATCACAATCAGAAGATAGCATTTGGTTGATAATTTCATTTTTAGCCATAAAGGATTTACCACCACCAGAAACACCTAAAATAAATGAATTACCATTTAAAAGTTCCTTTCTATCGGCGATAATCATATTTTTGCTAATTGCGTTTTGTCCATAATAAATGCCATTAGTGTGCTGAATTTCTTGCACTCTAAATGGCATAAATACACTTAAACTTTCAGTTGTAAGAGTTCTTAGTGCATTGATTTTGCGAACTCCAAAAGGTAGAACTGTGTTAAGTCCGTCCATTTGTTGGAACTTTAAGACAGCCATTTGACACAAATGTTTCCTAGCTGTTGTAAGCAATGCTTCGGTATCCGAGTCTAATTCCTCTTTTGTTTTTGCTGTGTGTACTAAAGTTAAAACGGCAAACATCATTCTTTGGTCACGAGTGGTTAAATCATCAAGAAATTCCTTGCTTTCTTTTCGTTGTTTTTCCATATCGTAAGGGATAACAGCTGAAAAGTTATTGTTTTGATTTTGTTTTCTCTGCCAATTTGTAATATTTGTTTCCACACCAAGCAATCTGTTTTCAACTTCTTTCACAGCTTCATCTGTTGGCACAGAGATAATATCAATGCTCATAACAAGATTTTTGTTAAGGTCGGTAAGTTCAGCAACCATGCTGTCCTTAATAAAACTTGCATATTCTTTAAGGAAAATTACTCGTCCATATCCATCACCCATTTTGAAATAGTCTTTTTGAAATTCAAAGCTATCAGGACAAATGTAGTTTTTAAACCTTTGTCCACTACATAGTGATTTTACAAAGTCGTTAAACAAATAAATTTCTTCTCCATTTCTGTAAAAGTCGTGTATCAGCATAACTCTTTCTGTGGCATTTAGTTCATCACAAAAAGACCCTAATCTACTGAAATGTGCAATTAAGTCTGCTCCAACTCTTGCAAAATAGTTTCTAGCTTCTTCTACACTCTTTTTTTGCACTGTTATTGTAATATACTTATCTTGCACAAAAGAATTTGAGCCAATAGCCTTATCAAGCAAAATGTTGTTATATTCTTTTCTGTAAACATCAAGCTCATCACTTGCCAAAGGAATAAAAACTGAATTTTCAACGTGTACTAAGTCAACTTTTCTATTGTTGATCGTAATTTTTGTTGTTGCACCACTATCAAGAGAATTTAAAAGCTCCGAATATTCAAGAAACATAGCTTCCTTATCTTCACGAGATGAAGTGGCATAATTAATATCTTCAAACTTAAAGGTTTTGGAATATTTACCATTTGGCAAAAGAAATATTCCATCTTCATAGATTCCTTCGATAGGGATAACATCCTGAACTGTTTTTGGTACGGAAATTTTCTCTTTATCTTGTTTAAAAAGATTTTTTAATGTTTTAATCATTTTGAGTCCTCCACTTAATTTTACCATTAGTCCTGTCTGCCATTAATGGTTTTGGTGTTAAAATTTCTGATTTAAACCATGCTACAATGAATTCTTCTGCATTCATTGAATTGTATTTTAAAAAGCCGAAAACAGCAAAAGGGGTAGCACCTAAAACGCATACCCAGCTAACTGTTTCTGTTCCTAAAACTGGTTTTAAAAGAAAATATAAACCTACTGCACTACCTAGTGCTAAGATAGAAAAAATGAACTGCCTTAGCGACAGTCCAAAAAACATACTTTCTGTGTATTCTCGTATTTCACGATTGATTTTTACTTCCAATGTTTACCTCCTTAACATAAAAAATCGCCACCTTTTAAAGTGACGATTTTTCGTTAAATAATTATTTGTTTTAATTTTGATATTAGATAAAGTGGGATATTTAAAATTTCGCTTCCATTTGTTTCTGATTTCATTGAAGTTATTACAGAATAATTTGGTTCGTATTTTTTTCTGTATTCAGCAAGTGAACGAGCTTTTACATTTGTTTCTGATTTAACTTCAATAGGGACTATTTCATCTTCACATTGTACAATAAAATCAACTTCGGCTTTATTATTTGATGTCCAGTAATATGGTTTATCATCAACTGACTTTATTAGTTCACAAAGCACATAATTTTCTGTCATTGCACCTTTAAATTGAACGTAAATCGATGAACTATCTAAAATTGCTTTATATGGGAGTTTAGATAATTTGCGAAGAAGTCCAATATCTGACATATAAAGTTTAAATGCAGTAGAATTTTCATAAGCTGACATTGGTATAAATGGTTTTTCTATTTGGCATACTTGATATACAAGTCCTGCATTAACAAGCCATTGCAAAGCGTCTTCTAAATCTTTTGCTCTTAAACCCTTTTTAACGTGACCGAAAACAAATTTTTTATTCTCTTTTGCAAGCTGTTCTGGGATAGATTTCCATATAGCTGTAAGCTTTGGGAAATCTTTAATAGGTGCGTGTTTTGCAAAATCTAGTTCATAACTGTCAATAATTCTTTGTTGTACAATTTCCATTTTCTCAAAATCGTGTGTTTCTGCCCAAGTGCTAACAACTTCTGGCATACCACCTGTAACATAATATTCTTTGAGTAAACGTGAAAGTTTTGTATGTGCAACCTCTGGAACTTTATCACCTTTTGAAAAAGATAAGATATAATCAGCTAACATATCTTCGTTATTTGCCTTTACAAATTCTGTAAAATCCATTGGATACATTGTCAGAAAGTCAACTTTGCCAACTGGAAAAGATAATGGTTTATTAAGTGCGATACCTAAAAGAGAGCCAGCACAAATTATATGATATAATGGGGAGTTTTCGCAAAAATATTTAAGTGAAGTAATCGCTCGTCCACACTCTTGTATTTCATCAAATACGATTAAAGTGGTTTGTGGTTTGATAGTTTTTCCAACGAAAAGTCCTAATTCAAACAAAATTCTTGTAGTATCAAAATCACTTTCAAATATTGATTTTAAACTTTCGTTTTCCTCAAAATTAATGTACACCATATCATTATAATAACTATTACCAAATTCTTTTAGTATATAGGTTTTACCACATTGGCGAACACCTTTAATAATTAATGGTTTTTTGTTTTCATTTTCTTTCCAGTTTATTAAAGAAGATATAATTGACCTTTTCATACTACACCACCTATTTCTATAATTAGTATTGTTTTAATTACAATAATTATACAACTAAAAAGGTGTAATGTCAATTATATTTGCATTTTAAATATCAATAATGCAGTAAATGTACGCAAAAATGATATTTACAATCCCATCATTTCACGAACAACTCTATCAGCCATTTTAACTGTACCAACTAAAACAAGCATATTAAAAATCAATTCGCTAATATATGCCCATACCATAGTAGCTGCGACTCCGTCTGCTATTGCTGGCTCGGTTGATGCAAATAGGGAAAAGATGATACAACCTAAAACAATAATTGCACCCTCTAAACAAACTGCACTATATCCTTTTAAAAAACTTTTGCCAATATTTTGTGTTGGCTCACCAGCAAAAGTTGAGAGGGGAATAGGTGCTATTGCAGTGTATAGATATATTTTGAGAAATCTTCCATAAACAGACATAATCATAATAAACGAAAGTACGGTTATAAACAAACTACCGATTAAAGTTATTGCCCACAGTGGTATACTTTCAAAAAATCCAGTTTCTTCAATAGCCACTATGATTTCATCAGGTAACGTAGTTTCGCTAGAAGCAGTTATGTTTGCACTATCCATTATAGTGATGATAATGCCTTGTATAATGCTCAAAAGAGCTAACATCAACTCCATACCATAAGTAATTAGTCCCTTTGCAATGGCAAAACGAACGAATAGTTTTAAAGCGTGTTCAGGCTTTTTAATTTCGGTAAAACTACCACAAGTTTTCATCACCCCAACAACGAAAAAAAGCACTAGCAAGCCAAGTCCAATAGCTTGTAATGCTCCGTGAATGTTTACAATTACATCCCAAACAACACCACCTTTAAATTCTTGCGGTGACTGCGTCAATAGTGTCCAAATTTCAGCAAATTTATTATTCCATGTATTTAATGCGTTTTCAAGGTTTTGAACTACCCAGTTGTCTGACACAACTAAAACACCTCCTGTGTAAAAATTAAAAGCACTAGCCAACGGCTAGTGCTTTCTTGATTGTCTTTTTAATAGTCTATCCAAACTAATATCGTAAAGATTTGATAATTTAATAATACTATCTAAACTTGGCTCTGTTTTTCCAGTTTCATAGTACGAATAAGTTGAGCGATGTACACCTAATACATCTGCAACGTATTGCTGTGTATATCCCTTTTTTTCTCGTAAAAATTTAATTCGGTTTGGCAAGTTTATATTTAACAATTTAATCACCTAATAACTCATAAATACTTAACCAACAAATGTTGGTATATTTTTTATTTTATTTTATTATACTAGATTTGTCAAGAACAAATGTAGGTGGTGCAAAATGAAAGAGATATTATCAAAACGTTTAAGACAGTGTAGAAAAGAAAAAGGCTTATCACAACGTCAAGTTGCTATTTATTGTGATATAACCGAAAAAGCATACCAAAATTATGAACTAACGACTAGAGAGCCAAAGCTCAATATATTAATTAAGATAGCTGATTTTTACGAAGTAACGTTAGATTACTTGGTAGGACGGACAGATTGAGTAGCAAGTTTTATGCTTGCTACTTTTTATCCCGTGATCAAAATTAAAATTTCTTCTGCGAATGTAATAACGACACCACCAGCTAATGTTAAAAATCCGTTTGCACGTTGTGATGGGTCGTGTGATTTAAGCGATAGACCAATTTGCACAATACCAAAACCTAGTAAAATCATACCTACTGCACGGATGAGTCCAAAGATGAAATCGGATAAATTATTGATAACTTCAAGTGGATCACTCGTTGTTGCAAATACTGTTGTACCAAAACACGTTAAACAAACAATTAATACAGCATAGATAAGTAAACTTCTCTTTGTTCCCTTGCTCATTGGTAATTTTTGTGTTGTTTTAATTTTCTTCATAATAATCTCCTTCAAATAGTTGTTGTAAATCTTCTTCTGAAAGTAACTCGTAATTATGGGTTACTTCTTTTATTTCTTCGTGTGTTTCTTCAAAATCGGCTGTGAATAAAAGTGTAGCAATATCGTTTTTAACTTCTCC
>JAWXUM010000059.1:0-11985 GCA_044432645.1 Clostridia bacterium | reverse complement strand
TGTTTTAGGTTATTTTGCTTGGTCTTTGATGGATAATTTTGAGTGGGCTGCTGGTTACAGTGAGCGTTTTGGTATGATTTACGTTGATTATCGTACTCAAGAAAGAATTATTAAAGATAGTGGTTATTGGTACAAATCTATTATAGATACAAATGGAGATTTATTAGGCTAAATTTAAAAAATTCTATATTATTTCAATAAAATTATTTCAAAAAAATCCTCGGCAATTAATGCTGAGGATTTTTTATTATTTGAAATATATTTACATTGTTCTATTTTAACTATCTTTCTTCACGGAAGTAATTAACACCCAGTGCAGCAGGTCCACCTTTTCCGTCTTTTTGACGTATAGATGAAACAATAAGAACAATTGCAGTTATTAAGAAAGGCAAAGCTTGGTAAAGCTGAGAAGGTACATTTGAAAGCCAACCCAAAAAGTCTGGGAAAGCATATGCAAGTGAACCACTATAAACTTGTAATGTATTGAAAAAACCAAAGAATAAACTACCTAAAATAGCCATTAGAGGATTCCAGTTAGCAAAAATTACAAGTGCTATAGATATCCAACCGTAACCGTTAATCCAACAAGTTGAACCTTCAAAAGAACCACCCATAACTAAAGCCATATAATAACCACCAAGACCCATAATGCCAGAGCCTATTATAATGTGAATATATTTATATAAGTTTATATTAATACCAACAGAGTCAGCGGCAGATGGGTTTTCGCCAACTGCACATAAACGTAACCCTTTTTTTGTATATCGTAAATACCACCAAACTACAATTGCTATACCAACTCCTAAGTAAACTAAAATACTGTGTGAGAAAAAAGCTTTTCCTAGTACAGGAATTTTAGAAAGCAAAGGAATTTCAATAGCAGTAAAAGCTGCAGAAATATTTGGGGCAGATTGTAGTGCTGGCCAGTCACTACCAAAACCTTTACCTATAAAAAAGTAAAGACCTAGACCGAAAGTTGTGATTGTAAGACCTGTTACATTTTGGTTTGCTTGAAGTGAAACAGTTAAAAATGAAAACAACAGTCCACAAAGTCCACCAGCTATAAATGCACCCAAAAGACCTATCCATAAACTATTTGTTTCTACAGCAGCTAAATATCCGAGTATAGCTCCTACAGCCATAGTACCTTCTACACCTAGATTAAGGCTACCAGATTTTTCTGTAAGAATTTCTCCAACAGTACCATAAAGGAGGACTGTATTATATACTACGATACTAAAAAGAAATAAAGTAAATACTGTCATTTTTGTGCCTCCTGTTTTGTATTTTTAACAAGTTTAAAACGAGTGAAGAAATCTGCTGTTAGTACAGCAAACAATATCAAACCTTGAAGTAAATCTGCAAAGTTTGCATCAACTGTAGAATAAGAGGAACTAGCAACGCTACATCCATGTTGTAAAACAGTGATTAATAAGCTGACAACTACAATTCCTATAGTATTAAGTTTTGCAAGCCACGCTACAATAATTCCTGTCCAGCCAACATCATTTGTCATAGAAGTAGAAAGTGTACCAGCTGACGATGCATAGAAAGCACCAGCTAAACCTATAAGTGCCGCAGAGATAAAGATTGTACGAATTACAATTTTAGATACTTTCATACCAGCATACCTAGCACTGTTAGGACTATCACCTACAACAGATATTTCATAGCCTTGTTTTGTGTATTTAAGGTACCACCAAATTGCAATACAAATAAATATTACAATAACTAAAGATAGGTTTAATGAGAAATTACCAAAAAATGTAGGTAAAGTAATCATTTGTGCACTATCTGAAAATGTTGCAAATAAAGCTCTAGCTGAATCAGTTGATAGGAAAAAGTTCCACTCTCCACTTGTTTCACCAAAGAATTTTAACAGATAAAGCGCTAAGTAGTTCATCATTAAAGTAAGAAGTGTTTCATTTGTATTAAATTTAACCTTTAACACAGCAACAACTGCACCATAAAGACCACCTAGAACAGCACCTACTATACCCATAAGAGGTAAGATTATAATTGATGGTAAACTTTCACCAAATAAATAAGCCACCGCACCAGCGCCTAGTGCACCGATTATAAATTGACCCTCACCACCAATATTCCAAAAACGCATTTTAAACGCTAGTGAAAGTGCAACAGAAGTTAAAAGCAATGGTGTAAATATTTTAATAAAAGCTTCAACTTGTTTATAAGCAAATTTATTGCCAACTAGTCCTAAACTAAACATATCTCTATAATAATTAAAAGGATTAACACTTTGTATTGTTAGTAAAATTCCACCAATTACAATTGCAATTAAAATGGCAAGTATATAACTTAAGGCAATTTGTTTCCAATTCACACCCTCACGTTTTACTATATGAAAATTACTTTGTTTTTTCATTTTATGACCCTGTCATAGTTTTCGCACTAAATTTAATTAAAGCTAAAGTGCGTTACTCGTGACCATCCTTTCTTTTATTTTTATCAATATTTTCGTTTGAAGATTTTTCCTCATCAATAATATGTTCTGCGAACAAGCTATCTTTTGCTATACCAGCAGATTTTCCATTATTATTAACAAGGTCTAAAGCACCAGTCATCATAAGTCCTAATTGGTCTTTTGTAACTTTATGCGCATGAACTATTCCCATAAGTTTTCCGTGACATAAAACCATAATTTTATCACACATTTCCATCATAACATCTAAATCTTCACCGACAAATAGAACACCAACTCCTGACATTTTTTGTTGGTTGATAATATCATAAATAGCATATGATGAGTTTATATCAAGTCCACGAACAGGGTATGCAGTAACTAAAACATTAGGTGAAATTCTAATTTCACGGCCTAGTAATATTTTTTGTACATTACCACCTGAAAGACGTCGAACAGGAGTTTCTGTAGAAGGAGTTACAACATTTAATTCATCTATAACCTCTCTAGCATCTTTTCTGCCAGATTTTCTGTCAACTAAAAATCCTTTTGAATCTGCATAATTTTTTAAAATCATATTATCAGTAATAGATAGGGAAGGGGCAAGACCCATACCGAGTCTATCCTCTGGAATAAAGCTCATAGAAATACCTTTTTCTATAATAGCTTTTGGAGAAAGCCCAACTATGTTTTCACCTTTATGAATCATTGAGCCAGAAACTATAGGACGAAGCCCTGCAATGGCTTCACATAATTCTTTTTGACCACAACCAGCAATACCAGCAACACCCATGATTTCACCACCACGGATATAAAAATTAACTTTATCAATAGCAGTTGCATCTTCATCATTTTTGATAACCAAATCACGAATTTCAAGAAGTGGTAAAGTTTTGTCTACCTCTGGTCTATCAATATTTAAATCAATTTTTCTGCCAACCATTAATTCAGTAAGTTTTTGTTCGTTTGTTTCGTTTGTGTTAACAGTAGTTATATACTCACCTTTTCTAAGGATTGCAACACGGTCAGAAATTTCTAGAACTTCATTTAATTTGTGGGTGATAATAATAACAGCGTGTCCATCTTTTTTCATTTGACGAAGTACATCAAATAGTTTTTTTGTTTCTTGAACTGTTAAAACAGCAGTCGGTTCATCTAAGATAATTATTTTTGCACCATAATAAAGAACTTTAATAATCTCAATAGTTTGTTTTTCGCTAACTGCCATATTGCGTACTTTTTTTGTTGGGTCAATATCAAATCCGAATTTTTGACACATCTGTGTTATTTCATCATATCTATTTTTGCGAAGTATTTGTCCACCGTCTTCTTTTCCAAGCCAAATATTATCAGCAGCAGTAAAGACGTCCACTAATTTAAAATGTTGGTGAACCATACCAATTCCAAGTTTTTTTGAGTCTTCAGGAGAGTGTATTGTTACTGGGTTTCCTCCTAATAAAATCTCACCGCTATCAGGTTGATAAATACCAGACAGCATATTCATCAGTGTTGTTTTTCCAGAGCCATTTTCACCTAATAATGAGAGAATTTCACCCTCTTTAACAGTTAGATTTACATCTTTATTGGCAACTACACTGCCAAATGTTTTTGTAATACCACGCATTTCAATGGCATAATTTGACATTACTATTCCTCCTTTTTGCTGATTAATTTCATGTAGGGTGGGAGCTGTGCCCCCACCCTACAGTAGTTAATTTAATAATTAAAATTAGTTAGCAATTACACCTTCAACATTAAAGTCCATAGTGCCTGTGATTACGCTGTCGTCAATATCATAAACTTCAACGCCTTCATTTGTCATAATTGGCTCTTCAATCATTGTAATTTCGCCTGTTTCAGAATCGATTTCTAAAGAAACGCCTGAGAATACATCCCATTCGCCAGAAATCATAAGTTCAGCAACTTCTTCAAGAATTTCTTCTGTGCCTTCAGTTGCATTATCAGTTAATGGAGAGATGTCAACAAAACCTTCTGCTAAACCACCATAGTAGTTACCAACTACATCCATAAATGAGCTTGCATCTTCCATAGCTGTTTCAATAGCTAGTTCATAATAGATATACCAGTTCCAAATAGGAGCAGTAATATGTGCATCAGGAGCTTGATCAGTCATATCTGAGTTGTAACCAATACCATAGATGCCATTCTCTTCAGCAACCATTTGAGGTTGTGCTGAGTCACTATGTTGAGTGATAAGACCTACGTCATATGTATTGATAAGAGCTTCAGCTGCTTGACGTTCTAAAGTTTCGTCGCCCCAACTTGAAATTTCATTAACATAAACTGTTGCATCTGGGTTAACAGAAAGAACACCTAGTGTAAATGCGTTAATACCTGAACAAGTTTCAGCATACTCTAAGTTATATGCAGCAACGTAACCGATTGCATCATTGCCTGTTTCTAAAGATTTTAGACCAGCAGCAACACCTGAAAGGTAACGAGCTTGGTAAATACGACCAAAGTAGTTATTAAAGTTTGTATCATTGCTTAGGTAACCAGTTGCGTGTGAGAAGATAATATCAGAATATTCTTCTTGTGCAGCAGCTGTGTCAAATGCTGTGATATAACCAAAAGAAATACCAAAAATAATGTCACAACCTTGACCAGCAAGATTGTCGATAGCAGCAGCTACTTGTGTATCGTCTTCCTCAACATTGTCTACAATTAATAATTGTGTATCAGTATCAAGTCCTAGATTTTCCATAGCTGTTACAATACCTGTATGATGTTGATATGTGTAACCTGAAGTATCATTTTGGCTTGTGATGTAAATAGCACCAACTATGATATCATCATCAGCTTCTTCAGAAGAACCACTAGTAGAACAAGCAGTAAATGATAGTACCATTGCTAAAGATAGGATAAGTGCAAGTAATTTTTTCATTTTTCAATTTTCTCCTTTTGTCATCCGTTTTTAATATTTTATATATAGAAAGCCTTTAGGCTAATCTAACTTAATGATATTTTTTTAAATAAAAGTAACTCCAGTTTCTTCGCTTAAGCTTTGTACTCTTGCTAAAGATTCAACTCGAATTCCCATATTTCTAATCATATCGCCACCAGGTTGAAAGGCTTTTTCTACTACAATTCCTGCTCCGACAATATTAGCACCCGCCGCTCTAACAAGTTTAATAAGACCTTGAAGTGCAGCACCGTTTGCAAGGAAATCATCAATAATAAGCACATTATCATCTTTGCCAAGATACTCTTTTGATAAAATAATATCATAAACACGTCCGTGTGTGAAAGATTCAACTTGGCTAGTGTAAACATCACCAGCAATATTTTTAGTTTGATTTTTTTTAGCAAAGATTACAGGGCAATTATCAAAATGTTGTGCAACTATGCAAGCAATACCAATTCCTGATGCTTCAATAGTTAAAATTTTATTAATATTACAGTTTTCAAATCTACGACGAAATTCTTCACCAATCTCGCCTAAAAGTTTTACATCTATTTGATGGTTCAAAAAACTATCAACTTTTAAGACTTCTGTTCCACGAACTTTTCCATCGCATCGAATTCTCTCTTTTAACAATTCCATATTATAAGAATTCCTTTCTTTACATAAATGAGTTAAATTTTTAATTTTAAGATATTCAAATATTAAATATAATTTTTATAATTTAAATTGATAAATATTGAATTACTGTATTTTTATAAATGCTACTTCTTATTTTAACGAAAAATTCACAAATTCGCAACTGTTTTTTAACAAAATCAATGCTTTTGAATAGAAAAATTTTATATAGATTACACTTGTTTTCTGTGTAATTTGACGAAATGTAGTTGTAATTAGTAAAATTCTAATTAATTTTACATTTTTCCATCTTATAATTAAGCAGTTGTATATCATTCCTAATAACGATATTTTTTTGAATTACAACATAACCCATAGCTTCAAAAAAAGGTTTTGCTGTTATAGAAGCATATGTTGTAAATTTAGTAACGCCAATTTTTTCTAATGTTTTTTCCAGTTTATTTAAAATATCAGTGGCAATTCCTTGCCTTTGATAATCTTTGTGAACGTATAATCTATCAAGATAACCACTGATGCTCATATCTCCAAACCCAACAATTAATTCGTTTTCAGTTGCAATAATTGAATTATGTTCTAAAAAAGAATTATTCCAAACAGTTTTATTGATTGTTCCACTTGCCCAAGCATTAAGTTCGTCTTCACTATAGTCTTTTGAGTTAACACTATGAACTGTGTTATAAAAAAGCTGTGCAACCTCATCAATGTGATTAGATTTATATTTTATCAGTTTCATTTTTAAAAATCTCATTTCTATTTTTGCAGTCTGGTCTTATAATCTGGCATCAGTTTTTCGACTAATTTATAAAAATCTTTTGAGTGGTTTGGATGAATAAAGTGGCAAAATTCATGTAATACAACGTATTCTATGAATTTATAGTCGTATTCAATAAGTTTAGTGTTTAAGGTTATTTGGTTTTTACTCGGTATACAAGAACCCCACTTTGATTTCATTGTTCGAATTTTTAAAACTGGGTATGTAATGCCCATTGTATTAAATATAGGGTATATTTCATCAATAATTTCTGTGAAAATCCGTAATGCTTTTTCTCTAACTTCTCTGTTATCTAGGAATTCCTTAGGTTTTTCAATATTTTTAATTATTTCCAAATGTTTCAAAATAAAATCAGAGTTAGATATGATAAAACTTTCTATATATTTAATTGATACAGTTTTGTTAGCCGAGATTTTAATAATTCCATCAGAATTTATTCTAATGTTAACATTTTTAACTTTTTTACGTGTGAAGATATATTTCACAATTTGTCCGTTTATATTTATAGTTCTGTTTTGTTCCATTTTAGTCCTATTTAAACTGATTAGTTTCTATTACGTATTCATAGTCTACTGACTTTAATTTTGCTACTAGCTCGTTTTGATTTATGCCTAGGTCATTACAAAGTTTTTCTAAACTGCTGTATCTATCACGAAGATAAGCGTTAATCACACTTAAAAGAATAATAGGGTCATTTGGTAAACTCATTTTGTCACCTCTAAAATGCATTTTATATTATCAAGTGGAGAAAAAAATTTTTTATCCATTAATTCTATAATTTTATTTCTATCTGCCATCATAAATTCACAAGTTTCTCCTTCTTGCAAAACTGCTTTTGATATGTCGAATTCTTGTGTAAAAAGCCAAATATCTTTAAAGTAGCTATTACCAAAGTCGGTTGCAACAAGGACACCATTTTCAGCTTTTAATTCAATTCCACATTCTTCTTTTGCTTCACGAATTGCAGCCGTTAAGCTGTCATCTCCTGCCACAGCTGAGCCACCTTGGCACTCCCACATATTTGGAAAACCTTTGTTTGGTGAGCGTTTTTGAATTAAAAATTCACCTTTACTGTTTTGTATCCAAGATTCTACACATAAATGGAAATCTCCTTCTATAAGTTTTTCTCCACGAAGATGTGTTCTGCCTGTCAAATTTCTGTCCTTGTCGTAAATATCCCAAATCTCATTTGGTGCTGTTCTTACATTTAACCAGCCTTGAACTTCTGTTAATAGTTTAGGTTGAATTTGCGGGTAAGTAAGATTTTCTAGTGGAAATTCACTCAGGGTTATTTCTGCTATTTCAGAAGTTTCAGGTATTTTATCGAACTCATAAATTTCGGCAAAAAACAACGCACCTATATCATCTACTTTATAAAACGCAATTTGAGATATATCGAATTTGATAGCACCAGTTTCCTCATAAAGCTCACGTTTTGCAGCCTCAAGTGGAGTTTCGCCAATTTCAATATGCCCACCAGGAATTTCATATGTATCACGTTCTTTGTGTCTGCTATAAACCCATTTTCCTTTATGCCTAGACACAATAACCGAATACTTGAGTATATTTAGGTCAACATCAGCATCTTTTAAAAATGTAACTTTCATAATTTTTTATCCCCCAATTTTGTAAGTATAATCATCGACTATACGATTAATTTTTTAGTTATTAGGACTATTGTTTCTATGTGCCTGTTCCTTTTGATGGGAACATATATTTTTTGCTTCTGTTTTGGGTTTTCTGCCTTTTGGATTTTTGGCAGTTATTTTTGTGTTATTGCCTGTTTTGAACACGAAAGTTAATAGGTATGGTTCGTCGTTGCCGTCTTCGTCTTTGCCACCTAAGATGATTTTTTCTACCACGTTTCTGAAAACTTCTGCGTCAAACTCTTTCAGTTTTGCGTTTTTTCCAAAATACTTTCTCAAATCTGATATGTTTTTCTCCATATCATTTTGGGTCATTCCATTTATTTCTAATTGAAAAAGTTCATCTTTTTTAGCTTGCAAATTTATCTTTAACTGCGTGTATTTTTGTTCGTAATCCATTGTATCAATTTTTCCGTCCAAATGCAAGTCTAGCACTCGACTTATCTTTTTTTCGATTGCGTTGACTTCTTTTTTCAAGGAATTAAACTGCTTTTTATTGTCCTTGGATTTCAAACTTTCCTCTAAATTTGACAAAAATATCTCTATTAATTCGCCGTCGTTTTCGATTAACAAATTATAAGCATCAACAAAAGCTTTCTCAATTATTTCCTCTGGCAAACCCTTTGAAGGTGGGCAATATTGCTTGCCTTTTTTTATTTTTGTGCCACATTGCCAAATATTTTTCTTGTGAACTGTGCCACTATTCCAACTTTTACGAGAAACTCCACTACCACAAAAGCCACATTCAATCATGCTGCTAAAAGTGTATTGCTGACTAAATTTATTCATTCGCCCTTTGTTGCAATGTTTACTGCGTTTTTCCAAAATCTTGTGAACTTCCTCGAATTGCTCCTTTGAGATAATCGGTGTGTGGTGGTCTTTGATGTAATATTTTTGTTCCTCGCCAAAATTATCAAGCCTACGTTTGGAAATTGGGTCAACTGTAAAAGTTTTCTGCATCATTACATCGCCCTTGTATTTCTCGTTTTTCAAGATACCAAGTATGGTTGTGTCGTACCAAACAGTCGAACCACGTTTGGTTTTTACACCCATTTCTGTAAGTTCTTTTGCCAAAACATAACCACCAATACCACTTGTGTACCTGTCAAAAATATATCGAACAATCTTCGCTTCTTCGTCATTGATTACGATTTCTTTGGTTTCCTTGTCATAATCATAACCCAAACAGCCTTGATAACCAACCAACTCGCCACGTTGCATTTTCATCTTCAAACCCATTTTAGTGTTCTGCGAAAGCGACTCGCTCTCTTGCTGTGCTAACGAAGATAAAATTGTCAAAAGCATTTCACCATTCATTGTTAAGGTATTGATGTTTTCCTTTTCAAAAGAAACTGCAACACCTAAATTTTTCAATTTTCTAACAACTTCAAGTGTATCAACCGTATTTCTCGCAAACCTTGAAATGCTTTTTGTTATGACTAAATCAAGCTTGCCAAGTTCGGCATCGCTAATCATACGATTGAACTCATCTCGCTTGTCCATTTTTGTACCAGAAATGCCTGCGTCAGCATAAATATCAACCAAAACCCAATCTGAGTTGGTTTCAATCATGTTTTTATAGTGGATGACTTGTGCATCGTAACTGTTCATTTGCTCGTCAGAATCAGTGCTAACTCGACAATAAGCACCAACTCTTTGCTTTTTTATAACACTACCATGTCGGTCTTTTTTCTCTTTTTTTGCTTCAATGATTTGAACTTCTGCCATAGCTTCCTTCTTTCTATATGTTTCTATCACCGTGTTTATATTGTACACTATAAACACCTTTAAGTCTAGTGTTAAATTGAATTTTTAATATTATATTTACTTTTAAGAAAACTCTTAAACTGTCTGTACTGATTTTCACCAATTTTCTCTGCTTTTAATAAATCATTCAACAACCCAAGTTGTACTGAATATATTCCTAAATGTGTTTCTGAAAAAATTTTCTCATCCCTGCTCTTTGCAAATGCTCCTGAAGTGCTTCCTCTGCAATCTTTAAATATATTTATAGTTTTTGCTAGAAATTGTTTAAATGTCATCTTTCATTCTCCTTTTTAATTCTGTATTTTCTTTTATATTCATCCAGTTTGACTTCTATATCGTCCAACTGCTGATTATGTTCTTCGATAAATTTTTGTCTTTTTTCTGGTGGGTCATAGATTAAGCTGTCCAAGTAATATTCGACTTGTGGCATCATGTGTAGGCTTTCAATGTATAACGGTGAGGGTTCTTCGTCTGGTTTTGGTGCATATTTTTCTTTGAAATATTTTAAGTAGTCAAAATAGTTATTTAGCAGTTTAAATGTTTGCATTTCCCATTCTGAATGAGTTTTTTTGAGCTGTGGTTTTGCGTATACTGCAAACTTGTCTTGTGTTAAACGGAAGTCATTTGACAGGATTTTTGCACTTTCGTATTGTGATACACTTAATTTTTCTGCTATTAATGAGATTACATCGCCACTTTTACCACAGCTAAAGCAATAAAAATTATCTTTATAAAGTTTCATTGATGGGGTTCTATCGTTATGAAAAAGGCAACAAGCAAAGCCAGCTCGGTTCACTTCAATCCCATAATGCCTCGCTGTGTCTTTGAGGTCTAAATTAGATTTTACAGTTTCAAATATGTTCATCTATCCACCTCGTTACGGCTTTTATTAAATATTTTCAAAAATTCATCAAATTGTTTTCTAATTCCAACTTTATCAAGGAATTTATAAACAGCTTTTTGAAATTTTTCTAGTTCAGATATTTTTAAAGCATTGCTGTTTTCTTTGAGCTTATTTTTAACAGATTTGTGTTCGTCTAACTCTGTGTGCAATTTCTGATTTTCATTTCTTAATTGATTATTTTCAATACTTAATTTCTTCTCTTTTTTAACACTAGCAATCTGTTTTTTAGCCAAAGTTTTAATGTCCTCAAATTCTGATTTATCTAAAACAACCTTGTTTTTATCAAGCAAAGCTGACTTAACTTCTACGTTTTCAACTGCATTGATTTTGACTTTTTTATTGTTAACTTGCTCCAAAACTTTCTGTGTTTTTTCAAGTTTTTCTTTCTCTTTTTTAACCTTAAATTGAGTTGTGCTTAAATGCTTTTCTGTGCTGCCTTTTTCACCACGAACAACATCGGTATAACCACAACTTTGCATATATTTTGGAAAACGGTCTTGCAACAAAGAATATGAGCGTTCTAAATGCTTTTTGCCGTTTTCATCTTCGACCAACTTTGATGCCCACTTTTTAGAGTGGCTAACCTGAGTTATGATATCTTTGACAGTTCCAACAAGGGATTTATCCTTACACCTCTTGCTCCATTTAATTTCTTTTTGAACTACTGGGACATATACAACGTGCAAATGATAGTGGTAGACATCTTTTCTAAGCTCCTCAGATAACGCACTATTTCGCTCATCTGCGTGCATTACAGCCGACAAAATATACTTTTCTCCACCTGCTTCATTCACCACAAATTCATAAGCTTTTGAGTAAAACTCTTTTGCGTAGTCATAAGCGTTACAGTTATTTTCACTTGCTTTTCTTTCAAAATACGATGAATTCACATCAAGCATCATTTCGTCAATA
>JAWXUM010000058.1:0-12011 GCA_044432645.1 Clostridia bacterium | reverse complement strand
ATCTTCAGTTTCTATCTTTGGAATAGTTTCTGTGAAAGTATATCCACAACTGCAAGTGTAGGTTCTAATTCCTGTGGAAGTTTCTGTCGCTTCTTTTGTAACTGTTACAGTGTAGTCGTGGCTGTGTGATGTAGAACTACTTTCTTCTGATGGTGTAGAAGTTGGGGAAGTAGTTGGCGAAGCTGTTGGTTCGGTAGTAGGTTCTACAACTTCGCTATCATCACAACACTCATCTTCGCACGTTTCTTCAGTACAACACTCGTCTTGACACGATTCTTCCGTACAGCAATCATCATCGCACTGTTCTTCCTCAGTACAGCAGTCATCTTCACATTCTTCATCTTCTGTACATTCAGGTTCTTCCGTTGGTTCTACTGTGGCTGTTGGGGTTGGCTCTATCTCAATTTCTGTGTCATTTTGACTACTGAGTGCCAGTCCAACAACTGTTCCTGTTACGATTACTACGGATAAAACTCCTGCGATTATTCTATTTTTCTTCATTGTATTTGCTCCCTTCTTTTGTAATGACAAGTATATACTAATTTAATTATAAAGCTATTGTGATTAATACAGAAGATAAGCTAAATAATTTCATCATATTACATACTTTGATCCATATTTTGGCTAGAATTATCATAAGTTTGGGTTTGACTTAATTTTTCTTTTAGCCAAGTTGGGTAATTTTCTTCTTTAAGCTCACCTATAAAGTCAGACCTGTTAAATTCACAATTTGTGCCATCATTAAGATATTGACCAAAAGCTTTTCTACCACTTGCAGTCGGAGAGCAACCAAAACCACTACTGCATAAAATCAACTGATCATCTGGTGTTTTATACTCGTCATATAAAACTTTTGGATTTAAAACCATTATTTTATCCGTAAAATTTAAGCCTGTTGTATCATTGCATTGTTTAAATGAAAACAGATTTAGTTTTTCATATTCTTTTTGCACTTGTTTTGCAATAATATTAATAAGTCCTGTGTCTGAATTAACAGCATATTGATTGGCAACATTTTCTTTAGCCACCATATCTCTTGGAATATAGAAAGAACTTGCCCACTTTCTACATTCCTTATCAATACGTTTATCTCCAATTTTTTTCTGTACTGAATTGGCAACAACAAAGTTAGTTCTATCAAAACCAAACTCAGCTATAATTTGTTTAGCTGAGTCTTTTTTTACTTTAAATCCATTAAAATTGCTGTTGATGGTTTCTTCAATAAATTTAGTGCACCTAATATTTTCATTTAGGGATAGAGTATATTCTCTTAATTCATTATCTTTTTTTGCTATTGATCTGCTATGCTCATATAATGGGATTCTATTATTCGCCATAATTCACCTCGTAATCTACTGCATCTCTTAAATCGGATAAGTCTACATCTTCATCGCAAAGTCTTTCTAATACACTATCGTGCAGATAACAAAAATCGTGTGCATCGGCTGGTTCTAGTGTGATTACACCACTTTCTTCATCTACATCAAAACAGAACAAAGTATCTTCGCTTTCTGTTTCTTCTTCTACCCATTCAGGAACAGTTATGAAGTTTTCTTTGATAATTTCCATATATTCTTCATTGTTTTCTGGGAATTCGCAAGGATATTCTTCAGCTAAAATTTCATAACACATATCAACAAGTGGTGTTACTAGGTTTAAAAAGTTAAGGATTTCTGTTACTTTCATTTTTTGATTTTTCATATAATACCTCTTTCAATTTTTTAATGGTTTTTCTGGTGTGTGAATTAGTTCATAGTTGCCTGCTGTTTCTCCATATTCTTCTCCGAATAAGTTGTATTGAACTATTCTTGGTTCACTTAATTTACTAGGCTCGTAATTTGTGATAATTAGTTCTTCATAAAGTTCACCTTCGGTATGCGACATTGAATGTGGTCTTGTGGTCATAAAAATATAGAAATCTTTATACAACTCCTTTATTTCTTCTGAATTATTGTAGCTAACCATAACAAAGCCTTGTGCTTTTACCAAAGTATCTCTTAATCTTTCGTGGTTTTCTTTTGCAAAACCTACTGCATAAAAATCTTCTGCGTTATAATATGGTGGGTCGCAATAGATAAAAGCGTTTGGTCTATCGTACTGTTTGATAAGCTTTTCAAAATCTTTGTTTTCTATTGTCACATCGGAGAAATTCCTTGAAAATAACTTTATATCATCTTCAAAGTTAGTAATATTGCATTTTTTACCACCAAAGGTATCTGCGTTGGAATTAAAGCTATATCTAAGTAACTGATAATACGCAGAAGCTCTTAAAATATCATCATCTTTATTAAGTAAATACAGCTTTATAATTTCGTCAGCTTGTTCTTCATCAAAAATTGTTTTGATTATTTGAACTTGAAATTCACGATTAATTTTTATACTCTCATCTCTAGCTATGACTTTTTTGCAGTATTCAAAATTTTCTCTTGAATTTATCGGAGCATACATAAGTTCTTTTAAAAACTCGGCTGTTCGCTCTTTAGCACAATACATTAAATTGTATAAGTCGTTATTAAAATCGTTATAAATTCTAAGAGTTGACTTTCTACAATCTAAATTAAGTGTAACTGTGCCACTACCACCAAAAACATCAATGCTTCTTTCATAATATTTAGGTGCAAGCAGATTAATTATCCACATAAGTTTCGCTTTGCCACCAACCCACGGAATAATGCTTTTATTCAATAGGCATCACCTCACGCTCTAAAGGAAACTTGAGATATTTCTCCTTTTTCCTTTTTCTTTAAGAAGTGACTTCTACCTTTAGCAGTAACAAGTGTTTGCACACCAACGTGTCCGTTGCTGACATATTCTTTCTGACGAAACAGCCCACTTTTAACATATCTAGCATAAGGGTGAAGTTTGTCGGACTTATCCCTATAGATATATTTTTTATCTAGCAGATATGAAATAAAGAACATGGGCATTACCCCAAGTTCTTTAGATGTGGTTCTAAAATTTATTAAGTTTTCGGCAGAGATTAATTTATCGTGATAATCAGCTTTTGGCTTCATCACATCAACTTCTTTTTGTAGAACTTTATTTTTCTGCTGTTCATCAAGCAAGTTTTGAAGTAACTCAATTATACTTTCTGGCTTTTTCATAATTTCATAAAGTTTTTCAGAAGTTACATAAGCACCGTGCTTTCTAATGCTCGGTAGGACTTCTGATGTTACCCAATGCTTAAATCTTTGAGCAGTTGGTAGTTTGCTTGATAAAATCAAGCTATACAAACCACTTTCATTGATAATAATTGTCTTACTTTTGTAATTAGAACCAGTGCCCTGAATCAGGGTACTGGTTTTATCTTCTTTACCAACGTGTGTTGCAACAGCATTTTGTGGTTTTGCATATCCCAAAATCTCTGCAACATCTTTCCCAACAAACCAAGGGATTCCCTCAATTAAAATTGTTCTTACTTCGCCAAACTCATCATTTTTAAATACTTGTAATTCTTCCATAATTTTTTCCTTTCATTTCTGTAAAAATAAAAAAAGACCGACTGCAAACTGAGTTTCATCAGTTCACAATCGGTCTTTAATTGTTTGTTATTATTTATATAGATTAATTATCTCTATATTTTGTTTTTCTGCCATTCGCACTGTTTGTGCTGTTCCAGAGCGATATGCTCCGTTCCAGTAGGCTATTAATTTTGCACTGTGGTCAACCATATATTGGTTTCTGTCTTTATAACAATTTTTATGATAATCACTAGAGAGGGTTATCACTTCATTGCTTTTTTCAAGAATTTCGTTATATATGGCTTTTTCTTTTTCTGTGAAATTTTTTGCTTGGTCTTTAAATGGGACAACACTTATGAGTTTGATGTTTAAAAAATCACCACTTCCAGTAAGTGCAAATGTCTTTATCTGTGATTGTAGTTTTTCCTTAACTTCAATTACTGCACTAGCACACAGCAAATCCCAACCATAACTGCCACCTTGATAGAAACAGTTATATCCATTTTCAATACATTTTTGAATTTCTTTCTTCAATCTTTTTTTCAGTAGTAACATTTCAACGCCTTTAGGTAGCTGTTCTGCTCTATGACCTGTAAACGCTACTGATTTTTCTTTGTTTTGCATAATTTACCCACCTTTCAAAAATACTCTATCTATATAGTATCTATTTATGTGTAAATAGTCAAGATGTAACTTTAAGTATAGACTATATATATAAGGTGGTGAGAGAATGGAAAACAACAATTCAGTATTCTTAATTAAAGATTATGGTACAATTAAATTTCACGTTAAAGAATTGATGGATGCAAAAGGCATTACTCGTTCAAAATTATCAACTCTTGCAAACTTTAGATTTGAAGTGGCTGATAAATGGTATAAAGGTGAAATTGAACGAGTTGACCTTGATGTCCTTTCAAGAATTTGCTTTGTTTTAGATTGCCAAATATCCGATATTATGACTTATGAAAAATAAAAAAAGACCGATTGTAACTAAAAATTAATTTAGTCGCAATCGGTCTTAAAATTTCATCTTCATTTCTTGTTTGGGTGGGGTATAGCTTTGTGTTTCTTGGGTTTGTTCGTGTTCTGGCATTCTTATGATTCCATCATATAAATCTAACAGTTCATCGTTATTTAGAGAAATATATGCATTTTCAGTGAAAAAACCATTTTTCATATCCCTAATATCTTCACCAACTTTTTGGGCATCTAGATGTTCGATTACCCATTCTCTAAACTCGTAAGGGATTTTATTGACTTCTTCAATAATTCCTACATCAATATAGAACTCTCCAAGTTCTTCATCTGTTGTAGCTGGGGAGATGTCAATGCCTTGCATATCCTTACAGTTCATTGCGAGATTAATTAAGCTTGGTAAATTTTGATTTTCTTCCAAATGCTCGACCATACCATCAAAACCGAACATCTCTAATTCATCTAAATCTTCAAGTTTTCTAGCTAAGAAGTTGAGTTCAAATAAATTGACAGTGTGCATCTGCTTATCTTGAAGTAAAGTTGTGCCACTTTTTGTGTAGCTATCGTAAACATAGCAATTTTCTGGGTTTTGCTTTGCCTTTTCACACACTTCTAAAATTTTTTCATAAGTGTTTGGCAAGAATAATCTTTCGCCGGGGTCACCTTTGCTTTGTGCAATCCAAGCAGTCATTGAACCTTTAAAATCTTGGTTAATAACTGTGTTATGAGTGATTACATCAAAGTCATCTTCACCGACAATTAAACTCAAAGTTCGTCCATTGCTCCACTTCATGAGCAAACTACCTCCATCATCAACGCCAGTAATCACACCACGAGTTCCACTTGGCACTGGATTGTATGGATCTTGCATTTCTCTTAATTCAATCACTGTGCCTTTTGGATATTGCTCTTTGATTAGATTGACTTCTTCTCTAGTTGGAAAATTTCTCATATTACCACATTCCCTTCATTGTAAAACCTTGTGTTTGTACAGGCTTATTAAGTCCTAAATCGTCTGCTGTACTGATTTTCCAATTATCATCATTACTCCAAAAACTTATATTATAATCTCTGCCATCGCAGTTAATATCTCTTTGTTCGACAGATTCACCCCAACCATCGGACATTTGTCCAGACTCTGATTCGATAAATTTTGCAATTTCTTGCTCTGTTAATGCTGCATTTAATTGTAATGTCATAACTCCCATTAATTCGTTATTTATATTTTCTACCGACATTCTGTAACTTTCAACTTTTGCATTAATACTGTCTTTCTTGTCATAGTATTCCATTAATCCACGCTTACCTAAATCACTGTCATAGTCTTTGATAAATTTATTAACTACCTCTTCGTAATCAACCAACTCTTGAGGAGAGATTTCTTCTTCATAGTTACCTTTTTCATAGTAACCATAATCTGTTTCTTCATCATAGCTTACGATTTTTAAGGGTACATATAGTTTCATTTCTTGAGGTTGGTAGGTGTTTTCTAAATTCATGTGCAGATTTTTATTCAGAATATTTATCGTATCTTGGTCGTAGCCTTTGTAAGCGATGTAGCCTTGAACTGTAAAAGCTCCTGACTCCTCTAATATTCTATCAATACCATACCTATTAAAGTCTATATAGCTTTCGAGGTTTTCATCGTACTCGTATCTGCCACTATCTATAATCATGTGTTTGCCATATTCTAAAGTGCTATGCACATTTGGAATTAATTCAAATTCGTGCTGTGAGTCAATTAATGTTTTAAGTTCACTAGTTGCTGTAATTTTTGTTGCTGCAACAAGTTCGTCTAACTCAAAACTAGCACCTTTTTCTTTGATAACTTTCGCAAAATTATTTAAATTTTCTAGTTTAAAATCAGAGAATATAATTTCTGAAACTTTTTCTGGTAAATCGTGATCTTCTACTGCAAGTTCAGTCTTTGAAATATTTTCAATTTCTAATCTTTCAAGTGCCTTGTCTATTTCGCTTTGCTCACAAGGAAGATACAAAAACTCTCGGTCTGTGCCAATATCTAAGCACATTGTTATTGGGCAAGGTTTATACCAATAACTTGGGAAACATTGTCCGTTATAAATATTTTGTTCTTCATTTAAATTTGGATAGATAAATCCATATTTTGAAACTAGTGGGGTAGGGTTGTTTCTAATCATATTTTCTACATAACTCTTTCCGTCAAACTCTCGCAACACGCTTGCAGAAACGCCACCCTCTTGGTTTAGGTACAAGTTCTTTCCTAATTCATTAAGGTTGCTAAAATCGTCCACAAGGCTGTAACAATTGGTGTTCTGTGTTAGATTTATCAAATCTTTCATATTATCAAGTTTCTTAGCAGTTGCTACTGCATAAAATGTTTTAATCTCGTTTTGTGAAAGGCTATCAAAGTATTTTGCGAAAAAGTTTAATTCATCAAGATTGGTTTCTTTATCCATCAGAATTTCTGACAAATCATCATTGATATACACTTCGCCAACTGTAACTTTAGATTGCATACTATTTTCTAAGCCTAATTCCTCGTAGCACTTTGCAATTTCTTTTTCATCGCAAGGTAAATTAATACTACTTTGCTTGTTTCCATTATTAATGTAAAATCTCATTTTTCTCTCCTTTAGTTTTATTAGAAACCTTTCATTGTAAATCCTTGAGTTTGTACTGGCTTATTCAGTTCTAACTCGTCTAATGTGCTGATTTCCCAATCTCTATCTCTGTTCCAAAAGCAGATGTTATAATTCTTGTTTCCACAAGTGATTTCCTGTTGTTCGATTTTATATCCTATACCTGTTCTTAACTGATTTTTCTCTGAGGACTTGAATTTTTCAAGTTCTTTTTCTGTAAGTGGAGCATTTAATTGTAAAAGCATTACACCCATTAACTCGCCTTTTACAGTTTCAACAGTTAACTCATAACTTTGAACTTTAGAATTTATAACATCTTTAACGAAATAATCTTCCATCAACCCACGCTCTGGTAAATCTTTTTGAAATTTTTTGAGATAATCAGTGATTTCATCTTCATAATCTACCAACTCTTGTGAAGAGATTTCTTCATCGCAACTTTCTATTTTTAAATGTACATACAATTTCATCTCTTGAAGCTCAAAAGTGTTATCCAAATTCATATTTAGCTTTTTGTTTAGAATATTTATCATATCTTTGTTATAACCTTTGTATGCTAGATAACCTTGTGTTGTGAAAACTCCTGATTCTTCCAACGACTTATCCATTCCATACTTATTAAAATCGATATTGTTTTCATCGCTGCCACTTTCAGTAGTTATATATTTTTCTAACTCAGATGTGTCGTGTACATTTGGAATAAACTCAAACTCATATTGTGCCTTTAGTAAAATTTCAAGTTCATCAGTAGTCTGGATATCTATTGCGTCAACAAAATTTTCTAAGAAGTTGGCTGAGTCATGCTTTTCAAATAATTCTGCGAATTTATTTAAGTTTTTTAAGCTAAAGTCGGAGAATATTATATTTTTAATTTTCTCAGACCAATCACAATCTTCTACTAAAAGTTTTGCTTTAGATATATTATCAACACCTAATCTTTCAACTGCTTTGTCTATTTCTGTTTTTTCACAAGGTAAATACAAATATTCGGTATCGGTGTCGGTTTCAAATCGCATTGTTAACGCATAATGTGTACACCAATATAAAGGGAATGTCTTTCCGTTATAAGTTTCAACTACTTTATTATTATTAGGATATATTTTTCCATACATTGAATCAAGGTGGTTAGTATTGTTCTTTACGATATTCTTTACATAGCTTTTGCCATCAAACTTTTCCCAAATGTCAAGTTCCATACTTTCGTGTTCATGAAGATAAAGTTCTTTACCAAGTTCATTCAAATTTTTGCATTCATCTACAAGATTATAGCAACTGGTGTTGTATTCTAGATTTATTAAATCTTTCATATTGTCGATTTTCTTTGCATCTGCAACTGCGTAAAGTGTTTTAATATCTCTTTGTGATAGGCTCTTATAATACTTCATAAAAAAGTTAAGTTCTTCAAGATTTACTTCGATATCTTTTAGCATATTAGTCAAGCCACTAAAGTTTACTACTTCTACTATTTCTACCTTTGTTTTCATATCATTTTCGATATTTAACTTATCACAAATACCTTGCAAGTCTTTCTCGAAGCATGGAAGCCAATCTGTAATAGTGTGTTCGCTGTCTTTTCTTTTTAATGTAAAATACATTTAATCTCTCCTTTTAATGTTGTCTGTTTTTCTTCTGACTTTTTTCTAAAGCTGTTTTTAAGCAATCCCCCTCCTTCGCATAACAAAAAAAGCCATGGGAGGCATAGTTGCAATTCCCACAGCTTTCAAACGGTTTGGTTATTTCTTCTTCGGTCGCTTGCATTTGTATGGGAATATTTTTTGTGTCATACAAACAAGGCTGCCTATTTTTCTTGTATCGGACTAACATTTTTAACTCCTTTTCCTTAAAATAGAAAAAGACCCAGACTATCAATTAATTTGATAATCTGGGTCTTGAGTTTAGTTTTCTTTCATTTTCGCCTAAATGTAAAAAAGACTAATATCAAATGCAACATTTATATTTGCATCTCATATTAGTCTTAGTTTTTGTTATTAAATTGTGTTGTACCAAAGGGCGCTAGTCGTTGAAAATGCTCAAAAACAAAACCGGCACTACTTATATTTATTATAAATTCTAATTGGATATCTTTTGTAGTTTTTGAAAAGTTCACCTTTTTATTAGCTATTATTTTTTGGGCGCCACTTTTTAAAAATTGGTTATTCTAGAACGGCGCCACTTTTTTAAATATATTATTTTGATAACGGCACCAGTTATTTTTACTTAAAAAATCTCTTTATTTTATGTAATAAATTCTAGGGCGCCAGTCAAAATTGGAGATTTTTAGCCTTGACGAGAGTTCAAATCCAAAAATCTTAAAAATTAGCAAAAATCCATCGTCATTTTTGAAGTAAAAAAAACAGGCCTTTTTCCGAAGAAAAAAGCCTGCAACCCTCGATGTTTCCTAGGTTTTTTCTAGTGCACACCGATTTCGATGGGTAATTATGGCTGGGCTGGAAGGATTTGAACCTTCGGGATGACGGAGTCAAAGATTTCCTGAAACGGTAATTATACCGTGCCGTATCCGTTGATCAACCCCCCTAAAAACCCAGTGTTTAAGCCATTTTCGAACCTTTTCAATACCACGATCGAATGAGAGCCTTATCAATCAAAACCCTCATTAAAATCGCATTTTTTGAGATTTTGTTGTACATTTGTTGTACACTTTAAAACAGCCAAAATTCAGTTGCTCACACAAGGCGTATGGTTTTTACACCCTTTTCTTGACTTAATGTTGAAATGCTCTTGCCAATAAAAAAGTAACGTAGCAACTTCCGTTACCACGTTACAACAATTTTGTTATTACAAAACAGTAATTAAACTTGATGGAACTATTTCAATGTTTGAGTATTCTTTCATTGGAGTCACACCATCATAAACTAATTTAAAATTTCTTTGCTGACTCGTTCGCAAATCTTCATATCTAATTCCGTTGTCGTTAAGTATGCTAATATACTTAACGATTTTCTTTTTTAAAACAGCTGGTGTTTTTTCATGGATAATTTCATTTAAGTTGCTTGCAGTACCAACGAACTCTTTTACTTTGTGAATATATTTTATAATGGAAAGAATTGTATCATCAATAAATTCGTCATCGCTTTCAATAATATCTGATGATTCCCAAGTAAATGAGCTTTTGCTAAATTCTAAGTTTAATTCACGTTGTTCTATATCACGACCTATACAATGGAGTTTAGCATAATTTTCTCGTCTGTTGTTCTTCATTAGAACAAAGTTTGTATCAACGGATGCACTAATTCCGATAGAGCCCGTTATTAAATTTAAAGGGTCATCTTTTTGATCAGCTTTTTTATATTTTCTAAGATGATGAACTAATATTATGGCTAAACCATTATCATCGGCAAGCTTTTTCAATCTCGTCATTTTTTCATAATCTACAGCGTAGGTGTTGGCTCCTGTACCTCTTATTTTTTGAAATGTATCAATAATTATTACTTTTAGATCTTTTCGTACATTTAAAAAGTCGATTATTTGATCTTCAAATTGATTATCTAGGTTTTCAGTTTCAGTTGCAAAAATAAGTCCGTCCGTTACATCTTCTGTGATTTTGAAAATTCTGTCTTGAATTCTAGCTAATCCATCTTCTAAGCCAAGATACAAAACATCGCATGGATTAGTTTTATAGCCCCATACTGGCTCTCCTTTTGATATTTGTATAGCTAACCAAAGCACTAACCAACTTTTACCAATTTTCGGTGAGCCAGCAAAAATATGTAGTCCTTGTGGTAATAGTTTATCAATAATAAATTTAGGTTTTTCTAATGGAGTGTCCATTAAAGTTACAGCGTCGATAGTATTTAGATTTTTCATAATTAAATCTCCTGTGTTTTAAATTTGCTTTAAGTATAAAATAATGAGGAGAAAATTTATAACCAAAACAATCTGTTTTTTGGTTAGACCGAGGTGAAACCAATGAAAGAATGTAAAGTAATAGCTTTATCAAATCAAAAAGGTGGAGTTGCAAAAACTACAACAACTGTTAATTTAGGTGTTGGATTAGCTAAAGAAGGAAATAAAGTTCTGCTAATTGATACCGACCCACAAGCAAGTCTTTCTTTGTCGCTTGGAGTTAAAAATCCTGATGAAATTGACTATACACTTAGTAGCATTTTAAAAAGTGTTATCTTTGATGAAAAAATTGATATATCAAAAGGAATAATTCATCACCCAGAAGGTGTTGATTTAATGCCTGGAAACATCGAATTGTCAGGTGTTGAAGTTATGATGACACATTGTATTAGTAGGGAGAGCATTTTAAAAGAATATGTAAAGCAAATTAAAAGCCAGTATGACTATATTCTAATAGATTGCCCACCAACTTTAGGTATGCTTAATATCAATGCACTGGCAGCAGCACAAAGTGTTATAATTCCAACTCAACCACATTTTCTATCTACTAAAGGATTGGAATTACTTTTAGGCTCAATTAATAAGCTGAAAAAACAAATCAATCCTAAACTGCGTATTGATGGAATTTTAGTCACTATGGTAAATAGTAGAACAAGATTTTCAAAGGATATAATTCAAGTCTTACATAATAGCTATGGTAAAAAAATCAAAGTGTTTGATACACAAATTCCATTTTCTATAAGAGCAGTTGAAAGCAGTTCCGAAGGTGTAAGTATTTATGCTTTTAATAAAAAAGGGACAGTTGCACAAGCTTATGAAAATTTTACAAAAGAGGTGATTAACATTGAAAAGCAACGCACTAAAAATAGAACTCAAAGCGTACGATGATTTATTTGAAACAGACGAAAGCCGAGCAGAAAAGAAACTTGCTAAAATACGAGATATTCCAATATCTGAAATAGACGATTTCCCAGACCACCCTTTTAAAGTTCGTGATGATGAAGATATGACACAGCTTGCAGAAAGCATAAAAGAACGTGGAATTATCACACCAGCGACAGTTCGCTTAAAAGATGATGGACGATATGAA
>JAWXUM010000057.1:0-12342 GCA_044432645.1 Clostridia bacterium | reverse complement strand
TACAATATAAAAAAATTAAATCCAATGCACCACAGTGAATTTTATGCCGTAAGGCATTTCACCCACGAAGTGGATTTAATTAAAAAAAGACTAAATCATAAGATTTAGTCTTTTTGGTGCGAATAATCATAAGGGGCATGGAAAAAGTCAGTATCCATGCGGTTTTTAGCCTATAAGCAATGTTGTAATTCCTCAAATCAGACCAAAAACCATTAAAACGCACCTAAAAATCCATTTTTAGTAAAATTATTATATCATAGAACAATTTTTAATTCAATAAAAATATTTTGCACCTTTGCGTTTAGAATTATTTTAATATAAAATGCAAATGTAGTTTGGAGGTGCGAATTATGAGAGAGAAAAACAGACATTTATATCTTGATAGTGATGAAAGAACTGTGCTCATTCAAGGACTTAATAAATTTAGAAATCAACTTATTAATGAAGGTCGATATACAGATGTTATTGATGAAGTTTTATTTAATATAATAGCTGCAACGATTAAGAAATTAAAAGTGAAAAATATGGATTTTTAAGAGTTTCAATTCAATCCAATTTTCTTGTTTATATATTTGGTTTATGATATAATAATATCATTATTATAATACATCGACTATTCAGAGGAGTTTATTGTGAGTAAAACAGATATTTCAATCAGTATTTTGATAACTATTTTAGGCAGTGTTTTAGGTGCTATTATCTCAAGTTATAATTTTCCTAAAAATATTACATTAAAGAAATTGTTTATATGTCATAAATTAAAAAAAATTTTACAATTAAAAAAACAAGAAACAAGTATAGTGTTAGGAATATATAACACGGAAGCCTTTAATACTAATGGAGTGAAAAAACAATTTATTTCGATACCATTAGAAATAATGGAAGCTGTTGAAGAAATAAAGAAAATATATGAACTAATTGGTTACACAGATATTGCTGTTTTTTCATTATATACAAATGACAAACATATGACAAATACTAAACATAATAGATTTGTTATAGGTGGACCATTTTCTAATTATGATACCAGTTGTTTGATGTTAAATTATTTTAACTCTATTCAATTTCCTGTTAATTCTTATAATAAAAAATTTTTATTCAACAATGATATCGTCAAGCAATTTTCATATAAGTTAACTGCAGATAAAATAGATTCACCTGTGAAAGAAATAAAGTATGGTTACAACTTGAAACACTCAATTATATATAACAGCAATATAGAAGATATTTTATTTTTGATACGCATTGATCCAAAAACGGATTTTAATGATTCGTCACACGGAACAGTTCATATACTATTCGGACTTAATTCAACATATACTACTTACTCAACTAAATTATTTATGAAACACACAAATCGTCTACATGAAATTACAAAAAATAAAAAACATTATTTCTTAGTCTTTAAAATATATAAAAATAATGAAATTGATTTTAATAACTTTTGGGACTTAACAAAATCAATGTTTAAAAATGAAAATAATAATTAAATACATATAACTAACATTAAAGCCATTTATCTGGGTAGTGAAAGCTACTTAAATAGATGGCTTTTTTGTTTTGTCAAAATATACATAGGATACCCTTTATATGTGGGTATCCTTACTTTTTGAAAGGAGGTGAAACCGATGAAAGAATGTAAAGTAATAGCTTTATCAAATCAAAAAGGTGGAGTAGCAAAAACTACAACAACTGTTAATTTAGGTGTTGGATTAGCTAAAGAAGGAAATAAAGTTTTGCTAATTGATACCGACCCACAAGCAAGTCTTTCTTTGTCACTTGGAGTTAAAAATCCTGATGAAATTGACTATACCCTTAGTAGCATTTTAAAAAGTGTTATCTTTGATGAAAAAATAGATGTATCAAAAGGAATAATTCATCACCCAGAAGGTGTTGATTTAATGCCTGGAAACATTGAATTATCAGGTGTTGAAGTTATGATGACACATTGCATAAGTAGGGAAAGTATTTTAAAAGAATATGTAAAGCAAATTAAAAGCCAATATGACTATATTCTAATAGATTGCCCACCAACTTTAGGTATGCTTAACATCAATGCACTAACAGCAGCACAAAGTGTTATAATTCCAACTCAACCACATTTTCTATCTACTAAAGGATTGGAATTACTTTTAGGCTCAATTAATAAGCTGAAAAAGCAAATCAATCCTAAACTGCGTATTGATGGAATTTTAGTCACTATGGTAAATAGTAGAGCTAACTTTTCAAAAGGTATAATTCAAGTCTTGCATAATAATTATGGGAACAGAATTAAGGTGTTTGATACACAAATTCCATTTTCCATAAGAGCAGTTGAAAGTAGTTCCGAAGGTGTAAGTATTTATGCTTTTGATAAGAAAGGTACAGTTGCACAAGCGTATGAAAATTTTACAAAAGAGGTGATTAATATTGAAAAGCAACGCACTAAAAATAGAACTAAAAGCGTACGATGATTTATTTGAAACTGATGCAAGCCGAGCAGAAAATAAACTAGCTAAAATACGAGATATTCCAATATCTGAAATCGATGATTTTCCAGACCACCCTTTTAAAGTTCGTGATGATGAAGATATGACACAGCTTGTAGAAAGTATAAAAGAACGTGGAATTATCACACCAGCGACAGTTCGTTTAAAAGATGATGGACGATATGAGTTAATAAGTGGTCACAGAAGAAAACGTGCTTGTGAATTAGCTGGTTTTGAAACTTTAAGAGCAGAAGTTGTTGATTTATCAAAAGATAACTCAATTATTTTAATGGTAGACTCCAACTTACAGCGTTCTACTATACTTCCAAGCGAAAGAGCATTTTCATATAAAATGAGATTAGAAGCTATGAATAGGCAAGGTGAAAGAACAGATTTAACTTGTCGACCAGTGGTCGATAAGTTAAAAAGTGTTGATGTTATGGGAGTATCAACTGGTGAAAGTGGTAGACAAATTCAACGATACATCCGTCTAACATCATTAATACCTGATATTTTGCAAATGGTTGATGATAAAAAGATAGCCTTTAGACCAGCAGTTGAAATATCGTATTTACAAGAGAATGAACAATATATGCTTCTTGAAACAATGGAATGTGAGGACTGCACTCCGTCACTTTCACAAGCTATTAAAATGAAAGAGTTTTCTAAAGAAAAGCGAATAAGTGAAGATGTTATCTTCTCAATTATGAGCGAAGAAAAGCCAAACCAAAAATCTAAACCTTTGTTTGATGAACGCATTACAAAATGGATACCCAAATCAGTTCCAAAAGGAAAAGAAAGCGACTTTATTGTAAAAGCAGTTGAACACTACAACAAATATTTACAACGAAACAAAGACAGAGATAGATAACTTTGGGTACTACAAGGGATAAATCTGTGTGAAATGATGTTTATTTTTTTAAAATTTTCCCCTCTCACACTCTCCCCTTTATTACTATAATAACCTACTGAAAAAGAACAAGTATTTTGAACACAGTTAATTTGTGTTCTTTTTTTATGTCCTTTTTTAGACTTTGAAAGGAGGTGAAATCAATGAATATCAAAGTTAAAATCGTAAATGTATTTGAGCCTAACCAAACAATTAGAGCAATCGCAAATGTTGTTTTTGATGACTGTTTTGTTATTAATGGTGTGAAAATTATTAGCTGTTCAAAAGGAATGTTTGTAGCTATGCCAAATAACAAACTAAAAGGCGAATACAAAGAAATCTGCCACCCTATCACATCAGAATTTAGAATTGAACTTCAAAACGCAGTATTAAACGCATTCGAGCAAACAAGGAAATGATTTATTTTTTCCGTCAGTAAAAACAAATTTTAATTTAAGAAAGATATGAGGATATTATTATGAGAAAAATTACAGACAAAATCGCAAACATCGGCAGAAAAGCAAAAGCAGTTATCACAAGCAACAAAGCAGAGGGTTTCGTTGATAGTGGTGTAAAAATCTTAATCAGCGTTGTTATTGGTGCATTACTACTTGCTGGCTTATACACATTGTTTGGCGATACAATTATGCCTACTCTAACAAGTAAAATCGTTGCTTTATTCAATTACACTGGTACTCAAGCCTAAAACCTAACCAAACTCAAAACAAACAAATTTCAATTTAAGAAAGATATGAGGAATTTATTATGAAAAAACTTACAAACAAAATCGCTAACATCGGCAGAAAAGCTAAAGCAGTTATCACAAACAATAAAGCAGAAGGTTTTGTTGATAGTGGTGTAAAAATTCTAATCAGCGTTGTTATTGGTGCATTACTACTAGCTGGCTTGTACACATTGTTCGGTGACACAATTATGCCAACTCTATCAACTAAAATTGTTGGTTTATTCAACTACGCTGGCTAAGATAATTGGATTTATGGGGACAGCTTAAAAACTGTTCCCAATATCTTAAAGGTGAAAAAATGTATATTATAAAAACGTGTATTTTCTTGCTGCTAATTCTGTACGCAAGCATTAGTGATATTAAAAAACGAGAAGTTAGTGGATTTATCCCACTTTGTATTTTAATAACTGGCTTGATTAACACAAATATAAATGAATTACCAATGATGCTTTTAGCTATGATTTTTGTATCTATTCCATCATTTATTGTTGCTATGAATGACCCTAGTTGTTATGGTGGTGCTGATATTAAGTTTATGGGTGCTTGTGCCTTTGTTTTAGGAATAGAACGAGGTATTTTAGCTATGATTTTAGGTTTATCTATTGGAATTATAACTACCAAAGTAAAAAGAAAAATTAAAAAACAAAATTTGAAAGAAGCTTTTCCAGTAGTTCCTTGTTTGGCTATTGGTACAGCTTTTTCTTACTTCATTTAGGAGGACCGAATGAAAAATAGAACAGTTATAGGTGTTATTTGCATTATTGTTTCAGTTGCTTTAATGTTTGGAATTTCACCACTTGTAAACAACTTGTCATCAAACAAAATTACAGTATGCCAAGTTGCAGAAAATATAAGCAAAGGCGAACTTATCACATCTAGTGATGTAACATTAGTTGAAATAGGAAGTTTTGGTTTAACTGATGGAATGATTACATCAACAGATGAAATTGTAGGTAAGTATGCAAAAAGTGACATCTATGCAAATGTTAATATCTACCCTGATATGCTAACTGATAAAATGGATACTAGCGATGATATTTTTGACTCACTTGACGGAGAAAAAATAGCTATGAGTATTACAATACAAAGTTTGGCTAGTGGTGTTTCAGATAATTTGAAAAATGGCGATATTGTCAGCATTATAGTTGTAAACGGACTCGAAAGCAGTATTCCAACTGATTTAACTTATGTAAAAGTTATTACTACAACTAGCAGTTCAGGTATTGATAGTGACCAAGTTACAGATGATGAGAAAGAACTTTCGTCTACTGTTACATTGTTAGTAACACCAGAACAAGCAGAGCTTCTTGCAAATTATGAAACAAACTCTAAAATTCATCTTACACTTGTATCTCGTGATGAAGATAAAACAGAAGAATTTTTATTAAAACAAGATGAACTTTCCAAAGAAAAACTCGAAGAAGAAAGTTTTGATGAAGAACAAGATTTTTTAGATAAACTTGAACAAGAACAAAATAGTGAGGTGATTGAAGATGAGTAAAATAGTAGCAGTATGGGGTTCTCCCTATTCAGGCAAAACAACTTGTGCAATGAAACTTGCACGTCTAATGCACCAAAAAGGTTTAGCAACTGTATATGTTGGTGCAGATATGAAAACACCTATTCTTCCAGTTCTTTTTCCAAACTTAACAGCAGATGAAATGGTATCTATCGGCAATATATTATCTAAATTGGATATTACAGAAGATGATATTTTTAAAAATATGGTGGTTAAGAAAAAAAGTGAAAATATAGGTTTTCTAGGTTTTAAGGATTGTGAAAATAAATTTTCGTACCCAGAGTTTACAGTAGAAAAGGTTTTTGAAATGTTTAACACTCTTGATACCATTGTTGATGTGATAATTATTGATTGTACAAGTGATACCGATAATCTAATAACAAATTTTGCACTTAGAAATGCTCTTGTTACAATACGTCTATCCGCAGCAACTGCAAATAGCATTAGTTTCTTTTCTTCTCAATTACCACTTATGAGCGAATATGATTTAGAAAATCATTTGATGTGTTTAAATATTCCAGATGGTGCTGTTTATGTTCCAACAAACGAAGCTCTTGATTACTTTAAAATTGTTGATATTAATATTCCATATAGCTCACAAGTAAAAAGCCAATATATGAAAGGCGAATTACTGGAACAGGTTTTAGATAAGAAATTCAATAATGCCCTTTGTAATCTTGCAAAGAAGGTGCTTGAAGATGAGTAATATTTCCTTTTGGAATTTACTAAACATCACACAAGAATATATTACTGTAAACTATGCTGCACTACTTACTGAAAAAGAAAAGTTACCACTTTTAAAATCATATATAGAAAAGTTTTTAAGAGATAAGGGTTATGATGACGATGATGAATTAATAGACAGAATATATTCTGAAATGGCTGAATACTCAATTTTAACCAAATATTTAGGAGCAGATAATTTAGAAGAAATTAATATCAATGCTTGGAATGATATAGCACTTACCTATACCGACGGAAAAATAAAAAAACTTGACGAGGGGTTTCGCTCTCCTACTCACGCTACCGATATTATCAAAAGGCTTTTACATCATAGTGGAATGATTATTGATAACGCAACACCTATTGCACAAGGGCATTTGCCAAATAATACAAGAATTACTGTTTTGAAAGAGCCTATTGTTGATGACGGAATTGGTGTATCAGCTTCTATACGTTTACTGCATCCAAGTAGAATTAAAAGGAAAGATTTAATTGATAGTGAAATGGCTAGTGAAGAAATGATTGATTTTCTTGAAATGTGTATTCGTTTTGGTGTTTCTATTGTAATTTCAGGAGCGACAAGTTCAGGCAAAACTACACTATTAAACATTTTGACAAATTGCATAACTAATCATAAAAGAATTTACACTATTGAAGGTGGTGCAAGAGAACTATCAGCTCGTAAAATTCAAGATGATAAAGTTATAAATAATGTAGTTAGCACACTAGCTAGAACTTCAGACGATGAAAAATATAATGTATCCCAAGAAGATTTAGTTGTAGCTTCCCTTCGTTTTAATCCTGATGTAATCATAATTGGAGAAATGCGAGATGTTGAGTGTGACTCAGCAGTTGAAGCAAGTCTTACTGGGCATACAGTTTTATCAACTGTTCACGCAACTGCTGGTAGTGCTGCACATATGCGAATATCTTTACTTTGTCAGAAGAAACATCCTATTGATTTCAACACTTCCTTAATTCAAACAGGTCAAGCTTTTCCTGTTGTTGTCTACACTCACAAACTGGAAAATAACCAAAGAAAGATTATGGATATTTCAGAATGTGTTATTGAAAACGACGGCAAACGAAGTTATAACAGCTTGTATTCATATAATGTAAAACAAAATATAGTTAAAAATGGTGCTACAAATATTTTAGGCGATTTTAAAAGAACTAATGTAATGTCAAAAAGTTTGGAAGATAAACTTTTAAATAGTGGTGTACCACACGAAATAATAGAAAGATTTTTGAAAAGGAGTGACAGCCTATGATTATTCCATTTATATCTTCTTTGCTATTAATTGTGGCAATAGTTATTTTCTTAGGTCTTACACCTGAAAAAGTAACAGAAGATATTATGAAGTTTTTTACACCAAAAAGAAACTTGCGTGAAAAAGTTAAAAATGCACAAGGCAAAAAAGATAAGAAAAGGCTATCCGAAACCTTAAAGCATATTAATGAAGGTCTTATCCAAACTGGAAAAGGGACGCAGTTTACAGTTGTTTGTACTATTTCACTTTGCCTAATGGTAGCTGGTGCATTTTTCTCAGTAATGATTAACAATGTTTTTCTATTGCCAGTTCTTTCGATATTGTTGGCTATCATTCCATTTCTATATGTAAAAAGAACTATTGGTTATTATGAAAGTCACATTGAAGAAGAAATTGAAACTACCCTTTCTATTATTACAACTTCATATATTGCAAATAAAGATATTATTAAGGCAGTAAACGAAAAACTCCCATACATCAAGCCACCACTAAATGCAATTTTTAAATCATTTGTTGGCGAAACAATGGGTGTTAATTCCGACACCAAAAAGGCTCTATTCCATTTAAGAGGAAAGGTTGATAATGAAATTTTTAAAGAATGGGTAGATACTTTAATTTCTTGTCAAGACGATAGAAAACTTTGCGATACATTACTTCCAGTTGTGGCAAAACTTACAGATGTTAGAATTGTAAATAACGAACTGAAAAATATACTATATGAGCCTAAAAAAGAATACTTTGCAATGGTTTTAATGGTAGTTTGTAACATTCCACTTTTATATTTTTTAAATAAAGATTGGTATGCTGCACTTATGTTTAGTTTACAAGGCAAAATTGTTCTTGGAATTTGTGGAGCAGTTATTTTGGTTACAGCTTTATTTATGACAAGATACACCAAAGCAATTAAATACAGGAGGTAACAAATGATAACATTTATATGTGGAAGTTTAATTGGTTTAGGCATATTCTTTATTGTTTGTGACCTATTTAAAATTCCTGATTTAAAAGTAAAAAAAGCCTTTGTAAACACAGCTAAAAGACAAAGTAATCAAACATCTAAAATTGATTTATGGCTACAAGGTGTTTCAGGTTTTGTCGCAAAACATTTAAGATTAAATGAGTATAACAGAGAAAAATTAGTTTCAGATTTACAGACAGCTGGCATAAACATCACACCAGAACAGCACATTGCAAATGCTCTAATTAAAGCATCTGTATGTGCTGTTTTAATTATTCCAACTATGTATATTTTTCCAATGTTAGCACCAGTAATTTTACTTCTTTCAGTAGCTGTATATGCAAAAGAAAGCAAAGGTATGCAGTCTAAAATCAAAAAACACCGAGCTGAAATTGAGTTTGAATTGCCACGTTTTGTATTCTTTATTGAAAAAACTTTAATGCACAACAGAGATATTTTAACTATGATTGAAATATATAAAGAAAACTCTGGAACAGCTTTTAAACGAGAACTTGAAATAACAGCTTCGGATATGCGTTCAGGCAACTATGAATCAGCACTTGTAAGGCTTGAAAGTAGAGTTGGTAGTACATTACTTTCTGATGTTGTTAGTGGTTTAGTTTCTACTATGAGAGGTGAAAAAACTGAATTTATATGGGCTGGTTTAAACATTAAATTTGCCGATATTAGCAGAAATCAATTAAAGTTAGAAGCTCAAAAAGTACCAAGTAAAGTTAAAAAACTTTCTATGTGCTTACTGGTGTGTTTCATCTTAATTTATGTGGTAGTTATTGTTAGTGAAATTATGACAAGTTTGGGGGCGATGTTTGGTTGATGAAGAAACTCAACAAAGTAATATCAAACAATCGTGGTGAAGGTTATATTGATGTCGCAGTAACTGTTTTGATATTTATGATGTTAATTGTTCTTTCTCTTAACGTGTTCTCTTTTCTAACTCTAAAGCAAGATATGGACTACTATGCAAAGGAAATGATATATGCTGCTTCTAGTTTTGGCAAAACAAACGATGAAGTTTTAGAAAGACAAGAAATACTAACTGAAGAAACAGGTATTGACCCAGTTATAGTTTGGGAAACTGAATATTTTAATGAAAGTCAGCAGACAGTACAATATGGCGAAAATATAAGTATAACCTTACAGTATGACACATATTTACAAGGTTTTGGTACTGTGCAAATTCCTATAACATTAACTGTAAAGCATAGTGGTCTTTCAATGACCTATTGGAAGTAGAGGTGCTTTATGAACTACATTAAAACCTGTGTTTATGTATTAATTACTGCAATGGTACTTTCTCTTGTACTTGCCTATGCTAGTATGATGACGATTATTCAAACATCAAAAGACAACACCGAAAGAGTTTTGGAAAGCTATATAACACAAAATAGTATTGAAGTTTATGGTTCTATTAAAAATGGTACTGATTTTATTATTGAACTAGATGAAGATGATTTTAATATGGTCTATGATGAAGAAAATCCATTGACATTAGAAAATAATCATCTTTACAGTGAAAATTCTGATGGAACTTATGTTTACAGAACAACTATTCCAAGCGTGAGTTTTACAGTTAATAACAGCTTGAATTTAACTTGCGAATACGAGATTAAAATTCCAATCCAGTTTGCTGGAGAAAGTTTAGGCGAGTTAATTATTCCAATCACAGTAAAATCAACGTACAATTTTAAAAGTTAAATTTGTAAACTTGTGAAAACAGAAAAATTAGTGCATTATTAATTCAAACGAAAGGAAGATTATTATGAAAAAACAAAAAAAGATTATTTTAATAGCGTTGGCAGTGTTATTAACTGTTGGAACATTTACTGCTATTTATGTACAAAAACCTAATTTACCCAGTGAAAATAGTTCTGTTTCAGGAGATAACAGTGAACACGATGAAGACTGTGACGATGAAATCGTAGAGCCGACAACATCGCCTACAATCGAGCCAACATTAGAGTCAACACCAGAACCTAGTGACGAGCCAGTTGAAGATGAAGAAACACAAACACCTACTACAACACCATCTGCAACAACAAAACCAACCGAAACAACAACTCCGTCAGCAACTTCTACACCGACACCTACTGTTACACCATCTATAACTGTAACACCAGATGACACAGAAACAGATGTTGTTTTGCCACAATCAGCTGAAGAAGAAGCATTAATGATTTTTGAAAGTAGAGTTGCTAAAGGCTGTTCTGTTTGTGGTTCAAAAACTTGTTCTACTTTTAATTATTCAGATTTAACCGTTGATAGTTCAAGGTGTGAGCAATACAGCGATGCTACAAACCCAGCACTTTATTGTCAAATTTGTGGAAAGGTCAACGGAAACGGAACTAACGGAACTTGTTGCACTCCTATGTGGGACACAGTTTGCTATTATTGTGGAGAAGATATAATCGCTGGTCAATGTCACACTTGTAATTAAAGGAGGCATTTATGAAAATATTCAAAAAATTAATATGTTTAATCCTTGTTATAGGCACTCTTGCTACTTTAAGCTTGAGTGCTTTTGCTTTGGAATTTAGTGGTTCGTCTAATTTAGGAGGAAGTACAGGAGATACTGCAACTAAAGGCTTTTCAGTTCCATATACTAGCTCAAGCAGTATGGTTGGATATAGAATTTCTGTTTTGAATAGTAGTGGTGTTACCGAAGTTGTTAAGGATTTTTATTATAAATCTACCTATATGTCTACCTACAAATATTTTCTAGTAAATTCCAATACTGGTGGAGTTCAAAATAAATACCAACTGAAAAACAACTGGTCAGGTAGTTTTGAAACAACAACAAAAACAATGACATATTGGTCTAGTTTAGTGGATGCTGATGATATTGTTTCTTGGTCATCATCTAATGCTGATGCAATTTTAATTAAACTTGGGTATAGTGGTGGTGAGTCCGACCTAGCTTATGGGGACAGACTTTTAATTGAGCCATTATTTATGATTTCAATAGCTTCAACCAAATGCTGTATGACAATTTCAGATATAGCAATGATAGGTAGCCATATTTTCGGAAAAACTGGTAATGTTTATTCAGCTGGTTGGTCAGATGGAACTTGGGGCTATATTTCGAATTACACACAAAAATTCTGGCCAAATTATCTGCATACAACTTCGTCAGATAATTCATCCTATTGGAGTGATTTATGGAGTGCAGCACCAACTTTATCATCTATTGCAACCTTCGGAACGCTACTCGATAGTGGTTATGGTGTAGCAGTTGGTTTTAAAAATACTACTGCTACTTATACTGTATCATTTAATGCCAATGGTGGCTCAGGAGCACCAAGTTCACAAACAAAAATACACGGAGTTACACTAACCTTATCGTCAACAAAGCCCACGAGAACTGGTTATACGTTTTTAGGATGGTCTACAAGTTCGAGTGCAACGAGTGCAACTTATAGTTCAGGTGGCTCTTATACCACAAATGCAAGTGATATTTTATACGCTGTTTGGAAAGCAAATACCTATACTGTGACTTACAACGCTAATGGTGGTACATCAGGCTCTGTAACTTCACAGACGAAAACCTATGGTGTTTCAATGACTATTTCGTCAAGTGCTACTCCAAGTAGAACTGGTTATAGCTTTTTGGGTTGGTCTACAAGTTCGAGTGCAACAAGTGCAACTTATAGTTCAGGTGGCTCTTATACCACAAATGCAAGTGATATTTTATACGCTGTTTGGAAAGCTAATACCTATACTGTGACTTATAACGCTAATGGTGGTAAGAGCG
>JAWXUM010000056.1:0-12426 GCA_044432645.1 Clostridia bacterium | reverse complement strand
AAACCTTTGGCTGGAGCTTAATTAATGACGACAATCGCAAGGATTTATTTATGGACATGGTTATTAAAATGGATATGAGTTATTCGTATAAACCAGTTTTACTAAAAGCTATTTTACTTCATGCTGATAAGAAAGGTAGAGTTAAACTTTCTGATATAGTTGAATATTTTCGAGAATTTTATGCTAATAGAAAAATTTGTGGTCTTAACGTAGAAAAAGCTAACAGCATATTCGTTGAGAGTGATTACACCGACAAAGGTGCAGAGAAAAATATTCTAGCAAACCCTTTCAAGCGTTTTGAAGATATGCAAATGCTAAGACACACAAAAACTCTAGGGATAATCGAAGTTGATAGTTCTGTTTGGAAAAATTTAAGTAATGATGACAAAGAGCAAATTTCAAAAATTTGCGATGAGAAGCTTGAAAAGTATTTCAAAAAATTAGATGGTAAAAGGATTTAATTTATTTGCAATTAAACCCTTTTACCACTTTACATAAATATTTATTATAATTTTACCTAAGTCTACCACCTTGTGATTGAAAATAATTTTGCAAATATAATTTACCATGAGGTGAACTCCAAAGTTTGCTTAATACAAAATATCGATGTTTGCTTATTTCACTATCATCATTTCTGCAATTTTCAAAGGCGTTGTGTAAGGAAAATTTATTTAATTTACACCAAGGAACTATATTTTCATTAAAGTCTTTTTGAAGGCTTTTTAATTCTTCGCTATTAATTTTATTTTTCAAAATAACCACCTAATTTCCAATATGTTTTATAATTTTTTAAATTTTATCCATAACTTGAACTGTTCTAATTGCTGTTTCAGTTGCAATTAATACTATCGTTTCGTATGACTAAATGACGGGATTTCATATTTGATTAATATATAGCAAGATTTTCAGCGAAGGCACTGTATTCACTTTTGGATAATTCTAAAACCAAGATAATTGCACCTCACTATTTTTAATATAGTTGTTTTAATCAAACTCATAATTATAAATATTTAGTTTTCTGTCAAAATTCAGGAAAGTCTCGATTTTAGATATTTTAAATCCGTATTTCTCCAAAACTTTTCACGAAGCTATGTTAGAGTCTATCACCATAGACAGACAGTTTTTTAACTCCATTAACTTTAGATATTTCTAACAATCTAGCCAAAACTTCTGTGCGTCAAAGCTCGTAAATTTAGCTGATTTATTATCTGATGTTATCGCAAAAACCAACCTAGTATCACCTAAATTAAGTTCTTAAAGTGTAAGTTGTTTGTTATTAATCATCTTGAAATTTATCTTATTATATTTATTTTATCACAGAATAAAAGAAAAGTGAAGATAAATTATAAATAAAATCAAAAACCACAGAATTGGATTCATCACTCCATTTCTGTGGTTTCTTTCTGTTGTATACTTTTGGGTTTATTGGTTTTCTTGTTGTTGGGTTAAGCTCGCCCCATGTGTTTCGTTTTAAGGCATTGTACTCTTTTTTAGCCTTTTTAGACATCTTTTCGTAAGAAATATTCTTCATTTAATCAGTCCTTTCATATTTATATTATATATTAAAAAACTGTAAAAATCAATCCCACGGACTATTTTTTGTATTTTGTAAGCAGTGATTTTGGTATGTGGCAGTAATCATCTGGGCAACGCTCTAGTCTGTCTTGGTGTTCGTCTGCACTATTAACAAAGTTGCTTAAAGGAAGAACTTCCACGACAATTTTATCACTGTCATCTCTATTTTTGATGTACTGACTAGCTTCTTTTAAATGATTTTGGTCTTTGCTATAAACGCCTGTACGATATTTTAGCCCCACATCAATACCCTGTTTTTATTAATGCTATAAGGGTCAATTATATCAAAAAAGCACTCCATAAGTTCCGTGACAGACACAACAGTTGGGTCAAAAGTTGTTTTTACACATTCAGCATAACCGTCGTATTCTGAGTGAATATTATCACTTGTTCCGTTAGCCCTGCCAGCCGTTGTAGTCACTACACCATTTAAAGTTTTTATAAAAGCTTGAACACCCCAAAGGCATCCACCAGCAAAGTATATTTCTTCCATATTATTCTCCTGTTTTATAATTTATTAATTGTAGTCAAAAAAGCCTTACACCCACTCACTACATCTTCGTAAGTTTCGTCGAAGTTGCCTGTGTACCAAGGGTCGGCTATGTCTTTATGTACATTTGCAAAGTCTAGTAGCAAACTAACTTTATTTTCTATATCTGTACCGATTATTCTTGCTAGGTTTCGCAAATTGTTTTTATCCATACAAATTAGGTAATCAAAATTGTCATAATCAGCCTTTGTGACTTGTCTTGCATGTCTTTTTGTAAAAGGAATATTCATCTCTTTTAGCTTAGCTTTTGTGCCGTGGTGGGTGTCGTTTCCAATTTCTTCACGGCTTGTGCCTGCTGATTCTATATAAAATTCATCTTGTAAACCTTGTTTTTGTACCATATCGAAGTCAAGAGATTATAAGTGAAGCCCGTTTTTTGAGCTTTGTGCGTCCCCATGGCTTTGTCAAACTGCCTTGCAAGACGTGTGTATTACTGCGACAGTTTTTCGTGCCATAAGAACGCACAAAGCTCAAAAAATCTACGACCCAGAAAGCCTGTAAATGCTTTTATAGCAAGGTCGACGACGAAGGTGTAAAATTCCACCAAGGAGGAGAAACACAGCTATGGAAGTATTTACAGGTTTTATGGGCGTGGCTTGAATTATAATCTCTTGGCTCTGCACAAATTCAGCCATTGTACTTCGGCAAATATTGCCGTGGCATATCATTAAAATTTTCGTCAATTATTATTCTCCTATCCTCCAAAGACATTCTTCCATATCAACGTGGTTTTCGTCTGCAAATGTCACAGCTTCGTTTTCAAGCCTTATTCTTTGCTCATTTATCCCACCAAAGACAAAAGCTTCGGCTAGTTTTCCTTGTCTGTTTACAACTCGGTGACAGGGGATAGTGCTAGGGTCGGGGTTTTTGTGAAGTGCAAAACCAACTGCACGAGAGGCTCTGGGACTTCCAGCAAGCATTGCAATTTGTCCGTAAGTAGCAACTTTACCCATTGGTATTTGCCTTACTATTTCATAAACTTTCTCGTAAAAATTCATAAGCTTACTCCAAAATCTCTTGAACTCTGCCAACTTGTCCGTCGGCTAACATCACCTTAATTCCATGTGGATGAAAGCTACTTTTAGTCAAAAGTTTTGCTACAACTCCTTCTGTAAGTTTGCCAGTTCTTTGGTCTGCCTTTAAAACTATATTTACTTTTTTGCCGATTTTCACATCAGCTCTGTTTTGTCCGTTCATTTTATCTCACTTTCTATATTTGAAACAATATTTTGCGTGGTTGTTCATTATACCGACAGCTTCAAGGTACGAGTAGCAAGTTACTGTTCCCATAAACTTAAAGCCATATTTTTTTAGGTCTTTCAATACTTTGTCGGAAAGTTCATTTTTTGTAGCAACTCCGTCAAACTCGCCGTAAATCACTTTGTTATCCGTAAAATGCCACAAGTAATTTGCGAAGTTTCCAAACTCATCTACTACTTTTAGATAGGTTTTAGCGTTTTGGATAGTGGCTAAAATCTTGAGTTTGTTTCGTACAATATCTGTGTTTTGCATTAGTTCGTTTACTTTATTTTCATCATAATTTGCGATAATTTCTGCATTGAAATTGTCAAAAGCTAGTTTAAATGCTTCACGTTTTTTAAGAATTATCAGCCAAGAAAGTCCACAGTGGAAGCTTTCAAGCACGAACATTTCAAAAAGATGTCGGTCATCATGTGACGGAACACCCCACTCATTATCGTGGTAATCTATATAAATCTGTGATTTTTCAAGCCCTTGCCATTTGCATCTTTCCATAACGCTCTCCTAATTAGTGGTATAGTCGCTAAAATCTTATTATATTTTGTTGTAGTTATTTCATCTTATTCTCATCTACATATTCATGTGGTTTTTCTGTGTAATCTTTAATATTATAATCGCCAATCATTTCGTATTTTGAACCAGCACCATTTATCATATCATCATTTATATTGTCTGATAACATAGCTTCAAAAAATATTCTTTCAAGATATTCATATTTAGAGTAAATACCTTGTGATGCCCAGACCAAAGCATTTCTAACATAAGCAGAATTAACCTTAAAAAGCTCGTGTTTTACATCTAAGCCAAGCGAATTTGCAAGTAGTGTGGAGAATACTATAACAGTTCTTGTATTACCTTCTCTGAAAGGGTGTATTTGCCAAATGTTTGAAATAATTCTTACAAGTTTAAATACTATTTCTTTATCATTTGTGCCAGTTATTTTCAGGTTTGAAATTTCTTTCATGATAGCATTTAGTTCTTTTTTTATTTCCTTTGGGAATGTATAACGAACAGTATCTCCAACAAGTACATCTTCATACTTAACAATTTGAATAGTGCGAATTTCTCCTGCCCAATCATATATCTGACCGAAAATGTTAAAATGAATATCTAAAAGTGTATTAGTATCAAATTTTTCATACTTGCGATTATAAATTGCGAGCATAGAACGATTTGTTTTTAGGTGTATTTTAGTTTTATTTTAAATAATTATTCCATTACAATGGTCAAACTCCATATTTCAAATACTTATCTGCCGAATATTGCTTTTTTATTTTTACCCAAAAACATTTGTTCCCACAAGCCGTCGTTTTCGATGACAGTTTTTTCACCGTGGTCGTCAATTGTTAAGCGAACTTTACCAAGGGAACGGACATAGGTAGGGTTTGCCACAGTTAACATGATTAACTTTTTAATAAATTTAGGCAAGAAGAGGCCGTTCAACATTCTAGCTGCCACGATATCTTTTTCACGGAAATACTCGATAGTATAGGTTTTGTCGTCCTGGGTGGGTTGAGTAAATGTCAAATGATTATCCATGAATTTTTTTGTGATTTCATGCTGATATGTATCTGCTCGTGCTACTGCAACCTTAGATAAATCGTTATTTAATATTTCACCATTTTCCCCAAGCATAAATAGGTTTACTGTAGAGTTACCGTAGGTTGCGTTAGACACGATAGTGGCAGTAATAAAGGTGTATTCACCAACAGTAGCACGTCCCCAATACCAGTGGTTGAACTGTTTGAACATAGAGCCAATGCCCCAATTGTGGTCGTGGTAGCCGTTGCCCACAAGTTTCTCGATTTTTCCGTCCAAGGCAAGTGTACCAGTAATTTGACAGGTGGGCTGCGCAACAAACCAACCCATAAATTCAGGAGTGTCGTCGCCAAATGCACAATGTCCTGTTTCTGGGCGATACATAGGAAGGATTGATTTCATGGTTAACTCTAAATTCAAACTGTCTTCGTTAAAATGAACCTGATAATCTCCATCAACATATTTAATAGAAGTGTCACAGATAGTCACATCGCAACGCTCTTTGGAAGCTGTAATGGTTTTGCCTTTTTCACCCCTAACGTCACGAGATACTCTGTGGCCGTCTGGATATGTAATAGTTAAATTTGCGGTAGGATGTGCAGGTCCCTTTGCATCGAAGTGATTTTTGGTATAAAAAGTCAGTACAATTACCATGCCATTATCAAATTCAGAATCTACATACCACCATTCGTATGAACCAGGGCCACCGTCAGTACGCAGGCCATCTTCCCAAATTTCTGGTGTGCCTTTTTTAAGACCAAGTTTTTTGTAATCTTCTGGTGTTGATAGCAATCGCATATCGCCTAAATATTTTTTTAACATTGTTTTCTCCTCTTATACAGTTTTATTTTTTTCGTGACGTTGATAAGGTAGTTCTTCAAATTCTCAATAGAATTATCATATATCAAAAAACTGTGAAAATCAATCCTACGGACTATTTTTTGTGTTTTGTAAGCAGTGATTTTGGTATGTGGCAGTAATCGTTTGGGTGGTGCTCTATCATCGTTGTCGTCAATCGTATATGCCAGCATTACTCATTCCTCCGCCTTGATATCAAATTTAAAAATAAAAAACGAGACTGTGTAGCCTCGTTTTTTCGTTTTATTTTCTCTTAGTGATTTCCACAACCGTGTTTGTCTTCACCACAGTCGTGACCGTCTTCGTGGTGATGGTTACATACTGCATCTTTGTTGTAAATTAATTTGTCGTTTAAAAATGCTATTACACTTGCGTCAGCATCTCCTACAACACCTGGGTAAAAATCAATTCCAGCGTCATCAAGAGCAGTTCTTGCGCCACCACCGATACCACCACAAATTAATACGTCAACGCAAAGGCCTTGTAAAAATCCACTTAAAGCACCGTGTCCGCTACCCATAGAGTTGACAACTTCCATGGCTACCACGTTTTTATCCTCAACTGAATAGATTTTAAAGTTTTTACAATGTCCGAAATGTTGGAACACTTGTCCATTACCATAAGTTACTGCAATTTTCATAGTTAATACCAGTTCTTTCTTTTTTTTGAGTTTTTGGCAGGGTTTATGCCACTTAGTTAAGGGCTAATAATATTCATGTTGCTTATAATACCAGTATACTCTTTCGCTAGAAAATGTCAATATATAATAATACTAATTAATATACAATATTGCTTTACCATTTTATCATAAATTTACAGAACCAGTAAAAACGGACAATAGAAAAAAGCGTCTCCTGTGGTAGAATGTTTTGTATCCTACGGCTTTTTCGCTTAAAAATATGATGAGTTAATCTAAAATCTTACCATTTGTGGTGATTGTAACAACTTGCCATGGAATCATCTTACCACTAGCAATAAGTGCGTTTTTAACGGCATTTTCAAGGCCACCACAACATGGCACTTCCATACGAACAACAGTAACCGACTTTAAATCGTTGTCACGAATAATTTTTGTGAGCTTATCGGTATAGTCGCCCTCGTCCAGTTTTGGACAGCCTATGAGAGTGATTTTGTTTTTCATGAACTCGTTATGAAAATTACCATAAGCAAAAGCTGTGCAATCAGCAGCGATTAACAACTTTGCATTTTTTAAAAAAGGTGCCATTGGTGGTGCTAGTTTGATTTGTACTGGCCATTGGTTAAGCTGAGATGTATTTTCATAAGCCTTAACTTCTTGTGTAATAGGTATATTGTTACGCTCGATAGTTTTTGAGAATGTGCCAGGGCAAGCACTAGGAAACACCTTTGGCTGTTCTTTTGTATTTTTAATATCATTGTCAGAAAAGCTAATAGCGCCAACTGGACAGACTGGCAAACAGTTGCCAAGCCCGTCACAATAATCATCACGGACTACCTTTGCTTTTCCGTCTACCATTTCAATTGCACTTTGTTTGCAAGCGTTTGCACAAAGTCCACATCCAACACATTTTTTCTCATCTATTTGAATTATTTTTCTTGTCATATTATATCCTCCTTGACTATTATGCTTATATTATAATATAATAATCACAATAAATATGTTGTGTAGACAACGCAAAGGTGAAAAAATGAAAAATTATTTTGAATTTTTAAAAAGCTGTCCGTTATTTTCAAATATTTCTCATAGCGATTTAAGCTCCATTCTTTGTTGCCTTGATGCAAAAGAAAAAACGTATCAAAAAAACGAAGTTGTGTTACTGTCTGGCGACCCTGTCAATTATGTTGGGGTTGTAATAAGTGGCAGTGTTAAAATTGTTCGTGATGATGTTAACGGAAATCAAACAATAGTGGGAGAAGTTTCACAGGGCGAAATGTTTGCCGAATCTTTTGCTTGTGCAGAGGTTTTTCATAGCCCTGTTTCTATCATTACAATAGAAAAAACTCAAATTCTATTATGTGATTATAGGAAAGTTATCACTACTTGCAGTAATTCTTGTGTATTTCATAATCAATTAATAGAAAATATGCTTAAAATTATTGCAAACAAAAATATATATCTTAACCAAAAAATCAATATTATTTCCAAACGAACATTAAGAGAAAAAATTGTTACATATCTAGAATATGTTGGCAAAGGGGAAAAACAATTCACCATAAATCTTAATCGTGAAGAAATGGCAAATTATTTGTGTGCAGACAGAAGTGCTTTATCAAATGAACTCTCTAAAATGCAAAAGGATGGGTTAATTCGGTATTCTAAAAATAGTTTTGAAATAATAGTTGCTAAGTAGATATTATTAGCACACCTAATAATAAAAACATAGAAAAGGATAAAGATATACGAAATCAGTATAAAGTTATTGACACTGGAAAGAAATCGTGATATCCTTAGTATAAAGTTCTTTACACACTGTAAAAACATTTACACTAAGGAGAAATAATGAAAATATACTTTAAACACGTAAAACCTTACCTTGCGTATTTTCTATTAGCCCCAATTTTTATGCTTTTAGAAGTTTATTGCGATGTAAAAATCCCCAGTCTATCAGCACAGATAATAAACTTAAGCTCCGAAAACGCAGAGATTTCGGCGATTGTTTTTAGTAGCGTTAAAATGCTACTCTTTGCTTTATTTGCAGTATTGTGTGGAATAGGCTCGTCCTTTTCTGCTACAAAGGCATCGGTTAATTTTTGTCATGATTTAAGGGACGAAGTTTTTGTAAAAATACAAAGTTTTTCCTTTAATAATATTGATAAATTTAGCACAGGCTCGCTTATAACAAGGCTGACAAACGACATAACTCAAATTGGACAAATAATTGTCATGTCCTTAAGAATGATATTTAGAGCACCTGGAATGTTAATTGGTGCAATAATTATGGCTTATAGCATAAGTCCTAAAATATCTATTATTTTCCTTGTTTTAACTCCAATTTTAGCCTTAATTGTTATTGTCGTTATCTATATTTCTTACCCACGGTTTGCAAAACTGCAAGACAAAATCGACGCTTTAAATACATCTATACAAGAAGGTCTTGTTAATGTTAGGGTAATTAAAGCATTTACTAGAGAAAATTTTGAAAAGAAAAAATTTAAAAAGGTTAATGATGATTTAAAAGACACTGGTCTTGCTGCCTATAAAGTAAGTATTATGCAAATGCCTATAATGACTTTAGTTGTTAACTTTGCGACTATTGCAATATTGTGGTTTGGTAGTAAACTTTTAGGAAACGGGGAACTTCAAATTGGAAATATCAGCGCCCTCATTACTTATTTAACACAAATTTTAATGGCAGTTAAAATGATAGCGAATGTTTTTCTTCAAAGTTCAAGGTCTATGGTTAGCCAAAGAAGAGTTCTAGCTGTTTTAGAAGAAAGTATTGATATTTCAGACGAAAATGCTACTGATAAAAAAGTTATGTCTGGTGATATTGAATTTAAAAATGTAGATTTTAAATACTACCAAAATTCTTTGGATAACGTTTTAACAGGAATTAATTTACACATTAAATCAGGTCAATGCGTTGGAATTGTTGGCTCTACTGGTTGTGGGAAAACAACATTAGTTCACTTAATCTCTCGACTTTATGATGTGAACAGTGGGCAGGTTAACGTTGACGGTGCTAACGTTAAAGATTATTCCCTTAAAAATCTGCGTGAAGGCGTAGCTGTTGTTCTTCAAAACAATATTCTTTTTTCAGGTACTGTAAAGGAAAATATTCGTTGGGGTAACAAAAACGCAAGCGATGACGAAATAGACGAAGTGGCTAAGTTTTCAGCTTCGGACGAATTTATAAACAATATGACAGACGGTTACGACACAGCTTTACACCAAGGTGGCCTTAACTTGTCAGGTGGGCAAAAGCAAAGGCTTTGCATAGCTAGGGCTCTTGCAAAAAACACTAAAATTTTAATTTTAGATGACTCCACAAGTGCTGTTGACACTGCTACTGAAAGAAAAATTACGCATCACTTAACAAACAACTTAAAAGAAATGACAAAAATTATAATTGCACAGCGAATTTCTTCCGTTATAAACTGCGACTTCATAGTTGTAATGGACAATGGTACAATTGTCGACATTGGGAAACACGAACAGTTATTAGAAAATTCTAAAATATATATGGAAATTTGCAGTTCACAGATGCAAAGCGAACAGGAGGCTAAAAAATGAGCGAAAAAAGAGATTTTACAAGAGAAAACATGCCTCCAATGAGAATGGGTGGTAAAGGTGGTCCAGGAGGACCTGGCAAGGGCAGATTTCAAGAAAAAGTTAAACCTAAAAACAGCAAAAACACCATAAAAAGACTGGTTGAATATCTAGCAAATCACAAAACTAAAATGATTTTCGCACTTGCTTTCGCACTTATAAGCTCTGCTTTTTCAATTATAGCTTCCTACCTAATTCGTCCTATTACTAACGATTTAGTAGACAATGCAGGCTCGGTAAAACTAGTTTATTACCTTGTTTTAATGGCTATAGTTTATTTTGGTTCAGTTTTTTGTAATTATTTACAGTCACGATTAATGCTGTCCGTTGCACAAAATTCACTTGCAAAATTAAGAGAAGATTTATATAACGCAATGCAAAAATTGCCAATTAAATTTTTTGATAAAAATAAAAATGGCGATTTGATGAGTAGGTTTACAAACGATATTGACATAGTAAACCAAATGCTTTCAAGCACAGCTATAAGTCTTGTAACCGGTGTTTTCACACTTGTGACAACAGTTATGATAATGCTTTATACAAACTGGATTTTAGCTCTTTTAACTTTGTTAATTGCCCCTTTGTGCTCTAACTTAACCAAGTATATCTCCAAAAAATCTATGACTTTTTACAAAGGTCAACAATCAAGCATTGGTCAACTTAACGGATATGTTGAAGAGAGAATTGATGGTCAAAAGGTAATTAAAGTTTTTAATCATGAAGAAGAAAGTATAGAAGAATTTAGAAAACTTAACGACAGCTACCGTGATAAATCTTTTAACGCTCAGTTCTTAGGCGGAATAATGGGGCCTTTGATGGGCTTTTTGGCTCAATCATCATATGTAGTCACTGCTTGTATTGGTGGTATTTTGTGTGCCACAGGCAGGTTTGACATAGGCGGATTTATTATATTTTTGGGATACTCCAAAAGTTTTTCCAGACCTGTAAATGATATTTTCATGCAAATTAACTCTATTTATTCGGCTTTAGCTGGTGCAGAAAGAGTTTTTGAAGTTATGAATTATGAAGAAGAAAATGAAACTGGCGATAAAAAACCTGAAATTTTAGGTGAAGTTAGCTTTGAAAATGTAAGTTTTGGATATTTAAAAGGGCAAAAAGTGCTTAAAGAAATAAATATCACAGCAAAAAAATCGCAAAAAATTGCCTTTGTAGGTTCAACGGGTGCTGGAAAAACGACTATTACAAACCTACTTAACAGATTTTACGATATTCAAAGTGGTAGTATAAAAATAGATGATACCGACATTATGGATATGGACAAAACTTATTTAAGGCAAAATATAGCCACAGTTTTGCAAGACACCCACCTTTTTACAGGTACAATTATGGAAAATATTCGTTACGGCAGACTTGATGCAAGCGATGAAGAAGTTATAACTGCTTGCAAAACTGCAAATGCAGATAGTTTTATTCGTAAACTTGAAAACGGCTACCAAACTATTTTGACAGGTGATGGGTCAAATTTAAGTGGGGGACAGCGTCAGCTATTGAATATAGCAAGAGCTGCAATTTCAAAAGCACCAATTTTAGTTCTAGACGAAGCCACAAGTTCGGTTGACACTAGAACCGAAAGGCATATTGAACAAGCACTTGACAGGCTTATGGAACAAAGAACAACATTTGTTATTGCGCATAGGTTGTCAACTGTAAGAAATTCTGATAAAATAATAGTGTTAGATTTTGGTCAAATTATCGAAAGTGGAACGCACGAAGAACTCTTAGCATTAAAGGGAAAATACCACAGTCTATACACTGGTGCTGCAAAATTAGATTAAGGAGAATTTTATGACAAAAAAACAACTATTAATGGAACTTTTAAGCGTTACTCATTCCATTAATCCACATAAAAAACATGGACACCACAAAGAAAACGGTGAAAAAAAGCCTGAAAAAGACGAGCTTAGAATGCAACCATCAGCTAAGAATGTTCTTTTAATACTCCTTGAAGAAAAAAATATAAATCAACGAACAATTTCAAAACGTCTAAATATAACAGCACAAGGCGTTTCTGACGTTATAAAAAAACTTGAAAATAAAGAGTTAATTGTCCGTGAAAAAGGTGAAGTTTATAACGAAAATATTATAACTCTTACCGAAAAAGGCATGTCAGTTGCTAAAAAATTAGACGAGCAGTCTACAGCGTCATCACAAAAACTTTTTGAAAATTTCAGTGATGACGATTTAAAAAAGTTTGAAGAATTACTTGCAAAAATCAATAAATAAGCAAAATAGGGACGAACAAATATGTTCGTCCCTAACAGACTGTCAAAAAACCTATATTGTAAAAAAAGTTGCACAAACATTGTAGGGGCGAGCTGTGCTCGTCCGTGGATAAAACAAAAAGTTTTGTCTTATTTTGTGTAAAATAGAGAAA
>JAWXUM010000055.1:0-12834 GCA_044432645.1 Clostridia bacterium | reverse complement strand
ACATTAATATATTTTTCAGGCACCATTGGATTAGTCATGTGTTCACCACTGTAATCATCACTTACTGCATACACTATTGAACGTGATGAAAAAGTAACAAAGTCTTTAAACACAACTTCTGCTTCTCCCGCAAAAATTGAAGAATATGCTGAAACATGTATGTAATTTCCTAAAGTTATTTTTCCGCTTAGTATGCAAAAATCATCTATCCTAACGTTGTTACCAATACTTATGTTTTTTGCACCATAAATACTTACTTTTCTACTAATTAAAACATTTTTCCCAAAAGATTTAAAACCAATCGATTCAAGTTCTTCTTGGCTGTAAAAACTGTTCATACAATCAAACCCTTTTCATTTATTTCTAAAACCCTTAACAATTCCTAAAATATAATTAAACGCCTCTAATTTAAACAACATTGAGCCTAGTATATAAATCACTGCTCCTACGATTATTTGCATAGCCAAAATTAGATACACTGGCAAACTTAGGAAGTTTAACATATATACACAAGCACCCATGAATACTGCCATTAAAATATTTGGCATAATATCTTTTAGTTGTTCTATGTAATTATAATTTATTAATTTTTTGTTTGGGTAGCTATTTATTATTTGGCTTATCACACTTGATAAAAGCAAACTATATGCCATTGCCATAACACCAAACCACATTACAGATAACAAGATTGCTAGTCCCGTAACCTTTTTTATTATTTCTAATTTTAAAAAGAGATCACTTCTACCCATTGCTTTGATCGCATTAAGATTGGCTGTGTGTATTGGGTAGAATAAATATGTAATACAGAAAATCTGCATAAATGGCACACAACCTACCCATTTATCAGTTAGTAATAACCTAACCACTGATTCTGCTGTAACGGCAAGACCGATCATCAAAGGCGCCATTATATATGTGCTTGTCTTGATTGCTCGCCTTGTCATACTCTTAATTTTCGGTCTATCTTCCTGATTTTTTGACATCGTAGGGAACAAAACACTATCAATAGATGAATTAATATTACCTACTATAATGTTTGGAAATTGATTTCCTTTATTATAATAAGCTAAATCAGTCGAAGAATACATTTTACCTATAATCAATGATGTTAAATTGCTATACCCAGTATCTAACAAAGCTGACACTAGTAATTTCCAACCATAAGAGAACAAATATTTAAATCTATTAAATGAAAAATATTTCATTGGTCGCCATTTAACTGTGAACCAAAGAATTATAGTGTCAATTAAATTATTCGCTAAACTTTGAGCAACAAGCGCCCAAACTCCAAATCCCATATATGCCATAGTTATTCCTACAACTGCGGCAGTTATTGTTCCACCAAGTGTTGAAAAAAAGAATTTTTTAAAGAGCATATTCTTCGAAACATAAGCTTGTTGAATACCTTTTACACCAGATATAACCAAAGTTAAACTCAAAACTCTTATAACAGCTGTAAGTTCTGTATTATCATAAAAATTTGCAACTAATGGTGCTATAAAGAACATGATACTGTAAATTACTAAACACATTGCAAAATTAAAGAAAAACACAGTCGAAAAATCTTTATTATCAGCATCTTTTTTTTGGACAAGAGCTGTGCCGAGTCCACTGTCAATAAAGACATTCAAAATAACTATAAAAACATTAACTAAAGCAATAGTTCCATAGAGTTCAGGTGCAAGAATCCTTGCTAAGACAATCGAAACTATAAATGTAATTCCCTGAGCCCCACATTTTTCTGCAAACTTCCAAGCAAGGCTTGATACTGTTTTATTCGCCATGTTTTAGTCTCTCAATTGCTATTTTGAAGGCATTGTGCAATCTAGGGAAAACGCATTTTAATATTGTGGAGATTTTCCATTTAAATGAATATTTTTTAATAAAATATTCATTTGATATTATTTTATTAAAACTTCTTTCTAAAATATTTTTTTGAAGTTGAAATTGACTAATTTTTAAATTAATCATATTTTCATATTCCTTATTTGTGTAATCATTAAATTTTTCTAAAAACACTTTCATTGCATCCAAATGTGGTATAATAAATTTTTTAGGGTCTTTAGCAGTACTGTTAACCCAAGAACCTGGAACAAATAACCTGTAACATGACATATTCTTATTAATACAATGAAATTCTCCTTTTGTACTCATGTAAAGCATAAGAGGATAATCTCCAACAGTTGTTTCTGAGAAAAAACTTGGTCGTAAACTAATTAGTTTTTTTCTATACATTAATGTTGCTGTTTGTGGCATGTTATCAAACATTATAACTTTTGACACATTAATTATAGAATCTAATGAAAAAATATTTTCCATAATCGTTCCATCTTCGTGAATTTTTGAAAACGCATGTCCACAAATCGAACAATTAACATGAATTTCCATATAGTCAAATTGTATTTGAAGTTTATTTTCATCTGTCCAATAGTCATCACCTTCGCAAATTGCAATATATTTGCCTTTACATTTCGGTAATATATGAGTAGTAAATATTTTAATTCCTTGACTATATTGATTTACTTTTTGATAAATTGGTTTTATAATATCTGGATATTTTTTTTCATATTCTTTTATAATATTTGCGGAATTATCTGTGGATGCATCATCATGTACAATAACTTCATATATAAAATTTGTTTTCTGCATGACGAAACCATCTAAACACTTGCGTATATATTTTTCGTGGTTATAGCACAAACAATATACACTTACAAAAATTTCTTTATTATTCATTTGTACCTCTTCTATCTTTTGACCCATCGTCAACAATCAAAATTTCAATTTCATCCATAACTTCATCATTAATAAAAGATGAAAGTGTTTGGTCTAAATATTTTCTACTTTGTAAGATGGTATTACTACTGTTAGTGTTTTTTTTCATATTATGTTCTCCTCGTATAATAATTAATGTTCAAATAATCTTTTTACTAATGCATATAACACTGTTCCGTGTAAAGAGAAATATATCATTATTTTCTTTTTAAAAGTTAGATATTTATCATTTCTAATTTCTGGATAATATTTTTTAACCACATTTCGTGCATACGATATATTATCTTCATTATTTTGAAAGTTTTCATAATAGCTTTTAATTATATACGAACTAGACCATAAAACAATTTTAGCTTTTATATGATTATTGGCTTCAGAATCTAAATCTAATTCCAAATTCAAAATTCTCACTAAAGCCTCAACTAAAGATATATTTGTTTTTCTAATTTTGTTTGTTAAACTATTTTCGTTTTGATTGTAAAGATATACATATAACTTTCGATTAATTTTTCCTACCTTTTGTGTTTTAATTAAGTATTCCAGACAAAAAAGTAAATCTTCACCAAGAGTTATACTTTCATCAAATATTGTGTTTCCTATTAATATTTTTTTAAATAACTTACACCACAAATACCCATTTAATTCACCATATAATATCATTTGCCTTATAGCATTCTTCTTTTCAAAAAAATAAACTTTTTCTTCATTATCATTTAATACATCTATATTCATTGCATCATTGAAATGTCTATACCCGCAACTAATTAAATCGATCTCTTTATCATTCATATTATTAATTAAAATCTCGTACATACAAGACTCAATATAGTCATCACTATCAACGAAGCCTATAAATTCACCAGTAGCTACATATAATCCCATATTTCTAGCAGAACTTACGCCACCATTTTCTTTATGTATAACTTTAATCCTACTATCTTTTCTCGCCCATTCATCACACATTTGTGGACAATTATCTGGCGAACCATCGTCCACTAAGATTATTTCTAAATTTGTATATGTTTGATCAACCACACTTTGCACACATCTATCTAAGTATTTTTCTACTTTGTACACTGGTATAATTATGCTTATTAAATCAATCATTTGTTTCCTCTTTTAATTAAATCTTCAAACAATTTAATCCATTGATCAACTATTTTATCTTTATCAAACTTTTCATTTACTTTAAGTGTTTCTTTTTGTAATTGTTTTCTATAGTTTTCATCTGACATAAACTTTTCAAGCTCTTTTTGATATTTTTTTAAATCAAATGGTTGTACTAAAATTCCATTTTTCCCATTTTCAATAATATCATGCACCGATGAAAAACTATCAAATGCCATAGGAACGCAACCAAAAACTGATGCTTCTATTAAAACTAATCCAAATCCCTCATAAGTAGATGTCATGCATAAAATTGATGCTTTTTTATATTCTTCGATCGGGTCAACAGTGCCTAATATATCAACGTTTTTAATATTATATTTATCTATGTATTTAATTAAATTATCTTTATATGCACCATCACCAGCTATCCTTAAATTCCAATCAGGATATTTTTTATATAGCTTTTCCCAAACTAAAATTAACCGAATTGGCTCTTTTTGGGAAAGTAATCTACCTACAAAAAGAACTGTTTTACGCTTTTTAAGATTTTCGTCAGATGTAATGTTGTTAAATCTTGTGAAATTTGAAATGCTTGTTACCTTATCTTCATCTATATTTATATTTCTCATAATATCTTTTTTAAAATTGTTTGAAAGCAAAACAAGTTTTGCTGAATAATCTATCATATCTTTGACATTTTTTATATTGCCTTTTAAACGCCTTTTATACCTATATCTTATAAGTACTTTTTTCATAATTTTATTAAAAGATATATTTTCACCTTTAACTTTTGTCCTTTTCAATTCAAATATATCTGGCAATGGTTTGCCGTGATGAACCGAAACAACTGGCACTATAAAATTTTTCTTCATAAATTTTATAAATTGCAAATCATAAGAATCTTGACTTAGCACAACATCAATTTTACATTCATCTAAAATATTTGAAATCCTGAGTTTAATGTCATCATCTGAGAAATCCTCTGTTTCCAACGAAATCATTTTGCAGAGCGTATCTTGATTTATGTTAAAATTTTTCTTTTTTATCAAAAAAACAACTTTGTTACCTCTATCTATAAATTCCTGAGCTAAATTACAGGAGATTCTTTCCACTCCACCTTTATTTGGATAAAATTCACCAATATTGTATATTAATATATTCATTAAGTTCTCCTTAAAGCAAATTAATTAATTTCTCATAAACATTTTCGCTCCACAAATTAATGTGGTAGTTTTCCAATATATACTTATTTGTTTCTTTTTTATTTATATTGTTATATGTTGCTATTGTTTCTTCAAGTATCTTTGTAAATTCAGTAACATTCTCACTTTCAAATACTTTAAAATTTGGTATGTGATATGGTATACCTGTTATTTTACTTGTTACTAAGATGCAACCACAAAAAGCTGCCTCTAGTACTGAATAACACAATCCTTCTTCTCGTGACGGTGAAATAAATATTTGGGTTTTATTAAAATAAGTAGCTATATCAGTTCTTGGTTTAAGTATAGTGACCCAACATGGCACTTTTTCAAACTCTTTTATAATAAGATTTTTTATATTTTCTTCACCCACGGAAAGAACAATATTCAAATGCAAATTTAGTTTATTAACTAATGGCTCTATTGCTTTTATTGCAAGGTCTACGCCTTTTCTTTTATAGTCAAATCCGAACATTGTTATTTGGATTTTATCTTTTTGTTGAAATTCAAAGTTTGAATCTGCAACTTTTAATCTTTCAAAATCAATAGCGTTATCTACATAAGTTGAATTTTTATACGGCAAACTTTCACCAACGGATTTTGAACAACCAATGTTTAAATCACCATTAAAACACCATTTGTATATTGGGTTTTTAACGTTAAAATAATGGTTGTGAAAATGTTGAACTAATTTTATTTTTCTATTAAACAATCTGACTCTTTTAATAGCTTGCTGTGTCTTGAACAATGCAAAATGAGAATACATAATACCAATATTTTCTTTATTATTTATATCTTTTATTGTTTTAACAATATCTTTTGTTTCAGTAGTAAAAAAATAAACTTTATGTATTTTAGTAAATTCACTTACCCAGTCAAAATCTTTTGATTTTTCAGGAAAAAGATATACCATTTTTCCATTTTGAGAAACTCTATTATCAAGACTTTTTAATGATTGCATAAAATTCCCCTCATAGGGAGCTGCGTAATCTGTAATTATTAATACGTTCATTTTCTACCTCTTAAACACTCTTTTAATCAATCCACCTAAACCATATTGTTTTATTTTCACTGGAATTTCTGTGGCTAAGTATATGTATTCGCCGAATTTTCTTCCGAATTTGTTTCTAAAAAAAACTGCTTTTTTATGTCTTTTTTCTTGCTCAAGTGTGTACCAACTAGAATTCCAATGATGTATTGAAAATGTATTTTCTGTTAAAATAATTTTTTCAATATCATAATCTTTTGGACAAAAATATTCTTGAGGATACAATTTTGTGCTATTGGTTTCTTGAAGTTCATTATTCATAATAAATCCCATGTTTTCCAATTCCTTACTATTAAGAATTGGACTAGGTGTTATATTATATGTCCCGTCATCTTTTATGAACTTCAAATTATCATATGTATCCATGATTTTTTTAATAGTTTCATTATTTTTTTCAGCACCAAAACCATTGCCTAAATTCACAAATTTTTGTGATTCGAAACCCATAAAAGCTTTATTTGCTAATAATTCATCAAAGTTTTTTATTATCTCAACATCAGTATCTAAATAAATGCCACCATGATTATAAATGATATCTAATCTTGCATAGTCAGGAACAAACCCCCACTTCTTTGCTTTATAAGCTTCATACATATATTTGTTTTTTGTCACATCATAGTTACTTTCATTCCAACATTTGATTTCATAATCAGGGCAAAACTTTTTCCAAGTATCAATAAATTTTGTATCCTTTTCTGGTAAAGGATTGCCCCCAAACCAACAGTAATGTATAATTTTAGGTATCATACTTGCCCCTCACTTAATTTATTTAATATACTTTTAGCTGAAATATTTATATCAAATTCAGCTTTCTTTATTTGCTCGTAGGTATCTTTATGTTCTAAATTTGTTGATAGAATTTTTTCACTCCATTGTTTTTGTGATTGTTGCAATGATAAGAAGTGAAAAAAATCTGTTATTTTTGTTTGTTTTGATATTCCTTCACTTGATGCGAAAACGTGAAGTCCTGCTGATTGTGCTTCTATAGCCACTACTGGTAAACCCTCGAACCTTGATGGGAGAAGTAGGCAGTCCATCGCTTGCATTAATCTATCAACATCAAGCCTGCGACCTAGAAATATTACATTTTTTTCCATGTTATATTCTTTAACCTTTTGTTCGGTAATTTCTTTTAGTTCTCCAGAACCTACCCACAATAAAACAGATTCAGAATTATTTTTATGTATTTCTTTAAAAATTTCTAAAGTAAATTCAGGATTTTTCGCATACAAAAAAGCACCAACACTGCCAACAACTAATTTATCTTCAATTTTTAATTCTTGCCTGTATTTATTTCTTATATCTTCTTTATACTGAAATTTTTCTGCATCAATTGAATTTGGTATAAATGTTGTTCTATTTTGAGCTATGTTTTTAGTAAAAAGCCAATCTGCTGCATAATCTGAACATGACCAAAATTCTGTTGCATATTTTTCTACTACTTGTTTATTTATTTTATGTAATACATTTACAATTTTTCTTCTTATTCCAGTAAACATATTACTTGAACTATGACTATGCAAAATTCGTTTTGGAATATTGTTTTTATACGATTCTTTTAAATATGTAATATCAGCTAAATCACATTTATTGCACCAAAAAACATCATAATTGTTTTCTTGCATTATTTTATTAAGTTCTTTTCTTATTCTATTTTTATATCTTGCTCTAGATGTTCTGTAAACATTGCCACCCATTTTTTGAATTTCATCTTTAAAAGCAGGCTCTTTCGCTGTGCTGATAATATCAATAACAATACTTCTGTCAAGTTTTTGCATAGCTCGATAATAATTCATCAAAAAGGTTTCTACACCACCATAATTAGCAGTGAAACCTGTTACTAATATTCGCATCTCTTTCTCCTTTTTTTCTTTCCTTTGGTCTAATCATGCCTATCATTATTAATAGAAGTGGAAGTGTTACAACTCCGTGGCGAATCCAAGAGCCGTAGTCAGACTCAAATGTTGCTGATGTAAACACAAATCCTATCATAACTAATAGTGCTGTATTTTGTGCTTTTGTGTTTGTTATATATGTTTTTAAAGTTCTAATCATAAACCCTGTCATACATAGCTGGTACACTATATATGGGAAATATTTAATCCCTAGGCTCATAAGTTCTAACGGAAATAAAAGTCTTAGTACATATAAACCATACTCTATAATTACTGCCACCGTATCATAAGAGGATGTAGCAACCCAGTTTTCTGTATACGTATTTGATGAACTGGTGGCTGCACTGGCCCAAAGCAGCGAGTCTGCCATTCTTGTATATAGTACTGGCATGGCAAATTTCAGTGTAAACATCATAATTGCATATAAACCAATAAGCCCAAAAAACACCGCAAAAACATTAAATATTGGTTTATCTGGTTTCTTTTTGATTGCATACTTTACTAACAATAAAGTTACTAATGTGATCACAATTATCAAAAAATAATAAGTTCTGAATGTAAATGTAGATAACAATATAACTCCAACAGCTGATAAAAACTTTTTGTTTTCGGGTATTTTATCGGTATATAAAACTAAAAACAACATATAGAAATAAATCATTTGAAATGTTTCTTTTGCTAGCGAAAAGCAATAAACATTTAAAACCATTATCGCTAAACAGACAAATATGAACTCTGAAACTGAAATTACTCTTTTTATTTGTTTGCAAAGAATAAAAAGCATAATGCAATATACAATAGTTATAGCGATTTCAAAAGAATAAAAATCGTTTGGTATGTTTAAACATAAGGCTCTAAACGCTTTGAAGAAGATGTACATATTGGTATCTTCACCAGGAGAACCATTGATTAAATCATTTATTCCTAGAAAAGTAAAACTGTAATTTCCATATAGTATTCCACTTACGTATCCCCAACCTTTGCTCATACTAACAAGTGTTCCATACATAAGTGTCCAACGAACAAATTTTCCAATTATCACCAAAAGTGGAAAAAACAAAAGAATATTTTTCGCATCAATCGTGGAGTTGAGTATATTATTTTTTATTCTAATTTTTTTCAATGCATTTACTCCTTTATCATTTTTTCTGCAGATAATAACTTTCTATATTTCCCACCATATCAGGTAAATCAAAGCCTTTATCTTTTAGGGATTTTTTAGAATGTTCTCTATCTACTTTTCCTATTAGGCTTAATATCTTTTCTGCCCAAATTTTGTTTGATTCCTCAAGTGGTATATATGCAGTTTCTTCTAAAATCGCAGCTTGTCTTGTAATTGTGTCGGAGAAGACACATGGCAAACCACTCGCTTGTGCTTCAACTCCTGTTACTGGGAAGCCCTCGAAAAATGATGGCATTAAAAACACATCCATCGCTTGAATTAAATCATTAACATCTGTTCTAAAACCTAAAAATTTAACTTTATCTGATATTTTCAAATCATCGACTTGCTTTTGAGTTTGTTCCATTAGCTCGCCTATGCCAGCTAAGATTAAAACAGCGGTAGGTTCTTTCTTTTGTATTTCGTTAAAAATATTAATTAGTTTTGTATGATTTTTTTGATTTACAAATCTACCAACATTGCCTATTACAATATTTTTTTCCACATTTAATTCTTTCCTTAATCTCTCACGAACAGCTTTATTGAAGCCGTATTTGTCAAGATTAACTCCGTTTGGAATTACAATAACCTTTTCATTTTCTCCAAAAAGCCATTGTCCTGCTAAATCTGAACAAGCAAACAAGTGCGTGGAATATTTCTTCATTGGAACTTTCATCATATTGCCCAACAAAATTTGAGCCTTAGAAGTGCTTTGAAAATTTGTGTTGTGTGAATGAGAAATTCTCACTGGGATACCATATTTTTTAGCATATTGAAGAAACATATAGTTCTTACTTCCAGAGTTCATGTGAACAGCTACATAGTCGTGGTTATTCTTAAAGAACTCTTTCATTTTTTTTGCATAATTTACATAATCAAGTGGGCTTCTAAGCCAAACCTTTTCAAGCTTATGAATAGTGCCACCAAGTTTTTTTATATCATCTTCTAAATCGTAATGCTCGCCATCATCCAACACTAAAAATTCAACATCAACTTTATCAAAATAAGGATATTGGTTGTATAATAATGTTTGAATTCCACCGACACGCATTCGGTCAACAAATATTAATACTTTTGGTTTACTCATTTGTTACTCCTAACGCATTTTTTAAGTAATCATAAGAATACTCTCTGATTTTTTGTAGGTTTTGTTCTACTTTTTCAAAGTCTGTTTTTAGGCTTATGCATTCTTTTATATTTTCATTGCCGTTTAATAGTCTGCCTGTTATGCCTAGCATTTCAAAGAGGTTGTCTATTCGGCTGTTTGTTGATTGTTTTGTGTTTTTTGTGTATCTTTTAAAAGTGAAGAAATCTTTTTTGTATAAGGTAGAAAAAACTGAACAATGGAACGAGTCGGTACAGACATATTTTGCATTTCTTATGTAGTTTAAAAAATCTGCTGGGTCAACGTCATAAGGTTTTTTATCTGCGTATTCTTCGTCACATTTTACGAATTCATCCAAATGAACAAGGGCGATTATTTTACAGCCAGTTTCTGCTTTTAATCTTTTTGCAAACTCTCGGTGTGGAGTGTTATTTCCTAGAAAATAACAGAAAATATATGGTTCTTTTTCTATCGCTTCTTCTTTTTGAACTTTCATCCAGTCATTGCCGTCAAACAACAATGTTGGGTCGCAAACCACTGGGACATCTCGGTTTGCTATATCTTTAACTAATTTTTGTCCTGATTTCTCACGAACTCCAATATGTTTGATTTTCTTTAAGAAAACTTCTGCCTTTTTCGAGCTGTCTTTTGGCAAAGTTGACATTCCAAAACTTGTTGCGAATGCTATGCTATTCACTTCATCTGGAACAAAATTTAATGTATAGTAGTTTGCTGCGATATTCGCTGGTAACCAAAGTTGGTCACTTCCTACCAAAACTGATGAATACTTCTCTTTGCAACTTTCTGATAATTCGTTTATTGAATTATATTTTTTTGAAAGCACAAATTTTTCTTTAGCAAATTTATTGAATTTTTCATGTCTGACATTTGATAAACTGCCGTACTCGTTCTTAGATAATTTCTTTTTAATAACATTTTTTGCCATTCCCATTTTGGAAAGTAAAATATCAGAAGTAACAGCTGCTTTAGCAAAATATTTAATTTTCGCCTTTTTTATCTCGCCATTGAAACCTGAAATATCTATAGTTTCATTCTCAATATTCAGCTTATCAAGTGCCATTTGTGTAGCATACGCCTGTAGCATACTGCCATAATTATGCTGAAAATAACAAGAAACTATTCCGACTTTTTTCATTACTTACCTCTTATATTCATTACTGTACAGAACAGAGATTATATCTGTGTTGTATGAATCGATTATGCTTTCAAATGCATTTTGTGCGACTTCTGTGTTTAATTTTTTAATGTTTTCTTGTATTTTGCCTATAAAATGCTCTGTATTTTTGCAAATATAGCCATTTCTTTGGTCTAAAATCACATCACGATTTCCCACCACATCACTTACGATACATACTTTTTTCATATACATACTTTCGAGTAGCGAGATAGGAAGTCCCTCCCAAAGTGAGGGTAAAATAAATATATCGCCTTGCATTGCGTACTTGATAACTTCTTCACGGCTTATCCAACCTGTGATTTTTATATTTTCGCTCGTTAAAGTTTCTTTTAATTCGCCATCGCCTATCCAAATGAAGTCTACGTCTGGCAATGCTGCTGCAATTGTGTTAAAAACGGTAGGATTTTTCTGTTCGCAAATTCTGCCTATCGTGAAAACAACTGGCTTATCGTGTTTTTGTGCAGTTATGCCTTTCATTTGGTTATTTAAAACATTTATATCTATGCCGTTGCTGATGAAAGTGGATTTACTTGTAACTTTAAGCGACTCTTTATATTCGCCGACACTGCAACAAATGGTTCTACAGTTCACCTTGCCAAAATGTTTTTCGATAGCTTTATATATAAATCTTTTAGATGGTTTGCAGTTTTCCATCAAAAAACTGTAGCCGTGCGGAGTGTAAAACAGTTTGTATTCTTTCAAAAACAATCTGCCCAAAATCCCAGCTTTTGAGGAGTGCAGATGTACGACATCGGGGTTGATGCTTTTTGCTATTTTGGAAATTTCCATTCCAGCTTTTAAATCTTTTACAGGATTAATCGCTCTTGTGAAGTTTTCAACCTTTATCAAATGTATTCTTTTGTCAAAATAATCTTTATAATCTTCTGGAGTTTGAGCCCTAACAGCATATGCTATGTAAAGGTCATATTCCTCGGCAAGCTTGTTGGCAAGTTCCACAATATAAGTGAAAACCCCGCCACCCATGGCTTCGACTATATATAAAAGTTTCTTTTTTTCACTCATATTGTGTTCCTTTATAATTCCTGAATAATTTTAAATTTGGCAAGCATATCATTATTCAAACTACCTAACTCGGCTCTTTTTATTGATTTAGAGTACCAAGTGTAGAGTTTTTTATTGGTTTTTGATGTTGGTTTTCGCTTGTGAATATTAAAAAAGTCAATATACTCTTTATAACTTTTTTCAAATTCGTTTGCTTTTCTGATTTCACCATTTGTTCTTAAATCAAAGTTTATCGCCTTTAAGCTTTCAATTTGGAAATCTTGAAGTTCGCCTTTAGCATAACTTTCTCTTTGCCTTGCACACCATCTACCTAGTT
>JAWXUM010000054.1:0-12952 GCA_044432645.1 Clostridia bacterium | reverse complement strand
TATGGAAAATGGCGAATTAAGTGAGGGCATGACTGGCACAGTCCCTGGCATGACAGAGGGCTTAGAAGGCATGGAAGACATGACCGAAGAAGAGCTTGCTGAAATGCAAGAAGCTATGGAAAATGGCGAAATAGATGAAAGTATGATGTCAGGCATGACAGGTATGACAGGCATGATAGGAAGCACAAGCATGGAACTTTCAGACGAAGAAGCTTCTTACACTATCCCTGTTGGCGCTACTGTTTATGTTAACGGCTCAGAAAGCTCATTTTCTTACATCACAGAAGAAAGCTATATCACAATTACTATGAATGAAGACGGTACTATCATTGAAGTATCTGTAATGGGGTAAGGCTTATGATAAATATGACAGGCATTAAAAAAGTCTACAAAACACAAGCCGAGGAACTTACTGTTTTAAAAGGCATAGATGTAAGTGTTAAAAAAGGTGAATTTGTAGCTATCTTGGGTCCGTCTGGTTCTGGTAAATCAACTTTAATGAATATTATAGGCTGTATGGACAACTGGGACGAGGGCGAATATTATTTAGATGGTGTATCAATTCACGATAAAAAAGGCGAAAAACTTACTAAAATTCGAAATGAAAAAATCGGATTTATTTTCCAAAAATATCAATTAATTCCAACATATACTGTTTTACAAAATGTAATTATGCCACTTTTAGTTCGTGGAATGTCAAGAGCAGATGCGATAGAAGAGGCAAAAAAAGTTATCGAAGTTATTGGTCTAACAGAGCGTATGAAACATAAACCATCAGAACTTTCAGGTGGTCAGCAACAACGTGTTGCTATTGCAAGAGCATTGATAGGTAAACCTGCTATTTTACTTGCCGATGAACCTACAGGTGCTTTGGATGTGCAAACAGGTAAAGACGTTATTGCATTGTTCCAAGAACTTCACAAACTTGGCAATACAATCGTTATGATTACGCATGACGAAAAAATTGCAGGTTACGCTAGCCGTATTATTAGAATAGAAGACGGCTACATTATTAATTAGAGTTCCACTTATTTTTCTTTTTTCTTTTTTTGAAAGTAGCTATGTCTTAATTGACATAGCTACTTTCGCATTTTCATGTACACAATATTAAATCTAAAACTTTACAACTGTACCGACCCACAAAAGTTAGACTTGGTAGTGTAGTGACGAATGCTACAAATTAAAACATAATAAAAACCTCATCTTGTTCTAAAAGCTGAACAAGATGAGGTTTTAAAATTGATATTCAATTGATTTTATTTTTAGAATGCACCGTCTGCGTCGTCTTTTTCTCTTTCAGCAACAGCTTCTGCGCTAATTGGAGCAGAAACTAAAACGTCTGTCAATTCTTTTTCAACAGCAATTGTTAAAGTAGCACTTTCTAAACCCTCGCTAGTAGCAGTAAGTGTAATATTGCCACAATCGCCACGTTTTGTGCGTAAAATTGCAAGTGCAAGACCACCGAATAATTTTCTTTGTGGAAGTTTGTCGTCTTCCATAGAAAGTGGGTCGCCGTTACCACCACCTAAGAACGCACCAGCACCTGTAACATCGAAGTGAATTTGGTTGTCAGCTGTTGGGCAGTGAACACCATTTTCATCTAGTAAATCAACTTTAACGAAAATATTATCTTCGCCGTTTGCTGTGTAAGGACGGTCTTGTACAATTTCAAGGTTAACTTTAACTGGTTTGCTAGCAGTTTTATTTGTCATGCGAGCAACTTCTTTTCCGTCGTTATAAGCAACAGCAGTAATTTCACCAGCAACATAAGGAACGTTGTATTTAACAAGTTCACGTAAAGGACTAACATGTCTGCCTTGTGAAACGCCGTTTACAAATAGTTCTACTTCATCTGTGTTAGAAATAACATCAACTTGAACAGTGCCAATATCTTCAGGGAAATTCCAATGTGGATAAACATAAACTGTAGGCTCTTTTGCCCATTTTACACGGTAATGATGTCCTGGCTCTTTTGTGAAACCACATAAATCTATAACACCAAAACGTGAAACAGTACTAGGCCAACCCATAGGCATAAGCTCACCACGGTAGTCAAAACCTGTCCAAATAAAATAGCCAGATACATAATCAGGGTCAGCAGCCGCCATTGTTTCTAAAGGATTTGCACCCCATGTTGGGTAAGTTTCGCTGTAAGCACTAACGTTATATTTACGCTCAGGGTTAGACCAAACAGTAATTCTTTCAGCACCCGGGCTAAAGTATGACATATCTTTCTCTTCTTCTCTTGGGAAATATTGTCCACGAGTTGTTAGTGTAGAAGCGTTTTCAGTACCGATAATGCAACGGTCTGGGTATTTTTCGTGAATATCAGCATAATATTCAAAATTACGCAAGCAGTGGTAGTTGAAACCGAACACGTCCATATGTAGACCGTTTTCTTCGTGGAAAATTGTAATTTCTTTCCAGTTACAGTTATTTGCATATGTGCAAAGTCTTGTGCTGTCAAGTTCGTGTGCAACTCTTAACAAATGGTTTATGATTTTAACACCTGTTTTTGTTCCGTGAACAGCCATTTCTTCGTTACCAATTGACCAAAGGAATACGCTTGGGTGGTTTCTGTCACGTCTAATTAAGTCTGTCATTTGACCTAAATATTCTTTTGAAGTACTCATTAAACGAACTTCGTCCATTACTAAAATACCAAAGTCGTCGCAAGCTTCTAATAAATAAGGTGATGGTGGGTTATGTGATGAACGATAGCCTGTACAACCCCATTGTTTTAGTAGGAAAATTTTGTGACGAATAACATCACGTGACATAGCACCGCCAACACCAGCGAAGTCATCATGTACACAAACACCTTTAATTTTTACTCTTTCGCCGTTTAAAATAATACCAAATTCTGGTGAATATTCAATTGTACGAACACCAAATTTTTGATTGTAAGTATCTGCAACTTTGCCACCGTATGTAACAGTGATTTCAGCTGTATATTGGTTTGTTTGCTCAAGGCTCCAAAGTTTAACGTCTGCAATTTCACAAGCAAGGTCTACTTTTGTTTCTTTATAAGCTTTAATTTCAGTTTCTGTGCTACAAGTTGCAACTTCGTCACCGTTAGGGTCTAAAATTTTAGCACAAACAGTTGCTGTGCCAGCTTTTTCGCTCTCGTTTTCAAGCTCTACTGCTACACAAACGCTAGCATTTTTAAGGTCAGTTTCAGAAGTTACAAAAACTCCGTCGTATTTAACTTTAAGTGTGTCACTAACGCAAAGGTGTACATCTCTGTAAATACCAGCAGCCTCATACCACCAACCCTCAAATATTGTTCCGTCAACTTTAACAGCAATAGCGTTGTTTTGTCCGTAAAGTAAAAAGTCGCTAATTTCATACTCAAAGCTTGTGTAACCACTTAAATGATTGCCAACGTAATAGCCGTTTACATAAACTTCGCTGTCACGGAAAACGCCGTCAAATTGTAAAGTAATGCTACAGCCTTCGTATTTTTTGTCAATGAAAAATTCTTTACGATACCAAGCAAGTCCAGTTGCTAAAAAGCCTTGTGAGCCTGGCACTTCATTGTCGTATACAGCTTTTTCTATACGCAAGTCGTGTGGAAGTTGAACTTTTTTCCATTGTTTTAAGTTGTAACCAACAACTGCTATACCACAGTTACCCGCTTTCATAAATGCAGGATTTTCGAAAGTTGCATGAACTGATTTAAAGTTTGGGCTTTTTATGTCACCGTCGTGAAAATCCCAATCAAAGTTCATATTAAATATTTCTCTCATAGTAAGCTCCTTATAATTTTATAATTTATATTGCCATTTTACTACACCTAGCAAATTAATGCAACAACAACTTGAAAATATTACAAATTACATGAATTAATATCACTTTAAATTGATAAAATATTATTGACAAAACTGTTATCAAGTGGTATAGTTATATCACTAACCTTAGTTATGGAGTTTTGCATTATGTTTACCATGTTTACACTTAGCTTAATCGTCCTCCTTAGCATTATCGTCTTAAATGATAGTGCCATTTTGCGTTGAGCTGAATTTTAAAGGTTAAGTTAGATTTTTTAACCCTTACAGCCACGCTGTAAGGGTTTTTAATATATTTAAAAGGGGAAAAGAGAAATGAAATTAACAGGAGCACAAATTGTAATTGAAGAAATACTAAAGCAGGGTACGACAACAGTGTTTGGTTATCCCGGTGGCACAGTACTTCCAATTTACGATGAACTTTATAAGAATTCACATAGAATAAACCATGTTTTGACTGCACACGAGCAAGGAGCTGCCCACGCAGCTGACGGCTATGCTAGGGTAACCGGCAAAGCTGGTGTTGTTATTGCAACAAGTGGCCCAGGTGCTACTAACCTTGTAACTGGTATTGCAAACGCACATTTGGATAGTATACCACTTGTTGCTATTACTGGTAACGTTGCAGTTCCACTTTTAGGCAAGGACAGCTTTCAAGAAGTTGATATAGGTGGTGTGACACAACCTATAGTTAAACACAACTTTGTTGTTCGCCACGTTGAAGACCTTGAACACATTATGGAAGAAGCTTTTAAAATAGCTGAAGAAGGCAGAAAAGGCCCTGTTTTAGTTGATATTCCTAAAGATATTCAAACAAACGAGTGCGAATACATAGGCAGAGATATTCCAGACTCAAGAAAAACTTTAGCTGATTTTGATATTACAAAAGCTGTTAAGGCTATTAATTCTGGCAAAAAGCCATTCATTTATGCAGGTGGTGGTGTTATTTCTGCAAAAGCTGAAAAAGAACTTTTAGAGCTTTCAAAGAAAATTTCTGCTCCAGTTGGACTTAGCATGATGGGTTTAACAGCACTTCCAGCATCTTATGAACTTAACATGGGTATGTGTGGTATGCACGGAAAATATTCGTCATCAATGGCAAGTGCAAATTGTGATGTTATGATTGCACTTGGCGTAAGATTTTCTGACCGTGCAACTGGCGACATTGCTCAGTACACAAAAAATAAAACAATTATCCATGTTGATATAGACATGGCTGAAATTGATAAAAATATTACAAGTGAAATTAAAATTTGTGGCGACCTTAAAAAGGTTATTACTGCGTTAACCTGTGCTGTAGACGAAAATTGCAACGACGATTGGATGTCTGAAATTGAAGATTACAAAGACGTTGACGTTGTTCCTTATAGCCGTGATTTTACACCTCATAACATAATAGAAACAGTAAACAAAGCTATGGACAAAGACACAGTTATTGCAACAGATGTTGGACAACACCAAATGTGGACAGTTCAAAACTATAAATTTGAAAAACCTCAAAGACTTTTAACTTCTGGTGGTCTTGGAACAATGGGGTTTGGCATGGGCGCTGCTATTGGTGGCTGTATGGCAAACAATAAAAAAAGAACTGTACTTTTTACAAGTGAGGGCAGTTTTGGCATGAATTTAAACGAAATGGCAACAGCTGTTTCTCAAAAATTACCACTTGTAATTATGATGATGAATAACGGAGTTTTAGGCATGGTTCGTCAGTGGCAAACAATGTTCTACGACAAACGTTATGCTCAAACAACTCTTAATAGAAAAACTGACTTTGTAAAACTTGCTGACGCTTTTGGGGCAAAATCTGCAAGAGCAACAAATTTAGATGAACTTGACGAAATTTTGAAAAATCTACCAACAGATGAACCAATTTTGATTGATTGTATAATCGACATGGACGAAATGGTTTTACCAATGATACCACCGGGTTTATCTGTTAAAGATATTATAATTGAAAAGGAGTAAGTATATGAATAAATTTACAATAGAACTAGTCGTGTCAAACCACTACGGAGTACTTAATAGAATTACAGGTCTTTACACAAGACGTGGCTGTAATATAGACAGCTTAAATGTCAACGAAGCGTCAGACTCTACTTTATCTCGTATGCTTATAGTTTCTCGTGGAGATGAAGCCTTGCAAAAACAAATGGTAAGACAATTAAACAAATTATACGACGTTAAAGAAGTTACTTTAATGGCAGCAGTTATTAGGGATTAATGATTGATTTGTAGGGAACGACGCCCTCGTCGTTCCGTCATTATTTAATTTTCCCCCCTATCACGGACGACCACAGGTCGCCCCTACAAAACATATAAAATAAATTAAAAAAGGACTGAAAAAAATGAACAGCAGTAAAATGACACAAGGTGTCGAACGTGCACCTCAACGCTCACTTTTAAAAGCTATGGGTTACACCGATGAACAAATGAACAAGCCTTTAATCGGTATAGTCAACTCATTTAACGAAATTGTCCCTGGACATATACATTTACAAACTGTTGCAAGAGCAGTAAAAGACGGCGTTTTAATGGCTGGTGGAACTCCTATGGAATTTAACACTATAGGTGTTTGCGATGGACTAGCTATGGGACACCAAGGAATGAAATTTTCACTATCTTCTCGTGAATTAATAGCTGATACTATAGAATGTATGGTAACTGCGCACTGTTTTGATGCTTTGGTATTTATCCCTAATTGTGATAAAATTGTACCGGGCATGCTAATGGCAGCTGCAAGGCTTAACATACCTTCTATTTTTGTATCTGGCGGTCCTATGCTTTCGCTTGGTCAAAGAGATTTAAACACAGTTTTCGAAGCAGTTGGACAAATTAAAATTGGCAAAATTAACGAGGAACAACTTTTAGATATAGAGTCTTCTTCTTGCCCAGGTTGTGGTTCATGTTCTGGCATGTTCACAGCTAACTCAATGAACTGCTTATGCGAAGCTTTAGGTATGGCTTTAAAAGGAAACGGAACCATACCAGCTGTGTATGCCGACAGATTAAGACTTGCAAAACAGGCTGGTTCTAAAGTTATGGAACTACTTGAAAGAGATATTAAACCAAGAGATATTATGACAAAAGAAGCTTTTTACAACGCTTTGACAGTTGATATGGCGCTAGGTTGTTCAACTAACTCTGCGCTTCACCTTGTTGCTATTGCACACGAAGCTGGTGTAAAGCTTAACCTTAAAATGATAAACGAGGTAAGCTCATGCACACCTAACCTTTGTCACCTTGCACCTGCTGGCCACCACCATATGCAAGACCTTAACGAGGCTGGTGGTGTTTACGCTGTTATGAACGAAGTTTCACACCTTTTAGACTTATCACTTATCACTGTTAGTGGTGAAACAGTTGCTAAAAATATTATAAATTCTACCGTTAAAAATAACGAAGTAATTCAGAAATACTCTGAAACAGGTGGACTTGCTGTTCTTTTTGGCAACATTGCGCCAAACGGCTCAATTGTAAAAAGAAGTGCTGTAAAACCTGAAATGCACGACTTCACAGGTACTGCAAAAGTTTATGACAGCGAAGAAGAAGCAATAGAAGCTATTTACGGTGGTGAAATTCAAAAAGGAAATGTTGTTGTTATCCGTTACGAAGGTCCTGCTGGTGGTCCTGGTATGAGGGAGATGCTCTCCCCTACTTCTGCTATTGTTGGAATGGGACTTGACAGCGACGTTGCACTTATCACAGATGGTCGTTTTTCTGGTGCAACTCGTGGTGCTGCTATAGGACATGTTAGCCCAGAGGCTGCTGCTGGTGGACCAATTGCTTATGTTCAAAATGGCGATAAAATCCATATTGATATAAACAATTATGCAATTACACTTTTAGTGTCTAATGACGAAATGGACGAAAGAAAGAAAACAACAAAAATTAAAAAGAAAGAAAACCTAACAGGTTATCTAAAGAGATATTCAAAAAATGTATCATCTGCAGATAAAGGTGCTGTTGTATGCTAAGCTTAGACAGAATATACCAAGCAGCACATGTGCTAAAACCTGTTATTAGAAAAACAGAAATAATAAAAAGTTATAACCTAGTTCAAAGTTGTGATTTATACCTAAAAGCTGAAAATTTACAAGTTACTGGTTCTTTTAAAGTTAGAGGCGCTTATTTTAAAATCTCTACTTTAACTGACGAAGAAAAAGCTAAGGGAATTATCGCTTGTAGTGCTGGCAATCATGCTCAAGGGGTTGCACTTTCGGCTCAAAAAGCTGGCATAAATGCTACTATATTTATCCCAAGCGTTGCACCTATTTCTAAAATAGAGTCAACAAGACGATACGGTGTAGATGTTAGAATTATCGACGGTGTTTATGATGATGCTTATAAAGCAGCCCTTGAATATCAAAAAGAAAGTGGAGCAATTTTTGTTCATCCATTTGACGACCCAGATGTTATATCTGGTCAAGGAACAATTGGTCTAGAAATTTTAGAACAATTAGAAGATGTCGACGCTGTTGTTGTACCAATTGGTGGTGGTGGACTTATCTCTGGTGTTGCTTATGCTGTGAAAATGCTTAACCCTAACTGCAAAGTTTACGGAGTTCAAGCTGGGGGTGCAAGCTCTATGCAAAACGCAGTTGCTAAGGGCGAAATTTTAGAACTTGACACAGTTAAAACTTTTGCAGACGGTATTGCTGTTAAAAAACCTGGTACATTAACCTTTGAAAACTGCATGAAATATGTTGACGAAATCGTAACTGTTAGCGACGACGAAATTGCAACTGCAATTTTAAGCCTTATGGAAAGGCAAAGACTTGTTTCAGAAGGTGCTGGCGCTGTAGCTGTAGCTGCTGTTATGTTCGATAAATTGCCAATAAAGGGTAAAAAAGTTTGTGCAGTAGTTTCTGGTGGAAATATTGATGTTAATATTTTATCAAGAGTTATAAACCGTGGACTTTTAACAACTGGCAGAGCAACCGAGCTTAAAATAGAAATGCTAGACAAACCCGGACAACTTCAAGGAGTTTCAACAATAGTTGCAAAAATGGGCGCAAATGTAACCAAAGTTAAACATAATTTTGGTGGTGAGAACACTGACATTACAGGCTGTTTTTTACATTTATCGCTCGAAACCAAAAACAAAGAGCATTTAGCAGAAATAAAAGAAGAACTTGTTAAAGCTGGATACCATATTGTTTAATTCACAATTCACAATTCACAATTGTAGGGGTGAGCTTTGCTTGCAATGCCACGAACTTAAGGATTTCAGTAGGGAACGCATCGTATGCGTTCCAAGGTGGTGAGATTATCTTCTCTTTTCAATTTTTATTTAAAAGAGGAATAATACCAATAAATAACATATAATTATGCGAAAAAATTTCTCCTTACGAACGGTATGCATACGATGCATACCCTACTATGGATATTCTTGTTCCTTAAGTTCGTGACATTGGACGCAATCCCCCTGCCCTACATAACAATCAAACCAACCACAACAAACCGTAGGGAATGGTCTTGACCATTCCGTAATTATAAAAAATTAATCCAACAAAAATAAATAGGAGGACTTTCCACATGATGACAATGACCCAAAAAATCCTAGCACATGCTGCTGGTCTTGATGAGGTAAAAGCTGGACAGCTTATTACTGCTAATCTATCCATGGTACTAGGTAACGACATCACAGCACCAGTTGCTATGACAGAGTTTGACAAAGCTGGTATCACATCGGTTTTCGACAACACAAAAATTGCTTTGGTAATGGATCACTTCGTGCCAAATAAAGACCTAAAAACTGCTGAACTTACAAAACAATGCCGTAACTTTGCAAGCAAATACGACATCGTTAACCACTTTGACGTAGGCGATATGGGTATTGAACATGCGCTTTTACCTGAAAAAGGACTTGTTAAAGCTGGCGATGTTGTAATCGGCGCTGACTCACACACATGTACATACGGCGCTTTGGGTGCTTTTTCAACAGGTGTTGGCTCAACTGATATGGCTGCTGGTATGGCAAGTGGTAAAGCTTGGTTCAAAGTTCCAGAAGCTATCAAATTCAACGTAACAGGAGCTTTTTCAAGCCCTTATGTAAGTGGTAAAGATGTTATTTTACATATTATCGGTCTTATTGGTGTTGACGGTGCTTTGTATCAATCAATGGAGTTCATGGGTGACGGTATCAAAAACCTTACTATGGACGACAGACTATGCATTGCTAACATGGCTATCGAGGCTGGTGCTAAAAACGGTATTTTTATAGTTGACGAGCAAACTCGTGCTTATATGGACGAAAAAGGTTTAGATTATACAGTTTTTGAGCCTGACGAGGACGCTGAATATGTAAGAACAATTGACATTGACTTAGCCACAATTAAGCCAACTGTTTCTTTCCCTCACCTTCCTGAAAATACAAGAACACCAGAAAACTTTGGTGATATTGCTATTGACCAAGTTGTTATTGGTTCTTGCACAAACGGCAGAATTTCTGATATGAAAGCTGCTTACGACATTTTAAAAGGCAAAAAAATTGCAAAAGGTGTTCGTTGTATCATCATTCCAGCAACTCAAAAAATTTATTTAGAAGCTATGGAACTTGGCTACCTTAAAGCATTTATCGAGGCTGGTGCAGTTGTTTCAACTCCAACTTGTGGCCCATGTTTAGGTGGTTACATGGGAATTTTAGCAGCTGGTGAAAGAGCAGTTTCAACAACTAACAGAAACTTTGTTGGCAGAATGGGACACCCAACATCTGAGGTTTATTTAGCAAGCCCACATGTTGCAGCTCAAAGTGCAATAGACGGTAAATTATCAGCACCACAATATTAATTTATAATGTATAATTAATTTGTAGGGAACGCATCGCATGCGTTCCTCAAATAAGCTATTATTTCCCCTCGGTACGCATACAATGCGTACCCTACAAAACTTATTATTAACTAAATTGCACAAAAAATTGTAAATACATAAAACGAAACGAGGAATAATAATGAAAGTTATAAAATATGGCGATAACGTTGATACCGACGTTATAATCCCAGCAAGATACTTAAATATTTCCGACACAAAAGAGCTTACAACTCACTGTATGGAAGACATTGACACTGAATATATGAACCGTGTTGAAATTGGTGACATGATGGTGGGTGGCAAAAACTTCGGTTGTGGGTCATCTCGTGAACATGCTCCACTTGTTATAAAAGAAAGTGGAATTGCACTTTTAGTTGCAAAAAGCTTTGCTAGAATTTTCTACAGAAACTCAATCAACATAGGCCTTGCAATTGTTGAGTGCGAGGGATTTGTTAACGCAGTTGAAGAAGGCGACACTACTTCTTATGATTTAGATGCTGGTGTTTTAAAAATTGAAAACAAAGGTCTAGAATTTGAATTTGCACCATTCCCTAAAGAAATTCAACATATTATCGACTGTGGTGGACTTTTAAATTCTTTAAAATAATTAAATTTAAGGAGCAATTTATGGATTTTTCAAACATTAAAAACAGAAAAGATGCAAATGAACTTACAAGAGAGTATTTCGACTCATTACTTTTGGAATCACGCTATATCGACAGCGTAATACCTGACACAAGTTTCGAACTTTTCGGGAAAAAATTCGACTCACCTATTATGATAGCTGCTTTTTCTCACTTGCATAATTGGCACGAAAAAGGAATGCCTGAAATGGCAAAAGGCGCTAAAGCTTTGAACATTTGCAACTGGGCTGGTATGGGTGACGAAGAAGAACTTGACAGTATTTTAGCCACTGGCGCCCAAACTATCAAAATAATAAAACCATACGCAGACCGTAAAATGGTTTACGACAGAATAGAGCATGCTTGCAAAAGTGGTGCTTTGGCAGTTGGTATAGACATTGACCATAGCTTTAGCAGAAAAGGCTATGCAGATTTAGTACAAGGTTTTACAATGAACCCTATTACATTTGACGAACTTGCAGACTTTGTTAAAGCAAGTACCGTTCCGTTTATTATAAAAGGTGTTCTAAGTGTTGATGATGCAGTGAAATGCATGAACGCTGGTGTAAAAGGAATTGTTGTTTCTCATCACCACGGCAGAATGTCTTACGGTGTACCTACACTTATGGCTTTACCTAAAATTAAAGAAGCTGTAGGCGATAAAATGGAAATTTTCGTTGACTGTGGTATAGATTCTGGTATTGATACTTTTAAAGCTTTAGCTTTAGGTGCAAAAGCTGTAAACGTAGGCAGAGCAGTGTTGCCATCTTTTAAAGAGAAAGGCGCACAGGGCGTTATAGATTGTGTAAACACTATGAACGACGAGCTTCGTGATATTATGGCTTGTACAGGTTGTAGTACTGTGTCAAAAATTAACTCTAGCGTAGTTTGGGACGGCTGTACTGGCAAACAATTTTAAAAATAAGGAAAGATGTATTCATATATGAAAAGAATTTTAACATTGGTTCTTGCTATTTGCATGTTAGGTCTTACAGCTTGTAGTAGCGAAAAAACTTTTGAAGAACTTATAGAAGACACTGTAAACGTAACTATCGAAATAGAAAATTACGGAACAATTAAACTTGAACTTTATCCAGACTTAGCACCTGAAACTGTTGAAAACTTTGTAAGCTTAGTAGAAGAGGGCTTTTATGACGGCTTGACTTTCCACAGAATTATAGATGGATTTATGATTCAAGGTGGCGACCCACTTGGCAACGGCACAGGTGGCTCTGACGAAACAATCACTGGTGAATTTTCTACAAACGGCATTACAAACGAACTTTCTCATACTCGTGGAGTTATCTCAATGGCAAGGTCATCAGAAAATGACAGCGCAAGCAGTCAGTTCTTTATAATGCACGAAGACGGCACTTACCTTGACGGCTCATATGCAGCTTTTGGAATGGTGACAGAGGGCATTGAAGTTGTAGATGCAATTTGTGAAGCAACTCCTGTTACAGACAGCAACGGAACAGTTTCAAGCGAAAACCAACCAGTTATTACAAGCATAACAATCGACAATTGATTTGTAAGGGCGACCACATATTCCAATGTCACAAACTTAAGGATTTCAGTAGGGAACGCATCGTATGCGTTCCAAGGTGGGAGATTATCTTCTCTTTTCAATTTTTATTTAAAAGAGGAATAATACCAATAAATAACATATAATTATGCGAAAAAATTTCTCCTTACGAACGGTATGCATACGATGCATACCCTACTATG
>JAWXUM010000053.1:0-13423 GCA_044432645.1 Clostridia bacterium | reverse complement strand
AACATCTTGATTTCGGACGAGCACAGCTCGCCCCTACCATTTTTAAAATATATTTTCGGTATTTTACACAAATACAAAACCTTTTTCGACAAGCTGAAATCCCCACGAATAAATTTCGTGGGGATTTTATTTTAATGGTTATTTACCTCTTACTACATATGTTGTATGTAGAATTTCATGCGCTTTGTGGCTTCCTGGTTTGCCTAGGAATTCATCATAGCATTTTTGAACTAGAGGATTTTTGTGGCTCTTTCTTAGTGGCATTGCAGCATCTTGATTATAAAGCGCAGATGCTCTTAAAGCTTTGACGTCTGTGAAGTTTTTGATAGATGCAGGAACGATTGGTTGTCCACCACCGTTTACGCAACCACCTGGGCAACACATAACTTCTATAATATGGTAATTAGCTTCGCCAGCTCTTACTTTTTTAAGTAGAGCATCAGCATTGCTTAAACCACTAACAACAGCAACTTTAACTTCTATACCAGCAACATTGTATGTAGCCTCTTTAAATCCAGCAGTACCACGGATTTCTTTATACTCAATATCCTGTACATCTTCGCCTGTTAGAACGTCAGCAGCTGTTCTTAAAGCAGCTTCTAGAACACCACCAGTAGCACCAAAGATAACAGCAGCACCAGTTGAGTCGCCCATAGCTGGGTCGAATTTTTCGTCTGGAAGTCTGTTAAAGTTAAGACCAGCTAATTTAATCATTTTTGCAAGTTCTCTAGTTGTTAAGCTAAAGTCAACATCCTGAACTCCAGCAGCAGCTTGGTCGTCACGATTAATCTCGAATTTTTTAGCAGTACAAGGCATAACAGAAACGGAAACAATATCTTCAGGGTCGATATTGTTCATTTGAGCGTACCATGTTTTTAATAAAGCACCTGTCATTTGTTGAGGTGATTTACAAGAAGATAAATTGTCAAGCATATCTGGGTAATAATGCTCGCAGAATTTAACCCAACCTGGAGAACAAGAAGTGATAATAGGGAGTTTACCACCGTTTTGAACTCTTTCTATAAACTCGTTAGCTTCTTCCATGATTGTCATGTCAGCACCGAAATCTGTATCGAAAACTTTGTCAAAACCAAGTCTTCTAATTGCAGCAACCATTTTGCCCTCTACATTTGTGCCAATTGGCATACCAAACTCTTCGCCAAGTGCAGCTCTAACAGCAGGAGCTGTTTGAACAACAACATATTTGTCTGGGTCAGCAATTGCAGCAAGTACATCCTGTACATTGTCTTTTTCTTTTAAAGCACCTGTAGGACATGCAGTGATACATTGACCACAACCTACACAAGTAGCGTCAGCTAGTTTGCCCTCAAAAGCACAACCGATAGCAGTGTCGAAACCTCTGTTATTAGCACCGATAACTGAAACGTATTGGTTTTGGCAAGCAGCTACACAACGGCGACAAAGGATACATTTTGAATTATCTCTTTCAAGATAAATTGTAGATGTGTCTTTAGCGCCCTCAGGTTTTGAACCCTCCCAGCTGTCTTCTGTGTCAACACCAAATTCATTACATAGAGCTTGAAGCTCACAACTACCACTTCTTGTACAAGATAGACATTTTCTTTCGTGAACAGAAAGTAGCATTTTAAGTGTCATTTTTCTTGACTCTTGAACTTTTGGGGTATTAGTGAAAATTTCCATACCCTCATTTATAGGATATACGCAAGAAGCAACTAATGTTCTTGCTCCTTTAACTTCTACCATACACATACGGCAAGCGCCAATTTGATTTATGTCTTTTAAGTAGCAAAGTGTAGGAATATCAATACTTGCTTCTCTACATGCTTCTAAAATTGTAAGATCGTCCCCAACCTCATATGGCATACCATTTATTTTTAAATTTACCATTTTTAAGTAGCTCCTTCCTTATTTCTTAACGATAGCGTTGAATTTACATTTTTCTACACAAACGCCACATTTGATACATTTATCTGTATTAATAACATGTGGTTTTCTAACAGAACCCTCAATAGCACCAACTGGGCAGTTTCTAGCACATAAAGTACAACCTTTGCATTTATCTTCGATAACAACATAGTTTGTTAAAGCTTTACATGCACCAGCAGGACAGCGTTTTTCAAGAATATGAGCTTCGTATTCATCTCTAAAATATCTTAGAGTAGATAAAACAGGGTTTGGAGCAGTTTGTCCAAGACCACAAAGTGAATTTTCTTTGATGTAATAGCAAAGTTCTTCCATTTTGTCAAGGTCTTCCATGGTTCCTTTGCCTTGGGTGATTTTTTCTAGCATTTCATATAGACGTTTTGTACCTATACGACATGGTGTACATTTGCCACAACTTTCGTCAACTGTAAATTCAAGGAAGAATTTAGCAATGTCAACCATACATGTAGTTTCGTCCATAACAATAAGACCACCAGAACCCATCATAGAGCCAATAGCGATTAAGTTGTCATAGTCGATTGCTGTGTCGATAAGTGAAGCTGGGATACATCCACCTGAAGGACCACCAGTTTGAGCAGCTTTGAATGTATGGCCACCAGGAATACCACCACCGATTTCTTCAACAACAGTTCTAAGTGTAGTACCCATTGGAACTTCAACCAAACCAGTATTAGCAATTTTACCACCAAGAGCAAAAACTTTTGTACCAGCAGATTTTTCTGTACCAATAGCTTTGAACCATTTAGCACCTTTTAAGATGATTTGTGGAATATTAGCATATGTTTCAACGTTATTTAAAACAGTTGGTTTTTGGAATAAACCTTTAACAGCAGGGAAAGGAGGACGAACTCTTGGTTCACCACGTTTACCCTCGATAGAAGTCATAAGAGCAGTTTCTTCACCACATACAAAAGCACCAGCACCAAGACGAAGTTCTAGGTCAAAGTTAAAGCCTGTACCGAAAATATCTTCGCCAAGCAGACCGTATTCTCTAGCAACATCAATAGCGTTTTGTAGACGTTTAACAGCAATTGGGTACTCTGCACGAATGTAAACATAACCTTGGTCAGCGCCTATTGCGTAACCTGCAATAGCCATAGCTTCGATTAAGCAGTGAGGGTCACCTTCAAGGATAGACCTGTCCATAAATGCGCCTGGGTCACCTTCGTCAGCGTTACAGCAAACATATTTTTGACCTGTAGAGCCAGAAGCAAATTTCCATTTTAAACCAGTTGGAAAACCAGCGCCACCACGTCCACGAAGACCAGAGTCTAGCATTTCTTGAGTAAGTTCAGCCGGTGTCATTTCTGTTAAAACTTTACCTAAAGCTGCATAACCGTCAACTGCTATGTACTCTTCAATTTCGTCTGGGTTAATAACACCACAGTTTTTAAGAGCAATACGCATTTGTTTTTCATAGAATTTAGTTTCATTTAAAGATTTTGTTGTATTGTCGTCAACAATTGTTTCTTTATAAAGTAGTCTTTTAACAATTCTACCTTTAAGTAAGTGTTCTTCTACGATTTCTGGAACATCTTCTGGTGTTACCATGCTATAGAAAGAACCCTCTGGGTAAACTATCATAATTGGACCTAAAGCGCATAGACCAAAGCAACCTGTTCTAACAACATTAACTTCTTTTTCAAGGCCTTTAGCTTTGATTTCTTCTTGAAGTTTTTCTATAATAACTTCACTATTTGAGGAAGTACAACCTGTACCACCACATACTAAAACGTTTGAACGAAACATTTAGCTTACCATCCTTTCTTATTTTTGAATTGAACCGATTGTGTATTCTGTAACAACATTACCGTTAACAAGGTGGTCGTTAACAACTCTTAAAGCTTTTTCAGCTGTCATTTTAACATAAGTTGTTTTTGTGCCGTCTGTGTCAACTATTTCAACAACTGGTTCGTATTGGCAAATACCAATACAGCCTGTTTGTGTAACCATAACATCGCCGATTTGTCTTTTTGCAACTTCTTCAACTAATGTGTTTAGAACTGGTCTTGCACCAGCAGCTATACCACAAGTAGCCATACCAACTAAAACTCTTTTGCTTGCATTGGACTCTGACCTTAGGTTAACATTTGCTCTTGCCTTATCTCTAATTGCTTGTAATTCAGCTAATGATTTCATAAAGCATACTCCTTTTTTACATATTATCAATTTCTTTAGTGTTTTCTTCTAAGAATTCTTTAAGCCACACCACGACATCGGGCATGTCAAGGCTTACGCCATCGCCTAAAACTTCTTTTACTTCTCTTGTGTCTAAACTAAAACTATTTTCTTCTCCCCTTAAAATCTTACCATATGTATAAATAAAATCTATCGAAGGATTTCCCGTTACAAGGGGTAAAATAGTTCCGTTTATGTCGCCTAGTGGAACCATATCAATATGATTTGTGTTAAAAACAGCAGTGAGTTTCGTGCCCACGCCTACGGTAGAGTCTATGTTAAGACTGCCACCTGTCATCTCTGCCTCCATTTTAAATAAAGGTACTCCAAGACCAACTTTTCTTGTGGTTCTTGTAGTAAAAAAAGGGTCAATAACACTTTGCACTTGTTCTTTTGTCATGCCTTTGCCGTTGTCCTCAATGGTGATAGTTAAAATTTCCCTATCCAAATTACCAATAACTGAAATTAAAATTTCACTGCTATTTGCTGTGACAGAGTTTTGCGCAATATCCATGACGTTTAAAGATAGCTCTCTCATAATTAAACTTGATATTTTGCTAAAATTGTATCAACATCTTCTGCTACTAATCTGCCATAAACTTCGTCGTTAATTGTCATAACAGGTGCAAGGCCACAAGCACCTATACAACGGCAAGCAGTAAGCGAGAAAGTGCCGTCAGCAGTACATTCTTCAGATTTAATGCCTAATTTTTGACATAGTCTGTCGAATACTTTGTCAGCGCCTTTAACATAGCAAGCTGTACCTAAACATACAGAAATATGGTATTTACCTTTTGGTGTAAGTGCAAATTGAGAATAGAATGTAGATACACCGTAAACTTCTTCTAGTGGAACATCAAGAATTTCAGATATAACTTTTTGTACTTCTTTAGGCAAGTAACCGTAAATTTCTTGAGCCTCTTGTAAAGCAGGCATAACAGCACCTTTTTGGTCTTTAATTGCCTCTAGTGCAGCAACTAATTTGTCGTGTTGCTCAGGTGTGTCCACAAATGGTAAAGTACTAATTGTTTTTTGCATTATTTTTCCTCCCTATTAATCTTCAGGATTGTTATTTTACTACGACAAGTAAGTTTTTATTGTTTATGTTGAAAACTATTTTTTATGAAAAGTTCACATAAGTTTTTCACTATATTGTCATTATTTTGATTATATCAAATTATATAACCGTTAATATTCTTTTTTAGAATTATAATATAGTTTTTACATTTTTAACAAATTTTTAAATAATTATTTATTAGATGTTATAAATGGAGAAAATCTTATGTGCTATTTATTAATAATTACAAACGTTAAAATAAAAATATAACAAAAAAAGTATTGACAAATAAATCTTTTTGTTATATAATTATTTAGCTATCAAGGGTCGCCTTGGTACGTGTATGCGCTTGTAGCTCAGCTGGATAGAGTGACTGGCTACGAACCAGTAGGTCGGGGGTTCGAGTCCCTCCAAGCGCGCCAAGAGAATCGACATTAACGTGTCGGTTCTTTTTTTATGTCTATAAATAGGAAATCCTTTAAAATGCCTAAAAACTAGCCTTATAAGCCTGTTTTTGGGCTTTTTTATTTTTGCATGTCTTTCATTTTAACAAAAATTTTGTTAATTTAGGGTGGTTGGAATTTTTTTATGTTAGCAAAAATGTTAGCACGAAAAGTGCCTTGCTAACATTTTGCTAACATTTAAAAACTTATTATTTCTGTGCAACCAGTGCAAACAACAACTTTTCACGGAAATTAGGATTATTTTTTGCTAATGCTAACAATTCTTCTATCTCATCTATTTCAGTAAAATCTTTGCTTTCTTCATTAAAATCATTATAAAAATCGTCTTCAACTAAAGACATCATATTTATTCTGCTTTTTTCTACTATATGAGAATAAGTATTGGTTACCATATCTGCCGTTGCAAGTCCAGTATCACCTTGAACAGATTTTATATCGCCATTACTTAGGGATAGTTTATACGTTGTACTTGAGTGACGAATTTCGTGAAAGATAATTTTAGGCAAGTCTAATGGAGTTCTTTGCTGCCATTTTTTAAACCATTTCTCACAAAGATTAGGTTCAACTGGACTTCCTATTTCTAGAGCAAATACTAAATCGTAATCTGTATATATTTCTTCAGCAAATATTTTCTCTTTTCGTTGATGTTCCTTTTGCATTAGCAGTTCTTCTTTTAAAGGTTCTGGTAAAAAGCATTTTCTTACACTTGTTTTCGTTTTTGGATCTTTTAAAATTAAAACAGACTTTTTAGTGTCGTCTGCTTGAGGAAAAATTCTAATAAGTGTATCCGTTGGAAGAAGTTTTAATGCTTCTTTATCTACTCTTTGAATAGTTTTGTTTATTATAATACAGTTATTATCAAAATCTACACAATCCCATGTAAGTGCCATTGTTTCACCTATACGCAGTGAGCATATAAATGCCAAATGCACTGCTAAATGTAATAACCTATGATCCATGTTCTGTAAAGCTATTTTGAAGGAATATGTATCCCAAATAGTCTTCTCTGCAACATTCTTTTTAGGTGCATCACATATTACTGGTGTTTTATTTATTATGTTCCACTCCACAGCTTTATCAAAAGCACATTTCACAATACTATGTACATGGCGAATAGTAGTTGAAGTTAGACAAGGTATATCTTCATCAGCTTTATTAAAACTTTTTGACCCACTAACCTTTTTAGTTCGCAAGGTATCATATAGTTTTTCAATATCTCTAGGTCCAATTTTTTGTATAGGCATATTTCCTATAATTGGAATTATATGATTTTTAATTAAACCCATTGATGAAGAATAAGTATTGTACTGCCAGTGAGATTTTGCATATAACTCAGCCCAATCCATCACGAATTCTTCAAAAGTTTGATTATTAGGATTAACGAACTGCTCGCAAGTTTTTTCGTACTCAATCTTTGCTTTTACCTTTTGTGCTTCTGCTTTAGTTGCGCAAGTTTGCCATTTTTGTTTTCTATTGCCATATTTATCGATGTAGTCATAAATAACTACAAATTTATCTTTTCTTTTTTTAATAGTTGCCATCTAAATCCTCCGTTTATTCGGCAGCCATTTCACCACAATCATTAAACCATCTGTCAAACGATTCTCTGTGAACTCTTAACGTTCGTCCAACTTTTATAACTTTAAAATCTGGTTTAGAACCACAAAGATTATATGCACTTCTTGTACTTATGCTAAGAATTTTAGAAATTTCTTGAACTGTATAGGTTAAATTGTTGTGAGATTTTAACGACTGCACTATGATTCTTTCGTTAAGCATAGGATTTGTCCTTTCAAATAAGACAACTATTGTGTATTTTTCACACCTCCAAAACTTCAAATAGACATTTATATTTTATCATAAAATCGTGTTATTTTCAATTATGTTCACTTTTTAATTAAATTTAAATGTTTAGTTCTGGAGTGTGAATTATAGTGTCTGTTTTATTTGCACACATTATTATGCCATTTCCTATGGACTTTTTGCCCACGTTATAACCAAAAATAAGATTAATCAGGCTTTGTTTAACAAATTTAAAACAAGGGTACGCTTATTCCTTATCGAACTCATCGCATACTATCCGTATTTCCCGTATAATCACAATAATGTGCTATTCACTTTTCAAGGTTCATAATATTGGCGAAATGCCTTACAATAAATAAACAGTAAACAAAACACCAAATTCTAAACAAGGAAATAAATTTTTTTAATTTATTTTTTTATTTCTATTGTTTTTATGCAAATCAGGAATATTTTATTTAAAATTTGATATAAATCTTCATCAAAATGCTGATCTATATGCGATTCCTTTGCTAAAAGTGGTCGATACATTTCAAATAATAAACCAATAGCATCATTATCTCCATTTTGTGCTAAAAGCAATAATTCTGTAAATCCCATTATTTGTTCCATCCTTTTCTGAATTTTTCGATAACCCTATAATATGTTGTTTGCACAACATTAAAATCTAAATCTAAAATATTAGAAATTTCTTTAAATGTAAATTCTTTAAACACTTTTAAAAATAATATCTTCTTTTCTTTTTCCGAAAGATTTATATAGGTGTACAATAATTTATCGTGGCTTAATAAATTAGCAATATCATCAAAATTTTCTGGAGTAATAAAAAAAGAGGCATCCACATCTTCATGGATACCTCTCGACTGAGTTACAATATAGTTTTCATCTTCCAAATAGCTTTCGTGATTTAAAATTTGATTCTGTTTTTGTATATACCTCCATTTCTCTCTCTTAATTGATTTCACTACATATTTTGTGAATTCACCTTGTAATATATTATCTTTTTCTGTGTTGTTTAATTCAATTCTCATTTGCGTACCTCCTAAATACTATGGTAAATATTTTTTGATTATGTAAACTTTAGTTAGGTTATCGGTTATAAAAAGGGCATTTTAACAGCTCCTTTCACCGATAAAAAATCAATAAATTTTTATCAGGTATTTAGTTTTAGAGGTGATATCGTTCAAAGAGAATATGAAGTATGTAAAAGTAAAAAGATTTTAACGATTTAACAAGATGAAATAAAATTAAAAAAGAGCTAGAATAGCATTTACTCTGTTGTAAAAGCCTTCTAACTCTTATATATTCATATATTTCTTTATTTAATCTCGGAATCAAGATTTTCAAATTCCTTTGTAGCAAAAAATTCTCCTAAGCTAATTTCCAAACCATCACATATCATTTTAATGGTTAGTATTTTAGGGTTTAAACTTTTTCCATATAGCACATTTTTTATTGATGAATGAGGAATACCACAAATGTCTGCAAGATGATTAATTGTAATATTTCTTTCATGGCATAAAAATAAAATTCTATTTTTAATTGCGTCTATAGTTTCCATTCGAACACCTCCATGTTAAATTTTACCAAACTTACAACATGATTGTAGGCTATGTGTAATACTTTTAGTCTACACATAGCCTATTTACTTTAACCGCAAATTAAATTTAACAATTTTACTCTTTTTATATGCACTTTGTGAGCAATATATTCACAATGCGTATCTTTTTAAGCTAATACTTAATTGTTATACTAATAACACACAGAGTGTTAAGTTAGCACAAAAGAAAAGAGGTTTTCTGAATGAATTCTAAGCTAATAGGTAAAAGAATACAATCAGCTCGTGAAAACGCCGGGTTGAGCCAAGAGCAACTGGCAGAAAATGCTGATATAAGTCATACTTTTATGACAAAGATAGAGTGTGGAAATAGAACTCCAAGCTTAGAAACTTTAGTTAAAATTTGTAATGCTCTAAACGTTTCTGCTGACACACTGCTTATGGACGTGCTTGATAAAGGTTATGAAATAAAAGCATCTATGTTATCATCATTAATGCAAAACGCCACTAAACGTGAACAACAAATCATACTGGATTTAATTGAAGTCGTTCTCAAAAACAAAGAAGATTAAAGCAAAGCACCGCAGATTAATTTCTACGGTGCTTTTTTTGCGTGTATTTAGTTTTAACTCAACAAAAAATCGATAATATTTACAATTTTAATACCCTCATCTGATTTTATAAAACTTTTATCCATTGATAGAACAATCTTTTCATAATTGTCCCCAATTGCTTTTAAGCTGCGAAGTTCTCTCTCATATACTGATTTTTCAAGAAGAGATTCTGTTATTTGAATGTATAATTTTTCATCTGGCTTTTCGGCGACAAAATCAACTTCTATATCGCCAATTTTACCCACATACACTTTATACCCACGTCTTAAAAGTTCTAAATATACTATGTTTTCAAGAATATGACCTCGGTCTGCATCCCGATAACCTAGTAGCATATTCCTAAAACCTATATCGACAATATAATTCTTATTTAAGGTTTTTAATAATTGTTTGCCTTTAATATCGTATCTTTGAACTGTGTAAATAATAAAAGCATTACTAAGCATTTCAATATACTTATTTACTGTACTACTAGCAAGATTAACTTTTCCTTTAGAAGAAATATCGCCTTCGTTTTTGAGAATATTTCCTATGCTATTTGGAGAATTTAAACTGCCAATATTATCACTCAAAAACATTACTAGTTTTTTTAGTAGATGTTGGTCTGTTGCATTATTGCGTTCTAACACATCTCGTAAAATTACAGTTGAATAAATACCCTCTAAAGTTTCGTTAATTTGTGACAAGTTAAAATCAAATTGCTTCAAAATTGGCATTCCACCAATTTGCAAATATTTTTGAAATTTTTCTTCTATTGTAATGTTTGTTGATAAATTATAAAATGTAAGGAATTCCTTAAAAGAAAGAGGCATCATACGAATTTCAACATATCTTCCTGATAATAATGTAGAAAACTCATTAGATAGAAGGTATGCGTTAGATCCTGTAATATAAATATCTACATCAAAATCTATCCTAAATGATTCAATAGCTTTTTCCCAATACTCAACAGCTTGCAGTTCATCAAATATAAGATAAGTTCTTCCTTTTTTTGCAATATTTTCACTGATATAATCATAGAAAGCTTCGTAGTTCAAAATCTTTCTAAATTTTAATGACTCTAAATTCATGTGAATTATATTTTCTTTTGAAATTCCACAGGTTAATAAGTGTTCGTGAAATAAATCTAGAATAGTAGATTTACCACATCTACGAATACCTGTAACAATTTTTACAATATCTTTATCCTTATAATCAATAAGTTTTGTGAGATATAGCGGGCGATTTATATTATCCATAACACCAGCTCCTTCCTTAGGTTATATTATAAAACTCTAACATTAAATTGTCAAGTTTTTAACTTGTATTTAAAAAAACTTTATGAAATTCATAGTTTTTGAATTCAAACTAAAATAATGTCGAATTTTCATTTGCTGACAATTTATTTTTATTAATCCCATATTTCGATGGATTTCGACATTTGATTGTGCTACAATAACACTATAAGTATTAACAAAGCACTTTTAGTGCAATAGCAAGAAAAGAGAAATTTATGTTTGAAGTTAATTTATCAACCCAATTAAGAAGATTAAGGGAACACCGCAATTTAACGCAGGCACAAGTGGCTGAATATTTAAATATATCTAGACCTACCTATACTTATTACGAAATAGGAAGAACAGAACCACGACTACAAACTTTAGTTATGTTATCGAAGCTATATGGGGTAAGTGTCGATGAAATTTTAAATCCACCCCAAAAACGTAGAAAAAAATAATGACGACTTCTTTATTTGAAGTCGTCAAGTAAACCTTATTACTATATCTAATTAAGTCTGTTTAATTTTCAGTTCCTAATTCAAAATCTATTACATAGTCATTGTTATCATAGTAAAGAATGACATATTCACCCGTGGTTTCATCCAAATAATACTTATCAGCATAAGAGTTTGAAAGAGTTCCGTCTGGTTCACCCCATGAATAATGAATATTTCCTCTGTATTCATCGATAAGTTTCAACTCTAATCTTTCTTGCGTAGATTCACTTACTTCATATAATTGGATAGTATCGGTAGCTTCTGTTTGAGATGAATTTTGAATAATAACAGGAAACGCAAAAATTATTAAACAAAGGCAAGCTGCTACCGTACACCATTTTTTCAAATTGTTTAATTTTTTTGTCCTTTTATACTCAACCGTCCAAGATACAAGATCGTCGTCAATATAATTCATTGCCTTAGCTATTCTTGGAGTATTCATAATTCAACACCTTCCTTTATTAAAAAAACTCGTAGCTTGTTACGGGAGTGATACAGCATGTTTTTAACCTTGCTTTCTGAAAATGAGTATCTTGATGCAATATCACTGATAGAATCAAAAAACCAGTATTTACGAATAAATACAGCACGAGAATCTGACTTCTCGCTTTTTAGGAACTTACTAATAAGTTTTCCTATATCTTCATCATTAAAATCAGACATTATTTTATTATCAGGTAAAATATTTTCTAGCTCTGCAAAAGAAATTTCTGTGTCACCAGAGCGTTTCAGCCTGTTGTTATATTTCAGCCTTGTTAAAGATAGGTTCCTTGCAATCTTACAGATAAAAGCCATAAAATTGTTCGGTCTAGTTGGTGGGATTGCATTCCACACATTTAGGTATGTATCGTTCACACATTCTTGTGAATCATCGTTATTACCTAAAATATTGATAGATACATTAAAGCACAATCGACCGTATTTCAAGTCTGTCTCTTTGATTGCTTTTTCATCACGAGCAAAGTACAACTTGATAATGGTTAAATCATCCACACTCTTACCTCCTTTGATTTTAGTGAACTATCCTTATAATTTTACTATTATTATATATTATACACTATAATTGCTCAAAATTCACTATGCATTGCTTAGAAGATAATAACTAATAAAGATATAGCTTGTTTATTATTCATTTCCAAACTCAAAATCTATGATATAGTTGTCGCTACCATAGTAAAGTGTGATATATTCACTCTGTGTGTCATCCAAATAATATTTATCAATATAGCTATCATAGTAGAGCAAGAAATATTCACTGTCATTGTCATCTAAATAATACTTGTTAGAATATGTGTTTGGAACTGTTTCATCTGGTTCACCCCATGAGTAATGAATATTTCCTCTATATTCATCGATTAGTTTTAATTCTAATCGTTCTTGTGAAGATTCACTTATTTCATACAATTGTATAACATCTGTAGCTCCTTCTGGTTTATTTGGTATTGACAAGAAAAATATCACCCCAAAAATAAGTAGTAATCCAAGCACTAATAAAACAATATGTTTCTTTTTCATATGTATCCCTCCTGTTATTTTTATATTTTGATTAGCTTATTTTGAAGTTCATATACTAAATTATTAAAACCGTAAAATAAAGTACATTCCCTTTCACTCTATAAGTATACTTTTGAATCTTGTGGTCTCAATTTTTTTTTGAATTTTGCAATTTTCGAATATTTTTAAATCCACCCAAAAAGAAAAAATAATGACGACTTCGTTATTTGAAGTCGTCAAGTAAGCCCATTATCATATCAAAATCATCATTTGATATATTGTTTTCTGCATCTTGTGAGATAGATTTAATTTCGGTTTTTATAATTTTACGTTTTTTATGTGGTTCAATTTGGTTTTTGCTGGTTGAGATTTCTTTACTTGGTGCTTTATTTTTTGATAAAATTTGCTGAACGATTGAAGTTACTTGGTATCTTAAATTATCATCACTATTTTTCGTTTCACCATCAATATTAATTTGCGACTCAAATGCAATAACAGCTTCTGCGATATATTGTGCTTTTTTTCTGCCTTGCATATTTAAAATATCCATAACTTTAAGATGTTTGGCATCACTAG
>JAWXUM010000052.1:0-13556 GCA_044432645.1 Clostridia bacterium | reverse complement strand
GCTACTGCATAAAAAGTCTTGATTTCATTTTGTGAAAGGCTATCAAAGTATTTCGTGAAAAAGTTTAATTCATCAAGTGTGGTTTCTTTATCCATTAATATTTCGGATAAATTATCGTTGATATATACTTCACCGATTGTGATTTTTGATTTTGTGCTGTTCTCAAGACCTAAGTCCTCATAGCATTCTGCAATTTCTTTCTCCTTGCAAGGTAAATTTATACTTCGCTGCTTGTTTCCATTATTAATGTAAAATCTCATATTTTTTCTCCTTTAAAATCATTTTGCTTTTTCTGACTTTTTTCTAAAGCTGTTTTTAAGCAATCACCTTCTTCCTTAAAACACAAAAAGCCATGAGAGGCATAGTTGCACTTTCCACAGCTTTCAAATGGTTTTGATATTTCTTCTTCGACAATTTTCTTTTGCACTGAAATGTCATCGTCACAGTACAATTGGGTTCGCCCATTTTTCTTGTATTGAATTAACATCTTATTTTTTCCTTTCAATTTTTTATATATAAAAACAAAAAAGGCCTAGCAACTTAAAAAATTAATTTTAAGAAACTAGGCCTTTTTGTGTATTTATTCAATTTATTTCAAAATGTGAGAGTTCAAATCCAAAAACGTGTTTATGATATCCAAACTATTACACCATATATTTTCACTCTGAAAAATAAAAAAACAGCCAAAAACTGCCCTTTTAGGGGTGTTTTTGGCTGTTTTCTTGTATGACATCCAAATTGGTCACACTTCTTGGAGGGGTACCCCAAAAATGAACTGGCGAGCATTTTTTTAGGGGATTTGAACTATTACAGTTCACTCGAAAAATGGCTTTAAATAGCCATTTTTCGAGGTTTTGCAGTTACTAATTTTTTGAGACAATTTTTAGAAAACTAATCTATTTTTTAAATTTTTTATCACATTATCACTAATAGGTAATAAGATTTGAACAAAAGTGTCCTTTATTCATCCAACATCTTCTTTTTACTTGATTTTTGCTTTCGTAATTGTTCTCTTTCAATTTCACTTATATTATTTATAGATATTTCCGTTTTTGCATCTTCATCCACATTCTCTGCCAACAAAGAAAATTCATGTAATTTTTGTTTTAGTAAATCTTTATCAATTAATTTTGTTTGATATTCTGCGATTAGTGTTGGAGATAAACTTCTTGAAATTGCAAATTCTACAACTTCATCATCTTTGCTTGAACATAAGATAACTCCAACACTTGGGTTTTCGTGTTCTTTTTTATGTTCTCTATCAAGTGCTTCTAAATAAAAATTCACTTTTCCGATATACTCAGGTTTAAATGCTCCGATTTTCAGTTCAAACGCAACCAAACAAGCAAGTCCTCTATGGTAGAATAATAAGTCGATAAAATAATCATGTCCACCAACTTGAACTTTGTATTCCTCACCTATAAACGTAAAATCTTTTCCAAACTCTAATATAAATTTTTTGATATTCTATATTATTGCCTTTTGGAAATCATGTTCTGAAAACGTTTCTGGTAAATCCAAAAACTCTAATACATAGCTATCAAGAAACACATTTTTAATTTTTTCTGAAACTGCAAGTGGTTGAAGTTTTTCTTTTGATAACATATATCTTTGAAAATATCCACTATCTATTTGTCTTTGAAGTTCTCTAACTGAATATCTTTCTTTTATAGATAAAATTAAATAAAATTGTCTTTCTTCATCACTTTTAGATGATGATAAAATAGCTAAATGCTGTGACCAACTAATTTGTGTCAACAGTGTTGACACAAATTCATTATCCTTATAAGTTTCATAAAATTGCTTCATTCGATAAAGTCCACGTCTGTTAAAACCTTTTATTTCAGGATAATTTTCTTTTATTTCTTTCGCAATACCATCTATATATGATTCGCCAAAATTATGATTTTGAATTTCATTTGACAAAAATTTGCCAACATTCCAATAAAGCATAATCAACTCTTCATTAACTTTTCGCAAAGCATTTTCTCTTGATTTCTCTATTAATTCAATAATTTTGGAAAAATCTTTATTTTTATCATCAATAAACAAGTCGCTCATACTCCACCCCTTAAAATGTTTTATTAAATATATTTTAGCACATTTACAGCAAAAATACAATTAACTATATGAAAACAATTACTGGGTCGAAATATTGAATTTTTGTTTTTACAGAGTTTTTCACAAATGCTTACAATGCTGTTAAAAACCTTACTAAACATACTGCTTGTTGTGTTAGTATTCGCTAATAAAAACTCTCTCACAGTCGCACAAATCGGCTGTTCTTTTGCTAGTTCTTCTTCGTATAAATTTGAGTTTATCAATTCTATTAATTTCAGTTTAGAAATGCTTTCATTTAGTGCTTTTTCTAAATAGAAATCTCGTTCTTCATTCGATTTACAAAGTTCTAATATGACAATATTTTGTGTCCAGTTTAGTTTTTCTGCTTTATTTAACAAATTAGCATCACATTTATATGTTTGGTAAAAATCTCTCATTCTTCTCAAATTTCTTGGAGAAAAACCTTTTAGATTTGGTAGTTCCATTTTAATTAAATTAGCTAAATTAGCGATAAACCCTCTTTTATCTTCACTGCTGATAATCTTGCCAATATATGTATATAGCTGCATTAGTTGTTCGTTACTTGGTTTTAAATTTTCACTATAGAAATCTTCTATTTTATTTAAAATTAATTTTTTATTACTCATATTAAATGACAAGCAGAACCTTTCAGCTCTGCGTATTTCCCTTTCTTTCTATTACTTATGCAAAAAAGACTTGCAAACTAAAATGCTTGTAAGTCTTTTGATAAAATATTCTTATATTAAAAACTGATAATTTTCAAAACCTTTTTCTCAAATAATCAATTTTTTCTCTTAATTCAGGACTAAATTCTTCTAATTCCTTTTCATGTATAATTCCGTCATTAATTAATTCCATAATGCTTGGAATTAAATTTGAACGTCGCACTTCTATTTGAACTCCAGTATTATATTTGTCTTTTTGAATTCTTTTATGTAACTCCCAAAATTTTTCAGACGACACTTTATCCTTATCACTAAGTAACTGAATGTACTTATTATTGAGCCTGTCTATGTGCAACTCTTGCCACTGCCCAATTTTACTTTTAAAAAGTTTCCAATCATTTTCCGTAAAGTTTTTATCGTTATACATAATGTGTTACCTCATATTTTATGATTCTTCATCATCTTTGCCACCAGATAAATTTGCAGTGATAATATCTGAAATTAAGCTTGTGAAATCTGTTGCAGTTTTATCGGTAAGTACAGGATTTCCTGTTCTTTCTTCAATTTCTTTACGAGCATTTCCAGCTACTGTGCCACCATCTTTTGCAATTTTTTTATTTTCTGCAAAAGTGGACGGATTTGTTACTTTTGAAAGTTCGGTAGTAGTAGCTTCTGCAAGCATTGTAAGTACAAGTTCAAGGTCACTCATGTTATCACGCAAATTTTCTTTTTTTAATCCTTTAAGTTCCTTGTATTGTCTTGTTGTAACTCCTGCCCATGCTTTTGTAATTTCATCTGTCAATATAGCATATTCAATACCTTTTTTAACGCCACGACTGTCCCACTCATCTGTAAGATTATTTCGTATTTTTATATTAAGAAGTCGTTGCCCAATCCATTCTTTGCTGTAACCTTTTTTCAAATAAGTTTCAAATGCTCTATCAATGGCTTGTTCTGGGTCGATAGTTTCTTCAATTCTCTCACTGCCAACTCTTGCAAGCCATAACTTAAATGGTTCAGCTTTCGGTGATGGTATAGACTGAATTATACGGAATAATTGTTCTGTATCAGCAACGTCGGTCAAACGATTTTTGCCATCTGTAGCTTTCATTTTCAACTGGTGACAATTTGTCACCAGTTGACTTCCTTCCTCTCGAAGTCTTTGTTTTAACTTATTCCAATATTTCCTTCCATCAACACTATCAGTTAATACTTGCACAACATCAACAACCGAAAAGTACCATTTTTCTTGCTCTGGATCCCAAGCAGTACGAATTTTTTTATCTTCAAAAAGTTCAATTTCTTTTGACATAAAATATCCCTCCAAATATTTAGAATATACACCCTTATAATTTAAGATTTTTTATACACTTTTGCGACATGACTATCAATTATCTTTTATAGCAAATTTGTTTCTAAGCACATTTGTACCCTTATAACAATAAATTGAGCCATTAACCACATAAACATCGTATTTACTAAACCCGTCGCTCATATTATACACCTTTAGGTATTCTATATTTCAGTTTAATTGCCTCTACAGCTTCATTGGCACTAATATTTTTCTTGGACATTTCATTGCACAAGCGAATTGCCTCTTTACTAGGATTAACTTTTTCTATTTTTTGTGTGCCTAGTGTATAGTTTAAATTCATTTCCATTACCGACGCCATAATAGCACCTCACAATCTTTTATTTTATTATAACAGATTTTTAATATTATTTCTATAATATATTATGAATAGATCTATTTTTATTTCAAAACAGTCTATAAACAAGATAGCTTTACTTTTAATCTTCAAACTCATACTTTGTTCGTACTCTGTTCCATTTTTGAAGTATAGCTTTATTTTATCAATATTTTACAACTTTTCGCTTTCATCAGATAAACTTTGAATTTTATTTCTAATTTTTGGTACAAACTCAAGTTTAATTGACATATTCATGCTTTCAGCTAATCTTTGGAGCATATTAAATGTAGGGTTTGCATTTCCGTTTTCAAGTTTTGAAATATCTGCTCTATCAACTCCAGCTTTGTCTGCAAGCTGTTGTTGTGTTAACTTTGCTGTTTTTCTTGCATTTAAAACTGCTTTTATGAGTTCATACTCAGGTGCTAATACTTCATATTCCGCTTTTGTTTCTTCATCTTTTAGAAGAACTGCTTCCATTTCTTGTAAGTTCATTTATTTACCCTCCTTTTCAAGGTAATCCTTGCGATATTTTTTAGCAAGTTCAATTTCTCTAGGTGGTGTTTTTTGCGTTTTCTTAACAAATCCATTAGTTAAAATTATTTTTCTGCCAATATGGAAAAAATACAATATTCGAGTGATATCAGAAGAAAACTTCACTCTTAATTCAAAAATCCCATCATCTAAATGTTTGGTTATTTCGCCCTCTAACAAGTCCGTAGTTTTTAAAGAATGTTTAAGTATTCTATACCTTATTAGATTTTATAATCTGGTTCATCTCTTTTTCTAACTTTTCTAACTCAGTAATAATTGCATCAAAACTAGGTTTATGACCAAAAATCATATTTTGCATATGTAGGTAATCATCTTTTAACACTTGCAAGTTACACTCTGGTGGTAAAAGTTTCAAAGATCCTATTTTAGCTAAATCATATCTCGCCCATGTACAACGATAAAATTTATCTTTAAATTTCACTACTTTTTCTAACAAATCTATATCAGTAAAAGCATCATCTTTTACTATAGTGTTTCCCATACAAAACAGATCATAATAGTGGCGAGAGTACCGTGTTGGAAACACTTTATTTTCAGGTCTGTACGCTTCCCTATGCAATATTGTAACCTTTTCCCAAAATGTTCTTTTAGGCAGAACTGTTAAAATTTTTGTTTGGGGTTGAGAAAACAACTTTGGATATTGAATAGCTGAATACGGAGAAATTAATTTGTCTTTTGCTGGAGTCCATGCTGCCAATGCTCCTATTTCAAGACGTATAACTGGCAGTATAGACGCATCTTCAAAACTACGACTATATTCAAATACTACTGTTTGAGGGTCTATTTCTTCTATATAACATCGTACAGGAGCATTGATTTCTTTTTGAATTTCTTCTAAAATTGAAGGCATGAAAATTTCCTTTAAAAATTTTTCAGTTTTTGTGTTTATTTCTTTATTAAACAAATCCTTCTTAGTATTACTTCTATTTTCCCATGGTTCATTTAATTTTAATCCTAACACACGCCAATCGAGTATCAAATCTATATCTTCAGAAAATCTTTCGATAATTCCATAAGACTTTGATAAACTAGTACCACCTTTAAAAGCAATATGATTTTTCCATTTTGAGCAATTAAAAAGATAATCTAACATAAAGCAAACCCAAAAATCTTTTTCTATAATTGCATCTGTCAATCCCATTTTCGCAGCAGTGTTTTGAAACAACGCTTTTCTATCACTCTCGTTTAATTTTGCAATATTTCTCATTGATATGACCATGTCATAGATTCCGTACAAAATGTTATTTAAACATTAAGCTTGTCATCCGTGACCAACCTTTCTTTTATTCTCAATCTTCATCACAGTTACATATTTCTTTTATATATTCATAAACCCATGATGTTACTATTTTTGTTTCTTTTAACATTAAACTTTTTTCAATACTATTTAAGTTGTTTTTTAATTTTCCTATTATTACATCATCAATATTTTCTTTACCTAATGCTTTTAAAGCTTGCACCACAAGTGCAGTTTTATAGGAAAGTTTTGATATTTCTTTGTTAGTTGTGCGTTTGAATTTAATAATAGTATTATTGTAAGTATACTCTTTATAATTTCCATCGCTAACATATACCCACGACGATGGCACTTGTGTTGAAAGACCAAGTAAATTTAACGCCGTATCACCAGCTGGTACAATAGTCCAACCATAATTATGTGCAAGTGCTTGTGCTACTTTATTGGGATTTACAGCGATATATTCTTCTAAAAATTCGTTATATTCAGGCTTTTCATACACACCATGCATAATTCTTAAAATAGCCCCTTCTTTTTCTAAACGAGAAAGAACCACTCCTACTCTCGAACTATGTGAAATATCCGCAAAATCAGTAGCAAGAAATACTGTTCCAAGTTCAAATTCATCAATTCTATTTTTAATTTCTTTTGCTATTTTCATTTAAATTATACTCCTACTTTTAATTTTGATAAAAATAGTATACACTATTTTTATCAAAATATCAAGTTTTTAAATATTTAATCAATTTTACTTTTAATCTTCAAGCTCATACTTTGTTCGTATTCAGTTCCATTTTTAAAGTAAACCTTTATTTTATCTGCTGAAATTACTTTTATTGTGTCAATTATTTGTCTTACAAGTGTGTCATCGTATTCATATAAATCACTTGGTTCACTTTTTAAATATGTATTTATTTCTTCTATTTTTTCGTCAATCTCATCTTCTGATTTATTTTTGGCTTTATGTTCATCTACTATATTTTGCAACTTTTTGCTTTCATCAGACAAGCTTTGCATTTTCTTTTCTAGTTGAATTTTTTCGTATTCGTCTTCTATATCTATACTTCGCATAAATATTTCCATAGTTTCATTTATTAAATCTGAGATTTGCTTTTCCATTAAGTCTATATCAACTTTAGGATTTCGCTTGTTCCTCATAACTAATCTTAGTTCTGATGTTAATTCTAATGGTATGACTTTACTATTTTTATATCCCGCTAATATTGCCGTCATGATTGCTTTGTGCAAGCTTTCTTCATCTATAGTAATTGATTTATCGCAGTATTTTGTTCCATAATCTACCCTATTTATGCAACGCCATACTGCATATTTTTCGCCACTATGTTTTGTCCATCTATACCTTTTATATGGTGTTCCACAATGTCCACATATTAGAATTTCACTTAGTGCGTACATTCTACTGTACTTTCCGTTTTCAGTTAAAGCTGTTTTTGATGTCTTTTTCTTGCTACTTCTCCTAGCGTTTTCTTCTTGAGTTTTTTCAAATATTTCTCTGCTTATAATTCCAATATGATTATTTTTGATATATACTTTCGGCAATTCGCCGTTGTTTTTCTTAGATTTCTTTGTTATAGGGTCGGTCACATAAGTTTTCTGTAAAATTACATCGCCACAATATTTTTCGTTTATTAGTATTGACCTAATTGTGTGTATTCCCCATTTTTTGTTTTTTCTATATTTAATATTTTTCCTATTTAAATCTTCAGTGATTGTTCTAGTTGTTCCACCTGATATATAGGCTTGAAAAATCCTTTTAACTATCTTCGCTTCTTCTGCAATTATTTCAGGTTCTCCACTTTCACCTTTTTTATATCCGTAAAAATTATCGTATTGATAATATACTTTACCCTCTTGCATTGCCATTCTTTTGCCCATTTTAACATTAAGACTTAGTGAATTTAATTCTTCTTGTGCTAAGCTTGATAAAATTGTCAGCACAACTTCGCTGTTTTCTTCTAGGGTGTTTATATTTTCTTTCTCGAATATTACCCCAACTCCCATTGCTTTTAACTTTCTCACATAGCCTATACTATCAAGCGTATTTCTCGCAAATCTACTTATAGATTTTGTTATTATTAAATCTATTTTGCCTTTTTTGCAGTGTCTTATCATTTTCATGAAATCAGGTCTTTTTTCAGCTGTTGCACCTGATATCCCCTCATCTGCGTATGTATTAGCTAAAGTCCATTTTGGATTTTTCAGTATCATCTCTGTATAATATGATTTTTGTGACACAAAGCTTGTTAATTGTTCTTCGCTGTCTGTTGAAACACGGCTATATGATGCAACTCTAAGTTGTCTATGGCTTTTATCTGCTTGACCATACATTCCATTACCAGGTATTATCGTAACTTCACGCTTAATATTATTCATTACTTTCATTACCTTTCAAAATTTCTTGCCCATTTTTAAGCAATATTTTACTCACTTCATTCCTAGATATTTCTATTTTCTCTATATATTCATCTAGCAGTTCTGCATTGATTTTGTTCTTGTTTTGCTCTAACTCTTTTATAAGCTTGGGATTTAGGAAGAATACATCTTTGCATATACTGTATTTTAGTTGTGCTAATTGCATTATTTTACTTTTTACTTCTGCAATATTCATTTGCTTTTGCTCTAATAATCTGTTAATTTCGTTCTCAATTTTAACTACTTCTAAAGATAATATTTTTTCATCATCATCTTGATTTTTAACACTATTAACAATCGTTCTTTGCACTTGCAATATATTTGATATTATAACTTCATCGCTAATAGCCAAGGCAATATGTTTTGTATCTGTTGGACAAAACCACCTTTCATGTCCGTTTGGTTTTATTCTTCGTCTTATGCGTTTGCCACATTCACTGCAAACTAATTTTGGCTTTAATTGTTTTATTTCTGGAACTTCGGTTATTGTATACGGTTTCATTACAGATTGAACTTCTAAAAATAAGCTTTCATCTATTATTTTAAGATATTTTTCTGTTCCTAAATATATATTGTTTTGAAGTATCCTTGCTACCATATTTTTATTCCAACAAGATTTTTCTTTTATATATCTTACCTTTTTCAATGTAAGATTATTAGCAATTTGCAAGTATGAATTGCCATTTATGTACATTTCATATATCCCTATAACAGTATCTTTTTCGCTTGGCTCTATCTTCACAGAGCCATTTTCGATTTTATAACCATAAGGAATTGTTCTATTTTGTGCCATTTTTCAGCTTAACCTTTCTGTCATTACTAAATCATTTACTAATACAAATTCTATTGTATTTTTATCTTTTGCTCTAATCTCCTTTATTACCTCATTGAAAATTGATGTATTTATTTCATATATATACTCAGCATTTTCTTCTAAACATTCTATTAGATTTTCAGTTTCTTCTAGTATATTGTCTTTTATAAGCTTTGATAAAATAATTGCCTTTTTCTTCTTTTCTTCAGTTAATTTTCGCTTGAACTCATTACTTTTGGATATAAAAATAGCAGAATCAAGTATGCCTTTTGATAACATTTCAGACATTTTATGATTCTGCTCACTTAGCTTTGATATTTTTTCACTTATTTCTCGAAGCTCTAAATTTTCTCTTTGTTCAAGCTCCTGAAGTTTATACATAACATCTAGCATTGGGTTTAATATTAATTTGTAATTTTTTCTTAATTTGTTGTACATTCTAATAAACGCTTGATAAATTTTTTCTTCTAATAATCGCTCGCTACCACAAGTATTTTTATCTTCATCATGTTGCCTACACACCCAATATATTTTGTTATTGCCTAATTTTCTGCCATATAAAGTTCCACACTCTTTGCACTTGATTTTTCTGCTTAATAAATATTCTCCATATTGCACTTTAGCATATTTATTTTCTAGTAAAATTTTTACTAGTTCAAACTGTAATCTATCAATTATAGCTTCATGTGTATCTTTTACATAATATTGCTGTAACACTCCCCTGTTTATATTTTGTTTATAGGGAAGAACATCTTCGTTATATTTTTTCTGTAACAGCATATCGCCTATATATTTTTCATTTTTTAATATGTATGATACACTTCGTCTTTCCCATCTTTCCTTTCCAGTTTTTGTCGGAATATTTTCTATACTTAAGTTTCTTGAAATTTCTCTTGTACCATTTCCACTTAAATATTCACTGAAAATTCTGCGAACTATTTGGGCTTCTTCCTCATTTACAACTAACTGTTTATTTTCAAGTTTATATCCATAAGCTGGGTTTGATAAAGAATACTCGCCCTTTGCCATTTGTACTCTTTTACCTTTTTTAACATTTTTAGAAATACTTATTGATTCTTCTTGAGCGAATAACGAGTACAGAGTAAATATATTTTCACTTGTGAGTACCTCTGTGTCTATCCCCTCTTTTTCAAATAAAACTGTAACTCCCATTCCTTTGAGTTCTCTTATAACTGCTATACTGTCTAATGTATTTCTTGAAAATCTACTTGTGGACTTGGTTATAATTCTATCTATTTTTCCGTCTTTGCAATCTTCTATCATTCTATTGAACTCTTGACGATTTTCAGTTGATACTCCAGTTATTCCCTCGTCAGCATAAACTTCTACAAGTTCATAATTTTGGTTATTCTCTATAACTTTTTTATAGTGTTTGATTTGTGCATAAAATGAGTTCAATTGGTCATCTGAATCTCGGCTAACCCTTGCATAACCAGCCACTCTAATTTTAACGCTTTCTTTTGCTTTAGTTGCATCAATATGGATTATTTCTCTTTTTAATGCACTTGTTCCAATAATTTCAGTTATATTCATTTTAGTTCACCTCTTTCCCTGTTACTAAACCTTATAGTCGTTTAAGCTGAAAACCATCATATCTTGGTGGCTAAAATTTCGCCTATCTTCGTTGTCGTCAATCGTATACGCCAGTATTGCTCATTCCTCCGCCTTGATACGCAAAATTTTATCTCACCAATATTCAGACGTTTTTCAACTTAAAACGACTATACCACAATGAGAGTTCAAAAGCTATACCCAATACTACCAAAGATAAATTGGATTTTCACCATATTTCTTAGCAAGATTTAAAGCTGTTTTATCAGCTATATCTTTCTCAATTTCATCAGCTCTCACTAATAATTTTAACAGTTGCATCATCACATAAAACTTATTTTCTTCTACCATAAAATTCCCCTTATCTTAGTCCTAAACTTATTTTAAAAGCTCTATTAATTTTTTTCATTTGCCTATTGCTTAAAGTCGCTATATGTTTTCGCACACGAATTTTGTCAACAGTTCTAATTTGTTCTAACTGCACTTGTGATGGATATTCTAAAGCCTTACCAACAAACACATGAGTTGGTAAGGCTTTGATTTTACTTGTTATCGGTGCTACGATTAATGTTGTGCTATGTTCATTTCCCATGTCATTTTGAACAATCAAGGCTGGACGAACACCACCTTGTTCTGACCCAATTACTGGGTCAAAATCTACCAAATATATTTCTCCACGTTTCATATAAATTTTTTCCTTATTCAAAATATTCAATATTTTTATTATCTAAGATAAACTGACTTACATCTGTTCTGCTTGTTGTCACTGGCATTTCAGGTAGAGCATTAAGTATTGTTTCTCTGTATCTGCCACTAGCTCTTAGGTCTAAAATAGCAAATGTGCAGGTGTCACTTTCTCTACGAATTCCACGACCTATCCACTGTCGAAGTTTTATAATCATTTGTGGAACAACGTCTTTTTGCATAAACTCGTTATGGTTGTTTTTGCGTTGTCTTTCATATTCCAACTTTGCATTAGGCATTGGAAAAGGAAGTTTCACAACTATTAAACTTGATAAAACATCACCAGCAATATCAATGCCTTCGCCTGCTGCATCACTTGCAAACAAAACTCCATTTTTACTCTTTTTAAATTCATCAATAATATTAAGCTTGCCTTTTGTCATTTTAAAAAGTGGAAATAGTAAATTCTTAGATTGAATTTCATAAAACACATCATCTAAGAATTTGTACGAAGTGAAAAGTATTAATGTATGTCCATGCGTAGCTTTGATTAATTTTTCGATTTCATAAGCTATTTTGATTTTGTAATTTGCATTTTCATAATTCGGATATGGCATTTTTTTCGGCATATAAAGTATAGCTTGTTTTTTGTAATCGAATGGTGAATAGGTATTGGTTCGCAAAATTCTATTTTCGTGTTCTATTAATCCTAAATTTTCTTCCAAATGTGAAAAATCGCCATTTACTGATATTGTTCCTGAAGTTAGAATTGTTGGAACATTTATCCCCCATAAATCAGCTGTAATTTCTTTTTTAACTTTTTGGCTTAAATAAGCAATTTTATTAATCTGATTTTCTTTTTCTAGCCAAAGAATATTAGCGTTTGGTACAGCAAGTTCTTCAAATTTAGCAATTAAATTTTCAAAGTGTTCAACAAATTTTTTATGTTTATAATTTTTCAAAGCAATTTTCCTAGCTGGCTTAATTGCACGATTTAGATGTTTGAGCATTTTCTCGAGCTTAAATCTCAACTGTTTTTTAAGCATAAAATGCTCGCTGTTATATATTTTTGCGTACTCAAACACCTGCTTATTAAGTGCTATAGTTTCTTCGTAAGTTGCAATAGAAACTTTACGCAAACTTGCTAGTTCTCTTAAAATCTTAGGAACTTCATTTTCAAGAATACTTTTGCCGTACATATCATTTATCGTGCTTGGAAGTTTATGTGCTTCGTCAACAATAACTTGTCCAAAGTCAGAAAGCAAAGATTTATCGGTTTGCTTTTTAAATAAAATATCAGCTATAAAATAGTTGTGGTTTACTATTTGAAAGTCAAACTTGTTTAAACTTGCCTCGTTTATAAACTTTTTATATCGACAATTATTTTTAAATTCACAGTTTAAATCGCAGTCTGTAACGCAAATTCTTTTTTCCATTTCTTTTGGCAAGTTTGCTATTTCCAAATTTATGCCATTTAATTTTGACACACCTTTTATTTCTCTTTTCTGCGATGAATTAATGTATCTTTTGAGCTTTGCATCACATATATAATTGCTCTTTCCTTTACGGATTGTAAATTTTAGTGGTTTTGAAATAATATTATTTTCCTGTAAAACTTTTGAGATTTGTGGAATGTATTCCGACACAATTGCGTTTTGTAATGCTATGGTTGATGTGGAAATTACCACCGATTTCTTGTTTTTTGAATATAAATTATGTACAACGCTTGCTAATAGATAAGCGTGGGTTTTTCCAGTTCCTACTTCTGCCTCGCATAAGGCTATTTTGTTATTTTCTAAGGCTTCGAGCATTTTAAGTGATAACTT
>JAWXUM010000051.1:0-13911 GCA_044432645.1 Clostridia bacterium | reverse complement strand
TATTCAATTTTCAAGGTTCGATTTCCAATAAAAAAAGGAAATAAGTGAAAGAGTTTTTACCCTTACACTTATTTCCTCACTTAGAAGCGTTTTTTCACCCCTAAATTTTAAAATATTTTAAGTTTGTTAAATTTTGCCAAGTTTACTTGAAAAAGATTTCGTAAAACTGTTATATAACACAACACAAACCACGCAAAAAAATTAGCATTGTATATTTCACAGTTACTGCGTGGTGTACACATGATTCTATTAATTATGTTTTATGTCCTACTTTCAACTTTCATCCCAGAAAAAATTGACTTTACATTCAATGTATTAAATCTATTTCACAATGAATTTTAGTAAAATATTAATTATATCACATTTAACTATATATTAATTACAAAATTTGTTTCAAAATTTGCTGTGCAGCATCTTCTACCAAAGTATGTTCAGTATCAATAGTAATCTCAGCGTTAACTGGTCTTTCATATGGACTTGAGATGCCTGTGAAGTTTTTAATTTCACCTTTGATTGCTTTTTGGTATAGGTTTTTTGTGTCACGTCTGATACATTCTTCTAGTGAAGTTGAAATGTGAACCAAAACAAAGCTATCGCCTATGATTTTTCTTGCGTTCTCTCTGTCAGCTTCGTATGGTGAGATTACAGAAACAAGAACGATTAGTCCAGCGTCGTTCATTAATTTTGCAACTTCTGCCACACGTCTGATATTTTCTATTCTGTCTTCTTCTGCAAATCCTAAGTTGTTGTTTAAACCAATTCTAATATTATCGCCATCAAGAAGCATTGTGTGTTTTCCAGCTACAGCAAGCTCTTTTTCCAGTTGGTTTGCAACTGTTGACTTACCTGAGCCTGAAAGTCCTGTGAACCAAATTGTTTTTGGAGTTTGGTTTTTTTGGTTCGCTCTGTACTCTTTTGTAATGTCTAGATTTTGCCATGTTAGGTTATCAGAACGATAAAGTTTATGCTCAACAACACCACAAGCTGATGTCATGTGTGTAATTCTGTTAACAAGAATAAATCTGCCAAGCTCCTTGTTATCTTTGAATGACTCAAGCAGAACTTTTTCTGAAAGTGAAATATCGCAGTTGATAATATCATTTTTCTCTGCATTTTCTGCAAGCAATTTTTCGCCTGTATTAACATCTATGCAGTAGTGAATGTTCATGATTGTTGCTGGAACAAGTTTTGTGCCAATTTTTAACAAAAAGTTTCTACCAACTACAAGGTTTTCGTCGTCCATCCAGATTAAATCTGCACGGATTAGTCTTGTTGTTGAATGCTCATCTTTGGCTATAACACAACCACGTGAGCAGTCAACTTCTCTGTCAAGAGAAACTGTTACTGCCTCGCCGAAACTTGCTTTTTGAACTTTAGTATCTGTATTGTAAATTTCCTTTACAAGTGCTTTTTCTTTGCTTGGAAGAATAGTTATTTCCTCACCAACTGAAACAGCACCACGAGAAATTTGTCCTTGGAAACCTCTAAAATCAAGGTTTGGACGGCACACTCTTTGAACAGGCATCATAAATGATTTTTGCTCTTCTTTTTCGGAAGTATCTACATTTTCAAGATATTCAAGAAGTGGACTTTCATCATACCAAGGCATATTTGCAGATGATTTTGTAACATTATCACCCTCTGTCGCACTAACTGGGATGAATTTTATGCTAGAATATTCGTAATTATTTTTCTCAATTAAAGCTTTAACATCACTCTCGATTGTTCTATATGTTTCTTCATCATAATTCACTAAATCCATTTTATTTACTGCAAATACGAAATGACGAATACCCATTAGATTACAAATTCTTGTATGACGTCTTGTTTGGGTTAGAATTCCTTTTGTAGCATCTAGCAAAATTATTGCAAGTTCAGCAAAGCTTGCACCAACTGCCATATTTCTTGTGTATTCTTCATGTCCTGGTGTGTCTGCTACGATGAAATTACGTTTTTCTGTGTTGAAATATCTGTAGGCAACATCGATTGTAATTCCTTGCTCACGCTCTGCCATTAGTCCGTCAAGCAGTAATGAATAATCTATTTGTGCTTCACGGCTACCGATTTTACTGTCTAGTATTAGTGCGTTTTCTTGGTCTGCAAATAATAGTTTTGAATCGTATAATATATGTCCGATTAGGGTAGATTTTCCGTCATCAACACTACCACAAGTTATAAATTTTAATAAGCCTTTCATTAGAAATAGCCCTCCCTTTTACGTCTTTCCATGCTTCCTCTTGCCTCGTTGTCGATTACACGGGTTGTCCTCTCGGAAGATACTGCACCCAGTGTTTCTTCTACGATTTCGTCAAGAGTTGTTGCTGGTGACTCGACTGCTCCTGTTAGTGGATAACAGCCAAGAGTTCTAAATCTAACTAATTTTTCTACGACTTCTTCGCCTTCTTTTAGCTTTAGTCTATCGTCATCAACCATAATCATCATTCCGTCACGCTCTACAACTGGTCTTTTGTCTGCAAAGTATAGTGGAACAATTTCGATATTTTCACGTTGAATATATCTCCAAATGTCAGCCTCTGTCCAGTTGGAAATTGGGAAAACACGCATACTTTCGCCTTTGTTGATTAATGTGTTGTACAAGTCCCAAAGTTCAGGACGTTGGTTTTTTGGGTCCCAAGCGTGGTCTTCATTTCTAAATGAGAATATTCTTTCTTTTGCCCTAGACATTTCCTCGTCACGTCTACCACCACCAAAAGCTGCTGTAAACTCATATTTATCAAGTGCATCTTTTAACGCTTGAGTTTTCATGGTGTCGGTGTAAGCACTGCCGTGGTCGAATGGGTTTATGTTGTTTTTAATGCCCTCTTCGTTAGAGTAAACAAGCATTTCTATGCCTTTTTCTTTTGCTATTCTGTCACGGAATTCAACCATTTCTTTGAATTTCCATGTTGTGTCGATGTGCATGAATGGGAACGGTGGCTTTTCTGGGTAGAACGCTTTCATTGCTAGGTGTAGCATTACTGAGCTATCTTTTCCTATTGAATATAGCATTACTGGGCGTTCACATTCTGCTGCAACTTCTCGCATTATATATATTGCTTCTGCTTCGAGTTTGTCTAAATATGATTTTTCGTCCATCTTAATCTCCTTGTAGTTCATTTTCTTTAGTGTTAATTATATAGAAACCTTTGTAGTTTAAAGAATTTTCTCTGTTGTACAGCATTTCAGTTCCGTCCATTTGACGGAATATTGCTCCAGCTTCTTCAGTTATGCACTGCATTGCTGCTGTGTCCCACTCCATTGTTGGGTTGTGTCTGTAGTAAAGTTCTGCATCACCTTTTGCAACAAGACAGCCTTTTAAAGAACTACCCATTTTTACAAAATTGGTGAAGTTATATTTTTCAATAAGTTTTTCCATTTCCTCACAGCCGTGGGAACTGCTCATTACAAGACGAACTTTGCTTAAATCTGTTTCAGTTGAAACGTGGATTTGTGTAGTTTCGCCGTCAGAATTTGTGTAAAAAGCACCATTATCTTTACTTGCGAAGTAAAGTTCTTTGCTTGCTGGGACATAAATGACACCCATGATAATTTTATGTTCAAAGGCTAGTCCAATATTTACAGTGAATTGACCATTTCTTTTAATGAACTCTTTAGTTCCGTCAAGTGGGTCGACCACAAAACAGTATGGATTATTTAGTCTATCTAAATTATCTTTGCCCTCTTCGGACAAAATAGCCATTTCAGGGAAGTTTTCTTCCAAAACTTTCACAATAATAGCGTTCGCCTCTTTGTCAGCCATTGTAAGTGGTGAGTTGTCTGATTTATACTCAACGTTTTGAAATTTGCTTTCATCATTGTAAATCTCCATAATTTTATGTCCAGCCTTAACTGCGACATCACAGCAGATTTTTTCTATATTTTTTAGGTTTATCATTTTATACTCCATATCTTTTGCCTATAATAACAGTTTGTCCACACAAGAATTAATCTTACGTGGTTAAACTTCAAACGTATTAATCTTTAATATGTGGACGCCATCTAGCCTTAAACTTCTCGATATCCTCTTGTGAGTAACAATGCTGAACATAAGGCTCGCTGTAACATCTGTCAAAATATTCCTGAGTTATCTCAATCTCTTTTTGTGCTTGTTTATATGAATCTCCAATCCATTTATCACTTGCATCGTTTCCACGAACAAGCTCTGTGAAAGGAACTCCGACCCACTCTGATAATTCTGGGACTAAGTTGTTTAACTTTTCTAGTTGATATACAAAAACTTCAATGTTACCTTCTTTTATGATTGTGTAACCTTTTTCTTTGTTAAATGGGTTTTTTGTTATGTCAAAAATATCTTTTTTAAAATCTAAATGAAACTGTTGAATTGATTTTGGATAATCTGTTTCCAATTTTTTTTCAGCATATATATATCTTGCAATAAACGCATTAAATAACTTTTGTATATCATGACCATTTTTAATGAAAACATCCTCTAACTTATTGATATTTTCTTGAGAATAATATTCACCATTTAGCTCACCTAATATCCAATCGTTTTGTATTGCTACTGCATCCAAAAACTGAAAAAAAGTTGATACGTTTTGAGAAATAGGGTCTCGAACTGCTGTGATAATTTTTAAATTTTGCTTTTTCTTAATATTATCATTAATTAATCTAGTTTTATGAACAGTATTTACAAAATCAAACTTTGAACTTGCTTTCATCAGTGGTTTTATTATATACTCATTTAATTTTTGAATTTTGTTTTTTGGGTGAATTTTAAACTGATAAAATGTGTTAGCCAAGGTATAATCGCCTGTTTTCATTGGTAAACATATTACCAATGGTTGCATTTGATTTTTTCGTGCAAAAACACTCGTTGAATAATTCACTTTTCTAGAGCATCGTTTTTGCCATTTTTTAATTTCATTTTTATATTCGTTTCGATTTTTCAAACTATTTAAATAGATAATTGGATTAAAAGTAGTTATCAAGGAACCGACTGGTATTGTTGAAACTTCTACACCTATTGATTCCATTTCACTTGTTGCTTTTTGAATTTCTGTTGGTTCAAAAAAAGAAAACTGAATAATCAAATTTTTATGTTTTTGTTTTAATTTTATCAATTGATTTTTATTGATAACTGGCAATTTTGCATTGGAATTTCTTATTTTATCCATAATATTATTTGCATAAAAAGCAACTACATCAATGTTATATTTTTTAAATATTGAATATAAGCACTGTTGTTTTTTGTAATAACTCCAAATTACAACTTTCTTTCCTTTAAATATTTCCAAATCTTTATCCGTTAATTTAGGTATTGTAATCATTTAATGTGCATTCTCCATCTCTCTTTAAATTTTTCTATATCTTCTTGTGAATAACAATGCTGCACATAAGGCTCATTGTAGCATTTATCAAAATATTCCTGTGTAATTTCAATTTCTTTTTGAGCTTGCCTATATGAATCAGCAATCCATTTGTCGCTAGTTTCATTTCCACGAACAAGTTCAGTAAAAGGAACATCAACCCACTTTGATAACTCAGGGACAAGATTGTTAAGTTTTTCAAGTTGATAAACAAAAATTTCAATGTTCTCTTCTTTTATGATTGTGTATCCTTCTTCTTTGTTAAAAGGATATTTTGTTATATCTAAAATATTTTCTTGAAATTTATGAACAAAAAATTGTATTGAACGTTGTAATCTAGCATCAATTGTCTTTAACGAGTAAACATATCGCAAAACATATAAATTCCAAAGTATTTGTATGTTTATATTTTTTTCAGATAGTAAAATCCTATATTTTTCAAAAATCTCCCTTTTTTTAATGTTACTTTTTTCCATAATTTCTCCCGAAATCCATGTTTCATCGACTCCAGTTTCTGATATTTTTTGATAAAAGTCTGATAAATTTTGCGAAATAGGATCTCTTAATCCAACCAAAATCTTTATTTTGTAATTAGTTTTTTTTATAAAATTTATATTGATTTTTTTAGACACATGCCACACATTTAAATGATTTATTTTGTATTGATTAACATCTCTACTATTCACTATATCAAATGTGTTTATGAGCGTGAAATCTCCAGTTTTTGTTGGTGAACAAATAAAAATAGGTGTATCTGTGTTATCTTTATATTTATAGTATTTCTCTAAAAACTTAGTATCTTGTATTTCATTAAAAATACATTTCACTTTCAAATATATATTATTATAAAAATTATTTACACATTTAAACAGTGCTAAATATGAAAAAGAATTCAATATTTCGCCAATTGTTATATCGCTAACTTCAACACCACATTTTTCAACAATTGTTTTACATTTGGTAATGCTTTCTTCAAAAACACTTGTAATAATAACTATAGTATTTTCCTGATTTTTAAGATCATATTCAAGTTGAATATAAGGTTTCATTATTTTTTTTAATTTAAAATTTTTAATAAGATTAAATTTAGATTTAATTGTTATAGTTTTATAATTTTCCTCTAAATAGCACCCTGAAATTTTTATATTAAATTCACTAAAGATTTTATGGAGCACTATACAGCGATTAATTCCATTACCTACTAAAATAACCTTTTTACCTCTAAATTTATCCATGTCATTCTCTGTTAGACGTGGTATAGTAATCATTTAGCTTTCTCCTTTGTTTTATTATTTTTAATTAATTTCTTTATAATTTCTAAAATCATAGTGAAAATTTCCATTTTAAACACTATTGAAACCACAATATAAACTGTTACACCCACTACTATTTGCATCAGTAAAATTGTAATTGAATGCAAATTTAAATATTGTATCCACCAAATACAAAACCCCATAAATACTGAAGCTAAAATCGCTGGTAATATATCTTTAACTTGCTCTATATAACTATAATTTATCAAACTTTTATTAGGTGATGCATTTATAAACATTTCTATTGGTGCAACGACTGTTGCTGCCAATGCTATTGCATAAACTCCATAATTCATTGTTAATATAATAGACAAAATGCCTATTGTTTTTTTGATGATTTGAAGCTTTAAAAGTAAATCACTACGACCTAATGCTTTTATAGCATTTAAGTTTGCTGTTTGAGTTGGTTTGAATGCATACATTATACAAAACAATCTTAAATATGGAACACAAAGCAACCATTTATCTGTTAAAATTAATTCTACAATAGGTGTACCACAAGCCAAAAGCCCCATCATACATGGCCATACTATGTAACCCGTAGTTTTAATAGACTTCCTTGTCATTGCTTTTAACTGAATAATATTATCCTGAGTTTTCGCCATAACAGGAAACAGTACCCCGTCAATTGTTGTGTTTAAATTTACAATTACAAATTTTGGAAATTCTTCTGCTTTATTATAATACGCTAATTCTGATTCAGAATATCCTTTACCTATAATTAAGCTCCTTAGATTTGTATACAATGTTTCTATGATATTATTAATTAATAATTTCCAACCAAAGGAAAACAACCCTTTCAATCTTGTAAAAGAAAACATCAATTTGGGCCTAAAATCAGACGTAAACCATAAAACTATCATACTAATAAATACAAGTGATAGTGCTTGACCAACCAAAGACCAAACCCCACAGCCAATATATACCATAGCGATTCCAATAATTCCAGAAAGAATTGTCGCAGATAATGTAGAATAAAAAAATTTCTTAAATTGCATTTTTTGGGATATATATGAATTTTGCACTGCCAATAAACCAGAGATTATTAGTTTTAAACCTAAAACTCTTATTAAGTTAGTTAATGCATCATTATTATAAAAATTAGCAATTATAGGTGCACAAAAATATAAAACAACATACATTAAAGCACAAGAAACAATATTAAAATAAAACACGGTAGAAAAATCTAAGTCATCTGCATCTTTCTTTTGTATTAAAGCGTGCGGAAATCCACTATTAACAAACACATTTAGTATTGATATAAATACAGTTACCAAAGCAATAGTTCCATAGTCATCAGGCGATAATACCCTAGCTAAAATAATAGAAACAATAAAAGCTATGCCTTGCGAGCTACATCGTTCTCCAAATTTCCACACCATATTTTTAATCACATTATTTTTATTCAATTTTTCACCTCGTTATTTAAATTAGACATTTCAAAGCTTATTATAAATATTTTATTTTTATTACTACAAGTAAATCTTGTTGATAATATCCACATTTTATTTTCCTTTTTTGCTTTCTTTCGGTTTAACCATACCGATTAAAATCAATAACAATGGCAAGGTTACAACGCCGTGGCGTATCCATGAACCGAAGTCAGATTCGAAAGTTGCTGATGTAAAAATAAACCCTATCATAAATAAAAGTGCTACGTTTTGTGCTTTGGTATTTGTCACATAGCTTTTTAAAGTTCGTATTACAAAGCCTGTCATACAAAGCTGATAGACTATATATGGGAAATATTTTAAACCAAGTCTCACCAGTTCAAATGGAAATAAAAGTCTTAATACATAAATGGCATATTCTAAAATTACATCTAGTGTATCATATGATGATGTCGCTATCCAATTTTCTGTATAAGTATTTGACGAACTTGTTGCAGTGCTCGCCCAAAGCAAGGAAGATGTCATTCTTAAGTATAATGTTGGCATAGTAAATTTTAATGTAAACATAATTAGTGAATACAACCCAACTAATCCTAAAAATACTACCAGCACATTGAACATTGGATTATCTGGTTTCTTTTTAATAGCATATTCCACTAAAAAGAATGCAACTAAAGTAAATACAATAATTAAAAAGTAGTATGTTCTAAATGTAAATGTAGATAAAAGTATTACTGCTAAAGCCGATAAAAACTTTCGCTTTTCAGGTATTTTATCCGTATATAAAACTAAAAATAATAAATAAAAATAAATCATTTGAAAAGTTTCTTTTGCAAGTGAAAAGCAATACACGTTTAAAACCATTATTGCTAAGCAAACAAATACAAACTCTAATATTGAAATTTCTTTCTTTATTTGAGTAAAAAGAATAAATAAAATAAGTCCGTATATAATAGTTATAGCTACTTCAAACGAATAGAAATCATTAGGAATATTCAAACATATTGCCCTAAATATTTTAAAAAATATATACATATTGGTATCTTCACCATGAGAACCATTCAGCAAATCATTTACTCCTAAAAAGGTAAAATCATAATTATAATATAAAATATCATCAATATACCCCCACCCCTTACTATAATTGATTAGAGTTTCAACCATAATAGTCCAACGAACCACCTTACCCATTATCACAAGTAGTGGGTAAATCAACAAAATATTTTTCGCATCTATTGTGGAGTTAAGCATATTATTTTTTATTCTAATTTTTTGCAATATTCTTACTCCTTTATTTTTTTATTTCAAATAGTAATTTTGAATAGTTTGCACCATATCAGGCAAATCAAATCCTTTGTTTTTAAGGTAAGCTTTTGATTTTTCTCGGTTTACTTTACCTATTAAAGATAAAGTTTCTTTTGCCCAGACTTCATTTTTTTCTTCTAGTGAGACATACTTTGTTTCATCTAAAATCGCAGCTTGTCTTGTGATTGTACTAGAGAAAACGCATGGTAAACCACTTGCTTGTGCTTCTACTCCTGTAATTGGTAGCCCTTCGTATAGTGAAGGCATTAAAAATACATCCATCACTTGGAATAATTTTTTCGTGTCATCTCTAAAACCTAAAAATTTCACTTTTTCTTCAATTCCTAAAGTTTTAGTTTTTGTCTTAACTTCGTTCATAAGTTCACCTGTTCCGACTAGCAATAGGACTGAATTCTCATTATTTTTTTGTATCTCATGAAAAATATCAATTAGCCTTGAATGATTTTTTTGAGTGGCGAATCTGCCAACATTACCAATTACCACTTTATCTTCAACATTTAACTTTTTACGCATATCACTTCTAACATCATTGTTATATCCAAAATCATCTAAATTAATAGCATTTGGTATGATTGTGACCTTTTGATTTTCACCAAAGAGCCATTTGCTTGCTAAATCAGAACAAGCAAAAAAGTCTGTTGCATACTTTTTAACTTTTGTTTTTAGAATATTACCTAGTATTTTTTGTGCTTTGCTTACACTTTGAAAATTTGTATTGTGCGAATGAATTATACGCACATTTACACCGTATTTTTTAGCATACTTTAAAACAGCATAATTCTTAGGTCCTGAATTCACATGAACAACATCATAGTCGTTATGCTCTTTGAAAAAAACTTTGATTTTCTTGGAATGTTTGATTAAATCTTGTGGCTTTCTTATCCAAACACCTTGTAATTTAAAAACTTTTATCCCTTGTTCTTTTAAAGTATTTTCAAGTGGATAAATTTGTCCGTCATCTAATACCAATACATCGACTTCAAACTTTTCTTTATCTATATAATTTATTAAATTGTTTGCAAATATTTGAATGCCACCTATAAGCAATCTATCGATAAAAATTAGCACTTTTGTTTTCATTTTTAACATCATCTCTTTCCTAATATTTTTCTCGCTATTTTCTTAACAAATGAATATATTCCTAAATTAAAACAAGTAATTCTTACAAATCTTTTTACTTTTGTTTTTGCATTATCAGGAAAATATTTATTCATCAAATCTTTACCATTCAGCGAATTAGCATCTTTAAAGAAAGCTTCTCTTTTGCTATTCATCGGTACTGAATGGTGCATTTCTTTTGCTGTGTTTACAATTTTTACTACATCATCAACTTTTACATAATTAAAATAATCTTTAATTTCAGCAAAAATTCCTCTTGCCTTAGGGCTATGCATTAATAAATTTGTTACACCTTTATCGTTATCTAATTCTTTGCTATAATCATAAATACTAAAGCAATCCCACATCGTGAAATCTGAAACCCTATATCTCTTTTTAAAAGAGCAATCATAACAAGATGGTCTGTCGCAGATGTTCGTAAAAAATGCTCTAAGCATAGGGTCACTGTCAATTCCTCTGTGATACACCTTTTTGTTATCGTTATTGATAAGGGTCATTGTAGAATATTTATATCCATAATGTTTATCTCTAAACAAAATATTTGAGACGCCTTGTTCGATTAAATCGTTTTTACTTTCAATATATTTTTTAAATATTAAAGGTGATGGAACAGCATGGCATACTATATCCACCTTAATTAAATTTGGATAATCTTTTCCTAAAAATGAGTTCAAGCCCTCAACTTGACATGGTGTGCCACTAAAACAAACCCAACGACCAGCCATTAAAAACTCTTGAACTTTTATGTAACTATCGCCTAATTCACTTTGAGAATACTTACTGTTTCTAAAAAGTTTCAAATCCTCTTCGTTATCAACATAAATATGTTTAACTTTAAATTCATTATGGTAAGACGCACCAAAAGCAACTCCATTTTGAGATAAAACATACTTTGCAATTTCAGTAAAAGCTCCACCCGAAGTGCTTTCTTTAAGAACTTTTTGATTTTTATTTTGAACTATACACACTTCTTGCTCAAAAGGATTTTCAACTTTAGGTGTAGCTATTGGGCAAACTTTTTCACAAAATCTACAGTCTATGCAGTTTTCAGTGTCTACGATAGGATAGGAAAATCCCTCGCTGTCAGCTTCCATACTTATGCACTTTTTAGGGCAAGCACTAGCACAAGCCGTGCAAGCACAACATTTAGATTTATCTTCAATTTTGATCATTTAAGTTTAGCGCCTTTCTCAAGTAGTCATGCGAGAAATTTCGTATTTTTTGTAGATTTCTATCTACTTTATCAAAGTCTGTTTTTAGGCTTATGCATTCTTTTATATTTTCATCGCCCTTTAGTAGTCTGCCTGTTATGCCTAGCATTTCAAATAGGTTGTCTATTCGGCTGTTTGTGGATTGCTTTGTATTTTTTGTGTATCTTTTAAAAGTGAAGAAATCTTTTTTATATAAAGTTGAGAATACCGAACAGTGGAACGAGTCTGTGCATACGTATTTTGCGTTTCTTATATAGTTTAGGAAGTCCGCTGGGTCAACGTCATAAGGTTTTTTGTCTGCGTATTCTTCGTCGCATTTAACGAATTCATCTAAGTGAACAAGTGCTACTATTTTGCAACCTGTTTCTGCTTTTAATCTTTTGGCAAACTCTCGGTGAGGAGGGTTATTTCCAAGAAAATAGCAGAAAATATATGGTTCTTTTTCTATTACTTCTTCTTGTTGAACTTTCATCCAGTCATTTCCATCAAACAGCAATGTTGGGTCGCAAACCACTGGGACATCTCGGTTTGCTATATCTTTAACTAATTTTTGTCCTGATTTCTCACGTACTCCGATATGTTTGATTTTCTTTAGGAAAACTGCAGCTTTTTTTGTGCTATCTTTAGGCAAAGTTGATTGCCCAAAGCTTGTTGCAAAAGCTATTGAATTAACTTCGTTTGGAACAAAGTTCAATGTATAATAGTTCGCTGCAATGTTGCCAGGGAGCCAAAGTTGGTCGCTTCCTACTAGCACATCTGAATAATTTGTTTTACATTTCTCTGACAGCTCACTAATTGACCCATACTTCTCAGATAGATTAAATTTTTCTTCAACAAATTTATCAAATCTATTATTTCGAATTTTTGATAATACACCATATTCATTCTTAGAAAATTTCTTTTTGAAAACATTTTTTGCCATTCCAATTTTAGAAACTAATATAGTAGAAGTAAGTGAAGCTTTTACAAAATATTTGATTTTAGCTTTTTTAATATCCTTATTAAACCCAGAGATATTTATGGTTTCATTTTCTAAACCTAATTTATCCAATGCCATTTTAGTTGCATACGCCTGTAACATACTGCCATAGTTATGTTGAAAATAACATGAAACTATTCCTATTTTTTTCATTTTTTCCTCATCTTCTTTGTATTACACTTGCAAATATCTAAATAATAATTTTGTAGCTCTACAACTTCATTTTTTATGTTATAACCATTTTTCGTAACTTTTTCATATGTATTTTCACGTTTTTCATTTTTATATTTTAAAATCTCACTTGCCCAATATTCAGAAGTTTTTTTCAAATCAAAAAACTTTACTAATCCCGTTATATCCGTTTCCGTTGTTACTTCTGTTGAAATTATACATGGTAAACCTGTGGCTTGTGCTTCTATACCAACAACAGGCAATCCCTCATAGAATGAAGGTAGTGCAAAGCAATCCATAGAGTTATATAGTGATAGTATATTTTCTGTTGCACCAGCATCAATAACATAATCTCTTAACCCAAGTTCTGCTATTTTCGAAAAAGTTTTGTCTTTAAGCTCACCATATCCAACTAACAACAGCCTACAACTATTATCCTTTTTATAAGCTTCATAAAATATATCTATTAAAAACTCATGATTTTTTTGATATTCATATCTACCTATGTGACCTATAACAAAATTATCAGTCACTCCCAGTTCACTTCTTTTACTGCTACGAAGTTCTTCATCATATTTATACTTTTCCAAATCTAAAGCGTTTCTAATTATTTTACATTTATGTAAATTTTTCTCTCCATAAATCCAATTCGCAGCGTATTTTGAATTAGCAGCGATATGTGTAGGAAATAACGTTGACATTATCTTTAGTATGTTTTTAAAAAAGGTCTTTTTTTCACTAGGGTGAGCTGTACTTAGGTTTTCTGATATACGAACAGGTACACCAGCAATTTTTCCAGCCAACATCGGAAACACATTTAATGTATTAATATATCCATGAATGCAATAATAATCATTTTCTTTAAATATTTTTACACACTCTAGTATGTTTTTAATTGGGTTAGTTACTGGTGTAACTTCATATACTTTTCCACCGAGATTCTCAATATCGGAATAATCTTTTAAAGGCGAATCACTATCAACTAATAAGTCAAATTGTATTAAGTTTCTATCAATTTTATTGTAATAGTTCATTATTACAGATTTTATTCCACCAGTAGTATACTTACCC
>JAWXUM010000050.1:0-14667 GCA_044432645.1 Clostridia bacterium | reverse complement strand
TAAATTAACATCTTGATTTCGGACGAGCACAGCTCGCCCCTACCATTTTAAAAATATATTTTCGGTATTTTACACAAATACAAAACCTTTTTCGACAAGCTAACGGTGTGCATTTTATGCACACCGTTTAAGTTTGTAAAGTTTCATACTACTGCATGTCAATTAAAACAGGGCAGGGTATGGAAACCCTACCCTGCCCAAAGTATTAACTATATTTCCATGTCTTTAATTTGATTATAAAGTTTATATTCAACTAAGGCTTCAATCAGCAAACCGTCTGCTACATATTCTTCGAAAATGACTGTTCCGTCTTTTCTTATTTCGGCTGCTACGCCTGATTTTGCGAAAGGAATTAAAAATTTGCCCTTAACATTTTTATTTGGAAGAGCATTTTCTATTGCCAGTAAAAGTTCATCTATTCCAAAACCTGTCACGGCGCTTAATTTAACCGAATTAGCAAGATGAGGGATTTCACTTAGGTTATCACTAACTTTATCCCACTTGTTCAAAACTGGAATAATAGGTTTGTCGGTACTGCCAAGCTCTGTTAAAAGCTGTGATGTTACATCTAAATGCTCGTAAGCCTCGGGGTTAGAGCAGTCGCAAATGTTTAAAATAATGTCGGCATAGGCTGCTTGCTCTAAGGTTGATTTAAAAGACTCTACCAAATTATGTGGCAAACGTCTTATAAGTCCAACTGTGTCGATAAGCATAACAGATTTACCACAAGGAAGTTTAATTGCCCTTGCTGTTGGGTCTAAAGTTGCAAATAGTTTGTCTTCTGCCAAAACGCCAGCACCTGTTAGGTAATTCATAAGTGTGCTTTTGCCAGCGTTTGTATAGCCAACAATTGCTACAGTGACAAAGCCATCTTTTTTACGGCGACGGTCAATTTCTTTACGGCTGTTTTCAACTTCTTTTAAAGCAATTTTTAGTAAATCGATTTTTCTTCTAATGTGACGTCGGTCGGTTTCAAGTTTGGTTTCGCCAGGGCCTCTAGTTCCAATACCACCACCTAAACGTGACAAAGCTATGCCCTTGCCACTAAGTCTTGGAAGCATATATTTAAGCTGTGCAAGTTCGACTTGAAGTTTGCCTTCTTTTGTCCTTGCCCTGCCAGCAAAGATGTCCAAAATAAGCATAGTTCGGTCGATAACACGTATATTTGTTTCATTTTCTAAGTTTCTTATTTGAGTAGGAGAAAGTTCACGGTCAAAAATAATAAGGTCAATGTCGTTGTTTTCGCAAAACTGTGCAACTTCTATAACCATACCACTGCCTATGCAAGTGGCAGTTTTTGGACTTTGTCTTTTTTGAGTTTTCAGCGCTACTACTTCTGCTCCACTTGTAGTGGCAAGTTCGGTAAGCTCGGCTAGTGAACTTTCGCTGTCGTATTCGCCTGTATCAAGGCAAATAAGCAGTGCTTTTTCTTGTTTAATTTCATTTTCGTATAAGTCCATAATTCTCTTTTCATGTTATAATATTTTTTCAGGAACTGCTGTTTCTATAGATTTATTTGCCATTAAGCTTACATTTAAACTAGCAATGGCGTCTTGATAATCTGATTTAATGCTAATTCCGTCATTTGATTTAACAGCTTTTATAAATGTTTCAAGCGCTGTAGTTTTATTGTCTTGCAAAATGTTGATTTTTTCAGTTCTTTCACCAGAAGTAACAGTTAAAGATTTACCACATTCATAACTTATCATACATCTAGGGGTTATAATGTCAAAGCCAACTTTTTGTAGCAATTCATTTTTTATATAACAACCTGTTTGCAAAGTGGCTACTTCGCCAGATTTAAAACTTAAAACCATAGAGCTGTGGTCACTAATTGTATGTGCAGCTAAATTTAAGCGTTGGTCGTTTCTAGCAGTTGCATAAACCAAATCAACTTCGCCAAATAAATATCTAAGCATGTCTATAACGTGTGTACTTTGTTCTAAAATTTGTCCACCAGATTGCTCTTTCAAGCGTTTCCACTGTGAAGTTGGCATTGAGTTAATGCAGTAAGCTGAAACCCCACAAGGAACTTCTGTTTGCAAAATTTGTCTTACAATGTCAATTGGCGAACTGTAACGCTCTTGAAAATCGACCGAAACCAAAACGTTTGAATATTTTATAGCTTCGTTAATTTTATTAGCTATGTCGTATGAAAAAGCGACAGGGTTTTCGATAAACATATGTATGCCTTTTTTACAGCAAAGTTCTTCAATTTCGCCATGGTTTGTAGGCATAACTGAAATGATAGCAACATCAATTTTTTCTTTTAACAGCATTTTTGTAACGTCTTGGTACATTCTTGCTTTTGGAACTTTTTTGCCTGCTTTTTCCAAATTTTCTATACCTCTATTATAAAGAGCTATAATTTCTATACCCTCTGATTTTAGCAAATTATCTATATGTAAATTTCCAATAGTGCCACAACCGATAACTGCAACACGGATAGCTTTTGAGCTTTTTAAAATAGCCATGTTTACTCCCCTTTGAAATTTATTTTTGGTAAAACTTTTGTCAATAAAACAGTTAGTTTAACAGCTGAAGATTTAGCAAAAGTTAAATAATCTACAGTTTCGCTGTGATTGGCGTTGTCCGAAATACTTCTAAGCACAACAAAAGGAACGTCGTTTAAATAACAAACTTGACAAACACTAGCGCCTTCCATTTCGCCAGCTATAGCAGAAAAATGCTCGTTTAAGAATAAACATTTTTTGCCGTCAGCTAAAAATTGGTCGCCACTTGCTACAACTCCTTTGTGAATAGTGCCGTCATAAATATCTTTTGCGATTTCAGCAAAAATATTAGAATAGTTTTCGTCACAAGGGAAGTTAATTAAATTGCCTTTGTTTGTAAAAATAGTGCCTAAAGGGTCGCCAATCGCAGTAGTGTCGTGGTCATACTGAACGCAAGATACCCCAACTACTAAATCGCCTATGCAAACATTATCGCCTATACCACCAGCAATGCCAGAGTTTATAACTAAACTAGGATTATAGGTTAAAATCATGGTTTGAGTGCAAAGTGCCGCATTCACTTTGCCTATACCAGCTTTTGCTATAACAACATCGGTTTCGCCAATTTTACCTTTGTAAAAATCAACACAAGAAATACTTCGCTTTTCGATGTCGGTCATTTTTTCAATAATACCGTCAACTTCTATGTCCATTGCCCCAATTATACCTATCATGTGTACCTCTTAATCTTTTTTAATTTTTTCTGTTATAAATTTTTTAAAGTCGTCTTGTTCTGCCACTGTAAAGCCAAATTTATTTACAAATAAGCAGTTTTTATCACCAAAATAAAGGTAAAAAGCGTCTTTGCTTTCGCCTAGGTTGGTTATTTGAAAGTAAGGGTAAAACTCAATGTGCTGAATACCAGAAATGGAAAAGTCATTTTCAAAGAATTTATAATGAGCTTTTGTTGACAAAAATTTTGAATGAACTCTTTTTAAATATTTTTCTAAATTAGGACCAGAAACTAATAATTTGTAAAAATAGAATACTAAAAGAGCAACTAAAGCCAAAACTATCCATGTTTGTGTGTTGACTATATAAGCAAAAGTAATACAAGCGATAGCAAACACAATAGAAATTGTAGAGCTTAAAGCTTTTTTTCGGTAGCATTGGTAATAAGTGTAATTTTTAACAAGCGTATCGGTTAAAAGTGTTGTGTTTTCAAAAATAAGATGTCTTTCTATATCTGGGTTATTTGCAACTTGCAAACGGTATTCTGAAAGTTTATCGGCAAGCATTTTAAGGTGTTTTTTGTTCTTTTTTTCGTCGATAGATATTTTAACAAAAAAGCTAACAAGCGTAGCAACAAGTATTAGTAAAACAATCAAAATAAGTATAGCTTCTGCAAATGTATAGCCAGCTTCAGAACTGTCAATTATGTTTGTAATGTTTGCAGTGTTTACAATTTCATCTAAAAAAGCTAAAGATTCTTCGGTTAACACTTCGCCACTATGTGTGCTAAAAGAAATAGAATAGCCGTTGATTATTGTGAAAATAATGTACTCGTAAATGTATGTTCCGTCTTCCATGTCGTAATAAAGGTCCATAGCAATGAAAGGAACATCGTTAATATATTGTAAACTTGCATGCGAATAATAAGTTTCTTCGTCACCTGAATAAGTTGTTACAAGTTCATTAATAGCGTCTTCGTCCATTTCTAAAAAGCTGTAATAATCTTCTGTAGAGTCGGTTTCGTTTTTACAAACATAAACATTAGTTTCACCGTTATTGTTAGTAAAATGAACTGTTACGCCTAAATCTTCATAAAGAGAGTTGTAATCGGCTGAGTTTGCTAAGCCTAAACCAGCGTCGTCCCAATCGTCAGAATAGATGGAAGTAGAAGGACTAAATATGTATGTACCGTCAGGCAAAGTTACAGTGACATCAGTGTCTGGAATGTCGTAACTGAAACTTTCTGCAAACGCTGTAAAGCTAAGGCAAATAATTAGTGCAAAGGCTAAGATAATTTTAGGGAATATTTTTAAATTCTTCATCGGTTTTACATCCTTATAATAATTGTTTTGAGTAATATTATAGCATGTTTTAAGCAAAAAAACAAAGAGTTTTAATAAGTTTAATAATAAGTTTTTTGATTTTTAACAATTTGTATGGTAAAATATATTTTATAACCAAAAATGTTAATGAATATATGATAAATAATACAAGAAAGGCTTAGTGCATTAATTTAATTATGCAAAAACATGAATAAAATATGAATATAAATGAATTAATTACAAATATACTTACAAGTAATCTTAACGCATATTTTATGCTATTACTTAGAATGATAACGCCAATTGTGGCTTTGTTTATAGTGTGGACAGCTTTCACCACTTTTCGCAAAGGGGTACGCAGTAAAAATCCTGTTTTAATGCTTACAGAAGAAATTACTGGCGCTAGTTTTCCTGTGCTTTACTGGGAAAACTCGATTGGTAGAAGTAAAAGTTGCGACATAGTTTTACCAGACACTACTGTTTCGCGTGACCATGCTGTTTTACTAAGGCGTGACGAGGGTTGGTTTGTTACCGATACCCAGTCAAAGGCTGGCATTAAAGTTAACTCAAGAAATATAGAAGGCAGAAAACTTGTTGGAATAGATGATAAAATTACTATAGGGCAGTCTGTTTTGACTATAAGAAACGCACAAATACCAGAAGAAAAAAAGAGCTTTTTTAAAGGCTTCACTAACAGCTCCACTTCGCCAGTAACGCTTTTGTTGCTTATAAATATCGTACATTTTTCAATGTGTTTTCAGTTAGCTTTTGGCACTGGTGAGTTTTTGGCTTACCCTTTTGCTATTTTTGCTGGAATGGTCAGTATTTCGTGGCTGTTTTATTTTACAACAACAGTTATTTTAAACCGAAAAACTTTCGAACTCGAAAACATAGCCTTACTGCTTTCAGGAATAGGAATTGTGCTACTATCGGCACACGATTTCGACCAAATAATCTCACAATTTATGGCAATGGTTATAGGAATAATTATTTTCACAGCGCTAATTGCTTTTATGGCAAAAAGTGATAGAGTTACAAGTTGGCATATAGCTTTTGCTGTTTTGGCTATACTTATTTTTGTGGCGAACTTTGTTTTTGGTACAGAAATTAATGGCTCGAAAAACTGGATTTATATAGGCTCATTTAGTGTTCAGCCGTCAGAATTTGTAAAAATATTGTTTGTTTTAGTTGGCGCTTCAACTTTGGACAAACTTCAAACCAAAACAAACATAGGTGCATTTATTTTATTTGCTTCTGTTTGCTTGGGTTCGCTTTTTGCAATGCGTGACTTTGGTACTGCTTGTATTTATTTTGCTGGTTTTTTAGTGCTTGCTTTTATGCGTTCTGGCAGTGTTAGAACCATAGCTTTAATTTTAGCAGTTGCTGTTTTGGGTGTTGTAATGATAATTTATTTTAAGCCTTATGTGGCACAGCGTTTTGCTGGTTGGGGCAATATTTGGGACCATATAAACGACAGTTTGGGTTATCAACAAGTTAGAACCTTGACTTATATAGCTAGTGGTGGACTTTTTGGCATGGGCTTGGGAAATGGGTATCTCCACTATATTGCAGCAGCCGAAAGCGACCTTGTTTTTGGACTTTTATGCGAAGAACAAGGCTTGTTGATGGGTTTTGTAGTTGTTTTGGCACTAGCTTTATTAGTGTTTTTTACTATGTCACATGTCAGAAGAAGTCGCAGTGCGTTTTATTCTATAGCATCTTGCGCAGCAGCTGGAATACTAGTTTTTCAGTCTTGCTTAAATATATTTGGTTCGACAGATATTCTGCCTTTAACAGGCGTAACACTTCCGTTTATAAGCTTAGGTGGTTCAAGCATGATGGCAGTTTGGGGACTTTTAGCGTTTTTAAAAGCGTCAGACGAGAGAACTTATGCTTTAAAAAGAAAGAAAAAGGTGAATGAATGAAAACGATAGGAAGAAGGTCTATTGTGTTATATTTTGCACTGATACTGCTAGTTGGCGGAATGCTTTTGCTTGGTTTTCGTTTGGTGAAAAACGGGGAAGACTGGGTTATTCAGTCGTATAACGGACACCTTTACGCAAGCAGTTCGGCTGTTGAAATAGGCACTATTACCGATACAAATGGGGTAGTTTTAGCTACTTCAGTCGACGGCACACGCACGTATAGTTCAAGTCTTGCAATTCGCAAATCTGTGCTTCATACAGTAGGCGACATTAAGGGATATATCGCAACAAGCATAGAGTCTACCCAAATGTCAAGCTTAGTTGGTTACAACATTTTCACAGGGCTTAACTCAACTCCACTTAGCGACTTTGGTAGCTCTGACATTACGCTTACTATAGATGCTAATTTATGCACAGTAGCTTATGAGGCGTTAAACGGACTAAATGGTGCTGTTTTGCTTTATAATTACGAAACAGGCGAAATTCTTTGCAAAGTAAGTGCGCCAAGTTTCGACCCACTTGATATTCCAAGCGACATTAATACAAACTCTGACTACTCAGGTGCATATATCGACAACACTATTTCTTCAAGTTATACACCAGGCTCTATTTTTAAGATTGTAACAGCAACAAGTGCTATTGAAAATATTGAAAACTGGGAAACGTTAACTTATTGTTGTGAACAAACTTTATATGTAGATGGTGCGACTGTAACCTGTACGGGCAATCACGGCGACCAAACTATGTCTGAGGCTTTGGGAAATTCTTGCAACATATATTTTGCGTGTTTAGCTATGGAACTAGGCGCCGATACTCTTCAAGAAACTGCAGAAGAATTAGGATTTAACCAAAATTTTAGTTTAGACGAATTTACAACAGCTAAAAGTTCTATTGATTTAGAAAACGCTGAAAGCATAGACCTAGCATGGGCTGGTGTTGGACAATACACCCTTACTACAAACCCTATGAATATGTTGCTTTTGATGTCTGCAATTGCTAATGGGGGACAGGCTGTAGAGCCAAGCCTAATCGAAAATTCTGATAGTATAGATACGATTTCCTTTATGTCCTCATCTACGGCTACTGAACTTGACAGTTTGCTTAGAAATGTCGTTACAAATTATTACGGCGACAGCTCTTTCTCTGGTTTTGATGTTTGTGGCAAAACCGGTACGGCAGAAGTTGGTGGCGATAAAGACCCAAACAGTTGGTTTGTAGGCTATACTCAAGACGCACCATACGCTTTTGTTGTGATTGTAGAAGAGGGTGGCTCTGGTAAAACCTCTGCAATGACAGTAGCAAAGGAAATTCTTAGTTATTTAGCTGACTGAATTTGAACTTTTTCGTTAAAAATTTTAGTTGGAAAAATTATTTTGTAAATATCAGTAACAGCTTTTTCCATTTGAATATTACTTGCAATTTTATCCTTGCTATAAAACATTACATTAAAAGGCACGTCCCACACGACAGATTTAACACCTGACAAAGTGAAATTATTTCTTTGGTAAAAACCAATTCGTCTTTCTCTTATATCTTTTTCTTTAAGATTTTGAGCAAACTCAATTCTTTCTACTTCTAGAAAAATAATGTTGTAGTTCGGTATAAGCTTTGGCAAATTTTTCAAAAATTCACTGCCTAAACCTCCACCTTGTTTGCCGTCTACAGTGGAAAAATAGTCAAGCATATAATTATTGTTTACAGTGTCGACAGTGAAAAATCCGTAAATAGCAAGTTCGTCTTGTTCATAAGCAGCAGCTACAAAGTAATTGCCAGTATCAAAAAGTTGTTTCATGCTAGAAAAAGACCTTATTTCGTTTTTAGGGAAAGTAGTAGGTATGTGATTTTTATGAATATATTCGATTTCGTCAATGTTTAAGATTTTTAAGTTCATAATGTTCCTTTGTTTTATTGGTAAAATTTATGTTTTTTCGTTTGAGGAAAACAAACGGACGAGCAAAGCTCGCCCCTACTGCTTTGTGTTAGCTAAAACTTTACAAAACGATAAACTCTGTAGTGTAGGGCTTCCATGCCCTACAAAGTGCTATAAGTAACTTCGAGGAGGGGGTGGAACCCCTCCTCTACTATAAATAGTGATATGTAAAGTTTTAATATTAACAATATACTACAATTTAATCTCTATTTTTTCTGATGAACACGCCTTGGCAAAATTCCTACCTTTAAATAGTTGTTTAGAAGAAATATTTACCGTCAATAGCGATAAGTTCAGCGTTAAGCAGTTCTAACTCTTCATTTGTAATAGGTGCTAAAATTTCATCAATATGTTCTACAGCGAAAGAAAAGCTCTCTATATTGCCTGGTGGAACTAAAACGTTAGCGCCAATTTTTTGGTAGGCATATTTCATAGCAGCTACAGCAAGTTTATCGTTTTCAGAAATAGGTTTGCACCAAGATTTTGTAAAGCGTGAGCTTGATTGCTCGTCGCTGTTAAGCCATGCACGGTGTACCAAAGATTTCATGCCTAAGAAACCAACATTTTTCTCTTTGCATTTTGCACCAATAGTACTAGCAAAACCCCTGTGTAAATTAAGCCCCCAGTTTGTTGGAAATAAAACAGTGTCAAAGTCGTAAAGCTCTAAAGCACGAAGAGCAGCCTCTTCGCTGTGGCAAGTTACACCTAAGTTTTTAGCCACACCTTCTTCTTTTGCTTTAAGCATAACGTTAAAAGTTCCGTCTTTAGCAAAAGCTCTTTCTACTGCTTCAACGCTTTCTAATTCATGCATTTGGTAAACATCAAAATAGTCAGTGTGTAGCATATTAAGTGACTGTTCCAACTCTCGTTTAGCGTTTTCAGCGTCACGATTTTTAGTTTTGCAAGCTATATGAATATTTTTTCTGTAAGGAATAAGAGAGTTGCCCAGCTTTTCTTCAGCATCTCCATAACTTGGAGCAACATCGAAATAATTTATTCCTTTGTTGATAGCATACTCAACGTATTTGTCAGAATTTTCTTGTCCGTCTTTCATAGAAACAATTCCACCGTAAATTACAGCAGAAGCCTCAATTCCTGTTTTACCTAATAAAATTTTCTTCATTTTGCACCTCGTATTATTTAATAGTATAAGTATAAATTAAGTTTTAAGTTTAGTCAACAATTCTAAGAAGACCTTTTTCGTTGTTTATAAATAATTCATTGTTAGCAATTACTTCTTCTATATTTTTTGGCGCTTGTGCAAGTTTTCCAGCGTATCCATCAATTTTTCCAGACAAAATATATGAGATGTAGGTAGCAATGTTAGATGACGGATGATGTTTTCCTGTTTCAAACGCTGTTTTTATGTTTGGCATATATTTTAGTGAATTTTCATCAACTGTTAGAAGATGTGTTCTTTCATTATACACCAAACCGGGGTTGCCAGCAAAAACTTTTACATTTAAATTTGCTTCGTCAAGTTCAAGTTGAACAGCCTCTGTAAAACGTGCAATAGCTGTTTTCGAAGCTGAGTAAGCTGAAGCGTAAAGGTGAGGCATAGCAGTTCCACCGCCACAAAAATTGAAAATTGAACCCTCGTTTTTAGGTACCATATATTTTAAAGCTACATGAGTACCATTTGTACAGCTATGCAAATTAGTATCAATTTCGTCCCAAATAGTTTTTTGGTCAATTTCCCAAGTGTTGCCAATAGCCTTGTTTTGACCTGTACAGTTGACCCAAAGGTCGATAGTTCCAAAATTTTCAAGTGTTTCATTTGCTAATTTTTCAACATCTTCATAAGATGTAGCATCGCAAACAGTGTAATAAGCTACTGTTTTTGCACTTGCCAAGTTTATTTTTTGACAAACTTCTTTTAATCTATTTTCACGCCTTGCTGCTAATTGAACATAAGCACCATGCTTACAAAAAAACTCGCTTATTTCAGCGCCAATACCACTGCTAGCACCTAGAACTACTATTACTTTTTCTTTAATAAAATCCATCATTATCACCCTTATCGTATTTTTACATAAATAAACTAATAAAAATGCACGTTACCCATGCCTTTTTAAACTTTTTATTTATTATATATTCATTATAATTTTAAATTTTAAATAAGTCAACAAATATTATTGTTTTTTCGAAAAATACTATTGACTTTACAATTATTCCGTGTTATAATGTCTTACGTTGCAATTGATATGCGGGTGTAGTTCAGTGGTAGAACTCCAGCCTTCCAAGCTGGTCGTGTGGGTTCGATTCCCATCACCCGCTCCAAATTTCAATTGGAATTTATATGTGCGCTGATAGCTCAGCTGGATAGAGCAACTGCCTTCTAAGCAGTAGGCCAGGGGTTCGAGTCCCTTTCAGCGCGCCATATGGTAGATGTAGCTTAGTCGGTTAAAGCGCCAGTTTGTGGCACTGGAGATCGTGGGTTCGAATCCCATCTTCTACCCCACCAAAAAAACACAGGCTTAGTTTTAACGGACAAAGCTTGTGTAAATAATGGGCTGTAGCCAAGCGGTAAGGCAACGGACTTTGACTCCGTCATCCCGAAGGTTCAAATCCTTCCAGCCCAGCCAATATGATAAGACCAGAGAGTTTCGAACAAAATTGTTCAAAATTTCTAGTCTTATCTTTTTTTATTTCCCATAAACACTAGGTTTTCAAAGGGAAATTTAGTGTTTTTTATTTTGAACAAGTTTTCAAGTTTTGATTAAAAATCAGTCAATTTTTCCAAAAGACTGATAGTTCTGAACTTATTTATTCAATTTTTTATAATATTCTTCCTCAATTTTGTCTGGTGTATGATAATTATTATAGGAATGTGGTCGCTCGCTATTATATCTTTCTACAAATGAAGCAACACTTTGTTTGAGATGATTTAATGATTTATATTTAGTTCTATAAAATTCTTCTCTTTTAAAATTGCCAAAAAAGGATTCCATAACAGCATTTCTAGTTGGACTAGCGGTAGGCGAAAAAGATTGTGTAACACCAAGATTTTTGAGTTTTAGCATAAATGATTTTGATGTAAATTGACTGCCTCTATCACTATGAAAAATTAAATTTTCAGGATTTCTGCTATTGTATGCTAATAAAAAAGTTGCTGAAACTAAATTAGTCGTATGTCTTTTGCCGACTTTATATGCTATTACTTTTCTTGAGAATAAATCTAAAATAGCACACAAATAATATTTTGTATTATCAATATCTAAATAAGTTGTGTCACTGCTCCATTTTTCATCAGGCCGACTTGCTTTAAAATCATAGTTAAGTTTATCACTTTTCTTTTTATTTAAAGCAATATAAGTTTGTTTTGCATAATTACGAATACTAACAAGATTTCGTTCTTTCATAGCTTTTCTGACATATTCATCTGTTATTGGAATATTTTGTGATTTAATTATGGAAGTTATCTTTTTCACACCGTAAGTTTGTTTGCTGTCATTAAAAAATTTCTCAACCAAGTCACATATTTCATTAAATCGTTTAGTATAATATGTATCATCTTTTTTATTTCTTAAAATGTGGTTGTAAAAAGTACCTCTATCAACTTTTAAAGCATCACATAAAACTCTTATTGGGTATTCATCTTTCAACTTTTCCAGTTCATTCATTTTGACTTTTAATGGTGAGTTTGAAGTGCAATTTACTTTTTGTAAGATTTCAACTAACTCCTCGCTTCGGTTAGCTTTGCTAGTAAGTGTAAAACTATTCATAGAGCTAACCTTTTCTTGATTTTCTGAATCAAACTTTTTAATCCAGTTGTAAAGTGTACCTCTGCTAATACCGACACTTTCGCTAATGCTTTTTACAGATTCACCATTCCTGTAACGAATAACTATAGTTTCTTTTTGACTTTGCGTAAATCTCATAATTTAATCTCCTTATATAATTTTTTGCACTTTTAGTGCTAAGATAATTATAAAGGAAGTTAAAAAAGATGTCATTGAATGTCAGTATCCAAGTATGGTATAGTGTACTTAAAGAAAAGAAAGGTGGTGTTTAAGATAAATTATGTGAAAAGCACAAAACATCTTAACTGGGTTGCCGTAATAGATTTAAAAACTTGTTTTACATGTGTTAATTTAAATGGTAAAATATATTTAATAGGAGAAGTGATTGAAAACAGACCTCCAGTTCATGATTTTTGTAGATGTTTAATAGAAGAAATGAATGCTGTTTATCCAGGAGGAGCAACAAATGACGGGTTTAACGGAGCTGATTATTATTTATATCAAAATGGCTCTTTACCAGATTACTATATAACTGTATCAGAAGCTACATTGTTAGGATGGAAATCTTGGTTAGGAAATTTAGCTATTGTTGCACCAGGAAAAATGTTAACTAAAGGTTTATATGAAAACAGAGAAGAAAAGTTGCCTATAGCATCTGGTAGAATTTGGTATGAAGCAGATATAAATTATAGTTTTGGCTTTCGTGGAAGTCAAAGAATTTTATTTTCAAATGATGGATTAGTGTTTGTGACATACGATCATTATAGTACTTTTGTAGAAGTTATAGGGGGATTTTATGGAGAAAATTAAAGTTGATTTTACTGGTTGTAAATACCTTGCAGAGTTACATAAGATTTTAAAAGAAAGCTTAAATTTTCCTGATTATTATGGTGAAAACTTAGACGCACTTTGGGACCTTTTAGATTATTATACAGATGAAAATATAACAATCTTAATTATTAAACTAGGTGATTATTCATTAATTGGCAAAAATGAAGCTGAATATGTAAAAAAATTAATTAAGCTTTTTACACAAATTGAAGAAAAAAATACGAATATCAAATTTGAATATATGGAATAAAATGTGAAGAAAGTTCAAATCCAGTGAAAAGAAATCTATTTTGAAAAAATATCGATTTCGATGGGTAAACACAAAAAACACTCCTAAACCACTATATATTGTGGTTTAGGAGCTTTTTTTACGTCTTTTTCAAAGGATTTTTTTCGATGTACAACAAATGTACAACAAGAACACTCAATCCGAAAATTTTGATTGCTATAACGCAATACTGTTTGCAATTCTTTCGCCCACTGCAACCTTTGATTTAAAATCAATATGGGAATAAATATCAGCTGTTGTTGCTAAATTATTATGCCCAAGCCACACTTGAATATCTTTCATTTGCACGCCCTGTGAAACCAACAGAGAAGCACAGCTATGTCTTAAATCGTGAAAGCGTATCTTTCTAAGGTTGTTAGTTTTTAGAATTCGTGGAAATTTACTCGTTATAAAATTTGGTGATATTATTCTGCCGTCATCAAACAGACAAATGTAATCCTCATATTGTCTATCATATGTATTTCCATAAAAGTTAATATTTCCTTCTCGTTTTACAAGCAGTGCTTTAAGGTGTTTTTCTACAATATCTAGCAGTGGTAAAGTTCTATAACTTGAATCAGTTTTTAACGAAGATGACGATATCAATTCTGTCTTTCCGTTACCTGTTGGAACTTGTACCAAGGCATTTTCTACCTTTAAGGTTTTTTCTTCAAAGTTTATTGAACTCCACCTAAGACCTAAAACCTCTGAACGTCTAAGACCATAATACTGAGTTAGAAAAACAACAGTTTCTAACTCAGTATCTTTACACACTTCTAACAACATTCTTATCTCGTCAGCATTATAATAATCACCGTGATACTTTTCAACTTTAGGAAGCACCACATTTTCTGCTGGGTTGCGTGATATAACTTCTAATCTAGTAGCATATTTCAAGCATTTATGAATAATAGCGTGGTGACGCATTAACGTTTTTCCTTTTACTTTATCCTTTTTTAATTTCATATCATAATATTCTTGTAAGTGATAAGCTTTTAAGTCCTCCATTTTTATATTTTTTTCTTTAAAAAATGGATACATCTGATTTTTCACAATGTAGAAGTAGCCTATATAAGTTCTATCTTTCCACGATAATCGATTAAGTTCAAGCCACTCTACAAGATAATCGCAAAACAACATTTCACCTGAAGGGTTTTCTTCTTTAATTTTGAATTCATTAAGAGCTTTTTTAAGCATTAATTCAGCATTTCTTTTGTTGTTTTTTACTGGTAGTTTTGTAGTAATTGATTTTTGCTTTCGTTTACCATTAATATAATACTCAATTACCATGTGATATACGCCACGTCGTTCTTGTAATGTCCCTCTAAGATTCACTGCCATAGTTATGACCATTCCTTTCTTGCGAAAGGCACAAAACTGCATGAAAAACAGAGTGCCTACGCTTAAAAATTAATAAATTGCTGTTAAAATAATATAGTAAAGACAAGTAAACTACACAGCAC
>JAWXUM010000049.1:0-15288 GCA_044432645.1 Clostridia bacterium | reverse complement strand
TTACAGGCTCTTTCACCTAATTATTTGTGCTTGAAAGAGCAGTCGGCACACATAAATATACGGTCAATCCGAAGATTGTCCCACTCACCTCCACGTGCTGTGTAGTTTACTTGTCTTTACTCACTGTATTTTAACACAATTTTATTAAATTTTATTTTAAATAAAGGTACAAACTTTTTTCATTATCTTTTGTGCCTTTCGTAGAAAGGAATGGTCATAAATATGAAACAACAAACTATTGATTTTATAAAAGAAAATAAAATTATCGCAATCGTTCGTGGGGTTGATAAAGAAAACATTGTTGCTCTTGGAAACGCACTTTACGAGGGTGGAATACGTTTGATAGAGGTGACTTTTAACCAAAAAGACCCAAATCATTTGCAAACAACTGGAGAAATAATTAAAACATTATCACAGGCAACTCAAGGCAAAATTTGCGTTGGAGCCGGAACAGTTATGAACGAGGCTCAGTGCATGGCAGCATTTAATGCTGGTGCAAAATATTTTATTTCGCCAAATACAAATGCAGATGTTATTAAAAAAGCAAACGAACTTGGCGTTGTTTCAATTCCAGGAGCTTTAACACCAACAGAGGCAGCTTTTGCGTACGACACTGGTGCTGATTTCGTTAAACTTTTCCCTGCTGGCAATCTTGGCACTGGTTACATAAAATCTGTTTGCGCACCACTAAATCACATAGACTTTTTAGCAGTTGGTGGAATTAACGCAAAAAACGCACAAGATTTTATAAACGCTGGTGTTTGTGGAGTTGGCGTTGGTGGAAACTTGGTAGATGTAAATGTAATAAAAGCTGCTGAATTTGATAAAATTACTGCTGCAGCAAAAGAATATATAGAAAATCTTAAATAAATGTATAGGAGAATTCGAAATGAGAAAATTTGTAGCATTCGGCGAAATTATGCAAAGATTATGCCCAGAGGGTTATTATCGTTTTGTACAAGCAGAAAAATTAGTTGTAACATATGCTGGTGGCGAAGCTAGCGTTGCTGTTTCACTTGCTAATTATGGCGAAAATTCATCTTTTGTATCAATTGTTCCTAAACACGAAATTGGTCAAGCAGCTGTTAATTCTTTAAGAAAATACGGCGTTGATACTAAAGATATGATTAGAAAAGGCGATACTTTAGGCTCATACTATGTTGAAAAAGGTGCTTCTCAAAGAGCATCAAAAGTTATATATAACAGGGCAAACTCAGCTATTGCAAAAGCAGAAAGAGCAGATTTTGACTGGGAACAAATTCTAGATGGAGCTGACTGGTTCCACTTTACAGGAATTACTCCAGCGTTAGGTGGTAACTTGCCTGAAATTTGCCTAGATGCGTTAAAAGTTTGTAAAGAAAAAGGTATTAAAGTTTCTTGCGACTTGAACTACAGAAAAAATTTATGGTCAAAAGACCTTGCAAAAGAAGTTATGACACAATTAATGCCTTACGTTAATGTATGTATCGCAAACGAAGAAGATGCAGCTGACGTTTTTGGCATTCACTCAAAAGGTACAGACGTTACAACTGGCACAGTTAATCACGAAGGTTATAAAGATGTTGCAAAACAACTTGCAGATAAATTTGGCTTTGAAAAAGTTGCTATTACATTAAGAGGCTCTATTTCTGCAAACGACAACAACTGGGCAGCTATGCTTTATGACGGCGATGAATATTACTTTAGCAAAAACTATCTAATTCATATCGTGGACAGAGTTGGTGGAGGCGATAGTTTCGGTGGTGGACTTATTTATTCACAAATGAATAATTTTGAACCACAACAAGCAATAGAGTTTGCTGTTGCTGCATCTTGCTTAAAACACGCAATTGAAGGCGACTTTAACCAAGTGAGTGTTGACGAAGTTATGAAATTAGCTGGGGGAGATGCTTCTGGCAGAGTTCAAAGATAAGATGTTTAAGAAAATATAAAATTGTAAAGTGATAAGGCTGAAATAGTTAGTCTTGTCACTTTTTTTATGTAGCTGTCTTGTACTACAGTTAGGGTAAAGCTCGCTCCTGCAAAAATAATTAGTAATAAAAAACTCTATATAACCCCCAAATGCCGTAGGGGCGAGCTTTACTCGCAATGTCACGAACTTAAGGAACAAGAATATCCATAGTAGGGTATGCATCGTATGCATACCGTTCGTAAGGAGAAATTTTTTCGCATAATTATATGTTATTTATTGGTATTATTCCTCTTTTAAATAAAAATTGAAAAGAGAAGATAATCTCACCACCTTGGAACGCATGCGATGCGTTCCCTACTTAAATTCTTAAGTTCGTGGCATTGGCTGTGCTAGTTCGAAATACATGAAAAAATAAAAATAAAAAAATATTAAAAAATGCTTGCAATTTAAAAAGCTTTGTAGTATTATTAACGGGTACGACTATATGCCGTACTACGGGTAGTTTTATTCGTAACAAAAAACACCAAATTTCGCATTAAAGGAGTGTTATTATGAATTTAATACTATTAGGAGCCCCAGGTGCAGGTAAAGGCACACAAGCTGAATTTATTTGTGATCACCTAAACATCCCAACAATTTCAACGGGTAATATTATCCGTGAAGCGTTGAAAAGCGGTACAGAGATGGGTCTTAAAGCTAAATCATTTATCGAAGCTGGTGCGTTAGTACCTGACGAAGTTGTGATTGGCATTATTAAGGAACGCCTTGTAAATGACGACTGTGCAAACGGTTTCATTCTAGACGGTTTCCCAAGAACTATACCTCAAGCCGAGGCACTGGATTCCATGGGCATAATTATTGACAAAGTAATCGATATTGAAGTTACTGACGATAATATTGTCGCAAGAATGTCGGGTCGCCGTGTGTGTCCAGATTGTGGAACTTCTTACCACTTGCTTTACAAAAAGCCAGCTAAAGAAGGTATTTGCAAATGTGGCAGCACCCTTGTTCAACGTAAGGACGACCACCCAGACATAGTTTTAGACAGGCTTAATGTTTATCACGAGCAAACTGAACCTTTAAAAGATTACTACGGTAAACAAGGTAAACTTCATATTGTAGAAGGTCAAGAAGAGGTAAAAGACACAACTGCTCTTACTCTAAAAGCATTAGAGGCTTAAAAATGATAAGTGTTAAGACTAAGCGTGACATCGCAATTATGCGAGATGCAGGTAAAATTTCTCAAGAGGCTTTAATGTTAGCAGGACAATATGTCAAAGCAGGTGTTTCAACTTTTGAGCTGGATAAAATTATGCACGATTACATCGTCAAAGCTGGAGCTGTACCAAGTTTTCTAGGTTATGGTGGTTTCCCGGCAACGGCTTGTATTTCGGTAAATGATGTGGTTATCCATGGTATTCCTTCAAAAAAGCAAATTATCAAAGACGGTGACATTGTAAGTATTGATGTCGGCGCTTATTACAAAGGTTTTCACGGCGATAATGCCTATACATTTCCTTGTGGTGTAGTAAGTGAAGAGGCTGAAAAACTTTTAAATGCTACTAAAGAAAGCCTATATAGAGCTATTGAAAAAGCTTGTGAGGGCAATCGTGTTGGCGATATTGGAAGCACAGTTGAAGAGTATGCCAAAACTTGCGGCTACTCGGTTGTACGAGATTTTGTCGGCCACGGAGTAGGTGCGAATTTACACGAGGACCCAAGTGTCCCCAATTACGGAAAACCAGGCAGGGGAGTGCGCCTTATGCCAGGAATGACAATTGCTATTGAGCCTATGGTTAATCAAGGTAGTCATGAGGTTTTCGGACTTGATGACGGCTGGACTATTAAGACAAAAGATGGCAAACTTTCAGCTCACTTCGAGCACACAGTGGCAATTACTTCAAACGGTCCAGTTATTTTAACTGCGCTTTAAGAGGTGAAAATGGAAAAAGGGACAATTGTAAAATCTATCGCTGGTAGGGACAAGGATACTTTTTTAGTAGTTATAGACAGTGACAACAAGTTTGTTTACTTAAGTGACGGTAAGAAAAGACCCCTTGAAAACTTAAAGCAAAAGAAGATTTTTCACGTGGCTTTAACCAAAAGTATTTTGCCACAAGAGAGTTTATTAACCAACAAAAAGATTAAAACCGCTCTTAGACTTTACAAAGAGCATAACACGGAGGTTATTTAATGTCTAAACAAGACGTAATTGAATTAGAAGGTGTTGTTAAAGAAGCACTACCTAACACAACATTTAAGGTAGAACTTCCTAACGGACACATTATTCTAGCCCACATTTCAGGAAAACTTCGAATGAACTACATTCGTATTTTACCGGGCGATAAGGTTACAGTTGAAATGTCACCTTATGATTTGACAAAAGGTAGAATTACTTGGAGATCTAAGTAATTACCGAAGGGCGACATGTGGTTGTCCTTGATAACAATTTAACTAGAATTCAACGTAACGGTTGATAAAAGTTCTGCTAAATTGCCAATTAAAAAACACATTAAAATATTATATAATTAATAAGTTCGACAGCAAAGAAATTTGCTAAAAAATCAATTCTTAAGAGAGAAAGGATGGTCACAATTATGAAAGTAAGACCTTCTGTTAAGAAAATATGCGAAAAATGCAAAGTAATCAAACGCAAAGGCAAAATAATGGTTATTTGCGAAAACGCAAAGCATAAACAACGCCAAGGTTAATTAAAGTTTATAAGAAAACAGATAAAGTGTTTTCATTTATATCCAAAATCGTTGGCTGTCGGTAAACCCGACTTCTTAAAGAGAAAGGATGGTCATATAGTATGGCTCGTATTTCAGGTATAGACTTACCAAGAGACAAAAGAATCGAAATCGCTCTAACATACGTTTACGGTATTGGCCGTAAATCAGCAACAGACATCTGCACAAATACAGGCGTTAACCCTGATATCAGAGTAAGAGATTTATCAGAAGATGATGCTGCAAAATTAAGAGAGTATATCGATCAACATTACACAGTTGAAGGCGACCTTCGCCGTGAAATCGCATTTGATATCAAAAGACTTATCGACATCGGTTGCTACCGTGGCGTACGTCACAGAAAAGGTTTACCAGTAAGAGGACAAAGATCTAAAACTAATGCTAGAACAAGAAAAGGTCCTAGAAAAATGGTATCTAATAAGAAAAAATAATCGGAGGGATTAAACGATGGCAGCAGGAAAATCAACAAAAAAAACTACTGTTCGCAGACGCCGTGAGCGTAAAAATATTGAGCGTGGAGCTGCACATATTCAGTCCACATTTAATAACACTATCGTTACTATCACTGACGTTCAAGGAAACGCTATTTCTTGGGCAAGTGCTGGTGAGTTAGGTTTTAGAGGCTCAAGAAAATCTACTCCATTCGCAGCTCAATCAGCCGCTGAAACAGCAGCAAAAGCAGCTATGGAGCATGGAATGAAGTCAGTTGAAGTGTATGTAAAAGGCCCAGGTGCTGGCCGTGAGGCAGCAATTCGTGCATTACAAGCAGCAGGACTAGACGTAAACATGATTAAGGACGTAACTCCAGTTCCACATAATGGATGCCGTCCTCCAAAAAGAAGACGTGTATAGGAGGTAAAACTACATGGCAAGATATACAGATGCAGTTTGTAAACTTTGTCGCCGTGAGGGAAACAAACTTTTCCTTAAAGGTCAAAGATGTTACACAGATAAATGTGCATTAACAAGAAGAGCATATGCTCCAGGACAACATGGTCAAGCTCGTAAAAAAGATTCTGAATATGGTATCCAACTTCGTGCAAAACAAATGACAAGACGTTACTATGGCGTTTTAGAAGGTCAATTTGCTCATTACTACGAAATGGCTACAAAAATGACAGGTAAAGCTGGTGACAACTTACTTATCCTTTTAGAGTCACGTTTAGACAATATGGCATATAGATGCGGATGGGCTTCTTCAAGAGCAGAAGCTAGACAACTTGTTGTTCACGGTCACTTTTTAGTTGACGGTCACAAAGTTGACATTCCATCATACCTAGTTAAACCAGGCCAAGTTATCACTATCAAAGAGACTAGCCGTACATCAGTTAAGTTCAAAGCAATTGCTGAAGCTAACGATGCTCGTCCAGTTGTTAAATGGATAGATGTTGCTAACAATGAGGCTAAAATTCTTGCATTACCAACACGTGAAGAAATCGACCTTGAGGTTGATGAAACACTTATCGTTGAGTTGTACTCCAAATAATGCCGCATAAATTTTGGCATAAAATAGCGTGTTACCGCAATTTAATAAGGAGGATCGCAAATGATTGAGATAGAAAGACCAAGAATTGATATAGAAGAAATTTCAGACAATGGCAAATACGGAAAATTTGTTATCGAACCACTCGAAAGAGGTTTTGGAACAACTTTAGGTAATAGTCTTAGAAGAGTTCTTCTGTCTAGTTTACCAGGTGTTGCGGCAAAATCCGTAAAAATCGATGGTGTTGTACATGAATTTTCTACAATTCCAGGTGTTAAAGAAGATGTAACTGAAATCGTTCTTAACATTAAAGGCATTGTTGCTAAACTCCATTGCGATGGACCAAAAACAGTTACTATTGAAGCTGAAGGTGCTATGCAGGTTACTGCTGGTAGCATTAAATGTGACAGCGAAGTTGAAATTTTAAATCCAGACCTTCATATCGCAACTTTAGGTAGCGATGCTAAGCTTTATATGGAGTTGGTTTTAGATAAAGGTAGAGGATATGTTTCTGGTGAAAGAAACAAAGCAAATTTATCAAACGGTGGTGCCGTTATAGGTGAATTAGCTGTTGACTCTATTTACACACCTGTGCTAAAGGTTAACTTTAGCGTTGAAAATACTCGTGTTGGACAAAGTATTGACTTTGACAAGCTTACACTTGAGATATGGACTAATGGCGTTATTAATGCTCAAGAGGCTGTATCATTAGCTGCTAAAGTTCTTACAGACCACTTAAATCTTTTTGTTGACCTTTCTGATAAAGGAAAATCAGCTGAGATTATGGTTGAAAAAGACAGCACTGGTAAAGAGAAAGTTCTTGAAATGACAATTGAAGAGTTGGACTTATCTGTTCGTTCTTTCAACTGCTTAAAAAGAGCTGGTATCAACACAGTAGAAGACTTAATTAATAAATCTGAAGAAGATATGATGAAAGTTCGTAACTTAGGACGTAAATCACTTGAAGAAGTTATTTGGAAAATGGCTTCATTAGGGTTCAATCTTCACAGAGAAGAAGAATAATTTTTATAGAATAGGAGTGACCATCATGCCGGGAACAAGAAAACTCGGAAGAGACACTGCTCATAGAACAGCTATGCTTAGAGGTCTTGTAACTTTCTTTTTTGAGAATGGTAAAATCGAGACTACAGATACACGTGCTAAAGAGGTACGTTCTCTAGCTGAAAAAATGCTAACTATCGCTAAAGAAGACAACTTAACAAATAGAAGAACAGTTATGGCTTTCATTACTAAAGAAGAAGTAACTAACAAATTATTCGTTGAAGTTGCTCCAAAATATGTTGATAGAAACGGTGGATACACAAGAATTACAAAGCTTGGACCACGCCGTGGCGACGCAGCTGAAATGGCAATCTTAGAGCTTGTTTAATCCAATATAAACACAAAGAACCGATACATTTTTGTATCGGTTCTTTAGCTTGTCGAAAAAGGTTTTGTATTTGTGTAAAATACCGAAAATATATTTTTAAAATGGTAGGGGCGAGCTGTGCTCGTCCGAAATCAAGATGTTAATTTAGTGATTTTATAAAATTAATAAAAATATTTCTCTATTTTACACAAAACAAGACAAAACTCTTTGTTTTATTCACGGACGAGCACAGCTCGCCCCTACAATGTTTGTGCAACTTTTTTTACAATATAGGTTTTTTGACAGTCTGAAGAACCGATACATTTTTGTATCGGTTCTTTTTATTTTGATAAAATTTATTGTTGATATGAAATAAAACATAGTTGCGACCAATAGTCGTGGGTAAAGTATACACAAGTGACCATTTAAAAAACTAAAAAATATACTAAAACAATTAAACCTAAAACTATTCTATACCAACCAAAAACTTTAAAATCGTGCTTTTTAACATAATTCATCAAAAATGTTATTGCAAACATAGAAACTGCAAATGCAACTATCATTCCTAAAAGCAAAGCAACAACTTCAGCGCCTGTAAAAGCTAAACCAAATTTAACAAGTTTTAATAGGCTTGCACCAAACATTGTTGGAATTGCAAGGTAAAATGTAAATTCTGAAGCTGCTACACGAGAAACACCAAAAATCAAAGCACCAACTATCGTTGCGCCTGAGCGTGAAGTGCCAGGTATTAATGCAAGCACCTGAAAAGCACCAATAATTAGAGCTGTTTTATATGTAATTTGATGAACATTTTTTATTTGAGGAGTTTTATTTTTGTTGTAATTTTCAACAATGATAAATGCAATACCATAAATTATAAGTGTAATTGCAATTGTTGTAGGACTATACAATTTTTCTTCGATAAGGTCATCGAAAGGCAAACCGATAATAATTGACGGTACACAGGCTATAATTACCTTTATCCAAAGTTTAACAATTTTTTGGTTTATCTTAATTTCATTTTTTTTATTTTTGTAAAAAGGGAAAATTTTCTTCCAAAATATCAGCACAACTGCCATAATAGCGCCAAGTTGAATTACCACAAAAAACATTGTTTTAAATTCGTCACTAAAATTTAGCTGTAAAAATTCGTCAACCAAAAGCATATGCCCTGTGCTACTAACTGGCAACCACTCGGTTATACCCTCTACAATTCCTAAAAATATTATTTTAAGTACTTCTACAAAATCCATTTTATTCCCCCTTCAATGCTTTTACAAATCTGTCGGTTTGCATACCTCTAGAGCCTTTGCAAAGTATTGTGTCATCTTTTTTTGCTAAGCTTAAAAGAAAATATTCAGCCATATCATAATCTGTAAAATGAGATGATTTTTCGTTATTCCCAAAGCCTTTAACTATATTTTTAGACTCATCACCAAAAGCTATAACATAATCTATGCCAAGGGTTTTAGCGTACTCGCCTATTTTTTTGTGCCCTTTTTGTGAGTAATCGCCAAGCTCTAGCATATCTGCCAAAACTGCAATTTTTTTTCCACCAGTCATGCTGGATAAAATGTTAAGTGAACTTACCATAGAGTCGGGACTGGCATTGTAGCTGTCGTCAATTATAGTGAATTTATCAGTTTTAACAATTTGTTGACGCATTTGTGGAGGAATATATGATGCCAAAGCTTTTGCAACTAACTCAAGGTTTAAGTTCAAATAGTCAGCAACGGCAAAACTAGCTAGAGCATTTTGAACATTGTGAAGCCCAACAACTGGTATGAACATATCCATTTGCTTGTCGCCAAAAACACAAGTAAACTTAGTTCCATTAGCATTTTGAGTTAAATTTACTGCCCTATAATCGCAGTTCTCGCAGGTGCCAAATTCGACAACTTTATATAAGTTTTTAGATTTTAAGGTTGCTAAAAGTTGGTCATCACCATTAACAAACATAACATTATCTTTGTTAAAATAATCGGCAATATGGAGTTTTTGCTCCATTATTTTTTCTTTAGTCCCGTGAAATTCAATGTGAGAAACCCCAACATTTGTGAAAACAACTATGTCAGGTCTTGCACAATAAGCTATTTTTTCCATTTCGCCAGGAACACTCATACCCATTTCTATAACTGCAACTTCGTGATGATTTTCAACTGACATTAAAGTTCTAGGCAAACCTATTTGGCTGTTTGCGTTGCCTAAAGTTTTTAAAACATCAAGTTGGCTTTCAAGCGCAAGCGCAACCATTTCTTTGGTTGTGGTTTTCCCAACACTGCCAGTTATAGCAATATGTGGAATTTTAAATTTCTGCCTGTAATTAAGCGCAACTTGTTGAAGTGCAAGAATAGAATTTTTCACCATAACAAAATTGCCCTTAACCGTAGGCTTTTTTTCACATAAAATAGCAGAATTTTCCTTTAAAACCATAGTTATATAACTGTGACCGTCAGTTTTTTCGCCAACAATAGCGACAAACATTTTTCCACTTTCAGCTTGCCTGCTGTCGGTGAAAAATCCTGTAATTTCTGCGTTTTCGTCACCGAAAACTTTGCCACCAGTGATTAAAGCAATTTCTTTTAAAGAATATTTCAATTACATATCCTCCAAAATTTCTTTAATAACTACTCTTTCGTCAAAAGGATATTTCACACCTTTAATTTCTTGGTAATCTTCATGTCCTTTGCCAGCAAGCACAATTATATCTCCGTCCATAGCGTTTTCAATAACATATCTAATAGCCTTACGTCTGTCTGGGATTTCAATATATTTGCCATTTGTTTTGTGCATACCAATTTTAATGTCTTCAATAATGTCTAAAACTTCTTCAAAACGTGAGTTATCGGCAGTTATAACAGATAAATCTGCCATGTTGCCACAAACTTCACCCATTTCGTAACGTCTAACTTTAGGTCTATTGCCACCAGCACCAAACACACAAATCAAACGTTTAGGGTTGTATTGTCTTAAAGTTGAAAGTATATTTTCCATGCTTACAGCGTTGTGAGCGTAGTCTAAAAGTAAAGTGAAATTACCTTTCATGGCAACGGGTTCTACTCTGCCTTTAACCTTAACTATTTCAAGCCCATGCAAAATAGCCTCTTTTGAAATGCCTAAAACGTGACAAGCGCTAATAGCTGAAAGTGCGTTATATGCGTTAAAGTTACCAGGAATACCGACTTCTACATTGTAATTTTCCAAACCAGAAACTTCGAAACTACATCCAATGAAGTCAGCTTTTGACAAAAGTGTTGGATTAAAACCAACTAAATCGCCTTTACCGTTAAAACCAAAGCTTGCAACCTCACAAGTATTATCTTTCAAAATTCCGGCTATATTTTCGTCGTCAATATTCACGCAACCAATTTTGCACATTTTGAAAAGCATAGCTTTACATTCAAGATATTCTTTCATATCTTTATGCTCAACTCCACCGATATGGTCTTCAGAAAAGTTTGTAAACACTGCGCAATCAAAGTCGAAACCATAAACACGGTAATCCTTAAGACCTATAGAGCTAACCTCCATAACTACAGAAGAACAACCCTCTTTAACCATTTGCGCCATAAATTTATACACCAAATAACTTTGAGGTGTTGTGTTGTCGGTTAGCATTACACTTTCTGCAATAACAAAGCCTAAAGTGCCTATCATTCCAACTTTTTGACCAGCACTTTCTAGTATAGATTTAACCATGCAAGCCGTTGTAGTTTTACCTTTTGTACCAGTAATACCAATAGTTTTAAGCTTTTCTTGTGGTCTTCCAAAAAATTCACAAGAAAGCACAGCCAAAGCTTTTTTTGTGTTTTCCACCATAATAACGGGGACAGTAGCTTCGACTTTTTCTTGTGCTACAATAAGTTTAGCACCTTTTTCTACCGCCATATTCACATAATTATGTCCGTTGCTTGCAGAGCCGGTAAGGCACACAAATACACAGTTTTCCACAGCCTGACGTGAGTCGTAAACTATGTCGGACACTTCAAATTCGTCAATATTTACATTTTGTTCAAGCGATTTTATCAAGTTGCTAATTGTCATAAATTTCTCCTATTTTAAGATATTGTTGTTTTCCCAAATATCGTTTTTGTAGTCATAAACTCTAGTAATTTTACCATCTTCTAGAACTATTTTTTCTTTATCAGTTTTTACCATTTCCCAATTGTTTAAAGCCGATTTTTGATAAGTTCTATGTGTTGTTTTTTCGCCCTTGATAATAGGCATAAGTGACATCGACTCGTCAGCTGTTTCCATGCTTGTGTTAGCTATATCAAGGAAAGTGTTTGCTAAGTCTTGAAGTTCAACAAAGCTGGTATTTACAGTAGCTTTTGTCATGCCTGGGGTAGAAATAACCATAGGAATGTGAACAGAAGCACGTTCTGGACGGTTTTTTGCAAACCTGTCAAAATCGCCAAGCATTTCGCCGTGGTCTGAAGCATAAACAATTACAGTGTTGTCAAGTTGACCCATTTCTTCTATTTTGCCCAAAATGTTGCCAATATTTCTATCTATATTATCAAGCATAGCTGCGTAATTTTGACGTATACCTTGAATGTTGATTTCTTCTTTTGTGAAATTATTAGGCATGTCAAATTCAGCATTTTCCCATTTTTCACGCATAGATTTTGTAACGTCCCATGGTTCATGAGGGCCTGTGAAATTAACTTGCATAAACCAAGGTTTGTCTTTTGGGAACTCCTCTAACATGTCAAGAGCTTTTTGGCTTAGCCAGTTGTCGCAATATAAATCTTCTGGAAGTTCAGTAGGCTCTATAGAATGTTTTCTTGTTTTTAAATTGTCAGAATGATATTTTGCGTATCCTCTTTCGTGAAGTGCAAGCATGTAAGGGTCTTGTGGCTCGATTTTACCACTGTTTGCAGCATCCATTTTACCAGCATTGTCAATAGCGTGAGTAAAACCAACTTTACCAAATAGGTCAACCCAACCGTCTAAACCCCACCACATAGTTTTTTTGTGAAGGTCAAACTTTCCAACTCCACCAACGCTGTAGCCTGCATCTTTTAAAGCAGAGTAAAAAGTTGGCAAATCTTCTGGATAGTCGTAACCGTTGTTAGGCACACCACAATTTTCATATCTTTTGCCAGAAGCCAAACACGCCCTTGCTGGTGCACATAAAGGCGAAGGTGTTATTGCGTTGTTAAAATGAATACCTTTATCCATAATTTTACGCAAATTAGGCATTTCAAGTGGCAATTTTTCAATTCCAAGTTCGCAAAGTTCTTGTTTTGTAAGTGGCAACCAATCTCCACGGTGTTGGTCTGGGAATAAAAATATAATATTTTGTTTCATAGTAATCTCCATTCTTATAACTTATAATTACTATAATTTTACTACTACACTATTATATTGTCAAGTTCAAAAGAATATTATTATGAAACTAATAAAGACAAATATTTCAATAAAAATCAAAAAGCAGTGGCGAAAAAAATTGAATTCGCCACTGCTTTTATTATTTGTAATTTTTTATAACGTTAAGTAAAGCCACTACTTTTTCTTCTGGTATATAACTGCACAAACTATTTCCAGTGCCAAGTGCATAGCCACCTTTTTCAGTTGTAAGCCTTACCAATTTTTCAGCTCTTTGAGTTACTTCGTCAGTTGTCGCTCTGATAAAGAAATCTATGTCTAAGCCACCAAGTATAGCTATGCGATTTCCGTATTTTTCAAAACTATCTTCAACCGAAAGAATTTTATCTTCGAAAGAATGTTTGCCGTCGAACTTCATATCGGTGATAATGTCTTCAAATACGGTTTCTAAATTCCCACAAGAATGTAAAATTGCACATTTTCCTTTTGCGTGAGCTAACTCTACGATTTTTTTGTGCCAAGGGAAAACATACTCCCTCAAATGTGCTGCAGATAAAAAAGTCTGGGTGTTAAATCCCCAATCGTCATTTACTACAATAGCACCAACTGTGTCGTATTCTAAACAATTTCTATAATAGTCGTACAAACTGCTGCCAACTTTGTCAAAAATATCCTTTAAAAGCTCGGGATCTTCGTAGAGCATATAGCACATATTGTCATAGCCAACTAGTGCAGTCACATTTTCTAAAACTCCACTAGGTCCAGTTATAAGCAATTTCATTTTGCCTGGAAGAAATGGAGAGATTTTTTCTAGTCTAGAATAATCACAAGTGTTCGGATCTATCCATTTAAAAGATTCAAAACTTTCTCTGTCTGTTATAGAAGAACAATCGTTTAAAGACACGCTTTCTTTGCGTTCGTGATTTCTTTTAGGAAAGCTAAAGTTTGCCCCCCAAGTTGTAGCGTGAACATAACCAGCGTTATAAAACGCATTTACAATCCACTTTAAAGTTTCAAGTTCGTCTTCATTTTTTGGCGCTGGTTCTCCTGTGAAAAATTCGAAAAATTGGTGTGTAACAAATATTTCAAAAGGTATAGGTTTGGCTAGTGGTTCTCGTCTTAACAATTTTTCGAGATCAGAAAAATCGGGTTCAGAAGTTCTAAATATGTGCATTATCAAATTCTACCTTTCTTAAAAATTAATGCGTTTTGGTTTATTGTAGCATTAAGAAGTTTTGTTGTCAATAATTTATAGGGCTATTATACAATAAATTGAAAAAAATATTGACTTTTAAAACCTCAAAACATATAATAAAGGTATGTTTTAAAAATTACAATAAATTATAAGAATGGAGCATAATTATGAAAGAGAGTATCCACAAATATTTCAAACTAGGCACTATTTCATGGATGAGTTACCCAAACATGGAACTTGTAGATGCAGTTGAAAAAATAGCTAAAGATGACTATTTTGATGCTATAGAAGTAAAACAATTTACAGACGATAATGCAAGAGCAAAAGCAAAAACAATGATGAAAGATTCTCACCTTAAAGTTTGCTACGGCGCACAAACAAGACTTTTGACTACAGGACTTAACCCTAATGCAATTTGCGAAGAGGAAAGAGTAAAAGCAGAGAAAACTTTATTAGAAGCAATTGACGAAGCAGAATATTTAGGTTCAAAAGGCGTTGCTTTCTTATCTGGCAAATGGGAGAAAGAAACTCAAGCTAAAGCTTACGAACAACTTTTAAAAACTACTAGAAATTTATGCGACTATGCAGCTACAAAAAATATGATAATTGAACTTGAAGTGTTCGATTTCGATATGGATAAAGCTTCGTTAATAGGTCCTGCTCCTTACGCAGCAGAATTTGCAGCAGATATGAGAAAAACACATAACAACTTTGGTTTAATTGTAGATTTAAGCCATTTCCCAACAACATATGAAACATCTCAATTTGTTATTAGAACTTTAAGACCATATATTACACATTTCCACATAGGAAACGCAGTTGTAATAGAGGGTTGTGAAGCTTACGGCGATCAACACCCTTGCTTCGGTTATGAAAACAGTGCAAATGATACAGAAGAGTTAGTTGATTTCTTCAAAGTTTTAAAAGAAGAAGGCTTTTTCAACTGTCAAAATCCATATGTTCTTTCTATAGAAGTAAAACCTTGGGCAGACCAAGACGCTGACATTATTATGGCAAATACAAAACGTGTTATAAACAGAGCGTGGGCAATGGCATAAACATTTTTTGTTTATGCGACTTTTTACATAATACAAAAATAAAGCTCTCGTTCAAGTTTGAATGAGAGCTTCAGCTTGTCGAAAAAGGTTTTGTATTTGTGTAAAATACCGAAAATATATTTTAAAAATGGTAGGGGCGAGCTGTGCTCGTCCGAAATCAAGATGTTAATTTAGTGCTTTTATAAAATTA
>JAWXUM010000048.1:0-15505 GCA_044432645.1 Clostridia bacterium | reverse complement strand
GCACAAACATTGTAGGGGCGAGCTGTGCTCGTCCGTGGATAAAACAAAAAGTTTTGTCTTGTTTTGTGTAAAATAGAGAAATATTTTTATTAATTTTATAAAAGCACTAAATTAACATCTTTATTTCGGACGAGCACAGCTCGCCCCTACCATTTTAAAAATATATTTTCGGTATTTTACACAAATACAAAACCTTTTTCGACAAGCTGTGAGGCTCTCCAAAATTGGAGAGCCTCTTGTTATTACTTAATCAAGGAAACCTTTATAGTTTCTCATCATCATTTGTGATTCGATTTGTTTTACAGTTTCAAGTGCAACACCAACCATGATGATAATTGAAGTACCACCGATTGAAAGTGATGTCATGCCTGTTAGGTTACCGTAAATTAGTGGAACTAAAGCGATAACTGCTAGGAATAATGCACCGATTAAAGTAACTTTATTAAGTATTCTTGCGATAAATTCTGATGTTGGTCTACCAGGACGAATACCAGGAATTGTACCGTTTGATTGTCTTAAATTGTTTGCCATTTCAATAGGATTGTATTGAATTGACATGTAAAAATATGCAAAAATAAGAATAAGGAAGAAATATAGAATAATGTATATCCAACCACCAGCTTGAAGAGCATCAAAAACTGCGCCCCAGAAACCTGTGTCAATTGAACCTGTGAAAAGCTCAATAGTAGATGGAATAGAAAGAATTGCAGAAGCAAAGATAACTGGCATAACACCACTCATTGCAACTTTAATTGGCATATGTGAACTTTGTCCACCATACATTTTTCTACCAACCATTTTTTTAGCATATTGAATTGGAATTCTTCTTTCAGACTCGTTCATAAATATAATTAGCCAAATAATGCCTAAGAATAAAATAACAAACAAAGGTACTAAAATAAAGTAATGCCAATAAGTTGATGGGTCTTGAATACCCATTGCAAAATATGATACAAGTGTACCACCGTAAACTGGAAGGGTTGCTACGATACCTGAGAAAAGTATAATAGAAATACCATTTCCAACACCGTTTTCATTAATTTGTTCACCCATCCACATAATTAGTGCAGAACCAGCTGTAAAAGATAATACAATTACAACAGCAGAGAACCAATATGCTGGTCCTTCAGAATATAAAGTTACACCTGAAGAAGATAGATATGTGAAATATCCTATACCCATTGCAAGTGCTAGTCCAACTGTAGCAAATCTAGTAATCATAGCGATTTTTTTGCGTCCAGTTTCGCCCTCTTTAGATAAACGCTCTAAAGCAGGAATAGCAACTGTTAACAAGTTCATGATAATAGATGAGTTAATATAAGGTGATATACCAAGTGCAAATATAGTTGCATATGAGAAAGCACCACCAGTAAGCATATTAACATAGCTTAAAGCTGTAGATTCGTCCAAGCTACCCATCAGTTGCTCTAAAGCAACTGAGTCCAAAAATGGAGTTGGGATAACAGAGCCTAATCTGAAAGCTACTACTATCATAAGTGTGAACAATATCTTTTTACGAAGTTCAGGAATTACCCAGGCGTTTTTAAGTGTAGTTAACAACTTAAATCACCTCAGCCTTTCCTCCAGCTGCTTCGATTTTTGCTTTAGCAGCTGCTGAGTATGCATTTACTTGCACTGTAAGCTTTTTAGAAACTTCACCATTTGAAAGAACTTTAACATTGCTTGCTGATGATTTTACAATACCAGCTTCTTTTAAAGAATCGATTGTTACAACAGCACCGTCTTCGAAAACGTTTAAAGCTGCAACGTTAATTGCAATAACTTCGATAGCGAAAACATTGTTAAATCCTCTTTTAGGCATTCTTCTATGAAGAGGCATTTGACCGCCTTCAAAACCAGGTCTGAAACCATGTCCAGCTCTAGCTTTTTGACCTTTATGGCCTTTACCAGCAGTTTTACCTTGACCTGAACCGTGTCCACGGCCGATACGTTTAGCTACTTTAGTAGAACCAGGAGTAGCTGTAATTTCATGTAATCTCATTAACAGGGACCTCCTTATTTACTAACTTCGATAAGATGAACAATTTTTTTAACTTTGCCAGCTGTTGCAGCATTGTCAGGTTGTTCAGTTTTATCGTTAATTTTTGTTAAACCTAATGAATGAGCGGTTGCAATTTGGTCTTTTTTGCAGCCGATAAGGCTTTTTTTAAGTGTAATAATCATAAATTAAGCCTCCTTATAGTATTTCTTTAACGGATTTACCACGAACTGCTGCTACTTCTTCAGCTGTTCTTAGGTTCATTAATCCTTCAAGAGTTGCACGAACTACGTTGCAAGGGTTGTTTGATCTTAGAGCTTTTGTTCTAATATCTTTAATACCAACACACTCAACAACAGCACGAACTGCGCCACCAGCGATAACACCAGTACCAGGTGCAGCTGGTTTTAAAAGAACACGACCCGCGCCGAATTCACCCATAATCTCGTGAGGAATTGTAGTGCCTTTTAGAGATATTTTAACAAGGTTTTTCTTTGCGTCTTCGATACCTTTTCTTATTGCGTCTGGAACCTCGCCAGCTTTGCCAATGCCAAAGCCTACGATACCGTTACCATCGCCTACTACTACTAAAGCTGCGAATTTAAAAATTCTACCGCCTTTAACTGTTTTAGAAACACGGTTGATTGCTACAACCTTTTCTTGTAAATCAAGTACTGATGCGTCAATTTTACTAGCCAAATTCTTTTCCTCCTTCTTAGAAGCTAAGGCCGCTCTCACGAGCGCCTTCGGCCAATTCTTTGACACGGCCGTGGAAGATATATCCACCGCGGTCAAAAACCACTGTAGTAATACCTTTGTCTAATGCTTTTTTAGCAATGATTTTACCAATTTCTCTAGCTGCTTCTTTGTTTGAGCCGTTACCTGTAAAATCTTTGTCTAAAGTAGATGCTGCGCATAATGTTACGCCTGCTACGTCATCGATGATTTGAGCATAGATGTTTGTAGAAGAGCGATAAACATTTAGGCGAGGACGCTCTTGTGTGCCTGAAATTTTTCCACGCACTCTTTTATGGCGGCGAAGTCTTGCTTCGTTTTTATCTGCCTTTTTAACCATTTAAAACACTCTCCTATCTTATTTCTTAGAACCTTTACCAGCTTTACCTTCTTTTCTGGCAATTTTCTCGTCGATGTATTTGATACCTTTGCCTTTATAAGGCTCTGGTGGTCTTTTTTCACGAACTTCAGCTGCAAATTGACCAACTTTTTGTTTGTCAAGGCCAACAATAATAATAGAGTTAGGGCCTGGAACTTCAATTTTGCAATCTTCGTTTTCGCTAACGATAACTTGGTGTGAATAGCCTAAGTTCATAACTAAGTTAGTACCTTGTTTTTGAACTCTATAACCAACACCTTTAACTTCTAGTTCTTTTTTGTAACCCTCTGTTACACCTGTTACCATATTTGATACTAGTGTACGAGTAAGGCCATGAAGTGAACGAGCAGTTTTCTCGTCGTTAGGTCTTGTAACATTAATCTGTGTGCCTTCAACCGCAACTGTTATAACTGGGTTGATTTTTTGTGTTAAAGTACCTTTTGGGCCTTTAACTGTTACTACGTCGCCGTCAATTATAACTTCAACGCCTGCAGGAATATTTATAGGTTTTCTTCCAATTCTAGACATGTTTACGTCCTCCCTTCATTACCATATGAACGCAAGAACTTCGCCACCAATATTTTCTTTTCTAGCAGTTTTGTCAGTAACAACACCTCTAGATGTAGAAATAATAGCAACTCCTAGGCCTTTCATAACCTTTGGTAGTTCTTGAGCGTTTGAGTAAATTCTAAGACCAGGCTTAGAAACTCTTTTTAAACCTTTGATTGCAGATTGACCAGCAGTATATTTAAGTTTAACTGTGATCATTCCTTGTTTACCGTCTTCTAAAACAGTAAAGCTTTTGATGAAACCCTCGTCAGCAAGAATTTGGCAGATAGCCTTTTTCATGTTAGAAGCGGGAATCTTAACACTGTCATGTTTTGCAGATTGAGCATTTCTAATTCTAGTTAGTAAATCTGCTATTGGATCTGTAATTTGCATGATAAATTTCCTCCTTCTTACCAGCTAGCTTTTCTTACGCCTGGGATCTCGCCTTTGTGAGCAAGTTCTCTAAAGCAGATACGGCAAATACCAAACTTACGAAGGTAAGCATGAGGTCTGCCACAAATTTTACAACGATTATATTCTCTAGTTGAGAACTTTTGTGTGCGTTGTTGTTTAACTTTCATAGATGTTTTAGCCACAGTTCACCCTCCTTATTTAGCAAATGGAGCGCCCATAAGAGTTAATAACTCTTTAGCTTGCTCATCTGTTTTAGCAGTTGTTACAAAGCATATATCCATACCACGTACTTTATCGATTTTATCGTAATCGATTTCAGGGAAGATAAGTTGCTCTTTGATACCGAAGTTATAGTTACCACGGCCGTCAAATGAGTTTCCGTTAATGCCTCTGAAGTCACGTACTCTTGGTAGTGCAACGTTGAAAAGTCTATCCATAAACTCCCACATTTTTTCACCACGAAGTGTAACTTTAACACCAATTGGCATACCTTCACGAAGTTTAAAGTTCGCTACTGATTTTTTTGCTTTACAAATCATAGGTTTTTGACCTGTGATTTTACTTAAATCGCCAACGATTGATTCGATAACTTTTGAGTTATCTTTTGCTTCGCCAGCACCTACATTAATAACGATTTTGTCGAAAGTAGGGATTTCCATAACACTTTTGTAAGAGAACTTAGTCATAAGTGCAGGAGCTACTTCGGCTTTATAAAAGTCTTTTAATCTTGCCATTTAACTAATCCTCCTTAAAGTGCTTTTCCACATTTTTTACAAATGCGTTCTTTTGTTCCGTCTTCGTTTATCTTAGTTGATACACGAGTTGCTTTGTTGCATTTTGGGCAAACCAATTGTACTTTGCAAGCGTAGATAGCGCTTTCTGCTTTAACAATACCGCCAGCATCGCCCATACGGCGAGGTTTAACGTGTTTTGAAACGATGTTAGCACCTTCAACTATAACTTTACCTTCTTTAGGAGATACAGCCATAATTTTACCTTGCTTATCTTTATCTTTACCGCTTAAAATTACAACGGTGTCACCTGTTTTTACATGAATTTTACTCATTTATGACACCTCCAATTATAGTACTTCGGGAGCAAGTGAAAGAATTTTTAAATATTCTTTTTCACGAAGCTCACGAGCTACTGGCCCAAAGATACGAGTACCTCTAGGGTTTTTGTCATCTCTTATTATTACGGCTGCATTTTCGTCAAAACGAATATATGAACCGTCGTCACGACGTACGCCGAAAGCTGATCTTACAACTACAGCTTTAACTACGTCACCTTTTTTAACTACGCCGCCTGGTGCTGCTTTCTTTACAGAAGCAACAACAACGTCGCCTATATTAGCGTACCTTCTGCCAGTGCCGCCTAGAACACGAATACACATAAGCTCTTTTGCTCCAGTATTGTCGGCAACCTTGAGGTATGTTTGCTGTTGAATCACAGTGTGTTCCTCCTTATTTAAAAGCCAATTAACTTTATTATTTTAAAAATCTTAGCGCCAAAATTATTTGGCTTTTTCCACGATTTCCACTAAACGCCATCTTTTGTCTTTAGAAAGAGGACGGGTTTCCATAATGCGTACTCTATCGCCGAATTTAGCCTCGTTGTTTTCGTCATGGGCTTTTTTCTTCATTGTGCGTTTAATAATTTTATTGTAAAGTGGGTGTCTGTAGCTATCTTCTATAGCAACTACAATAGTTTTATCCATTTTATCGCTTACTACTCTACCAATTGTTACTTTTCTACTACTTGTTCTTTCGCTCACGGTAAATCCTCCTTCCTTATACGTTTTGTGTTAGCTCGTTTGCACGAATAACTGTTTTAACACGAGCAATATCTTTTTTAACAGCTTTAATTCTCATTGGGTTATCCAATTGGTTAACTGCTAATTGGAAACGAAGATTAAAAAGTTCAGCTTGTAAATCTTTAAGCTTAGACACTAATTCTTCATTTGTCATATCTTTCATCTCAGAAGCTTTCATCTATTAATCCTCCTGTCCTTTTAATACAAATTTGCATTTGATTGGAAGTTTGTTAGCTGCAAGTCTTAATGCTTCTCTAGCTGTTTCTTCTGGAACACCACCTAGTTCAAACATTACTCTGCCTGGCTTAACAACTGCTACCCAATACTCTGGTGAACCTTTACCTGAACCCATTCGAGTTTCAGCAGGTTTTTGTGTTACTGGCTTGTCTGGGAAAATTTTAATCCAAACTTTACCATATCTTTTACAGTAACGAGTCATAGCGATACGGGCTGCTTCGATTTGTCTTGAAGTAATCCAAGATGGCTCTAAAGCTTGAAGACCGAAATCACCATAAGTGACTTTATTACCTCTAAGTGCTCTACCAGTCATACGACCTCTGTGCACTCTTCTATATTTAACTCTTTTAGGAAGTAACATTATTTACGGCCTCCTTCCCTTTTATTATCACGTCTGTTATTTCTTTGTTGTGGTCTGCTGTCTTGTAAAACTTCGCCTTTATATAGCCATACTTTTACGCCAATTTTGCCGTAAGTTGTATCTGCTTCTGCAAAGCCGTAGTCAATATCAGCACGAATTGTTTGAAGTGGAGTTGTACCTTCGTGGTATCTTTCACTTCTAGCGATTTCAGCGCCACCAAGTCTACCAGAAACTTGAGTTTTGATACCTTTAGCACCTAAACGCATGCATCTACCGATAGATTGTTTCATAGCACGTCTGAATGAAATTCTTTTCTCAAGTTGCTGTGCAATGCTTTCAGCTACTAATTGAGCATTAAGATCAGGTTGTTTAACCTCAACAATGTTAATTAGAACTGGTTTGCCAAGCATTTTTTCGCATTGAGCTTTAAGTTTTTCAATTTCACTGCCGCCTTTACCGATAACCATACCAGGTTTAGCACAGTGAATGTGAATGCGAACTTTTGTTGCATCACGTTCGATTTCAATTTTAGGAACTCCGGCTGCACCAAGTTGTTTCTTTAATACTTTACGAAGGTTGTAATCTTCAACAAGTGTATCACCGAAAACGCTCTTATTAGCGAACCAGCGGGAATCCCAGTCTTTTATAACGCCAACACGAAGACCGTGTGGATGTACTTTTTGACCCATAATCTATCCTCCGCTTATTCTTTTTCCTTCACAACAATTGTAATGTGTGAAGTTCTTTTTAAGATTCTGAAGGCTCTACCTTGAGCTCTTGGACGAATTCTTTTAAGGATTGGTCCTGGAGTAACAAAGCATTCAGCTACATATAGTTTTGATTTATCCATATTGTAGTTGTTCTCTGCGTTTGCAATAGCGCTTTTTAATAGCTTCTCTAAATCTTCGCAAGCAGCCTTGGGTGTGTGTTTTAGAATACCCATAGCCAAATCAACTGGCTTATTTCTAATAAGGTCAAGCACGATACCAACCTTACGTGGAGAAATTCGGGTATATTTTAATATTGCTTTTGCTTCCATTTTATATACTCTCCTTTCGCCTTATCTTGAAGTTTTGCCACCTGCGTGGCCTTTGAATGTTCTTGTTGGAGCGAATTCGCCCAATTTGTGTCCAACCATATCTTCTGTTACAAACACTGGAACATGTTTACGTCCGTCGTGAACTGCAACTGTATGACCAACAAAATCAGGGAATATCATGGAAGATCTGCTCCATGTTTTGATAATTTTCTTTTCTCCAGCTTCGTTCATAGCTTGAATTCTTTTTAGTAAAACAGGCTGAATAAAAGGTCCTTTTTTTAAGCTTCTGCTCATATTATCTTAGCTCCTTTCGATTACTTGCCGTTTCTGCGTCTTACGATAAATTTATCAGAAGACTTGTGTTTATTTCTTGTCTTGTAACCTAGAGCTGGTTTACCCCAAGGTGTAACAGGACCAGAACGACCGATTGGTGATTTACCTTCACCACCACCGTGTGGATGGTCATTAGGGTTCATAACAGAACCTCTAACTGTTGGTCTAATACCCATATGTCTTTTTCTACCAGCTTTACCGATTTTCACGTTTTCGTGGTCGATATTACTTACTTGGCCGATAGAAGCCATACATTTTTCAGAAACGTTTCTTAGCTCACCTGATGGAAGTCTTAATAAAGCCATTCCATTTTCTTTAGCCATAAGCTGAGACATAATACCAGCTGAACGAGCTAATTGAGCACCTTTACCTGGGTAAAGTTCGATGTTGTGAATGAAAGTACCAACTGGGATGTTTGCAAGTGGTAAAGCGTTACCTGGTTTGATGTCAGCATCAACGCCAGTTGCAACTTTATCGCCAGCTTTCATGCCATTAGCAGCGATGATGTAGCTTTTTGTACCGTCTTCATACTTAATTAAAGCGATGAAAGCACTTCTGTTTGGATCGTACTCGATACCAACAACTGTTGCGTCTTCATTTCTTTGTCTTTTGAAGTCGATAATTCTATATTTTTTACGGTTGCCGCCGCCTTTATGACGAACTGTAATTCTACCGTAGCTGTTTCTACCAGCGTTTTTCTTAATAGGAGCTAACAAGCTCTTTTCAGGGCCGTTCTTTGAAAGAACGCTATAATCTGTAACCGACATGTTACGTCTACCGTTTGTGGTCGGTTTAAAGGTTTTAATTGCCACTAGATTCACTCTCCTTATTTAGCTTTGCGGGACAAATGGCCGTCCCATATCTGCTATGACGCTTTATCGTCCTTAGCTTTTGTCTAATTTTAAAATTAGATCATTGAGTCAAAGAACTCAATTGTTTTGCTGTCTTCTTTAAGTTGTACATAAGCTTTTTTCCAAGATCTTGTGTAGCCTTGTGTACGACCTTGACGGCGAAGTTGTCCTCTAACATGAAGAGTGTTAACTTTGCTTACTGTAACACCAAAGATTTCTTCTACTGCTCTAGCAATATCGATTTTAGTTGCTTCTTTAGCAACTTCAAAGGTGTATTTTTTAGTAGCAATGCCATCCATTGTTTTTTCTGTAATGATAGGACGTACGATTATTTCTCTAGAAGTCATTATGCGTACACCTCCTCGATTTTTTGTACAGCATCTTTAACAATGATAAGTTTACCAGCGTTTAAGATGTCGTATACGTTTAGTGTATTAACTTGAGCTGTTTTTACACCAGGAATGTTTCTTGCAGAAGTAATGAATTTTGTATCAACTTCTGGAAGAACGATTAATGCTTTTTTCTGGAAACCTAAGTTGTTAAGCGCTTCAACAACTAATTTTGTTTTGTACTCATTTACATTAAAGCTATCTACTACAACGATTTGGTTATCAATCACTTTGCTTGAAAGAGCTGATTTCATTGCAAGTCTTTTCACTTTTTTGTTAACTGAGAAACTATAGCTTCTAGGTTTTGGAGCAAATGCTACACCACCGTGTGTCCAGTGTGGAGCTCTTGTAGAGCCTTGTCTAGCACGGCCAGTACCTTTTTGTCTCCATGGTTTTTTACCACCGCCACGAACTTCTGATCTTGTTAAAGTAGATTGTGTACCTTGGCGTTTGTTAGCTAAATAGCTTTTAACCATTATGTGCATAGCAGCCATGTTTGGCTCTATACCGAATACTTCGTTTGATAATTCGATTTGTTCAATCTCAGTACCTTTTGTATTAATAACTGCAACTGTTGGCATTATAATTCCTCCTCTCCTTAGGCTTTAATGCTGTTTTTGATAACTACAGTTCCACCATTAGGACCTGGAATAGCACCTTTTACAGCAATAAGGTTGTTTTCTGCATCAACTTTAACTACAGATAAGTTTTGAACTGTAACTTTTTCTGCACCTAAGTGACCTGCCATTTTCAAACCCTTGAATACTCTTGATGGGTCTGAACACTGACCACTTGAACCACCATGACGATGTACAGGACCTGTACCATGTGTTTCTTTTAGTCTGTGGAAGTTCCAACGTTTGATAACACCAGCATAACCTTTACCTTTGCTTGTTCCTGTAACATCGATTTTCTCGCCTGTTTCAAAAACTTCAGCTTTGATAAGGTCGCCTACGCTGTAAGCGCTAATGTCTTCTAGTCTAAATTCTTTTAGTGTGCGTTTTGGAGCAACATCACCTTTAGCGAAATGACCTAATAAAGGTTTAGTCATTCTTTGAGGTTTTTGGTCGCCAAAACCAACTTGGATAGCTTCGTAGCCGTCGTTTGCAACTGTTTTAATTTGAGTAACCACGCATGGTCCTGCTTCAACAACTGTTACTGGAACTACTTTGCCTTTTTCGTCAAAAATTTGTGTCATACCAATTTTTTTGCCGATAATTGCTTTTTTCATAATTGAGCATCCTTTCTTTCTATAGGTTATTGGTTAATAAGAAAAGCATATTTCCTATTAACGTGACCCTCTGCTAAGGTAGGTTGAAATTATAATTTAATTTCGATTTCAACGCCTGCAGGGAGCTCAAGACTCATCAATGCTTCTACTGTTTTGTTTGATGGTCTTAAAATGTCGATAAGTCTTTTGTGAGTTCTCATTTCAAATTGCTCACGGCTATCTTTGTATTTATGAACAGCACGTAGTATTGTAATGATTTGTTTCTCAGTAGGTAGTGGAACTGGACCAGAAACTCTAGCACCTGTTCTTTTTGCTGTTGCTACGATCTTAGCTGCTGATGTATCAACTAATTGATGATCATAACCCTTAATTCTAATTCTTATCTTTTCTTTGACTGCCACTGTAATCGCCTCCTTAAAAATTTAATATAGTTGGCGGGCAGATTTAGGGTTTTACTCTTACACCTTTCCGGGTGTTCGCATTTTAAAGCGAAAAAAATGGAATTCGTCAAAAATTGACGAGTTCCGGGGGTTAAGAGTAAACTCAATAAAAAAACACAGAGATATATAAAGCGGCCTACAAGTCTAGGACTTGTGGTTCCAATGCTGTTAAACAGCTATATCTTGGACTGTGTTTGTCGCCCGGTTTAAAATCGGACATACTCGGCGAAAAAACCAACTTAAAAAAGTTGCAACCTCTCGCTTCAACGCATATCTGTCGCAGTCACGCTCCATTATAATACCACAGCCAATTGCAAATTGCAAGTGTTTTTTTAAAATTTTTTTTATTTTTTTATTTTTAGTTTTTTGCATAGGTTTTTAGTTTGTTCTTCTAATAATAAGCATTGAAAAACGCATTATAATTTGATACAATACAATTATACATTATTATTAGGAGATTGCAATGCCTAAAATTACTAATATTCAAAAATATTCCATACACGACGGCGACGGAATACGGACTACTATTTTCTTTAAGGGTTGTCCTTTAAAATGTTTGTGGTGTCATAACCCTGAAACTCAAAGCTACAAACCACAAATTATGCACAACAAGCAAACTTGCATTTCTTGTGGCGCTTGTGTAAACGCTTGCCCAAATAAAGCCGTAAGCGAACTAAGTAAATGTAAGACTTGTGGAGTTTGCACCGATGTTTGTGTGACAAATTCAAGGGAAATTAGTGGCAAAGATTACAGCATTAAAGAACTTGTAAACGAGGCTCTGAAAGACGAAATGTTCTATGAGCAGTCAGGTGGTGGTGTTACACTTTCTGGTGGCGAAGTTATGTGCATGGATATGGATTTTATAGAGAATTTAGCCAAAACTTTGCATAAAAAAGGGGTATCGGTCAACATTGATACTTGTGGTTTTGCTCCTTACGAAAATTTTAAAAGAATTTTGCCATTTGTCGACACTTTTTTGTACGACATAAAATCGATAAATAATGAAATACATAAAAAATATACTGGTGTTGACAATACCCTAATTTTAGAAAACCTTAAAAAACTGTCAAAAGATAACGCAAAAATCAACATTCGACTTCCTTTAATTAAAGAAGTCAATGCAAAACCTGACGATATAAAAAATTTGATTAAGTTTTTAACAGAAAACAATATAAATGTTGAAAAAATAAATTTATTGCCGTACCACAGCACTGGTTCTTCAAAATATGAAAGACTAGGAACTAATTATAAGGGACAAAATTTCAGCTCGCCAAATGAAAGCGAAATGAAATTGCTTGAAAAAATGTTTAAAGGTTTTTCAAATGTAAAAATAGGAGGATAACATGGAATTAAGAGGAATGAACGAAAGAGTTCAAAAATTAAGACAATTAAGCCTTGAAACCTTGCCACATATCGACTTGCAAAGGGCGAAAATTGAAACACAAACTTACAAACAGTACGAAGGTGCAGTTTCTGTTCCTATGCTTCGTGCTTTGGTTTTGAAGAATTATTTTGAGCAAAAAACGCTTTATATAGGTGATGGTGAACTGATTGTAGGCGAAAAAGGTGACCGTCCACAAGCATCACCAACTTTCCCTGAACTTTGTTGCCACTCTTTAAGTGACATGAGGGTTATGAACGACCGTGATTTGATAAATTTTATGGTTAAAGACGAAGATTTCGACTATCAAAAAGACGAAATTATCCCTTATTGGCAGTCAAGAGCTTTGCGTAATAAAATTATAAATAACATGACAGACGAGTGGAAATCTGCCTATGAAAGTGGAATTTTTACAGAATTTATGGAACAACGTGGTCCAGGTCACACTGTTGGCTCTTTTAAAATATATGAAAAAGGCTTTTTAGACTATAAAGACGAAATTAATGTTGCTTTGAAAAATTTGGACTTCATGAACGACAGCGACTCTTTAAACAAAAAGGAACAGCTTGAAGCTATGTCTGTTGCCTGTGATGCCGTGATGATTTTGGGTAAAAGATACACAAACTACGCTAAAGAGTTAGCTGAAGCTGAAAAAGATAAAACTAGAAAAGTCGAACTTTTACAAATTGCTCAAAACTGCGAAGTTGTGCCAGCTAACAAACCTAAAACTTATTGGCAGGCAATTCAGCAATATTGGTTTGTACATTTAGCCGTTACAAGCGAGTTAAACCCTTGGGACGCTTATTCCCCAGGAAGACTTGACCAACATTTAAATCCGTTTTATCAAAACGACACCGAAAATGGCACTTTAGACGAAGAAAAAGCCTTGGAGCTTTTAGAATGTTTGTGGGTAAAGTTTAACAATCAACCAGCGCCACCAAAGGTAGGTATTACTTTAAAAGAAAGTAGCACTTACACTGACTTTGCAAACATAAATACTGGTGGCATAGCCTTTGACGGAACAAACGGTGTTAACGACGTAAGCTATTTAATTTTAGATTGTATGGATGAAATGCAACTTTTACAACCAAGTTCTAATGTTCAAATAAGCCGAAAAACTCCTGAAAAATTCCTTTTGCGTGCCTGTGAAATTTCAAGAAAGGGTTGGGGTCAACCAGCTTTTTACAACACCGAGGCTATAATTCAAGAGCTTATGAACGCTGGTAAAAGTTTAGCCGACGCAAGGCTTGGTGGAACAAGTGGTTGTGTAGAAACAGGTGCTTTTGGCAACGAAGCTTATATTTTAACAGGCTATTTTAACATTCCAAAAATTTTAGAGCTAACTCTAAACAATGGCTTTGACAAAGTTTCTGGTAAACAGTTGGGGCTTAAATTAGGTTTTGCTACCAATTTTAATTCTTATACCGAATTATGGGTAGCTTTTAAAAAGCAAATTGAATATTTTCTAGACATAAAAGTTCAAGGTAGCAATGTTATCGAGAAAATTTATGCAAATTATATGCCTGTTCCATTTTTGTCTATTATTACAAATGATTGCATTCAAAAAGGCAAAGACTACAACGCTGGTGGCGCAAGGTACAACACAAATTACATTCAAGGCGTTGGAATTGGTACAATTGCCGACTGTTTAAGCTCTATTAAATACAATGTTTTTGACAAGAAAAATTTCAGTATGCAAGAACTTATGACAGCTATCGACGATAATTTTCTAGGTCATGAAAAAATTTACAACTTAGTGCAAAATAAAACTCCTAAATACGGAAACGACGACGACTACGCTGATAAAATTATGAAAGATGTTTTTGAGTTTTACAAAGACTGCGTTACTGGTAGAAAAAACATGAAAGGTGGCTACTACCGTGTTAACATGTTGCCGACAACTTGTCATGTGTATTTTGGTCAAGTTATGATGGCAAGTGCCAACGGACGACTTGCTCAAAAGCCTGTTTCTGAAGGTATTTCTCCTGAAAAATCAGCCGACACAAAAGGCCCAACAGCTGTAATTAAGTCAGCCTCTAAAATGGATCACCTTTCAACTGGTGGAACTTTGCTCAACCAAAAATTCACACCAAGCGTTGTGGCAGGTGCCGACGGACTTAAACATATGGGAAATTTGATTAGAACTTACTTTAACATGGACGGACATCACATTCAGTTTAATGTTATTGATCGTGAAACTTTATTAAATGCACAAAAAAATCCTAACGACTATAAAGATTTAATCGTCAGGGTGGCTGGCTACAGCGACCATTTTAGAAATTTAAGCAAGGAACTTCAAGACGAAATTATAAATAGAACCGAACAAAACTTTAATTAAGGGGATTTTAATGGAATTTACAGTTAAATATGCAAGTTTTGATGATTTAGAAGCATGTGTTAAAGTTGAAAAAGACACAATGGGGTCATATTGTTACCTTGAGGATTGCTGGCATTATTTTCAAAGCCAAAAAGGTGAGCTAATTTGTGTTTATCACGAAAATGAAATGGTTGGAATTGGACGTTTTACTGTTTTGCCTGATAATTCAGCTTGGCTAGAAACTTTACGGGTTACACCAAAATACCAAGGAAAAGGTGTTGGCAAACTGATTTACAAGCACTACCTAAAACTTGCCGAAAAGTACAAATGTGTGTCTATCGCTATGTTTACAGGAGTCGAAAATAAAGCAAGTAAAAGTTTGGCTATAAAAAACGGTTTAACTTTTAAAAGCGAGCATACTGGCTATCATTTAAGTGATTTTAGCAAGGCCAATTCACACGATTTCAAAAATATTTCTTGGGGAAAGTCTACCAAAAGTATAATTAAGTTAAAAGATAAATTTAACGATTATATGGTAATAAACAGAACTTTTTACCATATAAACAATGAAAATATAATAGATTTTGCCTCTAATGCAAGAGTTTATCAAAGTGAAAGTGACAGCTCTATAGTTGTGTGTGGCTCAAGATTTCAGCATAGCACAGCACTTCACATAGCAATTATGAGTGGGGATTATACTAAATGTATAGAATTTGCCATAAGCCTTGCAAAAGCAAGAGGAGTAGAAAAAGTTTCATGCACTTTTTCAAGAGAAAACGAAAAACTTGAAAAATCGTTAGTTGAAAATGGATTTATAAAAGAAAGTTCAAATTTAATCACAATGGAAAAATTAATGTAAAGCGAGAATTGTGCAACATTGTAGGGGCGAGCTGTGCTCGTCCGTGGATAAAACAAAGAGTTTTGTCTTGTTTTGTGTAAAATAGAGAAATATTTTTATTAATTTTATAAAAGCACTAAATTAACATCTTGATTTCGGACGAGCACAGCTCGCCCCTACCATTTTAAAAATATATTTT
>JAWXUM010000047.1:0-15701 GCA_044432645.1 Clostridia bacterium | reverse complement strand
GAAAGATTATTTCAACTTAATTTATCAATTTGCAATATTTAATATTTGTGGAAATGAAAAATTATCACACTTAACCATTCGCAATACAAATTAAATTTAACGAAATATCTAAAATATAAAAGTGCCAAGTTAAATTCCTCAAAGAATAAACTTGGCATTTTTTTATAGCAACTTGATTATTATTAGGCTTATAAATAAGTGAGCAGAAATTTTGTCAGAAGTTTTAAAAACCACAGCTAATACTTGCGTATTAGCGAGGATTTTTAGAGCTTTTGGCAGGATTTATGCCACTTAGTTAAGGGCTAATAATATTCAAGTTGCTATATTACCCAAAAACATATAATCCTACATTGTCGTTCCCCTCCACTTCTAACATTTTGAAAAATTAAGGAAATTCAAGATATTAGAAAGAAGAGGAAAACTCATGATTAATGAGAAAAAAGTAGTAAAATTCGCAAAAAGAAGAAAAGCAAATGACAACCCATATAAATTGGGTTTTGATAAAAACACAGAACAATACACAGTTGAATTTAAGGATAGTTTATAAATATTAATTCAACAAGGAGTGTACTTATGCTTTTTTCAAGTTCAGTGTTTTTGTTTCTTTTCTTGCCATGTGTATTGTTTATATATTACGTGTTATTAAGAAAAAGCAGAAATTCGCAAAATATTTTCTTAGCTTTGGTAAGCTTATGTTTTTACGCATGGGGTGAACCCTATTTTGTTTTAATAATGATAGCATCTATTATGTTTAACTGGTGGTTTGCAATTTTAATAGATAAGTTTAGAAGTAATAAATCTAAATCAAAGATTATTATTGTTGCTATGCTTTCTGTGAATTTAGGTATAATGTTTGTGTTTAAATACTTGATGTTTACACTCGAAAATATCAATTCTATTTTCAATAGTGGTATAAGCGTACCAAGTATTGCATTGCCAATAGGCTTATCATTTTTCACTTTTCAAGCTATTTCTTATGTTATCGATGTATTGTGTATACACCGCATCGAACCACAGTTCACCGCTTGAGGCTCACTTGGATATAAAAAAGTGTATACTACGTTTAGCAAATGAAAGTGTGACTAAAACATAGGAAAGGCAGGGTTCGCCATGTTTTTTTGCTTGGAATCATATATTGAGTAAATAAATTTTCACGCAACTTGACTTTATCAAAGAAATAGTCTATAATTTATACTAAAGTGCTGTAGTGTAGATATTAAGTGTAGGTGCTTTGATAGAGGTGAAACTGTGAACTCAGATAAGAAACAAAGAAATATCAATAATGTTTTTACAAAATATAATTATATAATGACAACAGCACAGCTAAAAGAAGAAGGATTTTATCATGCAGATATTGTGAGTCTTCTTGATGATGCAGTGATTGAAAAAGTAAAGCGAGGATACTATCATTATCTTCAAAATGATAGTGGAAGTGAAATTCTAATCATCAATAAGCTATTCCCTGATGCAGTGCTATGCATGGAAACTGCTCTGTTTTATTATGAATATACAGACAGAAATCCAGCTGAATGGAATTTTGCCATAGACAAAAGGGTATCTAAAGGTAGAACAAAAATTGACTACCCTTTTATAACAACTTATCGTGTAGAACCATCAATTCTTGTGCTTGGTGAAACAGAAGGTGTAATAGATGGAGAACCAGTCCGAATCTATGATATAGATCGGACTATTTGTGATATTCTCAGAAACATGAATAAGATGGATAAAGAGATATTCAACAAAGCAATACAAAGATATGTTAACGATGAACAGAAAAATATCCCTAATCTAATGAAATATGCAAAAATACTAAGAGTACAGAAAAAAGTAAAAGATTTGATAGGAGTGTGGCTATAATGGCTGATATTGCAGCATCAGTACTGGCAAAACTAAGAAATAAAGCAAAAAGCGTAAGCATTAGCTATCAGCAATGTCTACAGCTCTTTGTGCAAGAAGAATTTTTGAGGAAACTTTCTAAGTCAGGATATGACGAACATCTTGTTCTAAAGGGTGGTTTGTTTATCTATACACTAACTAACTTTGACAGCAGAGCCACAGTTGATGTGGATTTCTTACTAAGGCATTTTTCAAATTCCATGGAAGATATACAAGCTTTAATAGAAAAAATCATTTGTGTCGATACTGGAAATGATTATATTACTATGAAAACAAAAGGCTTTGAAGAAATTTCACCACAAAGAAAATATAACGGTATCAGTGTTCAAATCATTGCTCAGATAAAAAATGTTCGAGTCCCATTTCATGTAGATATTGGTGTAGGAGATGTAATCGTGCCAAAGGCAGAAGAAAGAACAATTGCAACCCAGCTCCCAGAGTTTGAATCCCCTGTTATAAAAACATACTCCATCGAAAGTACCATCGCTGAAAAGTTTGATGCTATGCTTCAAAGATTTGAATTGACTAGTAGAATGAAAGACTTTTATGATATTTATTATTTAGCCTCTACTTTTGATTTTGAGGGAGCAAAGCTTCAAACAGCTATATTCGAAACTTTAAGTTGTCGTGGTACTAGTTATGAAGCAGATAGTTTCGATAGACTGATGTCACTCTCTAGTGATGATGATATTATTAAGAGATGGAAAGCCTTTCTTAAGGTTATTAAAGACAATACACTAGAGTTTCAGGTTGTTATGGATATGATTAAGACGTTCCTCTCTCCTGTTTTTGAAGCAATTATGCGAGAAGATGAGTTGCTTTTGAGGTGGGATTGTGAGAAATGTAAGTGGATAAAGCTAGATACTTAGAATGCAAAACATAAAAAATCCACACGGAAAATAGTTTGAGAGAATGGACAAAGAATAAAAAACGAGAATTTGAAGCTTTGACCGATATAAAAAGTGTCAAAATTAATAAATGAAATCTGATAGAATAATCTTGGAGGAGTATACTATAGAGAAAATGAAATTAGGGAAAAATATAAGTTATGCTTTAAGGCATAATCCTAAAAGTTTGGACTTGGAAATGAGTGAAAATGGTTGGGTCAATGCAAGTGAACTTATATGTGCGTTAGAAAAACATAAAAAATTTAATATTGATATGAAAATTCTTTGCGATTTAGTTGAAAAAGATGATAAACAAAGGTATTCATTTAATGAAGATAAAACTTTAATTAGGGCAAACCAAGGGCATTCTATCAATGTAGATGTCGAACTTGAGGAAAAACAACCACCTGATATTTTATACCACGGAACTGCCACAAAGTTTAAAAATTCTATAGATGAGATAGGTTTAATTCCTAAAACAAGACAATATGTGCATTTATCGTTAGATGAAAAAACAGCTAACATTGTTGGAAAAAGACACGGAGAAACTATTATTTACAAAATTAATAGCAAAAAAATGTTCGAAGATGGATATAAATTTTATTTATCAAAAAATAATGTTTGGCTTGCAAAATTTATACCAACAGATTTTTTTTTGAAGTAGTTTTATTATAAAAAATAAGAATAGATTATTTAATTACAGTGTACTTATATAGGGTGGGTGTTTTATGAATTGGAAATATTTATTTGAAGACCGGATACTTGATAGAGGGTTTGGCTATTATTCATCAGGTTTTATAGGTGAGTATGTTGTTTAAAATGGCGAAAATCAGCACGACTTCCAAGTGGTAGAGAACATTACCGAGCAATAGTGAAAGGCCTTAATTTTATGTTAACGTTAGAAAATTCCAAGGAAAAAGTAGCAGAAATAGTGGAACTTTTCAAGATGGGATACAAAGGTAGACCTGCAATGCAAGACGAACTTAGAAAGGTTAAGATTTGAGTACTGAAAGTAAAAAAGATATAAATAATGAAAAGGTGGGTTTTGTTATGCTAGTGATTGATTTGCTTAAAATTTATACAGTTAAAGAAATAGTTGATGCTTTAATGAAAAATCATAAAATAGATGAAGAGAAATATCAAAGAGTTTATGATGTGCATAAAAAATTCATATCCGACTTACTTAAACTTACACCGATTTTTACAGATAAAATTGTACTTGGGCATTATTATGAAGAATTTGGAGAAATAGTATTCACTCAATCTGTGTATTTGATAGACGATTTGAAAAAAGATTATGATATCCAAAATTCACTTAATAAATTAAAAGGTATGGAGAAAAAATCTGCCGAAGAATTAAGTGAAATTATTCATTCAAATAAATTTCCACAAAATTATGGCGTAATATTTGTAGATTGGGAAGAAATTTTGGGATATCAAGTCAGTGAGAAAAATATTCAATCATTCGGTGGAGCAAACTTGATGTCTGAATTAATTTACAATATGACTTTTGATGGATTTGCGAAAGAAGATATGAAAAAAGGACGTAAAAAATTAGAAAAGTCGATTAAAGAAAGTGAAGAAATTAACAAATTACCAATAGAAGAACGTGAAAAACATTATACAAATATAGAAGACTTTTTTGAAAGTTTGGGATTGGAAAGAAAAACTGAAGAAGAAAAGAGAATTTCTCACGAAAATTTAATAAGAGAAATAGCAAAAAATCAGGTGCTAACTTATCAAATTCTTAAAGATGTTTGTGAATCATAAAAAGCAATCAAAAGAAGAACGTGCAAAATATTATGTATCGATTGAAGAATTGCTTGATGATGAAGAACAAGAAAAAATCGACACGGAAAATAATTTAAGTTTATAATCAATAAAAATAATTAGGTGAAATAACCTTGCAAACATAGAATATTAATTAAATATAAACAAATAATAAATATGGTTGACATTTTGGCGAATTTAAGCTAATATGTAAATAAAGATATGCTCATAGAACGTGAGCATTGAATAAAGAAAGTTCACTGGGAAGATTTGCTCATAGAACGTGAGCAAGGTAATCAAAAAAATGTTCACTGAGAAGATTGCTCCTGTGTTTTGCATGGGAGCAATTATTGCGTAATAGATAATTAATAAGGGTACGATGAAATTTATTTTTTTACAGAACAATTTTATAATGATTATAAAGATTGTATAGAAATCTAGAAGAAAATAACAAGACCATATATAAAAATATGTATTGAGGTTGAAGGGAATATGTATGTAATACCACTTCGATCAAATATTAATCACCTTCTTTAATCTCTAGTGGATTTGTGTTAAAATAATATTAGAAAAGTTGTGATGTAGTGACTCGGTATGAACACACAAAAAGATTAAAAGCGGTAAGAATAGCAGATAGTATTAATGCAATTGAAGGTGCACCAGTATCTCTTAATGCAAAGTTGCTTTCGCAGCGTTGGGCAAAAGGTGAAATAAGTGGTGCTGAGATGAAAGCTATTCTGATAAAAAATCACAAAAGATTGCAGGTTGAGGGATTATGATATTTAAAGATTTATTGATGCAAGCTAGCGTAGAAGAAGTTGTCAACTCTATTACGAAAAGATTTGAAATTGATGAAACAAAGTATTGTCAGGTTTTAGATAAGCATAATAAGTTGTTTGAAATCTTATACGAGTTAGAGCCAATAAACACAAATAATATTATTGTTTGTAGCACGTGTGAAAGTTTTGATGAAAGTTTTATATCTGAATCTATATATGATTTAGACGAAATAAAGAATAATGATGAAATTGAAAAAGAACTAAAACGCTTAGAAAATATTGGAATAGATGAAATTCAAAAGATTATTGGAATAACTAAATTGCCTCAAGGTTTTAGCATGATGTATGTTCCATGGGAAGAAATTTTGGGCTATCAAGTTAGTGAGAAAAATATCGCTGATATTGGTAAGGCTGATTTTGTAGCTACAATTATATATGAAATGACTTTTTTCGGTTTTACACAGGAAGAGTTAAATGCAGAAAGAGAAAAATTAGAAAAAATAATTGAAGAACAAAAAGAAATAGAGAAATTGCCAGAAGAAGAACGTGCAAAACATTATGTTTCAATTGAAGATTTATTTGATGATTTAGATGATGACAATGACGAAGAACAAGAAAAAATCGACACAGAAAATAATTCGAGAGAATGGTTAAGGAATAAAAAACGTGAACTTGAAGTCTTGGTTGATATTAAAAATAAATTAAGTCTATAAGAATCTGATTTAAAGTTTTTTATAATATAATGCTTTAAATTTCAATAGATTTGTGTTAAAATTAATTAAAAGAGGTAGGGAGTGATTTTATGCCTACAATTTGCTATTTTCGTGGTATCAAGGTATATATTAATTGGAATGACCACAGACCACCACATTTTCATGCAGAATATGCTGGAGAAAAAGTTATAGTTTCTATACATGATATTGAGGTTATAGAGGGTAGTATGCCGAATAAACAACTTAAAATGTTATTAGGCTGGGCAGCTTTTCATCAAGATGAATTGATTGAAAACTGGATATTAGCAGAGAAACAACAAGAGTTGTTTTCTATTGACCCTTTAAAATAAGAGGTGATTTTTTGAAAAAAGATGTTAATTATTATTTAGAAAAAGGATTTGATTTACCATTTGCTGAGTATTTTGCAAATGGCACAGTTGAAGTGGTTGAAGTTGTCGCTAACGAGGATTTTTCTTTAACTATATCATATAATAATGGGGTCACCAAGAATTATGATATGAATAAATTAATAAAAAAGGGAACAGTATTTGAGTTCTTGTTTGACTACAATAATTTTAAACGTGTTTATATTGATGATACGAATAGTATTTCGTGGGATAAAGACCCTGATGTAGATAGCAATATTGTTTGGAATAATAAAGTCGATATTTGTACAGATACTTGTTATGTGATGTCTTGAATAGACCTGTTAGTTTAGAACAAATCTGTACGATTTGTCTTAAATTAACAGGTCTATTTTATTTTATAAAGTCAGGTAATTCTTATGTTTTTTGGTAAATATAGGAATATTTTCATAATTGGACACAAAAATCACTTTTTCTTAAAATGAGAATTTATTTTGCGAAAATTATTACTTTTGAACTGTCAATTTTAGACACTCAAAATCATTGGGTGTCATATATTTTAAAGTTACATGAGGTCTTAGATTATTATAAAAATCCATATAGGCATCAAGTCTTTTCTTTAAGTGTGCAATTGACTTATAGTTATTTCGATAAATTTCTTCACGTTTCAAATTAGAAAAAAATGATTCCATTACGGCATTGTGAGTAGGTTTGCCTTTTGGTGAATAAGATTGCGTAACCTTCAATTTTTTTAAAAGTATTTGAAAAGAATTTGCTGTGAATTGTATTCCTTGGTCGCTGTGGAAAGTAAGATTTGTTGGATTATCCCTGTTTTTAAAAGCATTTTTAAATGTGGCAGAAACTAGATTAGTTGTATGTTTTTCTGATAATTTGTATGCAATAACTTTTCTAGAGTATAAGTCTAAAATTACGCACAAATAATAGTATTTATTTTTTAATGGAATGTATGATGTATCTGACACCCAAATTTGATTAGGTTTATTTGTGTTAAAATTACAACTTAATTTGTCTGCTTTAGGCGAAAGTTTATTATAATCAGTTTTGGAATATGTTCTAACACTAGATAAGCCAAGTTCTTTCATGATTTCATTAACATAAGTAGGATTAGTCGCAATGCCACGAGATTTTAAAATTGTTGCAATTTTTCTACAACCCATTATTTCGTTTGTGCTGTGAAATAATTCTAATACGTATTTTGAAATTTCTTCTTTATGCTTAGCGTACTTTGTTTTATCTTTTTTATTTCGCAATATGTGATTATAGTAAGTACCTCGGTCTACCCCTAAGGCCTCACATAAAACATAAACACTATATTTGCTATGGAGTTTTTGAAGTTCGTAAAGCTTTTCTTTGAGTGGCGAATTTTGTGTACAGTTAACAGATTTTAGAACCTCCACTATTTCTTTGTTCTTGTTAAGTTGCTGATTTAACTTATAGCTGTTTTGCACAACTTTTTCACCTTCTAATTTTTTGAGCCAGATATAAAAAGTGCTACGTGAAATGCCATGCTGTTTGCAAATTTCCGTGACAGAAATCCCACTCTTGTGTTTGTTGATGATAAGTAATTTATCCTTATCGCTAATTCGTTGTTTCATATTAGAAACCTCCTAAAAATTAATTGTACTAGATCGTACAATTGTATTTTATAAAAAGTTTATTAACAAAATTATGCTTTAAAAATTTATTGTTTTGATGTATAATTAAAACAATAAATATATTAATTGGAGCATGAAAAAGCTAATTTTAAATGATGAAAACAAAGATTTTTGTAAGATTATTGAATTAATAGAGAAATCAAGAGAAAATGCTTTGCGAAAAGTTAACGAAGAGTTGATTATGCGTTACTGGAATGTTGGCAAATTTTTGTCAAATGAAATTCAAAATCATAATTTTGGCGAGTCGTATATAGATGGTATTGCGAAAGAAATTAAAGAAAATTATCCTGAAATAAAAGGTTTTAACAGACGTGGGCTTTATAGAATGAAGCAATTTTATGAAACATATAAGGATAATGAATTTGTGTCAACACTGTTGACACAAATTAGTTGGTCACAGCATTTAGCTATTTTATCATCATCTAAAAGCGATGAAGAAAGACAATTTTATTTAAATTTATCTATAAAAGAAAGATATTCAGTTAGAGAACTTCAAAGGCAAATAGACAGTGGATATTTTCAAAGATATATGTTGTCAAAAGAAAAAGTAGGGCCACTTGCAGTGCCTGAAAAAATTAAAAATGAGTTTTTAGATAGCTATGTATTAGAGTTTTTGGATTTACCAGAAACGTTTTCGGAACATGATTTTCAAAAGGCAATAATACAGAATATCAAAAAATTTATATTAGAGTTTGGCAAAGATTTTACGTTTATAGGTGAGGAATACAAAGTTCAAGTTGGTGGACATGATTATTTTATCGACTTATTATTCTACCATAGAGGACTTGCTTGTTTGGTTGCGTTTGAACTGAAAATCGGAGCATTTAAACCTGAGTATATCGGAAAAGTGAATTTTTATTTAGAAGCACTTGATAGAGAACATAAAAAAGAACACGAAAACCCAAGCGTTGGGGTTGTCTTGTGTTCAAGCAAAGACGATGAAGTTGTAGAATTTGCAATTTCAAGAAGTTTATCTCCAACACTAATCGCAGAATATCAAACAAAGTTAATTGATAAAGATTTACTAAAACAAAAACTACACGAATTTTCTTTGTTGGCAGAGAATGTGGATGAAGAAATATAATGTGTTAGTTACTAATAAATTATAGTGCTAATTAAGGATGGTGCAAAATGGCAAAAAGTAAAATTTATGAGATTTACTCAGAACTAAAAGGAAGCGAACCACTAATACACAGAACTTTTTTAATTTCAGAAACAGCAACAATGACAAAATTAGCGTACACGATGATGATAGCTTTTAAAATGCAAGCAAGTCATCTGTTTTGTTTTGAAATTCCAGTTAAGAAAAAGTTGGAAAATAATGATGAATTTTTACGTGTAGAAATTATAAACGAATTTACAGAAAAATATGATGATATAGAAATTATAGATGCAGTTGAAAATAGAGTTAAAGATATTTTTAGTGAAGTTGGCGAAACAGGTACATTAAATTATGACTTTGGTGATGATTGGAATGTTCAATTTACAGTAACAAAAATATATAAAGATGAAAATCAAGATGCAAGAGAATTGCCAAAAGTAACAAATGGTACAGGATATGGCATTTTGGAAGATATCGGTGGTGTATATATGCTAAATGAAATAACTGAAACATATAAAACTAAAACAGGCGAAACATATGAAGAATATTCTGAATATCTTGGCAAAAGATTTAACTTCACTAAATTTGATAAATCCAAGCTGAATTCTAGATTAAAAAACTTATAAAAATATATACTAAGGTTTATGAGAAAAGAGAAGAGTTGACTGATAAAGAAATTGATTTTTTAGAAGAAATTTAATTTTGATTGGAGAAAAAATACCAAAAATAAATGCAGCAGAATATAAAAATTTTGAAGAAATAAAGAAAATTGATGAAAATGGCAATGAATATTGGGAAGCTAGAGAATTGTCTGTTATTTTGCAATATAGTCAGTGGAGAAATTTTTCAAAGGTTTTAGATTGAGCAAAGCTTGCCTGTCAATACAGTGGAATTAATCTAAACGATCAATTTGCTGAGGTCGGCAAATTGATCGAACACTGTTAAAGATTGCAAGAGAAAAGTAAAAGATTATAATTTAACACGATATGATTGTTAAAGATTAAAAGTAAAATCAAGCAACTGCATGTTTACATAAAAATAAAAAATACCTGAACATTCTTTGAAAACTATTGACTTGTGGGATATATTCCACTATAATGGTATTAGAAGAAAAGAGGCAAAAGATGAAAGATTTTGAGATAATAGCATATACTAAAGATAATGGGAATGTTCCAGTTATGGACTTTATCAAAGAACAAAAACCAAAAATGAAATCTAAAATTCTTAGAGAACTTGACTTGTTAGAGGAATATGGAAATGAGTTAGAGGGCGAAACAACCAAACATTTAGATGATGGGATTTTTGAATTAAGGGTTAAATTTTCTTCTGATATCACACGAATATTGTATTTTTTCCATATTGGCAAAAAAATAATTTTAACTAATGGCTTTGTGAAGAAAACACAAAAAACACCACCTAGAGAAATTGAACTTGCTAAAAAATATCGCAAGGATTACCTTGAAAAGGAGAGTAAATAAATGAATTTACAAGAAATGAAAGCAGTTCTTCTAAAAGATGAAGAAACAAAAGCAGAATATGAAGCATTAGCACCTGAGTATGAACTCATAAAAGCAGTTTTAAATGCAAGAAAATTAGCAAAATTAACGCAACAACAGCTTGCAGATAAAGCTGGAATTGATAGAGCAGATATTTCAAAACTTGAAAACGGAAATGCAAACCCTACATTTAATATGCTCCAAAGATTAGCTGAAAGCATGAATATGTCAATTAAACTTGAGTTTGTACCCAAAAGTAGCTGAGTATAATTAAGCAAGAACTTGAAAATTTTTATTTTAATGTGAAATGAGACTGCAAAAATGGTAATCTTTGAAAATAGGAAGCACAATCATTAAAAAATCCACTTATTTTGAACTATTAAGTGCCAAAATCTCCTTTTCGTTTGGTGATTTATAATTGTTGCGTTTGTGAAGTCTTTTTTTATTATAGTAATTAATATAGTTGTCAATGCTAGTTTTAAAATGTTTTTCAGATGTATATTCTCTGCGATAAAGTTCTTCGGATTTTAAAGTCTTGAAAAATGATTCTATAACTGCGTTGTCGTGGGTTCAATTTTATGTTTTAGAATAAATTATTTGTTTTTGCATATAATAGATATAGCTCGTGTATAATAAAATTCTTGACTTTTGGTCTGGAAAATGTTATTATATATGCAGTGATCGTGTTGCATTTGTAACAGAAATGTTTGAATGTGACCTAAAGACCTCTGAGGAGGTCTTTTTTCTATATATGGAGGGCTTTATGTGTAGAAAACCATTTACAACATATGATGAACAAATAAAAAACTTGCAATCGCAAAAAGGTTTAATAATAGGTGACACTGAGTTTGCTCTTTCTGTTTTGAAAAAGACAGGATATTACTTTTTGATAACAGCATACAAACATATTTTCAAAGATAAAAATACGGATTTATATAAAAATGGGGTGCTTTTTGAGGATATAGTTTGTCTTTATGAGTTTGACCAAAAACTTCATATTTTACTTTTAGAATATATTTTGATAATAGAAAGGCAGCTAAAATCTTTATTATCTTACTATTTTTGTGAAAAGTTTGGTGAAAATCAATCACAATAGAGATAAACACGGCAATGTACCACTTTGGGTTTTGATTAATGCTCTTTCTTTTGGAAAAATTTCTAAAATGTATAGTCTTTCTTTGGATTCGATTAAGCAAAAGATTTGCAATGAATATGGCAATATTTCAATTAGCGAAATGTCAAGTATGCTTAGTATATTAACTAAATTCAGAAATGTTTGTGCTCACAATGGAAGATTGTACAATTATAAAACCAAGGATACACTACCTGTTTTAGATATACAAAAAAGTTTAAAATTGCCTATGAATAAAAACAAAACAGCATTCAGAAAAGGTCATAATGATATGTTTGCAATTTTGATTATACTAAAATCTTTATTATCACATGATGACTTTGAAGAATTTTATAATCAATTGCTTAAACAAATAAATGATTTTAAATTTAAATCAAATATAGTCAATAAAAATGCGGTAACTTCTGAGATGGGATTTCCAAATAATTGGCAGGATATTTTTAGTATATCTTAATATGAGCAGTGAAAAACTATTGTATTTTTAGTTAAGATGTGTTATAATATTAGTATAGATTAAAAGAATTATTAATCTATACTCGAACTTAGAAAAAAGAAAATATGCGATCGTTATGTATATTTTCTTGAAATAATAAATTTGTGATGTGAAAGTTCAGAGCAAATTTGAAAGGGAGATGATATCCAAATTGGTTACACCTTCCAAGAAGTGTGACCAATTTGGATGTCATACAAGAAAACAGCCAAAAACACCCCTAAAATGGCAGTTTTTGGCTGTTTTTTTATTTTTTAGAGTGAAAATATATGGTGTAATAGTTTGGATATCATAAACACGTTTTTGGATTTGAACTCTCACATTTTGAAATAAATTGAATAAATACACAAAAAGGCCTAGTTTCTTAAAATTAATTTTTTAAGTTGCTAGGCCTTTTTTGTTTTTATATATAAAAAATTGAAAGGAAAAAATAAAATGTTAATTCAATACAAGAAAAATGGGCGAACCCAGTTGTACTGTGATGATGACATTCCAGTGCAAAAGAAAATTGCCGAAGAAGAAATATCAAAACCTTTTGAAAGCTGTGGAAAGTGCAACTATGCTTCTCATGGCTTTTTTTGTTATGCGAAAGAGGGTGATTGCTTAAAAACAGCTTTAGAAAAAAGTCAGAAAAAACAAAATGATTTTAAAGGAGAAAAAATATGAGATTTTACATTAATAATGGAAACAAGCAGCGAAGTATTAATTTACCTGGCAAGGAGAAAGAAATTGCAGAGTGTTATGAGGACTTAGGTCTTGAGAACAGCACAAAATCAAAAATCACAATCGGCGAAGTTTATGTCAACGATAATCTATCTGAAATTCTAATGGATAAAGAAACCACACTTGATGAATTAAACTTTTTCACGAAATACTTTGATAGCCTTTCACAAAATGAAATCAAGACTTTTTATGCAGGAGCAAGTGCTAAGCAGCTCGACAACATGAAAGATTTGATAAACTTGACACAGAACACCAACTGTTACAGCCTTGTAGACGATTTTAGCGACCTTAAAGAGTTAGGACGAAAGTTGTACATCAATGAAGAAGGGGGCGTTTCTACAAGCGTGTTGCGAGAGTTTGACGGAAAGAGTTATGTCGAAAACATGATTAGAAATAATCCTTCCCCACTAGCTTCAAAATATGGACTTGTGTATCCAAACAGAAATAAAGAATACGAAGTTTATAACGGAAAAACATTGTCAGCCTTTTGGTATGAACCTTGCCCAATTACAATGCGACTTGAAACAGAAAATGCAAGTGAATATATTTATTTGCCATGCGAACAAGCCGAGATTGACAAAGCACTTGAAAGATTAGAAATAGACGATATTTCTAAGGCAGAACTTGCAGTAGAAGATAGCGATTTACCTGAAAAAACTTCAGAAATTATATTCTCTGATTTTAGACTTGAAAATTTGAATGAATTTGCAAATATTATTCAAGAAAAAGGTGCAAGTTTTGAATTTGACGAACTTATTACAGCAACAAAGATAACAACAGCCGAAGAACTAAAAACCTTATTAATTTCACAGCATGAATTTGAATTAATCCCAAATGTGTATAGTACATTAGATTATGGAAAACACATGATAATCGACAGTAGCAGATACGAGTATGATGAAAACCTCGAAATCTATATTGATTTTAATAAATATGGAATTGATAGAATGTTGGAAGAATCAGGAGTTTTCACACTTCAAGGGTATGTTGCTTACAAAGGTTATAGCCAAGATATGATTGATATTTTGAATAAAAATCTACACATAAATTTGGATAACACCTTTGAGCCACAAGAAATGAAATTATATGTACCCTTAAAAATCGTCAGCTATGATGAAGAAACCGATTATGGTTACTATGAAAAAGGCAATTACGAAGAAGAAATCTCTCCACAGGAGTTGGTAGATTACGAAGATATAGTTAATAAATTTATCAAAGACTATGACATTGATTTAGGTGAGCGTGGATTAATGGAATACTATGACAAGAAAGACAGTATTAATGCAAAAGTTGAAAGTTACAGAATATCGGTAGAAAATATAAATAACGAATTAATGGGAGTTATGACATTACAGTTAAATGCAGCATTAACAGAGCAAGAAATTGTAAAATTTATCGAATCAGAGTCTGGACAAATGTCCGATGGTTGGGGCGAATCTGTAGAACAAAGAGATATTAACTGCGGTGATAGAGATTACAATATCAGCTTTTGGAGCAGTGATAATGATTGGAAAATCAGCACTGCCGAAGAATTGGGGATAGATGAACAAGAGCCATATCAAGGCTTTACAATGAAAGGAATATAAAAATTTTCCAACTAGAGAACAAGTAGACAGAATAAAAGAGCAATTTCCAGTAGGAACAGTGGTTGAATTAAAAGAAATGCAAGATCCGTACAACCCAGTGCCAAGTGGTACTCGTGGTGTAATTACAGGCGTTGACGATGGAGGCAACTTGATCATGAAGTGGAGCAATGGACGAACTCTGAATTTGATAGTCGGTGAAGATGACTTTGATGTAATAACCCATAACACTGTGATTAACCAAGAATTTAAAGGCACAATGACAGCTTGGATTGCAGAAAAAAAGGGTGATGTTGGTGAAAGATTATTTTTACCAAACACTTATGAAAAAATCATAGAAGCGTGTGAAAAGGCTAATCAAAACCCAGAAAATTGTTATGTAAGTGACAGCTACACCAAAAGTGGAACTACATTACTACAAGATAAGCACATGAATAATTTTAATTTATTCGAACTCAACTTCTTAGCTAGAAAGCTTGAAAATTTGGATGAAATTGAAATGTTTGGTTTTGATGGAATGATTGAATATTTGGATGAATCTCAAGATTTGCCAAGTTTGATTAATATTGCAATGAATTGTAAAGATATGCAAGGCGTTGACATCTCCCCAGCAACAACAGATGAAGAACTGGGTGAGTTCTATATTGATGCAGGACTTATTGAAGAAATTCAAAGAATGCCGTATGAGTTTAGAGAATGGGTAACAGAACATCTTGATGCACAAAAAGTTGGCGAAGATATTAGAGATATGGAAAATGGATTTTTTACTGAAAACGCATATATTTCTCAAATTAATAATGAATTGCTAGACTTATATGACGGAATTATACGAATGCCAGAAAACGAAGAACAAATTGACGATATGGAAGAAGATTATTCCCAAAACCAAGGAATGAGTTATTAAATGAATATTGAAGTTAAAGACCGATTGTGAACTGATTAAATTCAGTTTGCAGTCGGTCTTTTTTAATTTTTACAGAAAAGAAAGGAGTTAAAATGGACGAATAAAAGTATTTGCAAATGATGAGTTTGGTGAAGTTAGGACTAAGCCTATTGATGGAGTACCGAAACGGTACTCGAGGTATAAAT
>JAWXUM010000046.1:0-15816 GCA_044432645.1 Clostridia bacterium | reverse complement strand
TGGGTAAGTATACTACTGGTGGAATAAAATCTGTAATAATGAACTATTACAATAAAATTGATAGAAACTTAATACAATTTGACTTATTAGTTGATAGTGATTCGCCTTTAAAAGATTATTCAGATATCGAAAATCTTGGTGGAAAAGTGTATGAAGTTACACCAGTGACTAATCCAATTAAAAATATATTAGAGTGCGTAAAAATATTTAAAGAAAATGATTATTATTGTATTCATGGATATATTAATACATTAAATGTATTTCCAATGTTGGCTGGAAAAATTGCAGGTGTACCTGTTCGTATATCAGAAAACTTAAGCACTTCCCATTCTGGTGAGAAAAAGACTTTTTTAAAAAATATATTAAAACCACTGTCTCATTTGTTCCCTACTCATATTGCAGCTAATTCAAAATATGCTGCAAATTGGATTTACGGTGAGAAAAATTTAAATAAATGTAAAATAATTCGAAATGCCTTAGATTTAGAAAAGTATAAATATGATGAAGAACTTCGCAGTAGTAAAAGAAGTGAACTGGGAGTGTCTGATAATTTTGTTATAGGTCACATAGGTAGATACGAATATCAAAAAAATCATGAGTTTTTAATAGATATATTTTATGAAGCTTATAAAAAAGATAGTAGTTGCAGACTGTTGTTAGTTGGCTACGGAGAATTAAAAGATGAAATTTTTTCTAAAATAAAATCGTTAGAATTAAATGATGTTGTGATAGATGCAGGTGCAACAGAAAATATACTATCTTTATATAACGCTATGGACTGCTTTGCATTGCCGTCATTTTATGAAGGATTGCCTGTTGTTGGCATTGAAGCACAAGCTACAGGTTTACCATGTGTAATTTCAACAGAAGTAACAACGGAAACGGATATAACGGGATTAGTAAAGTTTGTTGATTTGAAAAAAACTTCTGAATGTTGGGCAAGTGAGATTTTAAAATATAAAAATGAAAAACGTGAAAATACATATGAAAAAGTTACGGAAAATGGTTACAACATAAAAAATGAAGTTGTAGAGCTACAAAATTATTATTTAGATATTTGCAAGTGTAATACAAAGAAGATGAGGAAAAAATGAAAAAAATAGGAATAGTTTCATGTTATTTTCAACATAACTATGGCAGTATGTTACAGGCGTATGCAACTAAAATGGCATTGGATAAATTAGGTTTAGAAAATGAAACCATAAATATCTCTGGGTTTAATAAGGATATTAAAAAAGCTAAAATCAAATATTTTGTAAAAGCTTCGCTTACTTCTACTATATTAGTTTCTAAAATTGGAATGGCAAAAAATGTTTTCAAAAAGAAATTTTCTAAGAATGAATATGGTGTATTGTCAAAAATTCGAAACAATAGATTTGATAAATTTGCTGAAGAAAAATTTAATTTGTCTGAGAAGTATGGGTCAATTAGTGAGCTGTCAGAGAAATGCAAAGAAATTTATTCAGCTGTTTTAGTTGGTAGCGACCAACTTTGGCTACCAGGTAACATTGCAGCGAACTATTATACATTGAATTTCGTTCCAGACGAAGTGAATAGCATAGCTTTTGCAACAAGCTTTGGACAATCGACCTTACCAAAAGACAGCACTAAAAAAGCTGAAGTTTTTTTAAAGAAAATCAAACATATTGGAGTTCGTGAAAAATCAGGACAAAAATTAGTTAAAGATATAGCAAATCGAGATGTTCCAGTGGTTTGCGACCCAACATTGTTGTTTGACGGCAATGACTGGATGAAAGTTCAACAAGAAGAAGCGATAGAAAAAGAACCATATATTTTCTGCTATTTTCTAGGTAACAATCCTCCACACCGAGAATTTGCAAAAAGATTAAAAGCAGAAACTGGTTGCAAAATCGTGGCACTTGTTCACTTAGATGAATTTGTAAAATGTGACGAAGAATACGCAGATAAAAAACCTTATGATGTTGACCCAGCAGATTTTTTAAACTACATAAGAAACGCAAAATACGTCTGCACAGACTCTTTCCACTGCTCAGTATTTTCTACCCTATACAAAAAAGACTTCTTCACATTCAAACGCTATACAAAAAACACAAAACAATCAACAAACAGCCGAATAGACAATCTCTTTGAAATGCTATGCATAACAGGAAGACTACTAAACGGCGATGAAAACATAAAAGAATGTATAAACCTAAAAACAGACTTTGAAAAAGTAGATAAAAATCTACAAAAAATCAGAGAGTATTCTTATGATTACTTAAAAAATGCGTTAGGAGTAACAAATGAGTAAACCAAAAGTATTAATATTTGTTGACCGAATGAGGGTTGGTGGAATTCAGACATTACTATATAATCAGTATCCATATTTTGATAAAGTCGATGTGGAGTTTTTAGTGCTTGACGATGGCGAGCATTACGACTTGGAAGATGATTTCATCAAAACGGGAGCAAAAGTCCACAAGTTAGATATGTGGCTAAGAAGTCCATTTGACTTCATCAAATATGCAAAAAAGATGAAAGAATTTTTCAAGGACAATCACGATTATATCGCTGTTCATATGAACTCAGGCAGTAAAAATTATATGTTTCTTCAGTATGCTAAAAAATATGGTATACCAGTGAGAATTTCGCATTCGCATAATACGAACTTTCAAAGTACGTCTAAGGCTCAAATTTTGTTGGGCAATATGATGAAAGTTCCAATGAAGAAATATTCGACACACTTGTTTGCTTGTTCAGATTTAGCAGGACAATGGCTTTTTGGAGAAAATGAAAAGGTTATTGTAATTCCGAATGGAGTTAATCTTGACAAATACGGCTTCAATAAAGCTGTTCGTGAGAGATTAAGGAAAGAATTAAATGTGGAAGAAAATATTGTAATAGGTAATGTCGGTAGATTTGTAAATCAAAAAAACCATATAAAATTAATCAAAATATTCAATGAAATACAAAAGAAAGAACCTAATGCTGTTTTAATCTTAGCTGGCACAGGCGAGCTAATGGAACAAACTCAAAAGCAAGTCAATGATTTAAAAATATCAGATAAAGTTAAGTTTTTAGGGTTTAGAAATGATGTTAATGATTTAATTCAAGCGATTGATGTGTTTTTAATGCCATCATTTTTCGAGGGTTTTCCTGTTACAGGAGTTGAAGCACAAGCAAGTGGTTTGCCATGTGTTTTCGCAGACACAATCACAAAACAAGCTGCAATCTTAGAAGAAACAGAGTATGCCCCACTAAATGAAAGTGATGAGATTTGGGCAGAAAAAACATTGAATTTAATTGGCAAAGTAAGTCGAGAAAATTCAAAAGAACAACTAAAAAACAAAGGATTTGACTTGATTGATATGGTAAGAAATATAGAAAGCTATTATCTACAAGAAAAATGATGAAGGAGTAAGTGCATTGAAAAAAATTAGAATTAAAAATAACATACTTAACTCCTCAATAGATGCAATGAATATTCTTTTGTTTTTACCACTTTTAGTTATAATAGGAAAAATTCTGCGTTGGACTTTAATGTATAGTACGCTAATTAGTGTGAGTAAAGGTTGGGGATATGTTAGTGAAATATTGTCCGGTGAACATACCTTTACCTTTTTGGGTATAAACGACTTAGTAAATGGTTCGCATGGTGAAGATACAAATATGTATTTGTTTTTTAAAGTGTTTAGAGCATTATGTTTAAATATTCCAAATGATTTTTATTCTTTTGAAATAGCAATTACTATTGTATATAGCGTTATACTTTTTGCTCTTTGTAAACAAATTAAGAGGCAAATTTTAGTCTCAGAATTTATATTTGTATGTTTAGCGATAATGATTTTAAATGTTTACTGCTTTTCACTCGCAAAAGAAACTTTTCAAATGATTTATTTTTATATTTTATTTTTAGTTTTATATACAGATAAAATAGCTAAAAATCGGAAATTCTTAGCAGCGACAATAGTAATGCTTTTCTCTACATTTACATTTAGAACTTACTACTTTTTAATTATACTTTTTACTTTAGTGGCATTGTTCTTGGTTGAATTCGCAGTAAAAAAGAAACCGGATAAACCAATGCTTAATGTAGTTATAGTTTTTTTTGGTTTGATTAGTTCGTATGCGATAATGATGTTTGTTCTTAAATCAACAATGCCGTCATTGTATTTGAGGATGGCCGATTCTCTATTATGGGCAAGCTCAGCTACTAGCAAATCTAATACATATACAGAAAACTGGATAGCTACTTCATCATATGATACAGTGAATGTAATTTTAGAATATGGGATATATGTACTAAGACTTTTATTTCCATTTGAACTTTTAAGTCTTGGTATAAAATATTTTCCATATATTGTGTATCAGTTGTCTATGACTATTTTTACATTAACTACTTTAAAGACTTATGCAACAAACGCAAAGTCTCAAAATGTTGCACTTTTATTTATGTTAGGCTTCATTTTTACATCAGCAACATTCGAGTCAGACTTTGGCTCATGGATACGCCACGGAGTTGTAACGCTTCCACTTGTATTAATTATGATAGGTTTGATTAACCCTAAAGAAATCAAAAAAGGAGAAAAAGATGCGAATATTAGTAACAGGTTTCACTGCTAATTATGGTGGTGTTGAAGCTTTTTTGATGAATTATTATCGAGCAATGAAAAAATTGGATAGCACAGTTGTTATTGATATTATCAGCACAGCAAAAGAGCCAGCTTTTAAAGATGAATTAATTCAAATGGGTGGACAAGTTCATTTGATTTCACGAGCTAGAGAAAAGTCTAAGGTGAAAAAAGAACTTTCACACATCATGAATGAAAACAAATATGATGTTTTGTGGTGCAACAAATGCGATTTATCTGACATTACCTATCTTGAAGAAGCTTATAAAAATAAAATACCAAAGAGAATTTTACATAGTCATAATTCAGATAATTTGTATACTGGAATGCGTAGCAAGATTGTAAAAATCATGCACGATTTAAATAAGAAAAAAGCAATGAAATGTGCAACAGAATATTGGGCATGCTCTGACTATGCAGCAAATTGGATGTTTAATAAAGATACAAAATACACATTTGTTCCAAACGCTGTTAATGCTGAAAAATTAAGATTTAATAATGAAAAAAGAGAACAATATAGAGCTGATTTAGGCTTAAAAGATAAATTAGTTGTAGGCTGTGTAGCAAGAATTTCATTCCAGAAAAATCCTGAATTTATAGTAGATATTTTTAATGAGATACATAAATCAAATGAAAATTCAGTTTTACTATGGGCAGGAACTGGCGAACTACAAGAACAAATTGAAACAAAAATAAAAGAATATAACATAGAAAAATCAGTTGTGTTTTTAGGTATGCGACAAGATGTCTCAAACTTAATGCAAGCAATGGACTGCCTACTTCTCCCATCAAGGTTCGAGGGTTTACCAGTAGTGGCTATAGAAGCACAATCAGCAGGACTACAAGTTTTCGCATCAAGCGAAGGTATATCAAAGCAAACAAAAATAACAGAAAGTTTAAAATTTTTAAGTCTTTCTCAAACAGCAAAACAATGGACAGATGAAATTTTGAAAACAGATTTAACTCACAAAGACACCACAGAACAAATAATAAAAAGTGGTTTTGAAATAAACAGTGCGGCACAAAATTCATTGAAAAAACTAGGAGAAATAAAATGAGAATTTTATATATTAGTTACATAAAAATTAAATCATGGGGTGGTGCTGTGATAGAGGCGGATAAGTTTATTGATGGAATTGAAAGTTTTGCTAAAAATCAAAAAAATTGTGAATATAAAATAATTTCTTTAGATAATAATTTAGAAAATACTTTACCAAATGTAGTTTTAAACCCATCAAAAGCTCTGTCAGTTTTATCTAGATTATTAGGTCATTCTTATTATATGTATATGTTTTGGCGACTTAACAAAAAGAAAATATTAGCATATAAACCTGATGTTGTTGTATTAGGGAGGTCAAATTTAGGGTTTATTGCAAAATCAATAAAGAAATACAGTAATTCAATTAAAGTTGTTACAGATGTGGATAATATTGAAATTGATTATATTAATGCTTTTTCAAATAACTCCACAAGTCTTTCCATAAAACAATTAAAAAAAACAACATATCGTGATGAGAACGATACCATTAAGTATTCCGACCACTTGTTAATGCTGACACCAAGAAACCTTTCAAGAGTAAAAGAACTTTATGGATATAGTTCTGATAATAATTCAGTTTTGCCAATTTGTATGGACAAGCCAATAAAACCATTAGAGATTAACACACAATGTAAAAATGTAGTTTTTTACGGCTCACTTAGCTATCCAGCTAATAATAATGCCATATGCGACTTTATAAATAATGTATGGAAAGAAAACTATAAATCAAATAAAAATATTAAATTGATTGTAGCGGGAAGTTCTCCACAAAACCAATTATTAGAATTAGTTTCAAAATATGAGAACATAGTGGTTTATAAAAACTATAGCGAATTAAAGGATGTTATTCCTAAGAACTCTTTGTTAATAGTACCTTTGAAAGATGGTGCAGGAATGAAAACTAAAATTGTTGAGGCATTATCTTTTGGATTAACCGTTGTGGCATCAGATGAAGCACTTGAAGGTTATGAGGAAATAATGAACCCACCAAACAAAGGTGTTACTCGTGCAAATGCAGTTAATGAATATATAGAAGCGATTAATATGTTCATGAAGTTAGATGAAACTGAGTTAGTAGAACAAGGAAAAGAAAATTATAAATTGTTTGAGAAATTTTATAGTTATGAAAGATCTAGGAAAGTTTTTGCCAATATTTTGAAAAAATAAAATTATAAGAGGTAGTAAATGAATATAGTATTGCTTTCTGGTGGAAGTGGAAAAAGGCTTTGGCCACTCTCAAATGACATAAGGTCAAAACAGTTCTTGAAGATATTTAAAAACGAAGATGGTAAATACGAATCTATGGTTCAACGTGTATTCCGTCAAATTTATGAAGTTGATAATAATTCAAATGTAACAATAGCAACGTCTAAAACTCAAGTTTCATCCATACATAATCAACTTGGTCATGATATTGGTATATGTGTAGAACCTTGTAGACGTGATACATTTCCAGCTATAGCATTGGCAACGGCATATCTAAAAGATGTTAAAGGTATTGATGAAAATGAAGTTGTAGCAATTTGTCCTGTTGATCCATATGTAGAAAAAAATTATTTTGAAGCAGTAGAAAAATTAACTGTTTGTGCCAAAGAAACTGATGGAAACTTAGTGTTAATGGGTATTGAGCCTACACACCCTAGTGAGAAATATGGATATATAATTCCAAAAACCAAAGATTTTACAAGTGATGTTGATGTTTTTAAAGAAAAACCAAACAGAGAAATTGCACAAGAATATATAGAACAAGGTGCTTTGTGGAACGGTGGAGTTTTTGCTTTAAAAATAGGATATGTATTGAATAGAGCTCATGAATTAATAGACTTTGAAGATTATTATGACCTTTTTTCAAAATATGAATCTTTGGAGAAAATAAGTTTTGATTACGCAGTTGTTGAACATGAGGATAAAATAAAGGTTCAGCGATTTAATGGACAGTGGAAAGATTTAGGAACATGGAACACATTAACAGAAACAATGACAGAGCAAATAGTTGGTAAGGCTATTTTAAATGAAAATTGTGAAAATGTTCATGTTCTCAATGAACTTAATTTACCAATTCTTTGTATGGGATTAAAAAATATTGTTGTTTCAGCTAGTCCAGATGGGATTTTAGTTTCAGAAAAAGAACAGTCAAGTGATATAAAACCTTTTGTTGACGATATAAATGGGCAAGTTATGTTTGCAGAAAAGTCTTGGGGCGATTTTAGAGTTTTAGATGTATCTACAAATAGCATGACTATTAAAATAACTTTAAACGCTGGAAATAGATTGAATTATCATAGTCATGAAAAAAGAAATGAAGTTTGGACAATAACTTCAGGTCAAGGAACTACAATTGTGAATGGAATGGAACAAAAAGTATCTGAAGGCGATGTCATTACAATTGAAGCTGGTTGTAAGCATACTGTGATTGCTGATACAAAATTACATATCCTTGAAGTTCAGCTTGGCGAGGAGATTAATGTTAATGATAAGAAAAAGTATGATTTCGAATATTAATCCCTTTTTGCTAAAAGCTTGTGGAAAAGATTATATTTGGGGTGGAGATAGACTGAATGAGGACTTTGGAAAAAATATAGATTTGTCTCCATTAGCTGAAACGTGGGAGTGTTCAACTCATCCAGATGGAGAAAGCCTTGTGGCAAGTGGTAAGTTCAAAGGTGAAACATTGACTCATGTTATAAAAATGCACCCCGAAATTTTAGGTACGCACCCTAAAACAAAAGGTGAATTACCGATACTTATTAAGTTTATAGATGCGAAAAAAGATTTATCTGTACAGGTTCATCCTAATGATGAATATGCATATAAAATGGAAAACAAATCGTTGGGTAAAACAGAAATGTGGTATGTTTTAGATGCAAAGATAAATGCAAAAATCATTTATGGTTTTATTCAAACAATGGATAAAGACTTGCTCAGAGAGAGTATAAAAAATGGTAGTGTAGAAAAATATTTGCAAAAAGTAACCGTGAAAAAAGATGATGTTTTTTATATTGAAGCAGGAAAAGTTCATGCAATTGGAGCAGGTACATTAATTGCTGAAATTCAAGAAAATTCTAATCTTACATACAGAATGTATGATTATAACAGAATAGGAAACGATGGAAAACTTAGAGAACTTCATATAGAAAAAGCAATAGATGTTGCTTGTTTAAAAGGACAAGATAGGGTTAATCAACCAATGAGAGTTTTACAATATACAAAATCATCCGCAAGTGAAATTTTATGCAAATGTGAATATTTTCAGGTTGAGAGATTATTGATAAATACAGAGCGAAATAATAATTTATATGAGTTTTCGACAGATAGTACAACTTTTCAAGTGTTATTGTGCTTGAACGGTTGTGGAACAATGATAGATGACATTGAAGATACAATTATGTTTGGCAAAGGTGATTGTATATTCATCCCAGCAAATTCAAACAAAATAAAAATCCACGCAACGGCTCGACTGTTGAGAGTGAAGTGTTAATATGAGATGAATAACCTAAAGCTCAAACTTACTATATATTTACCAACTTTAAAACAATAGGCAAATGAAATTTTGAAAACAGACTTAACTTACATAGATAACACAGAAAAAATAAAGAAAGCTGAATTTGATATAAATATTTCAGCTGAGAGTGTATTAAAGAAACTTAAAATGGTGGCAAAATGAAAGATTTATTAATAGCTGATGCAAGAAAATATATAGGCGATAAAAGTGAGAAATCATTTAATCGTTTTAAATTAACCATCACTCATACTTCGTACAAATATACTTCACTCCTTAGAAAAGCAAAATACTATAAAGGTAAAAATAAATTTCTATATCTAATTTATAGATATAGATTGCTTAGAACCTCAATAAAATTGGGATATCAAATTGGCGTTGATGCAAATATAGGTGGTGGACTTTATTTGGGTCATAGAGGAATGGTTGTTGTAAATGGTAAAACCACATTGGGAGAAAATGTAAGTTTAGCCAATGGAGTTACAATAGGACAAGAAAATCGTGGTAAAAGAAAAGGTGTTCCAACTATCGGAAACAAAGTATGGATAGGTGCAAATGCAGTTATCGTAGGAAAAATTACAATAGGTGATGATGTGTTAATAGCACCAAATGCTTATGTGAATTTTGATGTGCCATCACACAGTGTAATTGTTGGAAATCCAGCGAGAATTATTAATAGAGAAAATGCTACTGAAGCTTATTTATGAATTTTTTTAGTGAGAGAATATATAAAATATAGAATATGGTGAAACATGAAACATAATAACCTAATTTCAATAGTAATTCCAGTTTACAATGTTCAAGGTGAATATTTAGAAAAATGTATTAAGAGTATTGTTGAACAAGATGAGTTCAATGATGTAGAAGTAATTGCAGTTAACGATGGTTCTACGCTTGAAAATTGTTTAAAACAGTTGGAGATATTAAGAAAAGATAACCGAGTGAAAATAATTGATAAACCTAATGGCGGTGTTAGCTCAGCTAGAAATATTGGAATAGAGCATTCTAGTGGCGAGTATATTCTTTTTGTTGATGGAGATGACTTTCTCGAAGTTGATTGCTTGAAAAAAATGAAAGAAGTAATTAAAAAAGAAAAATTTGATATCATCTTTTTCAAACATTCAATTTTTTATTCAGATACTGGAAACAGTCAAAAAAATAATGATAGCTTTAAAATTACAGTTGACGAAAATAAGAACCAGTTGGTTAAAGAGTCTATTCTTTGTTTTGACCATAATGGTTACAACATAGGAACTCCATGGGCAAAGTTAATTAAAATGGAAATAATTGAGAAAAACAACTTGAGATATGATGAAAATTTACCAAGGTCACAAGACAGAGTATTTATGTTTGATTGTTTAAATTATGCTGAAAATATTAAATTCTATGACTATTCAGGTTATATATATAATTCAAATCAATATTCAGTATGCAATACATACAATAAGAATTTATGGTTCAAGCTTTCGAATGTTTATCTAGCATTTGAAGAAAAAATGAAAAAATATGGTTATATGGAGTTTTTTGAATTATTAAAATGCTCTCAAATAAACTTTTTTTATAGTTCTATTAAATTAGATATATTTCATAAAGACAACAAGATTTCTTTATTAGAGCGTATTTCTCAAGCTAATAAAATAGTTAAAGAAGAATTAGACTTTAACGTTGCTATAAAAAATGAAAAATATTTCCCTAAAAAACGAAAAATTTTAAATAAACTATTGAAATACAAACTAGGAATAGTTGTTTATTTAAGTTTTATGATTAAAAATTAAACATAAAGGCTAGGTAATTTAGATGAATATTGTTGTAGTTGGTACAGGGTATGTTGGTCTATCAAATTCAATATTATTAGCACAAAATCATCATGTGACAGCTGTGGATATTATTCCTGAAAAAGTTGCTATGATAAATAATAAAATTTCACCAATAGTAGATAAAGAGATCGAAGAATATTTAAAGAATAAAGATTTAGATTTAGTGGCAACTACAGATGGTAAATCTGTATACAAACAAGCTGACTTTGTTATCATTTCAACTCCAACGAATTATGATGAGGATAAGAATTTTTTTGATACGAGTTCAGTTGAAATAGTTATACAAGAAGTCAAAGAAGTTAACCCAAAAGCTGTAATGATAGTAAAATCAACTGTTCCAGTAGGATTTACCCAATCCGTATGTGAGAAATATGCTTGTGAGAATATTCTTTTTTCACCTGAGTTTTTACGAGAGGGACGAGCTTTATTTGATAATTTATATCCTAGTAGAATAATAGTTGGACGTCCAGAGAAAGACGAGTTAATTTTAGCAGCCGAAACATTCGCTGGTTTATTAGCTGAAGGTGCAATAAAAGAAAATATAGATATTTTATTTATGCGAAGAACTGAAGCAGAAGCTGTAAAGCTTTTTTCCAATACTTATTTAGCTCTTAGAGTAAGCTATTTTAATGAACTAGATACTTATGCAGAGGTTCGTGGACTCGATACTAAATCCATTATTGAGGGTGTTGGTCTAGACCCAAGAATTGGTTCGCATTATAACAATCCTAGTTTTGGGTATGGTGGATATTGTTTACCAAAAGATACTAAACAACTTCGTGCGAATTATAATGATGTTCCAAGTGAGATTATCGGTGCAATTGTAGATTCGAACACTACAAGAAAAGACTATATATCTGATAAAATTTTGAAAATGGCTGGGTATCCAACTAAGAAAAATCCTATTGTTGGAGTATATAGGCTAACAATGAAAGCAAATTCAGATAATTTTAGACAAAGTTCAATTCAAGGTGTTATGAAAAGAATTAAATCTAAAGGTGTAGAAGTAGTAGTATACGAACCAACATTAAAGGAAAATGAGTTTTTCAATTCACGAGTAATTAATGATATAGAAGATTTTAAAAATATGTGCGATGTAATCATTGCAAATAGATTTAATGAGGAATTATCTGAAGTTCTAGATAAAGTTTACACAAGAGATTTGTACTTTAGGGATTAATAAGCGATATTAATATTATAATGGAGAATTTATATGAAAGATAAAATTTTAATTTTTGGAGCCCATTTTGGCAATACTGGTGCTGAAGCTATGCTTTATGTAACTATAAATGAAATGATAAAAAGGTTTCCAGAAAAAGAAATAGTAGTATTATACCCCGGAGCTTCATGTGATAAAAATTTAAATAATTATAAATTTGTAACTGCTGAGGATAATATTTTTGCAAGATATTTCGCAATAGAACAGTCACTATCTTTTGCATATATTAAAGGAAAAGCATTTCAAGACTTTAAAAACATTGTTAAATTTGTTTTAGGTAAACAAGTAAGGAAATATCCATTAAAGCATATTGATAAATATATAAAAGAAGCCTATGTGGTAATTGATATTAGTGGTTATGCCTTAGCAACTACTTGGGGTGAAAAAGTTATAAATAACTATATTTATATGTATAAATCGTGTGAAAAACATAATGTACCGCTTTATTTAATGCCACAATCATTCGGTCCATTTAATTTAAGTGAATCACTTATGTCTGATATTAAAGATTTGTTTAATTATTCTTCTCTAGTATTTGTAAGAGAAGAAGATGGTAAAAAAGAAATAGAAAATAACTTTAATTTTAAAGAATCAATTTTATCCACCGATTTAGTTTTACAAAACAAATTTGTTGATTATAATTTGATACTAAAAAACATATCCAAAAAAGAAGTAAATATTAAAACTAAAACAAATAATGTGGCTATTCTTCCTAATATGCGTGTTTTTGATAGATTAGATAATGATATATTACTGGATATGTATAAAAAAATTATAAATGAATTACTTAGGTTAGAAAAAAATGTATATATTTTAAGACATTCGGCAGAAGATTTATTGCCAGCAAAATTGATTAAAAATTCATTTGCAAATAATGATAAAGTTGTTTTAATAGAATCCCAATTTAACTCTTACCAATATGAAGAAGTAGTGCAAAATTTTGATTATATTATAGCATCAAGATACCATTCTATTGTTCATGCATACAAACACGATGTTCCTTGTATAGCTATTGGATGGGCAGTAAAATATCATGAATTGCTTACACTATTTGAGCAAAATGCGTATATGGTTGATATTAGAGATGAGATAAAAACTAATGAAATCATCGATAAAATAATTCGAATTGATAGTAATTATAAGAAAGAAAAAATATTAATTAATAATCACTTGGTTAAAATACAAGAGAATAATTGTTTTGATTTATTGGAAGATAATTTAAAAAACAGAGGAATATAATGAAAAGTGTTGTAAACATTACTGAGAATGGGTTATGTGTTGGTTGTGGAATATGTAAGGCTATATGTCCAAAAAATGCTATTGAAAAAGTGAATGATCACGGTGTTTATGTGCCTAAAATTGATATGGATAAATGTATAGATTGTGGGTTGTGTTATAAGCTATGTCCAGGCAGAGGTTTTGAATATAAAGGATATTATAGTCAAAATAATATAGATATGCCAAATGATTTGTATGTTGGTAATTATAGTAATATATATAATGGGAAAATTAAAGATGATAAATTGTTATTAAAAACAGCATCTGGTGGGTTTACGACTAATTTGATTAATTTCTCTTTAGAAAAAAGCATATATAATGTTGCTTTTTTAGTTGATACTTATAAATATACAGATGAAGTAAAAACAAATCCCTACTATAGAAAAGAAGATTTATTTAATACATCACGAAGTAGATATATACCAGTATCACAAGAAAATACAGTGAGATATATGCTTGGCAATCGCAGCAATAAAGTAATTATTGTTGCAACAAGTTGCTGTGTTCATGCTATTTTAAATGTGATATCTTATTATAAACTAAATAGAGAAAATTATTTAATTATAGGACTTTTTTGTGAAAAAACAATGAATGAAAATGTCTATAATTATTTTAGTGAACACCCTAATTGTAAAAAAGAAATAGAAAATCTGTTTTTTAAAAATAAAGAAGCAGGTGGATGGCCTGGAAATGTACGACTTGAATACACAGATGGTACTTACACAGATTTGCCTAATACTGAACGTATGAAAGTTAAAGACTATTATATGCTTGAAAAATGCCTTTATTGTCTTGATAAATTAAATCAATTTGCAGATATTTCTGTGGGCGATAATTACACTAAAGATACAACTGAAACTGTTGGTTCTAGCAGCGTTATTATACGAACAGAACAAGGTGAAAAGATATTTGATTTAATAAAAGATAGTTTTGAATATAATACAACCACTATGGATAAAATCAAGGTTGCACAGCATATTGAAACAAGAAAATTAAATTCAGCGTATATTAAATTAAAAGAGAGTGAAGATTTAATTGAGCCATTCCAAAACATTAAAAATTATAGAAACATAAAAAACAAATACACTGATTATCTAAAGAAAATTAAGATTGGTAAAAATGGTGGTTATAAAGAAATTATGGCAGATATAAAGAAAAGGAATACTTTTACTAGAAAAGTTATCAGAAAAATAAAAAGAATATTAATAGATAAAATATAGTAATTTTATCACAATGTTATAGGGAGATTATCAGTGCAATTGTAGGTTTGAATACTACAAGAAAAAAATATATATGATAAAAGAAAAGGTGTCTCAACTATGGAAAAAAGTATGTATAGGTGCAAATGTCGTTATTGTCGAAAAAATTACAATTGGTGATTACGTATTAATAACATTAAATGCTTATGTCAATTTTGATGTGCCATCACACAGTGTAGTTGTCGGAAACCTAGTGGAAATTATGTATAGAGAAAATGCTACTGTGGATTATGTATAAATATAACATGATATTACTAAAGTTAAAAATTGAAAACTAGGAGAAATAAAATGAGAATTTTATATATTAGTTACATAAAAGTTAAATCATGGGGTGGAGCTGTAATTGAGGCGGACAAGTTTATTGACGGTGTTGAAAGTTTTGTAAAGGATAAAAAAAACAGTGACTATAAAATAATTTCTTTAGATAATAACTTAGAAAACACGTTGCCTAATGTCGTGTTAAAAAAAACAAAAGCTCTATCTATTATATCAAGATTATTAGGCCATTCTCATTATATGTATGTGTTTTGGCAACTGAATAAAAGTAGAATATTAGATTATAAACCTGATGTTGTTATTTTAGGAAGGTCAAATCTAGGCTTTATAGCAAAATCGATAAAAAAATATAATAATGCAATTAAAGTTGTTACAGATGTGGATAATATAGAAATTGATTATATTAATGCTTTTTCTAATAACTCCACAAGTTTTTCCATAAAACAATTAAAAAAAGCAACATATCGTGATGAGAACGATACCGTTAAGTATTCTGACCATTTATTAATGCTGACACCAAGAAACCTTTCAAGAGTAAAAGAGCTTTATAAATATATTTCTAATAACAATTCAGTTTTACCAATTTGTATGGACAAGCCAGCAAAACCATTAGAGATTATCACACAATGTAAAAATGTAGTTTTCTATGGTTCGCTTGGCTACCCAGCTAATAGTAATGCTATATGTGATTTTATAAATAATGTATGGAGAGTAAATTACAAATCAAATAAAAATATTAAATTGATTGTAGCGGGAAGTTCTCCACAAAACCAATTATTAGAATTAGTTTCAAAATATGAGAACATAGTGCTTTATAAAAACTATCGCGAATTAAAG
>JAWXUM010000045.1:0-15898 GCA_044432645.1 Clostridia bacterium | reverse complement strand
TAAAATAGAGAAATATTTTTATTAATTTTATAAAAGCACTAAATTAACATCTTGATTTCGGACGAGCACAGCTCGCCCCTACCATTTTAAAAATATATTTTAGGTATTTTGCACAAATACAAAACCTTTTTCGACAAGCTGCACCAAGGACAAACAGATAAGTTTGTCCTTGGTTTTTTATTTGCGAAAAAATAAGTTTTTATTAATTTGTTACAAAACACTTTGCTTTTATCTATAAATATGTTACAATAGAATAAATATTTTAAAAATTAGGAGTTGATTTTTTGGAATTTATAAATAAATCCGACAGTCACAACCATAGCAATTGCTCCTTTGATGGTCATAACTCTATTTTAGAAATTTGTGAAAAAGCTAAAGAATTAAATTTATTATATATAACAATTACCGACCACTGCGAGTGCAACCAATATAACGACCCTTACCACAACTATAAAACCTCATCGCTTAAGTCATATAAAGAACTTCAAACGCATCAAAATCTTTATAGTAATTTGTTAATAGGAATAGAACTAGGCCAAGCTATGCAGAATTTACAAGCAGCAGAACATGCACTAAAACGTGACTATGACTTTGTTTTAGGCTCGCTTCATAATTTGCACGGTTTAGATGACTTTGTTTTTTGGAGCGAAGTAACTGGTGATTGCGATAAATATTTGTCAGCGTATTTAAAACAAATTAAAGAAATGGTTCAGTGGGGAAAGTTTAACGCTCTATCACATTTAACTTATCCAATTAGATATATTAGAACTCAAAATGGACAGATGATTAATTTTGATAATTTTCATGAAGAAATTTCAGAAATTTTCAAAATGATGATAGAAAAAAATATAGCCCTTGAAATAAACTGCGCAGATGTTCGAAAAAAATCTAAAATGCTAGTCCCAGATTTACCACTAATTAAACTTTATAAAAGTTTAGGTGGAAAGTATATAACAGTTGGTTCTGATGCGCATTTTGCAAAAGATATAGGCTTTGGCATAGAAAAAGCTTATGAAGCTTTGTTAGAAGCTGGATTTACACAGTATACTGTTTTTATAAAACGAAAACCAATTATGATAGACATTAAACGAAAGGATTTTTAATTATGATTAACAATGAAAAACTATTAAAACTTTTACAAGATAACGCAAGACTTAGCGATGATGAAATCGCCACTATGCTAGACACCGACGAAAAAGAAGTGAAACAAGCTATAAGAGCGTTAGAAAAATCTGGAGCCATTAAAAGTTATAGAACTGTAATTGATTGGAACAAAACTGACATTGGTTACGCTTGTGCTGTTATTGAAGTAAGGGTTACCCCTCAAAGAGATACAGGATTTGACGAAATTGCGAAAAGAATTATGATGTTGCCTGAAGTTGAATCTGTTTATTTAATGTCAGGTGGTTACGATTTATCTATAGTAGTTAATGCGCCAACAATGTCAGAGGTAGCAATGTTTGTTCAAAAAAGACTTGCCCCAATTGGTGGAATACTTTCAACAGCTACACATTTTGTGCTTACAAAATATAAAGATGCAAACACTGTTTTTAGCAGTGAGCTTGACGAAATAGATGAGAGAGGAAGTTACCTTTGTGATTGATTATAGCTCTTTTCTTGGTGATACTGCAAAAAGCATAAAACCGTCAGGAATAAGAAAATTTTTTGATATAGCAGCTGAAATGGCAGATGTTATATCCTTAAGCGTTGGTGAACCAGATTTTAGAACACCATGGCATATAAGACAAGCAGGTATTGACTCTTTGGAGAAAGGTCGTACTAGATATACACCAAACAGAGGTTATATTGAACTTAGAGAAGAGATAGCAAGCTTTTTGGACAGAAAGTATAACTTGAAATATTCTCCACAAACTGATGTAATAGTAACAGTTGGTGGGTCAGAGGCTATAGATTTATTCATTCGTGCTATAGTTCAACAGGGCGATGAAGTTTTAATTCCAGAGCCTAGCTTTGTTTGCTATGTTCCTATAGTTCAAATGGCTGGTGGTAAACCTGTTATTATAGAAACTAAAGTTGAAAATAATTTTAAATTAACAGCTAAAGAACTTGAAAGTCATATAACTGAAAAAACAAAGGCTTTAATTTTGCCTTACCCAAATAACCCAACTGGGGCTATTATGAATTATGAAGATTTAAAACCTATAGCTGATTTAGTAGAAAAACACAACCTTTTAGTTTTGTCAGACGAAATTTACAGTGAGCTTAGTTACGGCGAAAAACCACATGTTTCTTTTGCGAGCATTAAGAATATGCAAGAAAGAACAGTGGTGGTAAATGGATTTTCAAAATCGCATGCTATGACTGGTTGGCGTATGGGTTATGCTGCTGGGCCTACAGAACTTATAGCAGTTATGACAAAACTTCACCAATATGCTATTATGAGCGCTCCAACGACTTCACAATTTGCTTCAATTGTTGCATTAAAAGATGGTGACGAGAATATAGATAGCATGAGAGAAGAATATAACATGAGAAGACGTTATATTGTAAAAGCACTTAACAAGTTAGGTTTAACTTGTTTCGAGCCAGAGGGTGCGTTTTATGTTTTTCCGTCTATAAAATCTACAGGACTTAGTTCTGACGAATTTTGCGAAAAATTAATTTACTCCAAAAAAGTTGCCGTTATCCCTGGTAATGCTTTTGGGCAGTGTGGCGAAGGATTTATAAGAATTTCTTATTGCTATTCGCTAAACCATATAAAAGAAGCCTTAAAACGCATTGAGGAAATGTTAGAAGAATTAAAAATTATTAATTAATTGGCAAGAGTACGGGTTTTGTGTCCCAAAATCACAAAAATATCAAATTTACAAGGTAAAATAATGAATAAAGTTTTTGTTAGTAAAGTAAACGACTATGACGTAGAAAATTTAATCAAGGTTATTGACAATCAGTTTAGCCAGTTAGGTTTTTCTGTTACAAAAGGTAGCACAGTTGTTATTAAACCTAATCTTATAATGAAATCTAAACCAGAACAAGCAATTATTACTCATCCTAATGTTGTAGAAGCTGTAGGCGTTTGGGTTTTAAACCAAGGTGCAAAAGTGCTTATTGTAGAAAGCCCGGGTGGAACTTATAGTCCTAGTATTATGAAAAGCAACTTTGATGGTTGTGGTTATACGGTTATGGCTAAAAAACATGGATTTGAACTTTATACAGCTTGTGAGCACGAAAAAGTTATTTGTGAAGATGCGTTAATTTGCAAAAGTTTTGACATTGTAAAGCCTTTTATAAATGCAGATTATATCATAGACATAGCAAAACTTAAATCTCATGGTATGCTAACTTACAGTGGTGCTAGTAAAAATTTATTCGGTACAGTCCCTGGACTTATGAAGCCTGAACTTCACATGCGTTTTCCAAAAGAGGACGATTTTGCCACCATGCTTGTGGATTTATGTCTTATAATTAAACCACAAATTTCCGTAATAGATGCTATTGATGCTATGGAGGGTGACGGCCCTACAGGTGGCAGACCTAAACATATTGGAGCGTTGATAAGCGCTGATAACACTTTTTCAGCTGACTTTATAGCCTGTCAAATGGCAAATATGGTACCAAGCGAGTTAAGTTTGTTAAAAAAGGCAATGGACAGAGGTTTATGTCCTGAAAATATAGATGAAATTAAATTATTTGGCGAAGATTTTACTAAATTTATACAAAAAGATTTTTTAATGCCGAAAAGTAAACCACTTAATTTTGTGGATTATTTGCCTAAGTTTTTAAGACCATTAGCAAAAAAAATAAGCACACCTGTGCCTAAAATTCAAATTAAAAATTGCATTGGTTGTGGTAAATGTGCCGAAAGTTGCCCTGCCCACACCATTGAAATTATAGATAAAAAAGCTATTATAAATAAAGAAAACTGCATAAGCTGTTTTTGCTGTCACGAAATGTGCCCAAAACACGTTATAGACATCAAACGCTTTACGCTGTTTAATTTGTAAGGAGGGTAACATGCTTTTAAAAGCTCATGCTAAAATTAATTTAACACTTGATATAACTGGTAAAAGAAATGACGGTTATCACGACCTTGACACTGTAATGCAAAGTATTTCACTTTATGATACAGTTGATTTAACAAAAAATAGGCAAGGAACAATTCACCTTACATGTAATAAAATAACCTTGCCATTAGACAAGCATAACACAGCGTATAAAGCTGCTCAGCTTATATTTGAGCATTGTGGACAAACTGACATAGGTGTTAATATTCATATAAATAAAAACATACCTAGCCAAGCTGGTATGGGTGGTGGTAGTTCAGACGCAGCAGCTGTTATAAATGGTATGAATAAATTGTTTGGTTTTGAACTTTCACAAAATGAAATGGTTGAAATTGCAGCAAAAGTTGGTGCTGATGTTCCGTTTTGCTTAAGCTGTAGCACAAGTCGTTGTTTAGGAATTGGAGATATTATAGAAAATTTACCAGCAATGCCATTTTGTCACATACTTGTTTGCAAACCACCCGTTGGTGTAGATACAGGCTTTGCATACAAACTTTGCGATAAATACCCCCAAGATGATTATTTTATGACACCTAGTATGGTCAACGCTATAAAAGCAAACAACCTTGAACAAATAGCAGAAAACATAGGCAATAGATTTGACGACATATTACAGTTACCAGAAGTTCAAATAATTAAATCAATTATGGACGACTGTGGCGCATTAAATGCCTCAATGACAGGAAGTGGTTCGTCGGTTTTTGGAATTTTCACAGACGAAGAAACTATGAAATACTGTGGTAATAGATTAAGCGAATTAGGAGAAATTTTTTACTGCAAACCAGAAAATCATGAAATTGAATATGAATAAAACCTTTTTGATAATCAAATGTCACCAATACACTGTACTGGTGACATTTATGCGTTTAACAAGTTAAGGATATACAAACCCTATATTTTCATCAAATTTTAATTAAAAGAAAAACGCTAATATGAATATAAGTAGTAAAGTGAAAACAACTATTACTGCAGAACAACCACAACCAAGTGGTCTTCCGTGGTATCTTCCAAAGCCAAATGATCGGCGAAAACCACCCATACCACCCATCGGACGACCTCCCATGCCTCCCATAGGACGACCACCCATACCACCTCTTGGTGCTCCACCAAAACCACCTCCAGGGCCACCGCCCATACCACCTCTAGGGCCTCCACCCATACCACCTCTAGAACCGCCGCCTCTTGGGCCACCGCCGCCGCCACCTCTTGGCATAATCGTTACCTCCAAATAAAAGATTTTCTTTTATTTTAATTGATTTTTTGTTTAATTTCAATAGTTATTATAAAATTATATGTAAATTTTCTTCTATTCCTCTATAATAAACAAATTTTAATAAAAAATGCTAAAAAAGACTTTATTTTTTCTTCAAAATGATGTATAATACATGATTAGTATATAGATGAAATTAGAAATGAAAGAAGGTTGTAATATGAGTAAAGCGTACTTAGTTCTGGAAAATGGCACTACATTCTGTGGTGAGGCTTTTGGTATGGACGGCGAGGTTACTGCTGAGGTAGTTTTTGCTACTGGCATGACTGGTTATTTAGAAACTTTAACAGATAAAAGCTATTTTGGACAGATAGTCGTACAAACATTCCCTCTTATTGGTAATTATGGAGTTATCCCAGCTGATTTTGAGAGCAATTCCATTGGCCCTAAAGCTTATATAGTAAAAGAATGGTGTCAAGTTCCCTCCAATTTTAGAAATGAAGGGGACTTAGACACCTTTTTCAAAAATAGAGGTGTTATCGGCCTTTGTGGTATAGATACAAGAACCTTAACGAAGACAATTCGTGAAAAAGGTGTTATGAACGGTGCAATTGTTACTGACCCTAGCCACGCTTGTTTTGATAAAATCCATGCTTATAGCGTTACGGATGCAGTAAAGTCTGTTTCTGTTAAAGAAAAATATATTGTGACAGAAGAAAACCCAAGTTGTCATATAGCACTTATGGACTTTGGCCTAAAACTAAACATTGCTAGAGAGCTTGCAAAAAGAGGAGCAAAAGTTACTGTTTGCCCACATACTACTACAGCAGACGAGCTTAAAGCTATGGGTGTAGACGGCATTATGCTTTCAAACGGCCCTGGCGACCCAAAAGAAAATGTAGAAGTTATAGAAAATATTAAAGAAATGGTAAAAATTGGTATTCCTGTTTTTGGTATTTGCTTAGGACATCAACTTTTAGCACTTGCTCATGATTTTGACACAAGCAAGCTTAAATATGGCCATCGTGGTGGTAACCAACCTGTTAAAGACATGGAAACTGGTAGAGTTTATATCTCAAGCCAAAATCACGGATATGCTGTTGAGAGTTCTTCTATCAATGAAGAAATTGCAAAAGAATACTTTGTAAATGTTAACGACAAAACTTGCGAGGGTGTAAGCTACAACTGTGGACATGTGTTCTCGGTTCAGTTCCACCCAGAAGCTTGTGGAGGCCCTCGTGATACATCTTGGCTATTTGATAAATTTATAGGAATGATTAAGGAGGGCAAATAATATGCCACTAAATAAAGACATAAAAAAAGTTCTCGTTATCGGTTCAGGTCCAATCGTTATTGGACAAGCAGCAGAGTTTGACTATGCTGGTACACAGGCTTGCCGTGCTTTAAAAGAAGACGGAATTGAAATCGTACTAGTTAACTCCAACCCAGCTACTATTATGACAGACAACTCAATGGCTGACAGAATTTACATTGAGCCACTTGATTTAACTACAATTAAAAGAATTATAAAAAAAGAAAAACCAGACAGCATTTTGTCAGGATTTGGTGGACAAACTGGTCTTACTCTTTCTATGCAACTTGCTAAAGAAGGCTTTTTAGAAGAAAATAATGTTAGACTTCTAGGTGCTGACCCTGACGTAATTGACAGGGCTGAAGACAGACAAATATTCAAAGACACAATGGAGTCTATTGACCAACCTTGTATTCCTTCAAAAGTTGTTACTAACCTTGAAGATGCAGTTGAGTTTGCTGATTACATCGGCTTACCAGTTATCATTCGTCCAGCATTCACACTTGGTGGTTCTGGTGGTGGCATTGTTGAAACTAAAGAAGCTTTACTTGAAACAGCTGCTAACGGTCTTGCACTTTCTCCTATCACTCAAATTTTAGTTGAAAAAAGCATTGCTGGCTGGAAAGAAATTGAATTTGAAGTTATTCGTGATGCCAACCACAACGTTATCACAGTTTGTTCAATGGAAAACTTTGACCCAGTTGGTGTTCACACAGGTGACAGTATCGTTATCGCTCCTGCTGTAACACTTGCAGACAAAGAATATCAAATGCTTAGAACTGCTTCTATCAATATTGTTGAAGCTTTAGGTGTTGAGGGTGGCTGTAATGTTCAGCTTGCACTTCACCCAACTTCATTTGAATACGCAGTTATCGAGGTTAACCCTCGTGTGTCTAGGTCTTCTGCACTAGCTTCTAAAGCGACTGGTTACCCAATTGCTAAAGTTGCCGCTAAAATTGCTATTGGCTATACACTTGACGAAATTATAAACGCTGTTACAGGCACAACATACGCAGCTTTCGAGCCTGCACTTGACTATGTTGCTTTAAAATTCCCAAAATGGCCTTTTGACAAATTTGTATACGCAAAAAGAAATCTTGGAACACAAATGAAAGCTACTGGCGAGGTTATGTCCATTGCTGACAACTTTGAAATGGCTTTGATGAAAGCTGTTCGTGGTGCTGAAATTTCTGTTGATAGTATCGACCTTAAAGAGTTCCACGCTAAAGACGACGCTTTCCTATGGCAAATTCTAAAAGACGCTACCGACCAAAGACTATTTGCAATTGCAGAACTTATGCGCCGTGGTGTTACAATTGAAGCTATTCACGATTTCACAATGATTGACATTTGGTTCCTTGCAAAACTTGAGAATATTTTCAGTCTTGAAAACGAAATTAAAGATAAAGTTATAACTGAAGAATTATATGTAAAAGCTAAAAAATACGGTTTTACAGATGCTGTTATTAAAAGAATTTCCGGGGGTGAAATTCCTTATAAATTAGAAGAAACTTATAAAGTTGTTGACACATGCGCAGCTGAATTTACAGCAAAAACTCCTTACTTCTACGGTACATTTATGACTAAAGAGCAAGGTGGGGAAAACGAAGCTTTAGAGTTTATTGAAAAATCTACAAAAGAAACAGTTGTTGTTCTAGGCTCAGGTCCTATTAGAATTGGACAAGGTATCGAGTTCGACTATGCTTCTGTTCACTGCGTACATGCACTTCAGAATCTTGGTTATGAAGTTGTTATAATCAATAACAACCCTGAAACTGTTTCAACTGACTTCGACACAGCTGACAGACTTTACTTTGAGCCACTTTGCCCAGAAGATGTTATGAACATCATCAATATCGAAAAACCAGTTGGCGTTTTCGTTGCTTTTGGTGGACAAACTGCTATCAAACTTACAAAAACTCTTGACGAAAATGGTATACACATTTTTGGTACTTCTGCTGATAACATAGATGCAGCTGAAGACCGAGAGCGTTTTGATGCTGTACTTGAAAAATGCAATATTAAACGTCCTAAAGGCTATACAATATTCACTGCTGACGAAGCACTTGACTCTGCTAAAAAACTTGGATACCCTGTTTTAATGCGTCCGTCATATGTTCTAGGTGGTCAAAACATGATTATCGCCTATACAGACAGCGACATTGAAGAATACATGGAAATTATTCTTCGTCAAAAACAAGAAAACCCTGTGCTTATTGACAAATATATCAGTGGTTTAGAGCTTGAAGTTGATGCAATTTGCGACGGCGAAAACATCTTAATTCCTGGTGTTATGGAGCATATTGAAAGAACTGGTGTTCACTCTGGCGACAGTATTGCAGTTTACCCAGCTTTCCATATTGACGACAATATGACAGCTGAAATTATAGAAACAACCGAGAAAATTTGTAAAGAACTTGGCGCTATTGGCTTGATGAATTTACAATATATCATCATGGAAGGTGATTTATATGTAATTGAAGTTAACCCAAGAGCTTCAAGAACTGTTCCTTATTTAAGCAAGGTTACTGGTGTTCCAATGGGAGAACTTGCGACAAAAGTTAGCCTTGGTTTCAAACTAAATGACCTTGGTTTTGGAACTGGTCTTTACAGAAATTCACCTTATGTTTGTGTTAAAGTTCCTGTGTTCTCGTTCGAGAAATTAACAGATGTTGACACACAACTAGGCCCTGAAATGAAATCAACTGGTGAAGTTTTGGGTATCGGTAATAACCTTGAAGAAGCACTTTACAAAGGTCTTGTAGCAGCTGGCAACAAGATGAAACGTAAAGAGGGTAGAGTTTTCATCACAGTTAGACAACAAGACAAGGCTGAAATTGGGGAAATTGCTAAGAAATTTGATGCACTAGGCTTTAGTTTATACGCTACAATGGGTACTGCATCTGTTCTTGCAAAAGCAGGACTTAGAGTTAAAATTGTTGATAAAATTCATCAAAGTCCAACTAACACTTTAACACTTTTAGAAAGCAAAAGTGTTGACTATATTATTTCGACTTCTGCAAAAGGCAGAAACCCTCAGCGTGACAGCGTTAAAATTAGACGTAAAGCAAGCCTTTTAGGTATTCCTTGCCTAACTTCACTTGACACTGCTAACGCACTTGTAGACAGCTTAATGAGCCGTTATAATGTTAACAACATGGAAATCGTTGACATTAACAACATGCGTACTGAAAAGCAAAAAATCACTTTTACAAAAATGCAAGGCACAAGCAACGACTATATTTACATTGACTGCTCTAAAAACACAGTAACTTCACCAGAATTCCTTTCGATATATCTTTCTGACAGAGCTTTAGGAGTTGGTGGCGACGGTGTTATCTTAATTCAATCATCTGAAATAGCTGATGCAAAAATGCTTATGTACAACAAAGACGGTACAGAGGGCAAAATGTGTGGCAACGGAATTAGATGTGTTGCTAAATATTTATATGACACAGGTATGGTTAAAAAAGAGTTTATGAAAATCGAAACTGCTACTGGTGTTAAAGACTGTCAAGTTTTCACAAAGACTGGAAAAGCATTTAAAGTTAGCGTTGACATGGGTAGGGCGAAATTCAAATCAGCTGAAATACCAACAACTTTAGAGGGCGATTTTATCATCAATCGTGAGCTTACAGTTGGTGGAATTCCGTACAGCACAACTTGTGTTTCTATGGGCAACCCTCACTGCGTAGTGTTCAAACATTCTATTGATAAGTTAGACTTAGAGGCTATTGGTCCATTGTTTGAAAACCATGAAGCTTTTCCAGAAAAAATCAACACAGAGTTTGTAGAAGTTATCGACGATACTACTATCAAAATGCGTGTATGGGAACGTGGAATTGGCGAAACTCTAGCTTGTGGAACAGGCGCTTGTGCTGGTGCAATTGCTGCTGTTTTAAGTGGTGACTGCAAAAAAGGTGAAGATATTAGAGTTATTTTAAAAGGTGGCGACCTAATTGTTAATTACACAGACGAAAAAGTAATGCTTGCTGGTAATGCAGAAAAAGTATTTGACGGTGTGGTCGAGTTCTAAAATTAAATAATTAAAAACAAAAAGTAGGATTGAACAATTTTATGTTCAGTCCTACTTTTTAAAATAACAAATAAAAAACCGAAATTTAAATTTGATATTTATAAGGAAAAATCCCAAGTAATAATACTAAGGTTTTTCGTGCGAATAATCATAAGGGGTATGGAAAAAAGTCAGTATCCATGTGGTTTTTAGCCTATAAGCAATATTTTAATTCGATAAAAATATTTTGTACCTTTGCGTTTAGAATTATTTTACTATACAATGTAAATGTAGTTTGGAGGTGTAAGTTATGAGAGAGAAAAACAGACATTTATATCTTGACGGTAATGAAAAACATTGATCATTCAAGGACTTAATAAATTTAAAAATCTACTTATTGATGAAGGTCAATACACAGATGTTATTGATGAAAAAAATGTAAAGTAATAGCTTTATCAAAGCAAAAAGGAAGACTTCACTTTTTAAGGGAAGATGTTGCAGAGCGAAAGAAAGGTTATGGGGGAGTGGCAAAAACTACAGCAACTGTTAATTTAGTTGTTGGATTAGCTAAAGAAGGAAATAAATCATCATCCAGCAGTGAGAGAATTGAAGAAACTATCGACCCAGAACAAGCTATTGATAGAGCTTTTGAAACTTATTTGAAAAAAGGTTACAGTAAAGAATGGATTGGGCAACGACTTTTTAATATAAAAATACGAAATAATCTTACAGATGAGTGGGACAGCGTGGCGTTAAAAAAGGTATTGAATATGCAATATTGATAGATGAAATCACGAAAGCATGGGCAGGAGTTACAACAAGATAATATAAGGAACTTAAAGGATTAAAAAAAGAAAATTTGCGTGATAACATGAGTGACCTTGAACTTGTACTTACAATGCTTGCAGAAGCTACTACTACCGAACTTTCAAAAGCAACAAATCCCTCCACTTTTGCAGAAAATAAAAAAGTTGCAAAAGATGGTGGCACAGTAGCTGGAAATGCTCGCAAAGAAATTGAAGAAAGAACTGGAAATCCTGTACTTACCGATAAAACTGCAACAGATTTCACAAGCTTAATTTCAGATATTATCACTGCAAATTTATCTGGCGGCAAAGATGATGAAGATTCATAAAATACGAGGTAACACATTATGTATAAAGATAAAAACTTTACGGAAAATGATTGGAAACTTTTTAAAAGTAAAATTGGGCAGTGGCAAGAGTTGTATATAGACAGGCTCAATAATGAGTACATTCAGTTACTTAGTGATAAGGATAAAGTGTCGTCTGAAAAAAATGAACATAGTGCTTTTAATTCTATGGTCGATAGGCTTACTTTGCCTAAAAAACTATTATTATTGCCGATAGAGGCTACTGAATTTGATAAATCTTTTGATATTGTCCTTACTCGTAAACACTCCAATATCGTTAGAAATGATAGAAAAATCTATAAATTTCTTTCAAAACATGCTAATTTTGACTTCTTAGAAAATACTGATTTTACAATATGCGTTTGCGTATTGTTAGATTTCCTATTCCTAATTCTGATAAATACGAAGCTGTTATCACTAATTTACCTGCTAAAAATTTCTCTCCAAATGACTTATGTGAGCTTTATCATTTGCGTTGGTGTATTGAAACTTCTTTTAGAAAATTTAAACATTCTATTGATATTTCTTATCTTAATGCAAAAAAATCAGGATCTATCATCAAAGAGGTTTGGGCTAATGCGATTCTTTACAACTTCTGCGAGTCTATCACAACACACATTGTTATTACAAAACCTAACACTATACTTTCTTACGCCTTAAATTTCTCTTTTGCCGTCAAAATTTGTAGAAGTTTTCTCAACCCTTTTTGTGGTAAAGCCATGATTAATGTTAAGCACCTTATTTTCCAAAACTTAGTCCCTATCCGACCAGATAGGCATTTCAATCGCAATCTCAAATCAATTGATTTTAAAAGCTTTCTTTATAGAGTAGCTTAACTTTCTTTATTATATTCGTTTTTTAGCAGATTTCAATCTGTTTTTCACTTTTGTTTTTTTCCTCTTTCCTTAAGTTCTTGACATTGAGTCGAAATGGGGTGTTTTTAGCCTTGACGAGAGTTCAAATCCAAAAATCTTAAAAATCAGCGAAAATCCATCGTCATTTTTGAAGTAAAAAAACAGGCCTTTTTCCGAAGAAAAAAACCTGCAACCCTTGATGTTACTTAGGTTTTTCTAGGTGCACATCTTTTTCGATGGGTAATTATGGTGGAGCGTTAGCACCTAAATCCGAGTTTTCAATTTCTGCTAGTGAAATGCTTCTTTGTTCGTTTTCATGGTTGAAAGTTACAACTATTTTATCGTCATACAAATAAATTGAATTTATAAACACATCAATCACCTTTTGTTTGCCTTTAAAAGTGCTGACATCTATCTTTTTAAGATTATCAAACCAAAATAATAACTGGTCTTTTGTGAAAAGAGGTGTTGCAATTTCTTCCTGAGCTAAAGCTATTTTTAGTTCAGTTTTTTCTTTTTCTAGTTTTATAAGTCTTTCTGTCAGGGTAGTCGATGCTACACCCTGTTCAATTACCGCTAAAATATTGTTTGCGGCTTTGGTAATATCAGAAATTTGCTTTTTAATTCTAGGTATATTGGAATTTTCTTTATTTTGAAATTCGATTAATTTATCACAAATTTTATCAATTAAATCTCCATCATAAAGCAACTCAAGAGCTATCTTTACAACAATATCTTCAATATAATTTTTCCGAACAGCTTTTTTATCACAACCAGTTTTCTTTTTCGCACTGGTACATTTGTAATATTGATAGTGTGTTTTGTTTCTTGAATGCCACTTTCGCCAACCATAAAGCAACCACATTTGCCACAGTGGAGTTTGGTAGTTAGCAAATACATCTCGCCAGTTGCCTTGTGCCTTGCTGGAGCTTTTGCGTTTTTTGCGATTTTTTCTTAAACAGACAAAAACAATTCTCGTGGGACAATATCAGGTATTCCGTTTTCAATTACCACATCATCGTAAATATATTCACCGATATGCCTTCTGTTTCTAAGGATTTTTTTCATAGTATCATTTCTAATTTCATTGCCTTTAGAGTTTCTGATGCCTTTAGTATATAGTTTTTCGCAAATTTCTTTCATTGTGTATCCGTCATTGTACAAAGTGAAAGCTTCTAAAACACAAGGAGCGTTTAGTGGGTCTAACTGATACATTTGATTTTCGTCAATTTTAAATCCAAAAGTGATAGAGCCACCATTAAACTTGCATTTTAAGGCATTTTCGTGATGTCCACGAGTAACTTTTTCAGAGAGTTCAGCAGAGTAATATTCAGCAAAACCTTCAAGCAATGATTCCAATAATATACCCGTAGCATCGTCTGAAATAGCTTCAGTAGCCGATAGAACTCTAACATTATTTTTTCTAAGCTGTGCTTTATATGTAGCAGAGTCATAACGATTTCTTGCAAACCTGTCTAACTTCCAAACAATTATACCTTCAAATTTAGCTTTAGCACTATCCTTTATCATCTTTTGAAATGCAGGTCTGTTGGCAGTTTTGGCAGACAACGCCCTATCAATATATGTATTTATAATAGTCAAACCTTTACTCTCAGCATATCTCTGGCACTCACGAAGTTGTCCCTCAATGGACTCTTCTCTTTGATTTTCACTACTGTAACGAGCATAAATAACTGCGTTCATAAAATCGCCTTCTTTTTTGCTGTATATTGTAGCTTACAAAAAACTTTATTGCAAGTAATATTTTAGTTTTTAAACAACTATTTGAGTTTAGGCAAATTTTGCCTAAACTCAAATAGATTATAAATCAAGTAAAAAATCTTTTATATTTTTATGGATAATTCCATTTTGGCTCATATCAATTTCATCTAGTGATAAAACATATTTTGGGTAGTTGTCACGAATATTATTATAAACAGAAAATTCTCTATTAACTGTATTTTCACTTGCCAACAAATAAGAAACTTGAACATAAATTTTTTCATTCTGTTTTACAGCCACAAAATCAATCTCTTTTTCGCCAAATTTACCAACAGTTACGTTATAGCCTCGGCGAAGAAGTTCCATATAAATGATGTTTTCCAAAATAAGGTTAATATCTTTCATGTTGCCACCAAAAACAGCCTCACGAATACCTTGGTCAGCAATATAATATTTCTCATTAACAGACAAAATCTTTTTGCCTTGCAAATCTTCTCTTTTAACTCTGTAAAATAAAAATGCGTCTTCACAAGCTTTAATATAATTCAAAATAGTTTCTGGAGCAACAGTTCTGCCCTCGTTTTTAAAATATTTTGAAATAGTTGTGGCTGAAAAAGTAGTGCCTACATTGGCTGTTATATACGAAATAATTCGTTCAAGCAAGTCAATATCACGGATGCTATTGCGTTTGACAACATCTTTTAAAACAACCGAATTATATAAATCTTGCAAGTATAAACGGCTAGGCTCTTCATCAAAACCCAAATTGCTCAAATAAGGTATACCACCTAAAGTTAAGAATTTCGAGAAAATCTCACGTTCAGATGATTTAGGAGAGTTTGTTTTATAAAGTTCGGTAAATTCAGAATAGGAAAATGGATAAATTAAAAACTCAACATAACGACCAGAAAGGTATGTTGCAAGTTCACCTGAAAGCAATTTTGCGTTTGAACCAGTGATGTAAATATCGCAGTCGAACTCCACACGCAGTGAGTTAACACACTTTTCCCAGTCCTTAACCTCTTGAATTTCATCAAAGAATAAATAGGATTTTCCATTTGTATTTTTAATTTTCTCACTTACATCACTATGAAGTGAAACAGCGTTTAAAAGATGTGCATTGCTCATATTTTCAAAGTTATATGAAATAAATTGTTCGGAAGTAGCACCACGCTCTAAAAGTTCTTCTTCGATAAGTTTTAGCATTACAGACTTACCACTTCGGCGAATACCCGTCAAAACCTTAATTAAATCATTCCCAATAAAAGGACGAATTTTGCTCAAATAAACCTCACGTCTAATCATAAAATCAACTCCTCTACTCTTAGTATTACCATTTTAACATATTTATAACTTTAACTCAAGAGATAATTTGTATTTTTATCAGTTATAACTTTTAAATAAAAAAGGTTTTTATGCTGAACTTTACAATAGCCAATTTGAAGAAAGTGCATAATAAATATTAGCTTAAAACAATAAAGATATTTTCGCATTAGAATAAAAAGTGCTCAAACCAGTAAATCGGTTTGAGCACTTTTATTTAGATGTTTATAAGAAATTAAGATACAGTTTCAATGTCATTTAGTGCTTTTATAATAAGCTCAACA
>JAWXUM010000044.1:0-16753 GCA_044432645.1 Clostridia bacterium | reverse complement strand
AATGGTTTCTTGTCAATCCCATTTTAACGTATTTTGGTTTTTTATGCTCTACTTTTTTTGTTTTTTTATTGTTTTTTAGTAGGCTCTTTTTTTACCACCCCAATGTTTATTATAGAGCCTTAAATTTTCGGCAAACTACTTGCCTTATTAACGGCACTTGTCTGTGCACTTTTATATTGCGCGGCGGCATATCTTAGATAATCGGCATAAGATTGATATGATTGTTTCATTTTATAGTAAGTGGAAGTGCTATTTACAACAGTGTTCCACTGTGTTTTAAATTGAGTGAAATCGCTCCCTTGCCAATTAGTAGATAAATCGCTTACTTCACTTGTTGCACTATTCATTTGCTTAGTAACATACGCAATATAATCTTCTATTGCATCGGCAGCAGTTTCGAATTTGCTGTGATTTACTTTTATATAAGCCATAAACTCACTCCTTTATTTAAATGCCTCAGCCAAAGATTTATTTGTATCTTCTGTTGTAACATAACCCTCACCAACTTGTTGTAGTAAAAAATTGGTATAATTACTTACAACATCAAATCTTGAACTATGATATTCAGATTTTAAAGTGTTAAATTTAGTTATTGCTACTGTAGAGGCTGCCCCGTCCCAATTATTATTTAATGCATTCATAGCGGATTCAACTGCACTTATGTTGGATTCTATTTTAGCATTTAAAGAATTAATTGTAGTAGCAGTAGCGATAACTGCATCGGTATTGACTTTTATTGTGTCCATATTTAACTCCTAAATTATTAATTTTCAAAGTAACGCATCAATAAACCACTGTGCTAAAGATGTATCATCGATGTTATTAAGTTTTCTTATCACATATTCATAATTGCTTATCGCATTATTAATAGTTGAAGCACAATTAGCTTCGCCTATTCCGTCAAAACTACTATTTATACCACTAGAAATACTTTCTAATTCTGAAATAATAGACCTAAGTTCTGCAATAATAGAATTAATTTCTGTTTTTGTACTAGAATTCATGTAAATCCACCCCTTATATAGCGTTAGTTATGTTGTTTTCAGCTGTTTCAAACAAGTCAGCCACATCATCCAAATAATTTATACACCTTGTAAGCCTCCATGAATATCCGGTTAACAAATCAGCTTGTAACAAGCTCCACAAATCAGTAAAACCTATTTTCCAATATAATGAGTCTATTCTGTCATCTACCACAGCTATTCTAGATTTAACTGCAGAAATTCGGTTAGAATAAGATTTTAGTTTATATGTATCAACAATAATTTCAGGATTATTTGATGAATATATGTATCCAGCATTAAAGTTTTCGTTCCACCAATTTTTTATGGTAGTAACTGCAACTAAAAAATTGGTTTTTATTTCTGTTATTTTACTTACCGTCATATTATATATTCTTTGTGCTGTGTCACACATCAAATCAAATACTTCAGTTATGACTCCTACTATCATGTCAAATGTAGCGACAACAAGGGTTTTAATTGCTATTGTTATAAACAACACACCCCCTAAAAACCAAACTGCCACATCTCCTATAGGATACCAACAATCGTCAAACGCTTTCGAAATTGTAGATATAACTTTTGAAAACATATCTTGCTCGCCTGTTATATAATTTTCGCCATCGTATGTGATATTTTTTGTATCATGCCTTGTAAAATTATATCCAAAATTATAAAATGGTTGTTCTTCAACTTCTATAAATGTTCTGTTAGTACCTAGAGGAGTTAAGACTTCACCAACAAAACTCCACTGGTAATGGACTAGCTTATCTTCCATTTTGAATATGTAAGCAGCATATGCTTCGATAAATTCATCAGAAAAACCTGGTCCGTCTAAACTTACACATTGTTCTATGTTGTCGTCAAGTCCGTAATCGATCGATTTTAAGGTAGCATACTCAGCAAGGTTTCCACCTAAAGAATGACCTGTCATAGTGATATTATCATAACCATCAAGCAAATTAGCATAGTTTAATAAAAATGTGTCAACAACAGCGTGTTGATTAGTGCCATCGGCATCGTTCATTAGGCCAAGGTCAGCTAACATCCAATCGTTTACAACAGCCTCAATATCGCCTAGACTTTCACTGCCTCGAAAAGCCACAGCAGCGTCTCCACCACCTGTTTCTATAACGCAAGCATAAAAACCGCTTTGGTCATTGTTATCCATAACAGCCGACATTTTCCAATCGGAAATATCTTTATCACCTATAAGTTCATAAATATACTGTACTTTCTCATTGCTTTGATCGAGCTTTGATAGCAAAGTACTAATCGAAACAGTATCTGTTCCGTTAGTAGCACAAAGCGAAGTAAAATAGTAGTCTAAATCTAAATATGCAATTTGTGAAAAAATAGTGGTTTCTAAATTTGTATATGCCATATTTTAACAGTCCTCTCATAATATTTTTGAAATTATTATTTTTCGTAATATTCAAATGTTGTTCGCTCTATTACTCCGTCTTTTAAAACACAGATTACATTAGCTGTAGGCGAATATGATTCATAAGAATATTTAGAAAAAGTTGGAGTTTCAGCTATTGCTTGTGAACACTCAGCGTACTTGTCTTTATCATATATATATCCAGAAAAAGTTATATCAACTCCAATATTTTCGCAAATCTCAGTTAACGCTTTTGTTAAAGTTTCTTCCTCGAAATTTTCATTTGAAACAGCAAAACACAAATAGTAATAATCTAAAGAATATTTTTCAAAGAAAGATACAATTGATAAACTAGTATCGTCTTCATTTATAGCTTCATGCTCAAGTATCATTGCGTTGCTGGTGCATGCAATATTATATTTAGCAAAAATTGATTCGACATATTTATCGATTTCATTACATATAAGTCCCTCAACATAATCATCTTTAATAGTTCCATCATCATATTTTTTTACTTCAAAAATTACATTTGGATCATCTTCAAGACATATATAAAGGGTAGTGCTTGATGTGTTAATTCTATCACCTATTTTTAAAGCTGTAAAAGAACATCCATATTTTTCTTCAAGATGTTTACAAACTTCGTTAGATGTTTTTTGGTTAATTGCAGAACAAGCTGCCAAATTAAACATAGGTATTGCCATAAGTATTACACCTATCCTTTTCCAAAAATTTAATTTTTTCATATTTTACCTATTATATTTAAAATTCAATATTGAATATATTTTCAACTTAAAATATAGGGTGCCCAAGGGACACCCCTTAACTTTTATTTAAACGCATCTGCTAAAGCAGTATTTGCAGCTTCTGTTTCAAAATATCCTTGTGATACATTTGTTCTTAAAAAAGAAACATATTGAGTTAAAATATCTTCGTAATTTTGAAAATAATTAGCAGCAAATTGATCAAACGAAGCTATAGTTTCTTCTGAGGCTTCGCCATCCCAAGTGTTTCCTAAATTATCTATCGCTGTTTTTCCATCTGTTAAAGCTTGAGTAAGTTGTTTGTTTAAACTTTCAATACTAGTAGCAATTTGTGACACCATCTCGGTATCGACTCTAATTTCACCAGCCATAACATAACCTCCCTTTTTCCTTTAGTTAGCAAGTTTTTTAACTTGAGTAATATTACTTTCTTGTGTTTGTGTGTAATTGTTGCTTTGTTGAGCAAGTGCTTGACCAGCATAACTGATTTTTTCAGCCATAGTTTTTAGTTCTTCTGTAAATCCAGTTATTTGATCGACAAATGCTAGATTATCAGTACCTTGCCATGCAGTCCCCATAGATTCAGCTTCACCTAGTAATTGAGTGTATATTTCGGTATATGTTTCTGATAAAAGTTGTAATTTTTCAGAAGCAGATTTCAATTCTTCCGGTGTAACTCTAATATATGCCATATAAAAGCCCTCCTTTCTTTTATATCTTATTTAAATATAATCAATACATAATGTTTTGATTATATTAACATAAGCTGTGTACCGTTTTTGATGTTTAAATCAGCTACGACCATGTTGACATCAAGTATTTTTCCTGTTGTAAGTTCGCAAATAACAGCATCACTAATAGCTTTATATTTTCCTGCAGTAAGCTCACTTAAAGTAGATGATAAAAGCTTTAAAACATCCCCCATGACACAATCAATAGGGATAAATACATCGAATTTTGCTGTAGCAGCAGGGACAGAAACTTCAACTAAAACTTTATTGTTCATCATCTGTACCTCCGTCATTTAGAAGTTTAATTTTTACACATTTGCCATTTTTGATAGAATATCCATATTCGTCAGTAATGTCTTGTTGCATTTCTTGCGAGTTTTTAGAAGCTTTTAGCTGATATTGTTTAGTTAAATCATTACCAACCCATATACCATCGATTTGTGATATATGCTCTTTGTACCAACGCTCATAAGAATATTTAGAAACAGCTTTAGCGTCTTCACCAATTACAAATATTATATTATATTCTTTTACACCTTTTTCTAAAAGTAAGGATAATTTTTCGTTAGCTTCTTCTGAAATGGAATACTTTAATTCAAACAATGAATTAATTATAATAAAGTGATAATCAAAACTCTCTCTTGTTTTTTCTTTGTTTTTAGAATCTTTATAGTCATTATTCCTTTTCAAAACAAGTGCAAACAAATCTGAAACTGCTTGTTCGGCATCAAGCTCACCTATCATGTTTACTTTTTGAGTATACTTTGTTTTAATTTTATTTTTAACATCAAAAACGCTAATGTTTGAAATATTGGTTTTTGTATCAATAAGGTCGATAAAATTAGAAATGTATTTAGAGTACTCGTCGCCACTTGACATAATGAACGAAATATATTTATCGCTAAAGTCGTATGAGTGGACATTTAACGAGCTGGTTTCTACACCTATAGGGAAATTATATTTTTGTTTGGTCATTATGTATTCCGACAAGAATTCTTTGTCAACTATTTCTGGTAAAACAGGTATTTTTTTTGCTGTAGTATTTTTATTTTGTTCTAAAAGTTTTAAACATTCTTTTTGTATGAATTGGAACGGAGATTCGTTTGATAACGACGCTATTTGGAATTCAAATAGTCCATCATTTTTAAACAGTCCTCTGCCTTTACATTTCATAGGGACTAAGCCTTCGGTCTTGCCAACCACTATAGAGTAGTCGGAGTCGTCGTTTAATTGTAAAACAAAATGTTGCTTAAAGTTTTGTAATAATCTAAATCTTACACCATTTGTTCCAAGCGAAGATAGAACGAAGTATATTCCATATTTTGTTCCTTCTCTAGATAAATAAGCAACTGCTTCTTCTTTTTCTGCGTATAGCTCAGTAAATGCAGAGAAATTGTTGACAACTACAACGATAGATGGCATTTCTTTTTTAGAAGCTGTTATATAAGACTGATAATCGCCACCAAAATCGGCAAATATTTTTTTTCTTTTATTAAGCTCGCCTTGAAGCATTTTAAATAGATTAGTGATTTTTTCATTTTCGTAAGATAAAATAACATCACCAACATGAGGGGCTTTTGAAAATGCTCGTAATGTTTCCGAGGCGAAATCTAATATGTATATATTTACTTCATCTGCAGTGTGCTCTTTTATAAGCGAATAAACCATAGTGTTAATAAATGATGTTTTACCGCTACCTGCAACGCCATAAACGACAGTGTTTCCCTCTTTGGAAAGAGGTAATCTTAGTACACATTGTTGTTGGTTTGCTGGGTCGTCATACTCTCCGATAACTGGGTTGAGTTCGAATTTTTTGGAGATCGCCCCATATTTTTTCCTAATATCATCAAGAAAGATAACGCTAGGTATTGGATCAAGCCATAATTTTCTAATTGAAATTTTTTCTTCTTTTGCTATTGTTTCCAAATATTCTGTAATAGCATCTAATTGTTTTTTTGCATTAGGATTAGAAAAACGCTGATCTTGAATTTTCGCTTGTTTTATAACGTGTCCATTTTTATCGATAACAAGAACACTGTTGTCTTTGTCCACAAGAACATTATCTGAAGGGAAGTAAGAGGCACCTGCCCATGCGGATTGACCAATTTCAAACAGCTCGTTATAACCAACTTGTAAGTAAAATCTACCAGTACTTGTAAGCTCGGCAGCGTCTGGACGTTTTAACATATCCATACTATCTGTTCTATCTTGAACTTTTAAGCAAACACGGAATCTACTGTTACTCCAAATTTGATCATCAACAACACCGCTTGGCTTTTGTGTTGCCAAAATTAAGTGAACACCAAGGCTTCTACCGATACGAGCAGCACTAACTAACTGTGCCATGAAATCTTGTTGTTGAGTTTTAAGTTCAGCAAACTCATCAGAAATTATAAATAAATGTTGTAAAGGCTCGTCGACAGTGCCTTCACGGTACATACGTTGATATTTGTATATATCAATATTACTAACACCAATTTTTGCACTTGCCTTTGCAAATATAGCTTGACGTCTTTTTAATTCACTTTGAATAGAAACAAGTGAACGCTTAATAGCAGAGCCGTCTAAATTGGTTATAATTCCGGCAGTGTGCGGTAGGTTTTCGAAAGACTTCGCCATGCCACCACCCTTGTAGTCTATTAAAATAAAAGCGACTTCATTTGGGTGATAGTTAATCGCTAACGAAAGTATGTAGGTTATGATAAATTCAGATTTACCAGAGCCTGTCATACCAGCGACAAGTCCGTGCGGTCCGTGGAATTTTTCGTGTAAATCTAATTTAAAGGCTGAGCCTAAGGTGTCAACACCGACTATAGCTTCCAAAGATTTTGTAGGGTCGTTTTCTTCCCATCTTGTAAGAGCATTTAGATGTTCCACTTTTCCAACTTCAAACATTTGTAAAAATGTAATCATTTGTGGTAATTGGAATTTGTTGTTTAAGGTGGATAAAGGAGTGTTAGCTAGTTGAACACTAAGTGTTTGTGCTTCGTTGTTAATGCTTATATCTGGGACAAATGAAATAGATTCTCCGGTAATATCGTTTTTATTAAATAGTTTACCATCGTTTTTATGAAGCTCAACGACGGCGGAACATTCTTTAGGTAAATTTCTTAAATCATCATAAAAGCAAATTAGGCTAAAGTGTAAGTTGTCTTTTTTAGAAAGAATTTGCTTTATCATTTCAGAATAGTTTGCAAGGTCCTTACTCATCGAAAAAATTATATAGTAAGGCTGTGCGTCTTCTATTTGGTTTTGATTGATAGAAGATCTATATTCAATTATTTTTTCTAAATATGCAGAAATTTCTTTTTCCTCTTGTAAATTTGTAGCGATAAATCTTATTTTTTCGTCGTCGCTCCAAGTGTGTGGTAACCATTTAACAAATTCGAAAATATCGTTTTCTTTTTCATCGTATAGAAAAACAAGCTTGACTTCGTCTGGACTATATAAAGATGATAGCTGAAAAATGAAACCTTTTACAAAATCATGCATAAGAGCTCTGTTACCGATAACACCTGAAATATAATCATCATAAAGTGAATATGTAATCGGTACATTATTTAGCACTTGAGATTTTTCACATAAACGATATAGTTCGTCCTCTAAATCATCGTGTTCTATAGAAAATTTTCGTTCAGAGTAATTAAATTCGCCATCTAATGGCCTTTGACCAATACCAATTCTAATCCTTAGAAAATCATTTTGACCAAAACTTCTTTCCCACAAGTTTCGTTTTGTTCCCAAAATTCTGTCTTCACATTCATAAACAGAAATATAGTTTTCGTTTAATATTTGTGTTTGCAAAGTAGATTCCTCGGCTATTTTTTTGTAAAAACCGTCCAAATACTCTCTGTATTGTTCTTGTCTTAGCTTTTCTTTTTTTAGTTTAAGCTTTTTTTCGTATTTTTTTGAAATCGTCGGCAACAAAACACAGGCTAAAAGCATGCTTGCGCCCATTACCATTGAAGTAATATTAAAAGAAATAATGGCAGAAACAAGTGTAACCATTGACATAGCGCCTATAGCAAGCGAAGACCCCATAAGCAATAGCCATGGTAATTCTTCTTTGATTGGACTTGCAGGTGGTGAGTCGATTTTAAAAACTGCAGTTTGTATATCTCTTTTAAATCTAGGGGATCTATAAAAATATTCTTCTTCTGGAATCTCGTACTCATTTTCAAGATTCTCTTGAACTTGTTGTGGGTTTAAGATTGTTAATTTGTTGCTCGAAAAAATCACATTACAATCTGGGTTGTTAAGCGCAATAAATTTATCGCCTATTATAATTTTAAGTCCCATTATGTAAACGATATCGCCTATTTTAAGGTTAGCTTTGCTCACTCGTTTTTCATTAACAAAAATACCATTTGTACTATTTATATCATTTATTATCCAATTATTATTATAAAAAATTAAAATTGCATGTTCAGATGAAACAAAGTTGCTTGGATAAATTATATCGTTTGTTACATCTCTACCAATTTTAATTTCAACATTTTCACTTACAGCTACTTTGCTGAAAACTTGTCTGTCCTCGGTAGTTGACTCTGTGAATATAACTATTTTTTCATTATTCACAGTGTCTTTGAGTATATAAAGGCTCATGTTTTCTAATGTGATGTTTTTAACAAATTCACCATCACGATTTAAAATTTTTATATTTTTGTTAGATTTTAACACCCAAGCATTATTAACAGCTTCGATACTGATGACTTTTTTAGATGCGTTTGTTGAATTATAAAGCCAATATTGACCTTTAATTTTTGGCGGAAGTATAATGGATTTTATTCCATCTTTATCTATTATTGTAACAATCATATTTAAACCCTCACAAATTATGCAAATTATAAGAAACACAGAAAATTCATATATCTACTATACAATTATAATTAAAATTTTTTCAAAAGTCAAATTTTTTTTACAAAATATTCACATATAAACGAGAATATTAGGCCAAATATCGAATAATTCGAGATAATTTGCTTATGGCTGACTTTTGATAGGTATTTGTTAGAATTGGAAAATGAAGTTAAATAGATATTATTTTGGTGATTAAAATAATATTAGACGAACTTGTGTAGATTTTGCACAAGTTCTTTTCCGTAGTTTTTATAGACAAATGGTAGAGCATGCGGCTGTTAACCGCAGGGTCGTTGGTTCGAGTCCAACAGAGGGAGCCATAATTACCCATCGAAAAAGATGTGCACCTAGAAAAACCTAGGAAACATCAAGGGTTGCAGGCTTTTTTCTTCGGAAAAAGGCCTGTTTTTTTTACTTCAAAAATGACGATGGATTTTTGCTGATTTTTAAGATTTTTGGATTCGAACTCTCGTCAAGGCTAAAAATCCCCCATTTTAACTGGCGCCCTAAAATTTATTACATAAAAATAAAGAGATTTTTAAAACAAAAATTACTGGCTCCGTTATTAAAATAATATACTTAAAAAAGTGGCGCCGTTTTATTTTTGGAAAATTTCACTGACTAGCGCCCTTTGCAACAACACAATTTAATATAAAAAATTAAGACTAATATGAGATGCAAATTTAAATGTTGCATTTGATATTAGTCTTTTTTCATTTAGGCGAAAATGAAAGAAAACTAAACTCAAGACCCAGATTATCAAATTAATTGATAGTCTGGGTCTTTTTCTATTTTATGGAAAAGGAGTTAAATATGTTAGTCAGATATAAGAAAAATGGTCAACCACATTTGTATGATACAAAAAACATTCCCATACAAATACAAGTGATCGAAGAAATAACCAAACCGTTTGAAAGCTGTGGGAATTGCAATTATGCTTCCCATGGCTTTTTTTGTTATGCGAAAGAGGGTGATTGCATTCGAACAGCTTTAGAAAAATTTCAGAAGAAAACCAAATAAAATTAGTTTAAGGAGAAAAAAGATGAGAGTTTACATTAACAATGGCTACAAGCAATGTAGTATTAATTTACCTTGCAAGGAAAAAGAAATTGCTAAGTGCTATGAGGACTTAGGTCTTGAAAACAGCACAAAATCAAAAGTCACAATAGGCGAAGTATATATCAATGATGATTTATCTGAAATCCTAATGGATAAAGAAACTACACTTGATGAATTAAACTTTTTTATGAAATACTTTGATAGCCTTTCAAAAAACGAAATCAAGACTTTTTATGCAGTAGCAACTGCTAAGAAACTTGATAATATGAAAGATCTGATAAATCTAACACAGAACACCAACTGTTACAACCTTGTAGACGATTTTAGCAATCTTAATGAACTTGGCAAGAACTTGTACCTAAATCAAAAAGGTAGCGTTTTAAGCAAAGTTTTAAAGGAGTTTGATGGAAAAAGTTATGTGGAGAATATTATTAGAAATAATCCTACCCCACTCGTTTCAAAACATGGATTTATTTATCCAAATTCAAATGAAGAACAAAATATTTACAACGGACAATGTTTCCCAAGTTATTGGTATAAACCTTGCCCAATAACAATGTGCTTAGATATTGGCACGGATCGAGAGTTTTTGTATCTTCCTTGTGAGCAAAGCGAAATCGACAAGGCACTTGAAAGATTAGAAATTGATGATATATCAAAAGCTGAACTTAATGTGGAAGATTATGACTTAACAGAAACAGTTGCCGAATTCATCTTCAAAGATTTAGACTTAGAAAAAATAAATGATTTTGCAAGTTTGATTAAAGAAAAAGGTTCTCATTCGGAAATTGATGATTTGATTGCAGCCACTAAAATCAGTACAGTAGATGAACTAAAAAACCTAATCGACTCACAGTACGAATTTGAAATAATTCCAAATGTGCATAGCACCTTAGAATATGGCAGACATATGATAATCGATAGTGGTAGATATGAATATGATGAAAACCTGGAAAACTATATTGATTTCAATAAATACGGAATTGATAGAATACTAGAAGAATCAGGTGCTTTCACACTTCAAGGATATGTCGCCTATAAAGGATATAACCAAGATATGATAAATATTCTTAATAAAAATTTACACATGAATCTTGAAAACACCTATCAACCTCAAGAAATGAAATTATATGTACCCTTAAAAATCGTTAGTTATGATGAAGAAACCGATTATGGTTACTATGAGAAAAGCAACTATGAAGAAGAAATCTCTCCACAAGAGTTGGTAGATTACGAAGAAGAAATCAATGATTATATCAAAAATTATCAAAAAGATTTACCTAAGCGTGGCTTGATGGAATATTACAGTCCCAAAGACAGCGTAAACGCTAAAGTTCAAAGGTATGATTTGTCTGTAGAAACTGTAAAGGGTGAACTTATGGGAGTTATGAATTTACAGTTAAATGCTCCACTAACAGCCGAAGAACTTGAAAAGTTCAAGTCGACAGAGGTTGGTCAGCTCAGTGACGGTCTAGCCGAGGGATTGGAACAGCAAGATATAAAATGCGATGGCAGAGATTACAATATTAGCTTTTGGAGTAATGATGATAATTGGAAAATCAGCACAGCTGATGATTTAGGACTTAATAAACCTGTACAAACACAAGGTTTTACAATGAAGGGAATGTGGTAATATGAGAAATTTTCCAACTAGAGAAGAAGTCAACCGAATTAAAGAGCAATATCCAAAAGGCACAGTGATTGAATTAAGAGAAATGCAAGATCCGTACAATCCAGTGCCAAGTGGTACTCGTGGCGTGGTTATGGGAGTTGACGATGGGGGCTCGATTTTGATGAAGTGGAGCAACAGACGAACTTTGAGTTTGATAGTCGGCGAAGATGACTTCGATGTAATCACACATAATACTGTGATTAATCAAGATTTTAAAGGTTCAATGACTGCTTGGATTGCACAGAAAAAAGGTGACCCTGGCGAAAGATTATTCTTGCCAAACACTTATGAGAAAATTATAGAAGTGTGTGATAAGGCTAAACAAAACCCAGAAAATTGTTATGTTTACGATAGCTACACCAAAAGTGGCACAACTTTACTTCAAGATGAGCATATGCACAGTGTGAATTTATTTGAACTCAACTTCCTAGCTAGAAAACTTGAAGATTTAGAAGAAGTCGAGATGTTCGGTTTTGATGGTATGGTCGAGCATTTAGAAGAAAATCAAGACTTACAAAGCTTAATAAATATAGCTATGAACTGTAAGGATATGCAAGGCATTGACATCTCACCAGCTACAACAGATGAAGAACTTGGTGAGTTCTATATTGATGTAGGAATTATTGAAGAAGTCAATAAAATCCCTTACGAGTTTAGAGAATGGGTAATCGAACATCTAGATGCCCAAAAAGTTGGTGAAGATATTAGGGATATGAAAAATGGTTTTTTCACTGAAAATGCATATATTTCTCTAAATAACGATGAACTGTTAGATTTATATGATGGAATCATAAGAATGCCAGAACACGAACAAACCCAAGAAACACAAAGCTATACCCCACCCAAACAAGAAATGAAGATGAAATTTTAAGACCGATTGCGACTAAATTAATTTTTAGTTACAATCGGTCTTTTTTTATTTTTCATAAGTCATAATATCGGATATTTGGCAATCTAAAACAAAGCAAATTCTTGAAAGGACATCAAGGTCAACTCGTTCAATTTCACCTTTATACCATTTATCAGCCACTTCAAATCTAAAGTTTGCAAGAGTTGATAATTTTGAACGAGTAATGCCTTTTGCATCCATCAATTCTTTAACGTGAAATTTAATTGTACCATAATCTTTAATTAAGAATACTGAATTGTTGTTTTCCATTCTCTCACCACCTTATATATATAGTCTATACTTAAAGTTACATCTTGACTATTTACACATAAATAGATACTATATAGATAGAGTATTTTTGAAAGGTGGGTAAATTATGCAAAACAAAGAAAAATCAGTAGCGTTTACAGGTCATAGAGCAGAACAGCTACCTAAAGGCGTTGAAATGTTACTACTGAAAAAAAGATTGAAGAAAGAAATTCAAAAATGTATTGAAAATGGATATAACTGTTTCTATCAAGGTGGCAGTTATGGTTGGGATTTGCTGTGTGCTAGTGCAGTAATTGAAGTTAAGGAAAAACTACAATCACAGATAAAGACATTTGCACTTACTGGAAGTGGTGATTTTTTAAACATCAAACTCATAAGTGTTGTCCCATTTAAAGACCAAGCAAAAAATTTCACAGAAAAAGAAAAAGCCATATATAACGAAATTCTTGAAAAAAGCAATGAAGTGATAACCCTCTCTAGTGATTATCATAAAAATTGTTATAAAGACAGAAACCAATATATGGTTGACCACAGTGCAAAATTAATAGCCTACTGGAACGGAGCATATCGCTCTGGAACAGCACAAACAGTGCGAATGGCAGAAAAACAAAATATAGAGATAGTTAATCTATATAAATAATAACAAACAATTAAAGACCGATTGTGAACTGATTAAATTCAGTTTGCAGTCGGTCTTTTTTTATTTTTACAGAAATGAAAGGAAAAAATTATGGAAGAATTACAAGTATTTAAAAATGATGAGTTTGGCGAAGTAAGAACTTTGCTGATTGAAGGTACACCTTGGTTTTTAGGTAAAAATGTTGCAGATATTTTAGGTTATAAAAACACACAAAAAGCTATTCGTGATCATGTGGATAACGAGGATAAGCTGACAGAACGAATCGTTCTGTCAGGTCAAAATCGTGAAGTAACACTAATAAACGAAAGTGGCTTATATTCTCTGATTTTATCAAGTAAATTACCTACAGCGAAAAGATTTAAACATTGGGTAACATCAGAAGTCCTACCAAGCATTAGAAAGCACGGTGCTTATGTTACTTCTGAAAAACTTTATGAAATTATGAAAAAGCCAGAAAGTATAATTGAGTTGCTCCAAAACTTGCTTGATGAACAGCAAAAAAATAAAGTCCTACAAAAAGAAGTTGATGTGATGAAACCAAAAGCTGATTATCACGATAAATTAATTTCTGCCGAAAACTTAATAAATTTTAGAACCACATCTAAAGAACTTGGAGTAATGCCCATGTTCTTTATTTCATATCTGCTAGATAAAAAATATATCTATAGGGATAAGTCCGACAAACTTCACCCTTATGCTAGATATGTTAAAAGTGGGCTGTTTCGTCAGAAAGAATATGTCAGCAACGGACACGTTGGTGTGCAAACACTTGTTACTGCCAAAGGTAGAAGTCACTTCTTAAAGAAAAAGGAAAAAGGAGAAATATCTCAAGTTTCCTTTAGAGCGTGAGGTGATGCCCATTGAATAAAAGCATTATTCCGTGGGTTGGTGGCAAAGCAAAACTTATGTGGATAATTAATCTGCTTGCGCCTAAATATTATGAAAGAAGTATTGACGTTTTTGGTGGCAGTGGCACAGTAACGCTCAATTTAGATTGTAGAAAGTCTACTCTTAGAATTTATAACGATTTTAATAACGACTTATACAATTTAATGTATTGTGCTAAAGAGCGAACAGCCGAGTTTTTAAAGGAATTAATGTATGCCCCAATAAATTCAAGAGAGAACTTTGAATACTGTAAAAAAGTCATAGCTAGAGATGAGAGTATAAAAATTAATCGAGAATTGCAAGTGCAAATAATCAAAACTATTTTTAATGAAGAACAAGCTGACGAAATTATAAAACTGTATTTGCTTAATAAAGATGATGATATTTTAAGAGCAAGTGCATATTATCAGTTACTGCGATATAGTTTCAATTCCAACGCTGACACATTTGGTGGTAAAAAATGTAATATTACTAACTTTGAAGATGATATAAAGTTATTTTCAAGGAATTTTGCAGATGTGACAATAGAAAACAAAGATTTTGAGAAGTTAATTAAACAGTATGATAGGCCAAACGCTTTTATCTATTGCGACCCACCATATTATAACGCAGAAGATTTTTATGCAGTAGGTTTTGCTAAAGAAAACCACGAAAGATTAAGAGATACTTTGTTAAAAGCACAAGGTTATGTAATGGTTAGCTACAATAATTCGGATGAAATAAAGGAGTTATTCAAAGACTTCTATATTTTTATGACCACAAGACCACATTCTATGTCACATACCGAAGGAGAACTTTATGAAGAACTAATTATCACAAATTACGAGCCTAGTAAATTAAGTGAACCAAGAATAGTTCAATATAACTTATTCGGGGAAGAATATGGCGAAACAGCAGGAAATTATGAGTTAATTCACACACCAGAAAAACCATTAAAAAATTGAAAGAGGTATTATATGAAAAACCAAAAAATGAAAGTAACAGAAATCCTAAACTTTTTAAACCTTGTAACACCACTTGTTGATATGTGTTATGAAATTTTAGCTGAAGAATATCCTTGTGAATTCCCAGAAAACAATGAAGATTATATGGAAATTATCAAAGAAAACTTCATTACCGTACCTGAATGGGTAGAAGAAGAAACAGAAAGCGAAGATACTTTGTTCTGTTTCAATGTAGATGAAGAAAGTGGTGTAATTACACTTGAGCCAGCCGATGCACACGATTTTTGTTATCTACACGATAGTGTGTTAGAAAGACTTTGCGATGAAGATGTCGACCTATCCGATTTAAGAGATGCAGTAGATTACGAGGTGAACTATGGCGAATAATAGAATTCCATTATATGAGCATAGCAGATCGATAGCAAAAAGAGATAATGAACTTAAAGAATATACAATATCTTTAAATGAAAATATTAGGTGCGCTAAATTTATTGAAGATACCATAAAAAGTAACTTTAATGGCTTTAAGATGAAAAAAGACTCAGCTAAACAAATTATAGCTGAGTTTGGTTTTGATAGGACAAACTTTGTTGTCGCTAATTCAGTACAGAAAAAAATTGGAGATAAACGTATTGATAAAGAATGTCGTAAGTGGGCAAGTTCTTTCTATATTCCAAGAGATATGGTGGCTAAAGAAAATGTTGCCAACCAATATGCTGTTAATTCAGACACAGGACTTATTAATATTATTACAAAACAAGTGCAAAGAGAATACGACAGCTTGAATCTTATAAAATATGAGCAATGTAATGATCCTACTCATTTAGATTACACCAACAAAATTATGATTGTAAATCCTAAATATCTTTATGATGAGTATAAATCACCTGAAAATCAAATTATCAAATGTTGGGGTGGATTTGGATGTTCTCCAACTGCTGTTGGAAGAAGAATATTTGGCAGATATATGATTGATGATCAAGATTGTTCCTTTGATAGATCCGACCTAATTGGAGAACTCAAGGAAGAAAATTATCCAAAATGGCTTCAAGATAAACTAATTGATGAGCAAAGAATTCGTGATATGGTGGAAAATCAGAAAAATAGTATTAAATATGATTAAATTATTTAGCTTATCTTCTGTATTAATCACAATAGCTTTATAAATTAATTCGTATATACTTAACTTACTAAAGAAAGGAGCAAATACAATGAAGAAAAATAGAATAATCGCAGGAGTTTTATCCGTAGTAATCGTAACAGGAACAGTTGTTGGACTGGCACTCAGTAGTCAAAATGACACAGAAATTGAGATAGAGCCAACCCCAACAGCCACGATCGAACCAACGGAAGAACCTGAATGTACAGAAGATGAAGAATGTGAAGATGACTGCTGTACTGAAGAAACGTGCGAAGATGAGTGTTGTGATGATAGCGAAGTTGTAGAACCTACTACCGAACCAACAACATCGTCAACTACTTCCCCAACTTCTACACCGTCAGAAGATGATAGTAGTTCTACATCACATACCCACGACTACACTGTAACAGTTACAAAAGAAGCGACAGAAACTTCCACAGGAATTAGAACCTACACTTGCAGTTGTGGATATACTTTCACAGAAACTATTCCAAAGATAGAAACTGAAGA
>JAWXUM010000043.1:0-18107 GCA_044432645.1 Clostridia bacterium | reverse complement strand
TATGCCACTTTTGAATACTGCTAAAAACAAAGATTTAATGGGTACTTTAATTTCAGATATTGTTCTTCAGCTTTTATCATTTGTATCACAAAAAGAAAGGGAACATATAAAACAGCGTCAGGCTGAAGGAATTGCTATTGCAAAACAAAAAGGCAAACATATGGGAAGACCTTCTATAACTTTCCCCGAAAACTGGGAGGAGCATTACATCAAATGGAAGAACAAAGAAATTTCCAGTAAATCTTGCCAAGAAGTCTTGGGAGTTAAAAAAGACAGCTTTTATAAATTAGTGCATCAGTATGAAAGTAAATGATTTCAAGAAAAAAGACAAGCTATATTTTACACATAACTTGTCTTTTTGTTGTTAAAATTCTAATTCTTTCTCAATAAAATTTGCCAGTAAAGTTATTACTGGTATAAGTGATTCTAATTTGTCTTTGTCATTATTCGGCAAAATTATTGCTCCTTGTAATTTATCTTTGATTTTGATTGGATGAATGTATGATGATTCTTTTGAAGAAAACTCTGTAATTTTAATATTTAGTTCTATGGGTAATGAATTACCGTTCAAAGCTTTAATTAGCTCATTAGAAACATTACAGTCATTTCGACTTTTTAATTTCCCAGCAATAATTTTATTGGTATTGCAAATTAATAGAGATGTTTTATATTGCTCGTCAAAAACGGTTACTATATTATGTAAGAATTCAAGATAATCAAATGATTGAAATTTTTTCAAAATAATATTATTGTTTTCTGAGGAAATTTCTATTAAATCTCCATAACCTAATTTAAGAACTTTCCTTAGTTCTTTGGGTATAACAATTCTTCCTAAATCATCAAGACTTCTTACAATTCCTGAATTATTCATTTTCAATAACCTCCTTGTATTCGGTCCAAGACCTTCCACCACATTCACAACATTCAAAATCTTCTAAAATATAAAAAGATGGAATTCCTTCGGTATAACCACAGTTTTCACATTTATAGATTTTCATATCTTCACATTCATAAGTATATTCGCCATTTTCATCACAAGAAATAGTTTCTTCAAAAGCATTTCCACTTTCTTCAACTTCCATTTCCACACTGACTTTATCTTCTTTGCAAGCATCCATAATAGTAATACACTTATTATCTTTAAGTGCATAACCATCAATTAAACAAGTTGCTCCACTCCATGCAAACATTACTGTAAAAAAATAAGTTCCAGTATCACCAATAATAATATCTTTGAACAAATCATCTATTTCATCTTCAGTTAACTGTTTACTTTGATTAATAAAACTTCTTGCAAAAAATTTATTTACTGAAGCATCTTTAGTGCCAACTTCATCATCGTAGATAAATCGTGATATAAATTTTGATATATTTTCTTTAGTACCACTAACGGATACTGAACCAATCGCCCAATTAGGCATTTTATTCACTCCTTTATGAATTGAAAGAGAGTGCCGTTACAGCAACTCTCTTTCTTTAATATTTCTTAATAAGGTAAAGTTTCACTTTTTTCTAAAAATTCTGTTGGAGTTAATATAGTTACCCCAAGTGATTTTGCCTTTTCAAGTTTACTTCCTGCTTTTGCACCACAAACAAGATAATCAGTATTTTTAGTTACCGATTTCCCCGGGGTTGCACCAAGAGAAGTAATATAACCGTTAATACTTTCTCTTGTGTATGGTTCAACTTTTCCTGTTACAACAATAGTTTTTCCTGCAAATATACTGTTTGAGTTTGTCATAATAATTTCCTCTTCTTTTCTAAAATTCATTAATTTTTGTAATTCTTCCCATAGATTTTGATTATCTGTATCCTTAAACCAGTTGTGTATATTACAATTTAAGGTTTCACCAAAATCTTCTAATTCTGTAAAATCATAGTTACCTGTAGCAGCGTTTTTAAATTCATCTAAGTCTGAGTTAAAGGCTTTTTTAAGTGTTTTAGTTGCTGAATTTCCAATCATAGGAATATCCATAGCGATAATGTATCTTTCAAATGTAGTTTCTTTAGATTTCTCAATAGAATTCCAAAGTCTTTGATATGATTTATCACCAAATCCATCCATTAACACTAATTCTTCTTTATGGTTATCTAAACAATAAATATCTAATACTGTCTTTATAAAGCCACGCTCAACAAATTTTTCAAGTGTTACTTCAGATAAACCCTCAATATTCATAGCCTTTTTCGATACAAAGTGACCTAGCTTACGAAGTTTTCGCATAGCACAGTCATCGTTATCACAAAAAATTGTTTCTATAAGTCTAGATCTATCTTTTCCATTTGAATAAACATGAATTTCTTCGCCACAACAAGGACAAGTTTTAGGAATTAATAAATCTTGATTAAACTTTCCTTTATCAAGATTTTCTTCCACATGAGGGATAATCATATTCCTTTTACTTACAAGTATCCTTGAATTTGGCATAAGCTCTAATTCTTTAATAAAAGTTAGATTATGAAGTGAAGCTCTTTGCACTTCACAGCCATCAATTTCGACTGAATTAAACACTGCAACAGGAGTAATTTCACCTGTACGACTAGGTTTCCATTCGATTTCTTTTAGAGTTGTTTCAAATAATTCATCTTCAAATTTAAAAGCTAATCCATCTTTATAGTGATGTCCAGTTCTTCCTTGTGCCTTTGAATACTCGATGTCATCAAATGTGATAACCATACCATCAATAGGTATTCCAGCTTTATTGCTATAAGTTTTAAGTTCTGATATTAATTCATCCAAAAAGATTTTTGCTTCATTAATTGGACAAAGATTATAAAAACTGGAAATATTAAATCCTAATATTTGTAATTTAGCAAGTTTAGCTGTTTTACTGTTTTTAATATTTTTTATTTCATCAAATCCATCAAGAACATTAAACGGCATAAAACTAATTTTTCTTCCTTTGCAAACGCTTGAGTCTAAAAGTCGTACAGAGCCTGATGCCAAATTTCTTGAGTTTCTATATGAATTACCATTGCTATCAACAAGATTTTTTTGTAATTCTTCAAAATCTAAATCCAGAATAAATGCTTCACCTGTAATTACTAACTTCTCTTTATAAGGTATATATAAAGGTATACCATTAAAAACTTTTGCGTTGTGAGTAATATCTTCACCAATATCACCATTGCCACGGGTAGCGGCTTGAACCAATTTGCCGTTTTCATAGGTTAATTTTACAGTTAATCCATCGAACTTTGGCATTAGCAACATCTTTTTACCATTAGAAAATTGGATTAATTCATCAATATTTTTAGTTTTATCCAAAGATAAAAGCGGTATTTGATGATTAGTTTTTTCTAAATTACTTAAAACACTATATCCAACTGTCTGCGTTGGAGAATTAGCTAAGATAAAACCTGTGTCTGTTTCTAAAGCTAATAAATCGTCATATAGTTGGTCGTAAGTTTTATCTGATACTAAAGGAGCATCAGAATTATAATACGCCTCTCTATATTCATTTAGTTTAGCTGTTAATTCTTTGATTTTTTGAACATTATTTACTGTTGTCATTGATTTCATTCTCCTAAAATTCTTTGTTTATCCTAATCCAATACAAAACACATCTGTAATGTTATTTTGTATTTCTACTTCGGTTAAATCGTTCCTTGTAAATTTTTTGATTACTTTAGTAATATAATCACGAACATCTTTTTCTGTTTTTAAACTTGTTTCTATCCAAGGGAATAAAGGCTCAAAACAAATATAATAATTACCATCATTATCATCAGCAAAAGTTAAGTTATTATCTTCGTCTAAATACGATTGAAACTCTTGATATTCAGAAAAATAATCAATTTCAAAATCGCCTTTACCTTTTACTAACTCTGCTAATTTTTCATTGTCTATATATTGTGCTAAATCATTAACTCTAATACCTAAACCAGATACAGACCAATAAGACATTGACATATAAAATCCCTTTCTATTAATAAGAGAGAATGCATAACTGCACTCTCTCTATCATTTAATAATTACTTCTATTTTGAATGTTTTTTTGTATTTCTTCTACACCTTGGCGAATAGTAGATGTACCATAGGTGTTTTCCCAAAGTTTAATAAAACTTACGGCTCTGTTAATCAACGCAAAAAAGTCTACATCATTTAGATTAGCAAAAACTTTGTTTGTAGAAGAAAAACTATTACGACCAATATATGTACCACCAGTTTTAGCCTTTTCAGCAACTCCAGTTCCGTTATCGACCTCGATATACCACGGATAATTTCTAGGTTTTCCATCTGAACCTACTTCAGCCCTGACAAAACGAACTTTCGTTACCATAGAACGACCATGTTCATTTGGAACACCAAAAATCTTATCCTGCTCAAACTTAAAACTAGGTACACCTAAAAGCAATTTGCTGTGAATGTAGCAAATATCATCGACAGATAAATTTGCTGTCACTCTGATAGTATTGTTTCCAGTACCTTTAGAATAATCTTGAAGAACAATACCGATTAAAGAATATTGCTTTTTACCGTTTATTTCCTCACCACTAGCATGAATATGTGCATAGTTGTTTATATTAGCAGGACGCAATTTATCAATGAATTCAGCCAATTTTTTATTAGTTTTATAGACTGAAATTTGCCTTGATATATAATTGTTTTCCATAAAATAACCTTTCTATTTCTTTATATATCTTACTATTAGTTTAGTAAGATTAGTTGGCAGTTTGTTTAAATCTGTAATATCCAAAAAGCCATCACCATAAATTCTTTCAATGTTTTTCTTATCGTTACCAATAGCAGCAGCAAACATAGTAATACCTTTATTGCTGTATTCATGTTTAATACCACGCAAATCTGCTTCAGCACCTGTACCATAATAGTCAGTGTCAGCAGGTTGTCCATCTGAAATAACAATAAGGAGTTTTGTTTTTTCGCTTCGTTTATTAAGTCTTTCACAAACATATCGAAGAGCAGCGCCATCACGGTTACTCCAGCGTGCTGTCATATCAAGTATTCTAAACTTATCATTATTGTCAACAGACTCAAACTCGGCATAATTGTATAAATGTACGCCTGATGACGCTGTATGTCCAGTAATCATAATAGGAATATTAAGTGATTTACAAAAATCATATACAACAATAGCGGTAGCTCTTGCACTTGTTATACGGTCGTTTCCGCACATAGAACCAGACTCATCTATTAATAAAGAAACAACTAAATCTGTCGAGTCTACAGGGAGCTTGTTATTATAGAAAACACGTCCATCATTATTTACAAATGCTCTCGGATTTAATCGTCTGCCAATAATAAGATTATTTTGTCTTTCTCCAGCTTTTTCATTTTTCAATGCTTGTAACACTTGTTTTTGCATTCTTCTTGAAATTGGAAGCAATGGAACGGAAACTTTGTTGTACATTTCCTTATACATAGGATCTACATAAGACATACGATGAATTCGCATATTAACACCTTTATGAATATTACCGTATTCAATTTTAGATACTTCTTCTTGTAGTTCCTCACTTAATTCCTGTTCGATACTCTCATTTGCAATATCTGTTGCAATTCTGTTAAACAATCTTTCCATGTCTTTTTCGGTATTACCATAACCAGAGCCTAAATAGGCAGAGTTTTTTGTTACCGAACCAGAAGTTGTTGCTGGGGAAACTACCGTTTTCTCAAGCTCAATTCTTGCTGTTTCACTTGCAAGAACTTCTTCGATTTCATCAGTATACTCATCATCTTTAGTATGTAGAAACGTACCACTTGTATGATTTCCTTTGCCTGTACCAACTGGGTCATCACCTTTTGAAACAACTTCTTCACTTAACTTAGCAAGTATTTCATCCAGCAGTTCTTCACCAGATTTATTTGGTGATTTAGCTTGTTCTTCCTCAATTTTATCTTTTGTATTTTCGATAATTTCCTTAATGTATTGCCAAGCTTTTACTAAAATTATATTTGATGCAATATATCTAGTTCTGCAGTCATCATCATAAACACAATCATCAATTAAAGGTATAATATCATTTACAAAGTCTAAGTATTCACCAGAATATTCGTCAACATTATTTATGTCACCACTTATACAATACTGAATCATTAAGTTTTGTATTATAGAAAACTTAGCAGAGCCTGCATCGATTTGTGTTTTAATTGTTGGCACTATCTCGGAAAATCTAATATTATTTAAAGTAATTCCACGTTTAAAGCGACCAGGGAAGCTTTCGCACATTCTGGCTTCAACATAAACATCTTCTAAAATATTATTTAGACTATGTATTGTAGTCATAATAACTTTTTTAGCTATATTATTATTAAGCAGTTCTTCCTTAATTTCTTCCAAATTTTCATCTTCTGTTTCATCTAAATCTGTTGGGAAATTAGGATAAAATTTACCTGCCTTTATAGCGTTTTGAAAATGATTGGATGTAGAAAAATCAGTGTATAACATATGACCTATTTCGTGTCCGTTTAGCCCCATTAAACTATCGGCTTTTAACATTCTTGTTGGGAAGCTTTTTGTGATAAAATTGGCTGCGTTTATTGAAATGTTTTTATTATCAGTAAAAGCTATTGAAGCATCTGGGTTTTCATCCCAAAACATTTTTACGATTAATTTTTTCTTGTATCGATTGGCACAAACTTCTGCTATATCTGTTAAATATGAACCGAAAGAAGCAGACCCGAAGATCTGCTCATCAGTAAGTTTAGATTTTACATCAGCAATGCGTCGATTGATTTCCCTATGCGACGTTCTCATTAATCTAATCCTTCTTTCTGCATAGACTTAGACAATATATCGTCTAAGTCTATATGATAATAATTAGCAGCACTTAATGCAAACCACGCTGGAGGGACTCTTACTCCACTTTCGTATTTTGCATACGTACTGCGTGATACACCTAATTTTCTGGAAATTTCTTTCTGTGAAATTTTAGGAGTTCGTGAATATCGTAACATCTTTAAATTTTCTGCAAAGAAGTATTCTTCACCTAAAACATAAACAAAACGATTTCTGTCATACTTCATTGTCACACCGCCTGTGTCAAGTGAATTTCATTCTTTTATTTTGGATTTTGCCGTCATTCATTCTTAATTTCATCTCCTTCTTAAAATATTGGTTCAATGCAAGTAGAAAAAATTTCATCTCTATTTTCAGGATCGCTAGATACAGAAGATAAAACAGTATGTTTTGCTGATTCAATTGCATCTCCTAAAATCATATAGGACTGCACCCAAGAGATTAGCTCACGCACACCACAGTTTCCGTCTGTAATCATTGTTTCCTTGCATTTCTGAACAATTTCATTAACTGCACTAGCCATTTTTTTAACCATTGGCTTTTCTTTGCATCCAGTAATATTTGTTACACGTTTTACTAAAGTGTCAGTGTCAGGTTCGTCTACATCTATAACTAAGTTCATACGAGAAATTATAGATTGATTTAAGTTTTTACAACCTTCATAACTAACATTTGTAGTAACGACAACAACCGTTTCTGGGTGTCTTTCTATTCTTTCTCCAGTAGGCAGTGTAATACCATTACATCTATCTAACAAGGAGTTAAGACCAACTAATACGCCAGGATTTGCAATAACAGTAGGCTCTTGAATTTCAATCACACAACCAAGTTTTAAAGCTTTAACAAAATCTGTTTCCACGTATTTAAACCCTTGCTTTTTCTCTGTATTTGAATTTTCACCAGCATTACTTTGTATTACTTCAATCAGCTTTTGATATACATCATTTTCATCAATTTCTTCATCATATTTGCCTGTAAGACGTTCATAAGCAGAAGACGGATCCATTCGTATATCATCAAAACTTGGAAGACTTATATCGTCTGATACTTTTTCAGCCATATCAGGTAATATTTGTCCAACCAAATCAAAAATCTCAGTATTTGCCGAGCATGTCACATACATATAAGGTAAACTTAATCCAGCAGCTATTGCTTTTGCACCTTCTGTTTTACCAGTACCACTAGGACCTCTAAGTAAAAAGTTTCTCATAGGTTGTTCTGAAGAAGTAGTCGCTTTAATATGTTTGCAAATAGTTTCAACTTCAGCAGGTATAACATACCATGAAGGTATTGAAGGAATTAATTCTTTTTCTTTGCTAGAAAATGTTCTTTCTGACAATGTATATTGACCTACAAAATCTCCAGCAGATATAGTGTTTTTCTTTTTACTTTTGAGAATGCCAGGTTTCATAATTGTAAAATCACCTACTGTTACATACGCAGGTGAATATGTACCTTGTGTTAAAACCATTGAGGTTATAGGTGTAATGTTATTGGTGCTAGGTATCGAAGCTGGTAATCCTTCATCTCCAAGAGTAGAAGCACTTGACACTCTACGATATATGTTGTCACATAAAAGAGCTGCTGTTTCACAAGATTTTTCTAAATCTGGGAACTTATCATTGTATTCTTTAAGAAATTCAGCAAAAGTTTCGCTAAATTCTGTATTTTCCATAGATTTTGGAATTAAAGAAAAAATAAGTGCAGAGCCACTACTGTAACCATCTTTAAATTCGTAAGGTGACATATTTAATGATATAGGATTATCAATTTTAGATGCAATAAATTTCCCTTTCATTCTGTTATACACAACGACATGAGTAGAACCATCAGTGCTAGGATATTCAATTATATCCATAGCAGGTTTTTGTGTTCCAACAGCGCCTAAACCATCCAAAGAATCTCCATTACTTGATGCTGAAAGTAGCTTTGCATAATTTAATAATGCTTTAAGCGTAGCAGCATGCAGAGTTGAATAAGCTTTTTTAGTTGTGTTGTATTTTGATGAAACTTTTTGCCTTGTATTAATACTGCTATCATTAAAAGGTTTTGGAAGTGCTCTGTTCCAAGTCCATGTATCAAATAATTTATTAATTGCCATTTTATAACCTATTTTCTGTCCGTATAAAAATTTTAACGGATTATACCTTTCTAATAAATTTACCAAGCTATTTGCATAACTTTTTCTTTCTTAATTGCTTTTAAACCATCATTATTAATCAGTTCTACAATTTTATCCCAATAAGTTTGTTCAGGCATATTTTCAATTTTATCTAGCTCAGGTTCTAAATCATTTTCAGATTTATATATTGAGCCGTCTTCGTTGATAAATATTTCTTTACATCCTTTTGTGTTTAAATTCGTTATGATTTCGCTTAATAAATTCTGTGCATTTATAGTGTACCAAGAATTTACATCCACTTTAGTTTCTATAACAGTTTCCTGTGTATCAACTTTTTCTGGAGTAGAAATCTCATCAAATGCTGTAATTTTCATAAGCTCTAGGGATATTGCTGAAAAATTAAGGAATTTAACATTTGCAAAATTATATTCGCCTGCATCAAAAAGTTTAATTTTTCCAGTACCATTGTTACAAATTATACTAAGTGGGTCGTTAATATCCCAATCCCATCTTGCGTTTGTATAAGTAGTTTGAAGCTTTTCGGTAATTCTTGCATTTACATGATATAGCAAAGTTTTTTCAGTAGAATTAGGCTCTGACATTTCAATAAAATCCGCATCAATAGCCTTTTTATCTAAGATTTTTCCTTTACAATATAGAAACAAGTAATAAGCTGAAATGCAAATACCTGCACCTAGTGCCAACGTGACTATCGGACTTAAAAACTTTTCGTTCCAAATAATAGCACTAATAAGTAATGCTATAATCGTAATTCTTGCAACTTTAACTAATTTTTTCATCATTTTAATTCTTCCTTTCTAATTTACAGCAAAAAAAATAGAGGAATTAATAATATTTTTCACGCTAATGCGTTTACATATCATCAATTCCTCTTTGTACGCCTATTTTATAGGGGTATTTCATCGTCACAATCAACCTCGCTATAATCATTATAACCTGTATTTGAATAACTGTTATATTGATTTTGTTTTGGTGTTTGTCTTGTTTCGTCTGTTGTTTTTGCACTTAAAGGTACATACTCCCAAGATTCGATAGTGATTTTGGGCGATGTAACCGTGTTACCTTGTTTGTTTTGATATTCTGTCATTTCCAATTCCCCAGTAATCATCAACAAACTTCCTTTTTTTACTTTCGCTTTAATCATTCTTTCAGCTAATTCATTAAATATTACGCATTGATAGAATGTAGCTTTTTGATCCTCCTGTCTACCTTTGTTTACTACAGCACTGAAACCGATAAATGGTACATTATTAGAACTATGTCTTAGCTCTAAATCTGCTGTAACCCTTCCCATGATAGTTGCTTTACTGAACATATTTGTTCTCCTTTCTGCCTATATTTGGCTAAAAAAATAATGCCTTGCATTTCGCAAAACATAAAAAAAGACCGAGGGCAATTTTAAACAGGCATAAAAACCTCTTTAAAACATAGCCATCGGCACTTAATTTCAAACTTAACTTGTGTTTAAACACATTATGTATTCTATGGGATAAACCCGATACAAAAATCAATTACACAAGTATAATAACACAATATGTTGATTATGTCAACATTAAATATCTATATATTGATTTTAGATGCAAATTCATATAATTTAGAGATAATCATATCCCAAGTAATATCTACTGAATATGGATATGATTTTCTATAACGTTCCCATAAGTTTCGTAACTCAGTATTTTTTGAAATAATATTTAATACATCTTTATAATGTTCTAATTGTTTACTTGTAAATCTTTTATTAGCAGTAGTTTTTATTGCACTATTTAAAGTTGAATAATTTATATCTTGAGTCAATGTTAAGATATAAATGTCATAAAAATCTCTCATTCTCGTATTAGCTATACTTCGGACAATGATGGTTTCAAATTTCTCAGCAAGAACTGTTTCAAGGTTATATGCAAAAACATTTAAAAATCGTTCCTCGAATAACAATTTGAAATTATATTCAACTTCTTTAGGCGTAATAAAGTCACCAGTTGTTATATCTAATTTTATATTTTGCTTTGTCTTATCAAATAAAGCATTAATTGATATACGAAAACATGGATAATCAGATTCTTCATGTATTTCCATAATATCGTTAAGCTTTAAAATAACATTGTCTTCTATTGGTATTTCTAATATTTCGTTAATTATTGTTTCAATATTTTTCTTATCAATTGCTTGACCTTTAATTGTTGCATCTAAATCCATAGTAGTTCTTGTATCAATACCTACCATAGCTGCTATTAACATTCCGCCTTTTAAAATAAATTTATCTTTATATATAGAAAGTGACATTCGTTCAAGAAACCTTTCAAGCATAAAATTTCTCAGTATAATTTCTGCTTGTATATTTTTTTCTTTAGATAAATTTCTAATTAGTGATTTTAATTGCATTGATGTTTTCATAATAAAACCTCCATATAATTTCTTAAAAGTTTTGAAATATGAAATTTTTCAGCTAATTCCATAAGTGAATTTAAATTTTTATCTTTTCGCTTACTGTAAACCTTTAAAGCATCTGTTACAATAGATGCATCCATCTTTTGACGACTTCTAATACAATCGCAAATAGTTCTTTCCATATTATATACATTTACTAAATTTCCAAAGATTGTTTCTTTTTGTGTAATACCAAGCTCGTGTAATTCAGCTTTTACTGAAAAAACCATAAAGTTTTCTTGTTTCAGTTTTTGACTATTATAACCAGTTGGAACAGTTACAGCATACTTAATAGGATCTCTATCGGTTAAATCATGTAAATATAATGCAGTTTCATGAGAATAAATTATTTTATTTTTTTGTTTTTGTGTTATATACATCCTGTCAATAAATTCATCTGGCAACGAATATATACCAAAACCAACACGAATTAATTCTTCTTCTTTAGTTAATAAACATAACCTTTCATTGGATACTCCACATTTATTTGCTTCATATGTCGTTACTAATCCATTATTTTTTTCTAAAAACTGCACTAAAGACATTGGAATTGACATAACTTTCACCTCACTTGATTTTTGTACTAATATCATACACCAAACAAGTATGAAAATCAAGTCATTTATGTTTCCTTAAAGACGATTTCATATCCTAAGAAATTGTCAGTTGCTAATAATGTATTCGCATAATTTAGTTCACTTGTTTTAATTCCACCAGTTTTAAAATAAAATTTATATTTTTCTCCAACTTTTAAACTGTTGTTTTTATTTATTTTAATGGTAGTTTCAACGTTTTCGTTATTAGTTATTTTAACTTTTAAAAACTTTCCAAACAAAGTCGCTCCAATTTCGGAACAAACCCCTTCTATAAGTTCGTATTTTTCTTTTTTGTATATAAAATAATAATCTAATGATTTTGTCATAGACGCTATAAATATAAACAAACTCATAAATAGAAAAACTTTGTCTGGGGATATCAGGTGATATGACACACCAAGAATTATGCTACCAAAGCCTATGATGGCTGTAATATATATTTTTTTAAGTAGTGGTAAAGGACAGTTTTTTAGCATTTTGTTTTCCTTTTGTTTATATATTTGCTTCAAAAATTATTAGTTTTTTTAGATATAATCTAATTGCTGCATCAAGAACAGGTTGTTGGCTTTTTAAAAACCTGCTGAAAATACCTATGTTGTCACAAGTGGTTAACTCATCATCATAAAGCTTATCCACTAATATGTCGTCGTTTGATATATTATCCACGCCAATTTCTACACATTTTATAAGCTCTGAAGTAGAGATTAAATTTTGCTTTACAAGTGACATCACGACCAACTCATCTTTAGATAATTTGTCTTCTTTAAAAATCTTTTTTGTAATAGCAAATGGAACTTTTTTAATGAATGTCAAATGAACAAAAGATTTTACTTTAAGGAGGAGATTTGTTTTTATTGGACAGATAAATAAATTCTGGGTTAATTGATACAGTGCATCAATAGCAGAATAATCTGTTCCACTAACAATTAATCCACGAACCTGCAAGCGTTTTAGATAATGTTCAAAATCTCTATCATCAAAAACGTGTGCTGTTGCTATTTTTTTATCATATATTTTTTCTAACTCATCACGGGTGAAAATATTCCAAATTAAGCTGGACCAAAGAATAAATTCCTCAATACATACTTCATATCTTTGATTGCCAGAAATTATAATTGGTTGGCGACCACCATCTTTTGTATATTCTATTTCATATTTACCCACTGATGTAAACATTGTTATCATAATATTACCTCATATCTTTTTTAAAAATTATAATTACTATATACGCAGATGGTAGAAAAATTGCAACTACTGTTTGTTTACCCTAGCATTAAGGCTTTAAATTCAGAATTATCTCTTAGTTTTTTAGCAGCTTTAGAAATCCATGCAGATATATGGGTGTTTTTAACTCCATACATAGCACCTATTTCTGTTCCTGAATATCCTTTTAGTTTTAATTCCATTGCCTCGATTCCTTTTAGAACAACTCCATTGTACATTTTCTTGCTGTTATTTAAAACATTTAACAGTTCGCTTTCTATCACTATTTCTTCTGTATGTGCATCGGAAATAATTGTATCTATTAAAGGTGTGTCATCTTCAAAAATTGTTTCATTTAGACTTTGTGATGCAGTTGGTATTTTCCTGCAATAATCTATAAGTGCATTTTTTACAACAGTGGAAGCATATGTAGAAAACTTGAATTTTCCATTATATGTTTTCGCTGCTTTGCAAAGTGCTAGATAAGCTGTTTGGTACAAATCCTCATAGCTTAAATCTAAAACCTTATTGCTTTTGATTATATCCTTGTTTACTATATATTCAGCTATTTTCATATTTTCTTCTACTAATTTTCTTTCTTCATTTGTTAACATAACCATTCACTCCAAATTCATTAATTTTATAGCCGTTATTTTCTAATAATTTCTTAGATTCTTTTGAGACAATATCACACATATATTCCGAGAAATTCCCTATATGAGCTTGATTTGCATTAAGGGATAATTTTGATTGCAACCAATAATAAGCCGCACGTCTATCCATAATTTTAAATTTCCAAATTTTATCAAAAATCTTGTGGGTTTCAATTCGTTTGTTTCTTAAATCGCCATTTGCTAAAGTCCCTTTTGGAAGACCACTTGCTTTATGAACTCCTACATAAGAGTTGCAATTAGGGTATTTAGAACAAACTAAAAGTTTATCGCCAGGGGATTGTTTCTTTTCACCGTAAACATATTCTGCATCTCTTAACACTGCTTTTGAGCCACAATATGGGCATTTTATATCTCTATTTTTTCTCATTTCATTTACCTCATTTTCATGTAATACGTATTTAATACGCAATAATTTATTTGATATATATATTTTAAAAAAATAATTCACTATTGAACATAGGTTTTGGAAAACGAAATGCGTAAATTTGGAACAAAATGGAAATATTTACCAGTTTTCTGGTTTGCCAAGCTGTTTCACTATGTTTTTATAGGGACAAACTTTATCACTTAATATAAATTGTTCAAACCAAAATGAATATAAATCTTGGAATTTTATGTTGCTAATAACAGATAAACATTCACTTTTATCTACTATTCTGGAAGTGATTACTTCAATATCTGAAACAGGTATTATGATAGGCGTACCATCTTTATTGGGTGAAAATAGAAAGTCCTGACAGTAATAATCCTTTGTATATTTGCATATGTTACATTCTATATATACCGAGTTCCTCCAGTTGACTTTAGTTGAATTTAAAAAATCATTAATTGTTTTTATATTGCTTTTGCATTTTATAATTTTCAAAATAACCTCCAAATAAAAAAAGGAAAAGAAGTGTTAGTTCTTTTCCTTACAATAGATTATTATGTTACTATTTTAGCATTATAAGCTGTTATTACAGCTTCGGTAAGAGATGTACGAAAGTTTGTGTTTGTTGGATAACAAAGGTCACGGAAATTCCCATCACGCTTTTTAACATCTGGCATAGATAAAAACATTCCCTTATTGCCTTCAATCAATCTAATATTATGAATGTTAAAACAATCTGCTAGATCTGCCAAGAATACATTATCCTAGCCACGCCTTAAAAACCTATAAACACTTCCCTAGCTGTGTTTTTCCTCCTCATTGGAAATTTACAATTTCGTCGTCAACCTTGCTATGAAAGCGTTTATAGGCTTTTAAGGTCGAAGATTTTTTGAATTTTGTGCGTTCTTGTGGCAAGGAAAACTGTCGCAGTAATACTTCCGTATTGCAAGGCAGTTTGACACAGCCACGGGGACACACAAATTTCAAAAAACGTGGTTAGGAAAATGTTTTCGTGGCAAGAGATGCTACCGCTTTAAGCTTTCCTCTATCTGTAAAGACTTTGTGTATACGAACATTGATTTTCATAAAAACCTCCATTAAGTAAATAGATCTGTTATAGCTTCTGTGATTTTTGGGATAACAGTATTGTTAAAAATTCCAGTTAATGCTGTTAACAATAATGCTCCAAGTACAACAGCTATAATAATTTTAACTCCATCAGAAATATAAAAGTCGCCACGTTTGTTTATTATAATTTCTTTAGTTTTATTTATGATTTTTTTCATATTATTCCTCCATTTGTAAAATATATGGTTTATAGTTTTGTATCCTTAGACTAAAAAAACCGCTTGACTTCTCAAACAGTTTTGGGGAACTACGTAAATCCGCTTAAATACATAAAACCTCCTAAATTAAAAATGCCCCAAGTGAGGACATTACTTCTACACTTAGAACAACTGCGTATATGAGTATTATGCAAAGAAGCATCATCATGGAATATTTCTTCATTTTTTCAGGACGAAGCGACGCTTCTTTTTTTAAGTTATTTTGCTCTATTTGACGCATATCAAAACATATCATTTTAAAATACATCTCTTGATTATCACCTCGAAGAACTCCAACTAATCCACGTATAACATCAGACAACAACAAACTTCCAACTCTTGTTTCAAGTCTGATTAAGGCGTTTTCATAGTTGCTGGATTTCATGTCAGCGATAGTTATGTCAAGCTCATGTGCAAACTCAGAGCCTGCGACATGCCTGTATGATGATAGAATTTTCAATATATCTTTATTTGATTCAATGCTTTGTGCCACAGTAGATGCAAAACGAGGGACTTCCTTTTCTATAATTATCTTTCTTTTTTTAACATAATCAAATGCAAAAAAGTATTCTGAAAACCAAAGAAGCACGGCAAGTCCTATTATTACCAATGAGAATAACGGCGAAATCACCGTAACTGGAATTGATATTAATGAAAACAGTAACGATTTAACAAAAGCTTTTGCCATGTATTTTTCAGGGCTTAGATTTATATGGGCAATAAATAATACTGATTTTATTTTGTCATAATGAAGTTTGTCGAGCTTTATTATCTTGCTTAAAGTTTCTGCAAATTTATTTATGTAAAAGTCTAGTAGTTTTTGTCTTTTTTGTCCCTGTTGCTTGGCTGCAAACACAAGCGTCTTTGAAGCTTTTACGGTTGCTACATCTAACAAGGAAGTAGATATAAAATAAAAGGCAACACCAAAAAACACACATGATATTAAAATTAATATATTCATTTATTTTTACCTCTATATTCTATAGGTTTAGATAAATTTAAAATTCTTGATAACGAGAACAAAATTATAGATATACAAATGGCAATAGTTAATTTGCCAGCATCAGTGTATATTAGGGTGTTAAACCAATTTTCGTTTAAAAAATATAGAATTGGAATATTACAAGCGACTAAAAACATCATCATAAAAGCTTCTCTTTTTGGTGCTTCGATAATTGCCTCAAGCTCTGAACTAACAATACGCACATCTGAAAATTTTGAAATTATGCTTGTAAGAAGATACTTCATTGAACGGTCGCTTTGACACAAAATAAGACAGTCACACCATTCGTGAAAAATATCATTTTCACTGCGTTCTTTCACCATGTTTATTGAGGATATTATATTGGCATCAAGCATGTCTGAATAAAGCAAAAAACTTTCAAAAATATCCCTGATCGGAGATTCGATATATGTAATGTTTTCTCGAACTGATTTTACTAAATCTTCTGTTCGTAGGTATGATGTCGTAATTATAGAAACAGCCGATTCCATTTGTTCATTAAGCTTCTTTTTATACATATTTGCAGTTGACTTTATATACCAAAAAGGAGCTAAAGCCATACCTGTGCCAAGAACAGGGATTAAGAATAGATTGTTCATCAAAACAGAAATTACTGCTCCTAATATAAATAGAAAAAAGGAAAGACGTTTTATAAATTCAAATTTATCTTCACGATTAGTTGCTTTTAAAAGTTTTTCTACCTCTAACATTTCTTTTGATATAAAATTTCTCTTTTGTTTGCCTGTGGTAATTTCTATATAATCTTTTAAAGATTCGCTTTTATTAGTTGAAAAAATAGATTTCACATCATTAAAATCAATCCCAATTATTAGCACTGCACCACTTGCAAGGCATAAAAAAATCACCAAGCTAATCCAATTCATTTACATTTTCCTCTCCTATAAATTTTTTAAGTTCTAAGTTTGAAACTGGTATGCGTTCAGGAGAGCTTTTGGCTCTTACTGGTAATGATATTGATTTACAAACAAAAGTTGTTAATATAAACAAGACCTATGTTAGATTAAAAGGTGTTGATTTAATTCAAGAGCCTAAAACTCCTAAGAGTAAACGCAAAGTTACTATTCCAACTTTTATGGCTGAAATAATTGAAGAATACATAGATATGTTAGTTGATTACAATCCTAACGATAGATTATTTGAAGTCACACGAGGTTATCTGACCTGTGAAATGAAACGTGGATTCAAACGCAGTGGTGTGAAAAAAATACGTGTACACGACCTTAGACATAGCCACGCTTCACTTTTAATCGAAATGGGATTTTCTCCTCTTTTAATTAGTGAGCGTTTAGGTCACGAAGAAATACAAACTACTCTACAAACCTATTCCCATCTATATCCAAATAAACAATATGAAGTATCTGATAAATTAGAACAGCTTTAAATAAAAACACCTTTATCAAAAAAAGATAAAGGTGTTTTTGTTTAAATCGATATAGAATATATATACAATATTTTGAATAACTGTGAAACGTGTGAAATATGTGAAATTACTGACACATTTTTCGTGTACCTTTTGAGTACCTCTAGCAGTTTGAAACCTCGAAAAACCCAGTGTTTATGCGGGTTTCCAGACTTCTGTATCTC
>JAWXUM010000042.1:0-18735 GCA_044432645.1 Clostridia bacterium | reverse complement strand
TATTGGCGAAATTATTGAAATTCACGGCGAAGATGCCTCTATTCAAGTATACGAGGAAACTTCTGGTATGGCTCCGGGTACTCCTGTTGAGTCTACTGGTGTTCCTATGAGTGTTGAGCTTGGTCCTGGCCTTATAAGCTCAATTTATGACGGTATTCAAAGACCACTTGATGACATTATGGCTATTTCTGGCAACAGTTTGGCTCGTGGTGTAGAAGTTCCAGCGCTTAAAAGAAACTTAACTTGGGAATTTGTTCCTACAGCAAAAGTTGGCGACAAAGTGCAAGCTGGCGACATTATCGGTACAGTTGCTGAAACAGAAATCGTAAGTCATAAAATTATGGTTCCACATGGTATTACTGGTACTATCAAAACAATTACAGCTGGCACTTATACAGTTGAAGAAGTTGTAGCTACTATTGAAGATGAAAAAGGCGATGTAATTGATGTCACTATGATGCAAAAATGGCCTGTTAGAAAAGGTAGACCTTACAAAAGAAAACTTTCCCCTAAAATGCCACTTATAACTGGTCAAAGAGTTATCGACACACTTTTCCCTATAGCTAAAGGTGGCGTTGCAGCTGTTCCAGGACCTTTTGGTAGTGGTAAAACAGTTATTCAACATCAGCTTGCTAAATGGGCAGAGGCTGATATAGTTGTTTATATCGGTTGTGGCGAACGTGGTAATGAGATGACTGACGTTCTAAATGAGTTTCCAGAACTTATCGACCCAAAAACTGGTTATCCACTTATGAAACGTACAGTGCTTATTGCAAATACTTCCGATATGCCTGTTGCTGCTCGTGAAGCTTCAATATATACTGGTATTACAATTGCTGAATATTTCCGTGATATGGGTTATTCTGTTGCACTTATGGCTGACTCAACATCTCGTTGGGCAGAGGCACTTCGTGAAATGTCAGGTAGACTTGAAGAAATGCCTGGTGAAGAGGGTTACCCAGCTTACCTTGGTAGCCGTCTAGCACAGTTCTACGAAAGAGCTGGACATGTTATTACAACAAGTAGCGATGGCCGTGAGGGTGCTTTATCTGTTATCGGTGCAGTTTCTCCTGCTGGTGGCGATATATCCGAACCAGTTGCACAGGCAACACTTCGTATCGTTAAAGTTTTCTGGGGTCTTGATGCTGCGCTAGCTTACAAACGTCACTTCCCAGCACTTAACTGGCTAACTTCATATTCACTATATGTCGACACAATGTCAGACTGGTTTAACGAAACAGTTGCAAGCGATTGGATGGAGCTTAGAGCAAAAATTATGCTACTTTTACAAGAAGAAGCAGAGCTTGAAGAAATTGTAAAATTAGTTGGTATGGATGCACTTTCTGCTCCTGATAGACTAAAATTAGAGGCTTCAAGGTCAATTCGTGAGGACTTCTTGCACCAAAACTCATTCCACGAAATTGACACCTACACAAGCCTTGAAAAACAACATTATATGATGCAATTGGTTATAGAGTTCTTCGAGAAATCTACAGCTGCTTTAGAACAAGGCGGAAACATTGAAAAACTTGTTTCTATGCCAATTCGTGAGCAAATTGGTCGTTATAAATATACAACAGATGATAAATTAGAATCAGCATTTGAAGAAATCAAAATTGAACTTCAAAAACAAATTAAAGAAATAGTAGATAGTAAGGAGGGATTCTATGCCTAAGGAATACCGTACCATACAAGAGGTTGCAGGCCCTTTGATGCTAGTAAAAAATGTTGAAAATGTAAGTTATAACGAACTTGCAGAAATTGAACTTCCAAACGGCGAAAAAAGACGTTGTAAAGTTTTGGAAATCAACGGTGGTGACGCTTTAGTTCAGCTTTTTGAAAGTGCAACTGGTATCAACCTTTCAAATTCAAAGGTTAGATTTTTAGGAAAATCAATGGAACTAGGTGTTTCAGAAGACATGCTTGGCCGTGTTTTTGACGGACTTGGCAGACCTATCGACGACGGCCCAGAGATTTTACCAGACAGACGTGACGACATCAACGGGTTACCTATGAACCCAGCTGCTAGAAACTACCCACAAGAATTTATTCAAACTGGTGTTTCTGCCATTGACGGACTTAACACACTTGTTCGTGGACAAAAACTTCCAATTTTCTCAGCTTCTGGTCTTCCTCATGCACAGCTTGCTGCTCAAATTGCAAAACAAGCTAAAGTGCGTGGAACTAACGACCCATTCGTTGTTGTTTTTGCCGCTATGGGTATCACTTTCGAGGAGTCTAACTACTTTATCGAAAGCTTTAAAGAAACAGGCGCTATCGACAGAACTGTTCTTTTCGTAAACCTTGCAAACGACCCAGCTATCGAGCGTATCGCTACTCCTCGTATGGCGCTAACTGCTGCTGAGTACCTAGCATTCGAGAAAAATTATCATGTTCTTGTTATCATGACAGATATTACAAACTACGCTGATGCGCTTCGTGAAGTTTCAGCGGCTAGAAAAGAAGTTCCAGGTCGTCGTGGTTATCCAGGTTACATGTATACTGACTTGGCTTCTTTATATGAAAGAGCTGGCCGTCAAAAAGGTAAAAATGGTAGTATAACTATGATTCCTATTCTAACAATGCCAGAAGACGACAAAACTCATCCAATCCCTGACCTTACAGGTTATATCACAGAAGGACAAATTATCCTAAGCCGTGACCTTTACAGAAAAAATATTGCTCCTCCTATCGACGTTTTACCATCACTTTCTCGTCTAAAAGACAAGGGTATTGGTAAAGGCAAAACTAGAGAAGACCATGGCGACACTATGAACCAACTTTTCTCTGCTTATGCTAGAGGTAAAGATGCTAAAGAGCTTATGATTATCTTGGGCGAAGCTGCTTTAACTGAAATCGATAAACTTTATGCTAAGTTTGCAGATGCTTTTGAAAGCGAATATGTTTCACAAGGTTATAATGCAAACAGAAGTATAGAGGACACTTTGGACTTAGGTTGGAAACTTCTTTCAATCTTGCCAAGAAGTGAGCTTAAGAGAATTAAAGACGGCTATCTAGATGAATATTACGGAAAGGTGTGATTAATCCATGGCTAGTACACAGGTTAATCCCACAAGAATGGAGCTTACAAGGCTTAAGAAAAAACTAACCACAGCTGTTCGTGGACACAAACTTTTAAAAGATAAACGTGACGAATTAATGCGTCAGTTTTTGATGAAAGTTAGAGAAAACAAAGAGCTTAGGGAAAAAGTTGAAGAGGGTATAAAAGAGGCTAACCAAAGATTTTTACTTGCTAAATCAGCAACCGAAGAAGAATTTTTGAACACAGCACTTTTAGCACCTAAACAAGAAATTAGCCTTGAAAGTTCAACGACTAACGTAATGAGTGTGGATATACCACAGTTTAAATTTAAAACAAGAACACCAGACGAAAATGATATTTTCTCTTACGGTTTCGCTTTCACTTCTGGCGATTTAGATGATGCTATTTCATATCTATCAACAGTTTTTCAAGATATGCTAAAACTTGCCGAGATAGAAAAATCTTGTCAGTTAATGGCAGTAGAGATTGAAAAAACACGCCGTAGAGTTAACGCTCTAGAGCACGTTATGATACCAGAAATGAAAACAAGTATTAAATATATCACTATGAAACTTGACGAAAACGAAAGAAGTACACAGGTTCGTTTGATGAAAGTAAAAGATATGATGCTTAAAGAAGCACACGGATATTAATGTGTAATCAATATAGGGGCAAGCTGAGCACAGCTTGCCCCTACTTTCCATCCTCTGTAACTTTGAAAATCTAAAGTAAACTTTTTTATTATACTAATTTTAAAACAAAAAAGCTGTAATATTTTGTTACAGCTTTCAGCTTGTCGAAAAAGGTTTTGTATTTGTGTAAAATACCGAAAATATATTTTAAAAATGGTAGGGACGAGCTGTGCTCGTCCGAAATCAAGATGTTAATTTAGTGCTTTTTAAAAATTAATAAAAATATTTCTCTATTTTACACAAAACAAGACAAAACTTTTTGTTTTATCCACGGACGAGCACAGCTCGCCCCTACAATGTTTGTGCAACTTTTTTTACAATATAGGTTTTTTGACAGTCTGAGATGTAACATTTTGTCACAGCTTTTTATTCAATTTATTTTAAATCGTCTATAACATTTTTAATATCAGCTTTAAAACAAAGGGATTTATGGATTATTTCTTTTGGAACTCTTATGTCATCATAATTTATGCAAATAAAATTTGCATTTTTATGTCCGTGCGTCATTTGCCAAAATGGGTATTTTATAATTGACGGTGTGTTGTAGCCTATGCCAAGCTCTAGAAAGACAATATTCTTATTGATATTTTCTTTTACAAAACTTTCATATCTATCCATAGCGTTGTACCAACCATCATCTTCTACAAACGTATCATCTTTTCTAAGGTTAACGCTCATTTCTTCGCCACAAACTGGGCATTTTGGTATAAGCTGTGTTGGGATTTTGCAATTCTTTTGTTTTTCAACCATTTCATAAACTTGCTCTTTGTTGTCGTAGTTTTTGCCATGACAAGGTTTTGAGCATTGAAAAAGTCCGTAATCACCTTGGGTATAAAATAATCTTTCTTTGTCAAAACCACTTTTAATAAACAAATGGTCTGCGTTTGTTGTTATAACAAAATAATTTTTGTCTTTTATTATGTTAAACAAATCGGAATAAAGAGAATTAACTTCGCTTTCGTACCTATTATGGTAGATATGACGGCTGAAATATGCCCAAAATTCTTCCCTTGTTTCAAAAGGATAAAAAGCAGAGGAGTACATATCTGTTAGTTTATATTTTTCTATAAAATCAGGGAACAGCTTTTCAAAACGCTGTCCACCATAATTAAGTCCAGCAGAGGTAGAAAGCCCTGCACCTGCACCAATTACAACAGCATCTGCATTTTGTGTAAGTTCTTTGAATTTTCCAATTTTAGCAGAGTAATCTTCTGTAAAGTTCTCTGTCTTGTTCTTTAAAAACATTAAAAACCACCTTAATATCCCTTTCTTTTATAATTTCGCTAACAGTTTTTACTGCAATTTCACTTGCTTTGTCGTTAGGAAAACGAAACTCACCAGTTGAAATACAGCAAAAAGCAATACTTTTCAAGTGGTTGTCGATAGCCAAATTCAAACATTCTCTATAACAACTCTCTAAAAGTTGACAGTCTTTTTCAGTTAACTTCCCATTTATAATAGGTCCTACAGTATGAATGACATATTTGCTTGGCAAGTTATACGCTTTTGTGATTTTAGCCTTGCCAGTTTCTTCGTTATGCCCTTGATTTTGCATAATTTTGTTACACTCGACCCTAAGCTGAACACCAGAAAAAGTATGGATTGCGTTATCAATACAAGAATGACACGGAATAAAACAACCCAAAAGTGCATTGTTAGCTGCGTTCACTATTCCGTCAACTGAAAGTCTTGTTATATCACCTTGCCAAAGGTAGATGTTAGGCTTAACTTCGGTTAAATCTTCTAATTTTACTATGCCTTTTTCTTTTGCAACTTCTATTAAATATTCATCTTGAACTTCAATAAATTCTTCACTCGATTTCACAGCTGGACGCACATTTACAAGACAGCGAAAAAGCCTTGATTGTTCAGTTTTATTTTTTTTAAACTGATTTGCTTGCTCTTTGTATTGTGGCATTTCGTCTAGCAATATTTTATTTAGGAAAAATAGTTTTTCAAGAGTATCCATAATTTACACCTTATTCTTTTCACCACGATAATGGATTGCTTTTACAGGGCAACTCATATAGCAATCACCACATTCATCACATCTGTTTATATTAATTATATAAGAATTCAAGCTTTTTTCAATAGCTAAAAAGGAACATTTTTTACTGCAAATACCACAAGATATACATTTGTTTTTTTCTATTGTTAAACCTTTATGTTTTTCTTTTGCACCACCAAAGGAGAAGTATTCTCGTTCTAGCTTGTTTTCACGAGTAATTTTCTCAAAATCGTAGTCAAAAACATCACCATAGCCAGATGTAATACAGAAAACAACCATTGCTGGATATTTTTCTTGGTCTTTGATACAAAAATCAAAGATTGAATTATTTTTTGCCTTGATTTCATTAATAGCAACTTCTTTAACAGTACCAGTCATACGAATAGCATAACCACCTTCAAAAATGGGTAACCCATTTGCATCGTGTTCTACTTCTGTTTTTGCATTCAGCCCACAAATAGAGAGCTTTCCGTTTTGTTTCATGTGAGTATAAAAATCTTTTGTAAACATAGTCATAAAGTAAATGCCGTCTTCGTCATAAGCTCTCAAATGTGCAATTCTTGACTCTGGTATGCCATACTCATCTACAGTTGTAAAAGATAAACAACCAATTTTATCGAATTTTTCGTATATTTTTTGAATATCCATAGTCACCTCTAGGTGTTTAAAAAATCTTGTAGTTCATTAGTTTTTGGATTTTGTAAACATGATATATTCCCATGTTCGCAAATTTCGCCACTTTTTAAGAAAATGATATAATCAGCAAATTCTTTTAAAAAAGATATTTCATGTGTGACAAAAATAAATTCTATACCATTGTTTTTAAGTTCAGTAACCGACTTTAAAACTTCGCCTGTTAATACTGGGTCTAGTGCAGCTGTTGGCTCATCTAAAAAAATCAGTTCGGGATATGTCGCTAAAGCTCTTGCGATTGATGCACGTTGAGCTTGACCTCCTGAAATTTCATTAGGTTTTTTATCTTTTTGTTCGAATATAAAAAGCTGTTTTAGCACTTCGTCTGCTCGTGCATTTGCTTTTGCTTTGCTTTGTTTCAATATTTTTTCTAAAATTAAAGTTATATTTTTATGTATTGATAAGTGAGGGAATAGGTTGTGTTGTTGAAAAACCACTCCTATTTTAGTTTGAAATAATTTCTTTTGTTTAATTGGTGATAAATTATTTATTTCTATTTCACCATTATCAGGGTTCTCAATGCCAGCTAGTTGTCTTAGTAGTGTAGATTTTCCACATCCAGACTCGCCAATAATGCCAACACAAGATATATTTTTTACATCTATACTAACATCATTTAAAACGTTGTCACTGTTTGGGTAACTTTTAAATATATTTTCAAGTTTAATATTCATACTTAACCAGCCTTTCTTGCAATAAACTTTGCAATTAATGAAAGTGGAATTGTTACCATTAAATACATAATCCACATGATATAATAACCCTCAATAATAGCGTAACTTCTAGTTGCAACACTTGTTGTTATATATGTTATTTCACTTATTGCAATAATATTTAAAAGTGATGATGCCTTTATTACACTTGATAATTGGTTCATAAGTGATGGTATAAACGGCTTTATCATCTGAGGTAAAATCACATATTTATATTTTTGATACCATTTAAAATGGTATAGGTTCATCACTGTGTACTGTTCATCACCTACCACTGATGCTGTTGCTTGATAGGCATTGGCAATATAAGGGGCGTTGTACAAAATTAAAGAAATAATTCCTAAAAGCATTTTATCTTTTAAATTCAGAAAGTTTCCTAGAGGGTAAACAATTAAAAAAATCATTACAAGTTGTGGTGTTCCCATGATTATTTCACTAAAGACATTTGAAATTGCCCTTAGAATAACAATTTGTGAACGTGCCATAACCCACAATACAAAACCTAAAATTAAAGCACCGATTAGCGATACCAAACTTAAAAATATCGTTGTCAAAAAAGCATCGATAAGCAAATTGTGGCTTGATAATATCAAATCATATCTTGGATTTTCGGTTGTGAAAGCTAAGGCTAAACCAATAATAATTGTAAAAATTGCAATTACTAGTGCGTATTGCAATTTAATAAATTTCCCCTTCATAGAAAATCTCCTTTTTAAAAAATTAATTTTGTGCAGTTATAATGTAATCGAGTCCAAGATCATCGTTTTGCAAAAATTCTGCGATGATAGGGTCCCATTCTTCAGCCATTTGGTCGTATAGTCCACCATCTTCATACATTGTTTCAATAAATGTATTAGCACTTTCTAGCAATTCGTCGTTACCTTTTGCAACTACAAAACACGAGCCATCTTGTGCTTCAATTCCGCTATAAACGATAGTGTTATTTGGGTCGGCTGCATAAAAACCATGAACTTCATTTGATGCTATAAGTACATCACTAGTTCCATTACTAACTTCCATAAGACCTGTTCCAATTTCAGTAACTTCTGTAACTGTTATGCCATAGTTTTGTGGATAATAAACACCTTTTGTTCCTGTTAAACCAACAAAACTTATATCTTCTATTGCAAAGAAATCTTCTTCACTCATTTCATCTGTAATATTATTTAACTCTGCATAGTCTTTGTTTACAAGCGCAAGAGTGTATGTGTAGCGATATGGCTCTGAAAAGTCTGCTTTTTCTGCTCTTTCATCTGTTTTTGACATATCAGCGATTAAAATATCAACATCACCTGTTTCAAGTGCTGGAATTAGCATAGAAAAATCTGTATTGACAATTTCTACTTCCATGCCTAGATATTCTGCAAAAGCTTCTGCTATTTGTGGCTCAAAACCAGCTATATCTCCATTGTCGTCTAAATAAGAAAACGGTGCAAAAGATAAGTCCATACCCACACGCAACACCTCATTTGATTCTTCGCTAGTTCCACCAGAACAACCGACCAAACTAACCATCAAAAGTCCAACTGCCAACATAATACTTAATAATTTTTTCATAATAACCCTCTCTATTTTTCTTGTTAAAATTTGACAACTTAATGCCTTAATGATATTATAGAGTAGTAAGATTAAATTGTAAAGTAAGCACTTTTTTGTGCGATAGTTACCTTTTGGAAACTATTGGAGGTTAATATGAAAAAAGAATTACCACCTTGTCCCGTGGAAACAACTCTAACGCTTATTAGTGATAAATGGAAAATTTTAATTTTAAGAGATTTACTTACTGGAACAAAACGATTTGGAGAGTTAAAAAAATCAGTAGCAGGAATTTCACAAAAAGTTTTAACGACTAACTTGCGTCAGATGGAAGAAAACGATTTGGTTAATCGCAAAGTATATGCAGAAGTTCCACCTCGTGTAGAATATTCATTAACCGAACTCGGTTTTAGTTTAAAGCCTATTTTGTCAGCAATGGAAATTTGGGGCAAAGATTATAAATCAAAAATTAAGACATAATAAAAACCTCATCTTACTCTAAATGCTGAACAAGATGAGGTTTTAAAATTGTTATTCATTTGATTTTGTCGCAGATTTATCTTTTGTCCCTATTAGTAGGTAACATTTTATTTTAATTATTTAGCAAAATGCCTTTTGCCTATTGTAAGGAAAGTTAAACCCAATATGAATAATAAACCAACGCTTAAAACGCCAAGAGCGTCAGAACCAGTTGCAATTTTAACTGTTGCAACGACAAGTGGTCCTACAACAGCAGCAAACTTGCCAAAAATATCAAAGAAACCAAAATATTCATTTGACTTTTCTGGTGGAATAAGTTTACCAAAATAAGAACGGCTTAAAGCTTGAATGCCACCTTGAACAGTACCTACAAAGAAAGCTAAAATCCAGAATAAAATTTGAGCATTAGCTATAGCTTCATCAGAACCAGGGTTAGCCTCAACAATATGACCCATGAAAAAGCCTAACACACAAATTCCTACATAAACGCAAACTGCAAATGTTATCATGTTAATAGAACCATATTTTTCGGAAAATTTATTAAACAGCAAAGAACATGGAACGGCTACAATTTGAGTTACAAGCAAAGCTAAAATCATACCAACTGTGTCAAGATTAAGAGTAGTTCCATAAGATGTTGAAATAGAAATAATAGTATTTACACCATCAATATAAAAGAAATAAGCTATAATGAAGAACAGTATTTTTTTATCACTTAAAATATTAAAGAAAGTTTCTTTTAAATTGTGAAGAGAAGATGATAAAATTTCCTTGTTGTTAGCAGTTATATAGTGAACTTGCTTAACATTTTTCATAAATGGCAAAGAGAATATAAACCACCATAAAGAAGTAATAACAAAAACAAGTTTTAAAGCAAACATATTATCCATGCCCATAATAAGCAGTAAAGCTATTGAAGCAATGAACGGAATTGTACTACCACCTATATAACCCATTGCAAAGCCCCAAGAGGAAACTTTGTCCATTCTATCATTAGTTGTAACATCTGTTAAAAATGCATCATAGAATAAGTTAGCACCACTAAAACCTATGTGGGAAAGAATATAGCCTATTAAAAGACCAATGTAATTGTCAGTTAAAGCACAAGTTAATGTAAAAATTACACCAATAAGCATAAATGCTGTGAAAAACTTCTTCTTATAGCCTTTGTGGTCGCCAAGTGCTCCTAAAAATGGAGCTAAAATTGCTACAACAAAAGTTGAAATTGATGTACCAACTGACCATAAAACTACGTTGTCAACACCTGCGTTAGCACAAATTGTACCGAAGTAAATAGGGAAGATAGCTGCAAGCATGTTCGTTGCGTAAACCGAGTTTGCCCAGTCGTAAAAAATCCAACTGCGTTCGGATTTGGTGAAATTTTTCATTAAAAAACCCTCTTTAATTTATTATTTTTCCGAAGCAAGTTTTGTCATCGTGAAATTCCAAACTTACTTTTAAAATGCTATTTTTAATATTTGTTCCACTAGAACAAATTACAGGCACATAATTTTCTGTATAACCCTCATATACATTTTTTGAAACTTCTCTTTCAAAAAGAACGGCAAACTTCTTGCCAATCATGTCATCAAAATAAGCAATTCTAGTTTCGTCAGTAGCTTTTATCATCTTGTGACTACGGTCTTCTTTAACTTTTTTTAGAATTTGATTTTCCATAACAGCAGCCTTAGTGCCTTGTCTAATCGAATAAGCAAAAACATGAGCTTGTGCAAATTTAACTTTTTTAGCAAAATTTAAGTTCTTTTCAAATTCCTCATCGCTTTCGTTAGGAAAACCAACCATAACGTCAGTTGTAATAGCACAATTTTCAAAAGTGTTTCTTAAATTCTCTACAATTTCACAGTATTCAGCGCTGTCGTAGTGCCTGTTCATACGCTTAAGAGTTTCGTCACAACCACTTTGTAACGATAAATGAAATTGAGGACATAGTTTTTTTGACTTTTTCATGCGATTAATTACATCTATTGTCAGAAGTTCTGGTTCCAAAGAGCCAAGTCTAATACGCTCAATTTTGTCCGTATTATTAGCACATTCAATAGCATCACAAATGCCAAGTCCTAAATCTTGACCATAGCAGGAAAGGTTAATTCCAGTTAAAACAACCTCTTTATAACCATTTTCGGCAATTTTTTCAAGTTCGTGTTTTAAATCTTCCAAAGGCTTAGACCTAACACGACCCCTAGCGTAAGGAATAATGCAGTAAGAGCAAAAACGGTTGCACCCGTCTTGAATTTTAATGTATGCCCTAGTTCTATCAGAAAAATCATCGATTTCCATTTTCTCAAACTTTTCACCATTTCCATGTGGAGTTATATCGATAATTCTTTGTTTGCAAGAGATAAAACGCATAATATGCTCTAAAATTCTATTCCTGTTTGAAGTGCCAAGAATAATGTCAGCCTCTTCAAGCTCGCTAGATTTTTCAGGGAAAGCTTGAGCCATACAACCAGTTAAAACTATAACTGCGTGAGGATTTTTTGCCTTTTCACGTCTTAAACTTTGCCTAACTTTTTGGTCACCAGTAGAAGTAACAGTGCAAGAATTCAAAATAAATACATCGCATTCTTCGCCTTTTTCACTTTGAGTTAAGCCATTTCTTTTCAAAATAGTCGCAATAGCTTCGGATTCGTAACGGTTAACTTTACAGCCTAAAGTTAAAATTTTATATTTCAATATTTTTTCCTTTCAGTATTGGAATTTATGATAATATCACTCTTGATTTTCTTCAAGCCACAAATGAAGTTCTTCCCATTTTTCCATTAGACTGTCACCGTCACTTCGTAACTCGTCCATTTTACAAGAAATTTCTAAAGTTTTTGTGTAATCTATGGAAACTTCAGGTAAAATTAATTGCTCGCCTAGTTTTTCTAGTTGAATTTCATTTTCTTCAATAGCTTTTTCGCATTTTTCTAAAGCAGATTTCATTTTTCTTATCTGCGCTTTTCGTTCTTTGTTAAGTTTATATTCGTTTTGCTTTGGTGATTCTACAATTTTTTGAGTTTCTGCACTCAACATTTTAGCGTTTAAATAATCATCATAATTACCTATATAAGACTTTATAGAGTGTTTTTCTAGTGACAAAATTTTTGTAGAAAGCTTATTAATTAAATATCTGTCATGAGAAACAATTAAAAGTGTGCCGTCATAGGCTAGAAGTGCATCTTCTAAAGCTTCACGAGAGCTTATGTCAAGGTGATTTGTAGGTTCGTCCAAAATTAAGAAGTTAGTTTTTTGTAACATAAGTTTAAGTAGCAAAACTCTTGCACGTTCGCCACCACTTAAACCTTTCACAGGTTTAAAAACATCTTCGCCTTTAAACAAAAATACTGCGAGTGCATTCCTAACTTCTGTTTGTGTCATGCTTGGGTGCAAATCCCAAATTTCGTCTATAACAGTTTTGCTTTCGTCCAAATTTCCTTGCGCTTGGTCGTAATAGCCTATGTCAATAGCAGAGCCAATTTTGAAAAAGCCATCTTGTAGGGGGTAAATTCCTAAAAGTAGTTTTAAAAGTGAAGTTTTTCCACAACCATTTGGTCCTACTAAAAATATTTTCTCTTGTCTTTGAATAAATATATCTATACCACTAAAAAGTTTGTTGTCACCAAAAGCTAAAGATAAATTTTCAGTAGTTAAAACATCATTTCCACCTCGTCTGCTAGGTTTAAACTCAAAGTTTATTGTGTCAGCTTCTTCTTCTGGTCGCTCTAGTGTAGCTTCAAGTCTGTCAATTGATTTTTGCTTTGAGGCAATTGTAACGTAGTTTCTAGCTTGGTTAAAACGCTTTTGTTGCTCAATAATGCCCTCAATACGTTTTATTTCTTTAGCAGTACTTTCATATTCACGGCTTAGTGTAAGCTTTTTTTGCTCACGAAGACCTACGTAAGCTGTGTAATTACCTTTATATGTGTAAAGTTTTTTGTTTTCAATTTCAAATGTGTTGTTAGTGACTTTGTCAAGAAAATATCTATCATGCGAAATAACAATAAAAGCACCGTTATAGTTCTTTAAAAAATCTTCTAGCCACTGGGTTGCATCAATGTCTAAATGGTTGGTAGGTTCGTCAAGCAGCAAGAAGTTCGAACCACTTAACAGCATTTTTGCAAGTTGTAATTTAGATTTTTGTCCACCACTTAATACGCCAACAGGGTTGCCCATTTGCTCAGCTGTAAAACCTAAACCAGCTAAAGTGCTTTTTGCACGGTTTCGAAAAGTTAAACCACCTAAGTCAGCAAATTTTTCTGTCAAATAAACCTGTTTATTTATAAGTTCGTCAGTGTTTTCGTTATGAGTGAGTAGCATTTGATTTAAATTATTAAGTTCTTCTTCCATTTCTATTAACTTAGAAAAAACAGTCAAAACCTCAGCATAGGCACTAAAGTCATCATTACTGCATACATGTTGTTCCATATAACCTAATACAGTTTCTTTAGCAGTGTAATAAGCACCCACGTCACATTGATATTCACCTGAAAGAACTTTGAATAAAGTTGTCTTTCCACTTCCATTAATTCCAACTAATCCTATGTGGTCGCTAGTTTGAACTTCAAAACTAACGTCCTTTATAATAATATCTGTCCCAAACATTTTGGTAACATTGTTAACACTTAATACAGCCATAGTAAATTTAGGGCTAAAAAACAAAGCCCTACCTTTCGCTTAAAATATATATATTAATAGTATAATAAATTTTTCTCTTTAAATCAAGGTAAATATGGTGTATAATAGATAAAAATACAAATTTGAGGTGAAAATATTGAAAATTGGTATATCAACAGCCTGTTTGTACCCAGAATATCCAGAAATTGCGCTTGAACAAATGATTAATTTAGGTTTTAAAAGATATGAGTTCTTTGTGAATTCGTTTTTAGAACTTGAAAAAGATTATTTAATAAAGCTTAAAAAGATGCTTGACGAAAGTGGTTCTAAAGTAGTGTCGCTGCACCCTTTTACAAGTTTGACAGAAGGATTATTCTTTTTTGACGGCTACAGTAGGCGTTTTGAAGACGGAATTAATATTTACCGAAAATTTTTCGAAGCAGCACAGTTTTTAGGTGCTAAGTATTTAGTGTTACATGGACTTATGAGGGGAAGGAGCGGAACTTTTCGTGGAAGCGATGAGGACTATTGTAAAACTTTTTCAAAAATATCAAAGGTTGCAAAAGAGTATAATGTAACTTTATGCCAAGAAAATGTAATTAATTACAGAAGTGAAAGCATTGATTTTATAAAAAACATGAAACGAATTTTAGGCGATGAAGTTAGTTTCGTATTCGATATAAAGCAGTGTCTGCTAGCTGGTGAAGACCCAGTAGATATGATAAAAGCTATGGGTGAAAATCTTAAACATATACATATAAGCGATAACGATGAACAAAATACATGTTTAATACCCGGAAAAGGCGATTTTGACTTCAAAATAATATATAAAGTTTTAAAAGAGATAAATTACAATAATTATGTCATTATAGAAGTATACAGCAATTGTATTTCTAAAATAGAAAATTTAAAAGATGCAAAATTATATTTAGATAACCTTTAACATGAATTTGACAAAAAAAGTTTAAAAATAGCTTGCATTTAAATGATAAAAAGGGTATAATAAAAAAGAGTTAATGGAGGTGCTATATATGAAGTGTCCTTTTTGTAGTTTTGAAGAGAGTAAAGTAATAGATTCTCGTCCTACAGATGAATCACAGAGAATTAGAAGAAGACGTGAATGTCTTAAATGCAATAAAAGGTTTACAACTTACGAAATCATCGAATCTGTTCCTATTGTTGTAATAAAAAAAGATAAATCACGTGAAACCTTTGACAGAGCAAAGCTTTTAGGTGGACTTTTAAGAGCTTGTGAAAAAAGACCAGTTTCTATAAGCACTTTAGAAAATATTGTTGATGAAATAGAATATTTACTTCAAAACACATTAGACAGAGAAGTTCCTTCGCATATGATAGGAACATTTGCTATGGAAAAACTAAAAAGTGTAGACGAAGTAGCATATGTTCGTTTTGCGTCGGTTTATAGACAATTTAAAGACGTTAACACTTTTATGGAAGAATTAAATAAATTAATTAATAGTAAGTAATAATTATTTATATATAGGTGAATGAATTGATTGAAAAAGATGAAATAGAAATAGATTTACAAGAATTGTTCTTTGAATTAATAAAAAGACTTTGGGTTATAATTTTAGCTGTGGTTGTATGTGCAGCTTCGACTTTTGGTTATACTTATTTATTTGTCGAACCACAATATCAATCAGATGCTATGATTTTTGTAAACGGCGCAAGTAGCTCTTTTGGAGATATTGAATTTACAATAAGTGCAGCAGATGTTAGTTCTGGAGAAGATTTAATTTCTACATATATTACTATTTTAAGAACACGTGATACATTGAATGAAGTTATAGATTATCTAGGTGCTGATTACACTGTAACTCAGCTTAACTCTATGATATCTATGTCGGCGGTAACTGATACTTCCATTGTACAAATCGTTGTAACATGCGAAGACCCTTATGAAGCTGAAGAAGTTGCTACTGCAATTACAAAAATATTACCAGAAAAAATATCAGAAATAATCGATGGTACATCAGTTAGAATAGTTGACACAGCTATTGTTAACACTTATCCAGTTTCTCCTAATTATAGTAAAAATGTATTAATGGGAGCTCTTTTTGGAGCTGTTGCCAGTGCAGTTATTATTGTTATTATGAAATTGCTTGATAACAAAGTTACTTCAGCTGAATATGTTAAAACATCATATAAAGATATACCAATGCTAGCAACTATACCTGTTATTAGTACAGTTAATAAGAATAAATAGGAGAGTATAATGATTCCTAAAAAAGTAAAAAAAGTCGAAGATTTTTCTAAGCCTATTATAGGTAAAGATTTAGATTTTTTGGCTAACGAAGCTTACAAAAAGCTTAGAACAAATTTAGATTTTACCTTTGACCATAAAAAGAAATGTCATGTATTTGGGATAACCAGTAGTATTTCTGGTGAGGGAAAAAGCTCAACGTCAGTAAATTTAGCTATTTCGTTTGCAGAAATGGGAAAAAGAACACTTTTAATAGAGTGCGATTTAAGAAAGCCAAATCTTGAAAGATATTTCGGAATTAAGTCTTCTGAAGGTCTTGCAAATGTATTAGCAGGATTTGAGATAAAGCAAGGCATAATTCAGTCAATTAAAGAATATAAAAACTTGTATTTAATTACAGCAGGTATTATTCCACCCAACCCTTCTGAACTTCTTTCATCAGTTGTAATGGAAGAGATGATTGAAGATTTATCTAAGGAATTTGACTATATCATTTTGGATTTACCACCTGTAACAGCTGTTGCAGATGCTATGATTGTTTCAAGGGTTACAGAGGGACTTCTTATTGTAGTAAGAGAAGATTATGTTATTAAATCAGACCTTTCTGAAACTGTTCGACAACTAAATATGTCTAATATTAAAATATTAGGTATAGCTTACAACGCCGAAAAAGACGATAAGTCTGGTTATTATAAAAAATATAAAAAGTATAGTAATTACAAAAATTACTACCAGAATTGAGGAGATAAAAAATGAAAAAATTAAAAGTTTCTATTATGGCAGTAGCGCTTTGTTTAACTATGACACTTTCAGTATCTGCTACTTTTGTGTCTAGTATCGAGGGCAAACCAGCACCAGATGTAGCAGTTCAAACCGATGATGAAGGTAATGAGTATGTAGCCGTTCTAACAGACGCAGAAGGTAATGTTACATATGTTGAACTTGATGCAATAGTTGTAACACCTTTAAGTGCATCAACAGAACTTGATGCAGAAGCACAAGAGATGGTTGACAATGCTTACAATCAAATTTCAGAAGCTTCAGATTTAAGCGAAATAGCACCAGCAATTGTAGATGTTTTAGATGTTTTTGGCACTTCAATCGAGAACTTAGTAGTTCAAGATTTATTTGACCTTTATGTTCCTGAAGAATATTATGCAATTTTAGAAAATGGTGGTTCAATTACTATTGGTTTCAATGTTAGTGTAGCAGACGATGAAACTTTAATCGTTTTACATAACTACGAAGCAGACCTTTGGGAAGTAATCGATCCATCTTTAGTTAGTGTTTCAGGCGGTGTAGCTCATGTTACTTTTAATAGCTTAAGCCCAATAGCTTTTGTTGTTGATTCAACAGAAACAAGTTTTAACGAAGACTCTACTACAGGCGACGCTACTGACACACAAACTGGTGACAGCATTAATTATGCGGTAATTATTGTTCTAATCGCTAGTGTTGCTGCATTAATTCTAGTAATTAGCAAAAAATATTTAGTTTTAAAAAAATAATTAATTAGTTGATTAATTTATAAGAATTTTAAGAGGTGTTAATGTGAGTGTAAGTTTTAGAAAGAGCAAGCTACCATTAGTACCTCTTTTTATCGTTATTTTATTGGTTGTTGTTTTAATATGTTTAATTTATTTATTGGTTTTCAAATGGGAAGAATCATTAAATAGTAGCTATGGTGTAGCCGAAACTAAAAATATTTTAGAATACAATGACAATAGCTATATAATCGACCCAATGATTCAAACTTTTATGATTTTAGGCCTTGATACTGTTGAAGCTTTAGAAGATTCAGAAAGTTACAATAATGAATATCAGTCAGATTTTATTTCAGTAGTAGCAATAGATAACGACAACAATGAGTATACAATACTTCAAATTAATCGTGATACAATGGTAGACATTCCTGTATTAGGTCTTAACGGTCAAATTGCAAGTTCATATGAAGGCCAAATAACACTTGCCTATAATTCTGGCAGTGGACTTGAGGACAGTTGTGAGAATACCTCACTTGCTTTGTCTAATTATTTGCTTGATATTCCTATCGATAATTACATTTCTATATCAATGGGAGCAGTGCCTATTATAAATGACAGCGTAGGTGGTGTAACAGTTACTATTGAAGATGATTTTTCTGGCGCTGATGACTCATTGGTTTTAGGTGAAACAATAACATTAAACGGAGAACAAGCCCTTAATTTTGTCCAAAATCGTGGTGGAGTTAGTGATCAGACCAATATAAACAGAATGGCACGTCAAAGGCAGTACCTTACAGCTTTTTTTGAAATTTTAGAAGACGATGAAACCAGTATTGCAACATCGTTGTTAACAGAGCTTTCCAGTTATATGGTTACCGATAGCACAGTAAACACGTTGTCAAGAGTTATAGAAAAATTAGAAGATTATGAATTCTTAGGTTTTGTAACTTTAGATGGTGAATCTATAGAAGTTGATGGTTACATGCAGTATATTGTCGATGAAACATCACTTTATGAAACAGTAATCGATTTGTTTTATAAACAGTATAATTAAATAAAGTTTTTTTGTAAAATGTATTGACAAATTAGCAATAATGGTGTATTATTTATAAGTCGCTAAGTTAAGCGACAGTATGGGGGCATAGCTCAGCTGGTTAGAGCACCTGCCTTACAAGCAGGGGGTCATAGGTTCGAGTCCTATTGTCCCCACCATATATGGCCCGGTAGTTCAGTTGGTTAGAACGC
>JAWXUM010000041.1:0-20180 GCA_044432645.1 Clostridia bacterium | reverse complement strand
CCCCCCGATTGTGCACTATGCTTAATTTTATCCATTTTTAATCTCCTGTTTTGTATATTATTTTCTCATCCTTTTATAACTTCACAAATTCTGTCTACATCTTCGTTTGATAAATCTGCGTATAGTGGTAATGTCAATACTCTTTTGCTTATATGTAGTGCAACTGGTGTTAAGTTGACATCATATTTACCATGAAAGCAATCGAATGTATTTGTTAGTGGATAGAAATATTTTCTTGCACCAATTCCGTTTTCTTCTAGCTTTTCAAAAACTTCATTTCTACTTGAACCAAACACTTTTTCATCAATTACGATAGGAAAGTACGCATAATTGGTTTGAACATTTTCTTGAATTGGATTTAATTGTATTCCATCAATATCCCCAAGATTTTCACGATATCTTGCTACAACAGCTTTTCTTTTTGCAATTTCTTCGTCAATGTGTTTTAGATTGCAAATTCCCATTGCTGCACAAAATTCGTTCATTTTCGCATTTGCACCAACACCATCTACTGTTTCTGGACCTCTTATACCAAAATTTTTTAATCTATATAAAGCAAGTCCAAAGTCACTATCCTTAAAACAAACAGCTCCACCCTCAATAGAATTGAACACTTTTGTTGCATGAAAACTAAAGCAAGATACGTCCCCAAATGAGCCTATACCTTTGTTTTTATACTTCACTCCAAAAGTATGGGCAGCATCATATATAACTTTAAGCCCATATTTTTTAGCAATTCGCTCAATTTCTTCAATATTACAGATGTTTCCGTAAACATGAACAGGCACAATAGCAACAGTTTTATCTGTAATTAGTTCTTCAATTTTATCAGAATCCATTGTGAAATCTACTGGATTTACGTCGCAAAAAACAGGAGTTAGTCCGTTTCTGACAATAGCATGAGTTGTCGAGGCAAATGTAAACGGAGTTGTGATAACTTCGCCAGTTAAATTTAAAGCTTGCATTGAAAGCTCCAACGCCATATGTCCATTTGTAAGCAATTCAATTTTAGGGACATCAAGATATTCTACAAGACTAGCTTGCAATTCTTTGTGCTTAACTCCCATGTTAGTAAGCCAACGACTCTCCCACAAATCTTTTATTTCATCTATGTATTCATCAATTTCTGGCATTGATGATTGGGTTACTAGGATTTTATTGTTATTCATTCTTCAATCTCCGTAACATATTCTTCATATTTTTTAACAATATATTGATTTTTAATCTCATGTAAATCATTTATATCGTTATCTAAAAAAACATTTAAATGATTTATTACACAATCATATCCAGCGATACAAGAAAACTCTATACCTCCAGAAAAACGAGGATTACACTCTATGAAATAATATTCTCCACTTTCAGTTTGAATAAATTCGAAATTAACACAGCCAATTACATCTAGTAAATTTGCCAATTCAACACATTGACATTGCAATTTATCATCTTTAAATATATGAATTGATGTACCAGCTCCATTTAGTGTTCTTAACAGTTCTTTTCTCCCAATAGTTACAACTTTATTTTTAATAGAACTACGAATAATATCAACTGTAATTATCGAACCTTCAATATAAGGTTGAACAATAAAATTTTCTTGAATAACGTTTCTTTTAAAATTAAACCAATCATCTATATTATAAATATATTTTAAACCTTGACTACTTCTACCATTAATTGGTTTACATACTATAGGATAACATAAATTATTTTCTTCAACATCTTTCAACAATGTAGTAGGAATGGTTTTTATGATATTATTTTTTTCATTTATAAATTTACTTAATTTATTTTTATCACGACATAACTCTATAACTTTTTTTGATGATATACAAAGCACTATATTATTATTAATAAACCATTCACGATATAAATTTAAAATATCAACTTCTATATCTGTTAAAGGAATAATAAATTTTATATTCTCTTTTAAGCAAATATCTTTAATGAAAGAAATATATACTTCCTTTTCAGATACATAAGGAGCTTGATAAAATTCATCTACGTTGTATGCATCAACTATCCACCTTTTTTCATAAATATCGCAACCAATAACACGATAATTATTTTTCTTAAGATTTTTAATTGTTATGTCTGCCGCAAAAGATCCTATTGCTGTGATTAATATATTTTCCACAATATATCCCCTCTTATAAAATTTTTTCACTAAATCTAGGAATTATTATTTCCTTTCCCAATTTCAAATTTTCTTTATTTAATTTATGTAATTCATTCATTTCATCTCTCGATATTTTATAGAAATATCGAGAGATACCTTTTTGCACAACACCTTTATATCCTTGCTCAACCAAATATATACTTTCTGGTAAACACATTGCTGTAATTTCACAAATTCTTCTATGCATAATCAATGGAGTTTCTTCATCAAAAAATTTAATATTTGACCTACACACTATATTGCCTTCATCAAAATTCCTATTCATATAGTGTATTGTCATTCCATATTCTTCTTCCAAACAAGCATAGCAATGCATATATGTATTATTCCCTTTATAACACGGTAATAAACTGCCGTGACAATTAATACAACTATTAAATAAAGATAACACTCTTTCTTCTATTAAATAACTCCACCCTATTGCAATTAATAATATATTTTCATCTTCTTTTTTTAAATATTTTAAATCATCATACATTAAATCTTTATCTATTCTCGTTACATTTAAATTTAATCTTTCCGCTTCTTGCACAGCACAACCATATGAATCAGTTTTCAAAGTAATAAATTCAAAATTACGATCTCCCCATATTTTTTTTTTAGATAAAAAATTAATAATTAGCTTTGTTTTTACTGCGTCAGGCATGCCTAACAGATAAATTTTATCAAATATCATTATAAATACTCACTTCTTTCTAAAGTCTTTTACAGTTCCTAATACATAATGAAATGTTTCCATTTTAAATACTATTGAACCTAATACATAAATGCCTACTCCTGTAATAATTTGTATTATTAGAACAAATATACTTGCTATCGGTAAATACTGTATCCACCAAATGCAAAAGCCCATAAATGTTGATAGTAAAATTGATGGAAATAAATCTTTAATTTGCTCGAAATATGAATAACCGATTAATTTTTTATTTGGATATGCATTTATAAACGAACTTATTATAGTGGTGAAAACGGTACTATAAGCCATAGCTAAAGGACCATATTTAATTACAGAAAATAAAACTATTAACCCTATGACTTTTTTAATAATTTCAAGTTTTAAAAATAAATCACTACGTCCCATTGCTTTCAAAGCATTTAAATTTGCTGTATGCATTGGATGAACGGCATACATAATACAAAATATTTGCATATATGGTATAACTTCACTCCATTTTTCCGTCAAGAGTAATAATATTATTGATTCACTACAAACTGCTAAACCTACCATAACTGGAAAAATTACATATGTACTTGTAACAATAGAGCGTCGAACCATATTTTTAAGTTTTACAATATCATTTTGAGCTTCGGACATAACAGGTAACAAAACACTATCGATAGATGTATTTATATTTGTAATTACTAAATTTGGCATTTGTTTTCCTTTGTTATAAAATGATAAATCAGATGTTGAATACATTTTTCCAATTATTAATTGACGCAAATTTTCGTAAATGCTTCCAAGTAATTGAGAAATTAATATTTTCAAACCAAAAGAATATAGTTTTTTTAATCGCTCTATACTAAAAGCTTTAATAGGTCTCCATTTAACTGTAATCCATAATATTATTGTATCAATTATTTTATTGCTTAAACCTTGTATAACAATTGCCCATACACCAAATCCTATGGAAGCAAAATATATACCTAAAATTGCTGAAAATATTGTTCCACCTAAAGTTGCATAAAAAAACTTTTTAAACAGTAATTTTTTGGAAACATAAGCTTGTTGAACATTTTTCAGTCCTGATATAATTAGGGTCAAACCTAAAACTCGAATAAGTGCAGTCAATTGTTCTTCTGCATAAAAATCTGCAATTAGTGGTGCTGATAAAAATAAAATAAAATAGAGTACTACGCAAAAAAATATATTAAAATAAAAAACTGTGGAAAAATCTAAATCATCCGCATCTTTTTTTTGTATTAAAGACACTGCTAATCCACTATCAACAAATACTTGTAAAATAGATGTAAATACAGTAACAATTGCCACCACACCATAATCTTCTGGTGTAAGAATTCTAGCCAAAACTATTGTTACAACAAATGAAACAATTTGAGCACCCGATCTTTCAGCGAATCTCCATATTAAATTAGATATTGTGGATATTTTATTATTCATTCAATAATCCTTTCGATTTTTAATCACAATATATTTTTTCCCAAATATCTTTTTTTAGTATATTTGATGAATTTTCTTTATCTATTTTATAATTTTCATTTGCTTTTTCACTCGATATATATTTAATATCATTCCAATTACTTTTTCCAACTTCTGAAATATCATAAATATTATATTTTTTATCAACAAAACTTTCCCACATTGTTGTATCACTTCTAATAAATACTTTTGCTCCATAACTTAGCAACGCTGAAATGTTCCCCATTCCTTGTTGTCTGTTATTATTAAATATTCCTATAGAACATTTTGAAATTATTTTCTCATATTCTTCTAATGCAAGTAGTTCTGTTAGTGGGATAAATTTATCCTTAAATATTTCTTTTCCCAGTTTTATAATATTGTTACCATATTCTTTAGACCCGTATGACAATGGACATATTATTTTTATATTTTCATCTGCGTAAATTCTCATTTTTTCTAAAATTTCTATATGAGAATTTGTTTCTGAAGCACTATTACCTAATAAAATATACGTGCTTTCTGTATGTTGATTACTTCCACGCAATTTATTTCTATAGTCATAATTTTCAGAAATAAAATACCTCGCTTTAAAATGTTTTCCTTTAATTTTTGGGATATATTTTTGTAATTCTTGATAATCTTTATCTACTAGAGTACATACACCTTTTACATTACTAATTTGATATTTAGCTAATTTATCCCATATTTTTTCTTTAAATGATTTATTTTCTTCTTTAAATGTATATATATCAAATCCCCAAAATATCATATATGCTTTTTTTAGAATCTTAGGATTCTTTAAAATTAATTTAGTAATAAATATATTATTTGCATGAATAATAATTTTTTCACTTTTGAAAATTAATTCATTAATTATAGGATTTTTTATATGTATATTATCAACAAAAATAACATTTTCAGCATTTTTAACCATGAAGGAATCTTCTCGTTTCTCTCCATAAACTAAAAATATATGTTCCTGACTATTAAAATATTTATTAGTAAATTCTATAAACGCTTTTGTATATAAAGCATATTTTAAAATATGCAACACTCTCATTTTTTTATAATTCATTTTTTACTCCATATTATATATTCTAATTTATATTTTTTGAAAAATATCTTGTGCAAAAATTCAACAGTTTTTATTAACTTTATAGCTTGAGTATAAGTTCCCTGACCTCTATTTTGTAACCAATTAGAAGTTTTATCAGAAAAAAACACGCCATACTTACTAGATTCACTAGTAAATTTCTTCATGAGATTCATTATTCTTGCATTAGACATCAAAAATGTCGTGCCAGCATTTGGATATCGATTATCTTGAAATTTTTTACACATTAATAATCTTTCTTGTTGACGTATTTTCCCTTCTTCTGGGATTATTTTATCAAATTTGAATACAGCAGATAAAATAAGAATACTACTATTTTTGAATATAGAATTTCTATATTCAAAATTACATTCATCTTTGTAATAAGTTTTAAATTTTCCATTTTCTAAAACATCTACTGAAATAATATAATCACTTATTTGTTTATTAGCACCTCGTCCTCTACCAGCATTCATCACAATTGCGCCACCAACTAGACCTGGTACCGAGTATAAATACTCAATTCCTCCAAAGCCCAACTTATTAATAGTTACAATTAATTTTTGTAAATTCACGCCACTACTTACAGTAATTTCATCTTCATTTAGAACTATATTATTTTTCTCGTATTGTTTAAAACAAATAACTTCATCAAATTCGCATTTATCACTAATCAATAAATTTGATCCACCCCCTAAAATATATGGGATATTATATTTATTAACTAGCTCTATCAGCTCACTTCTAGTTTCGGGGAAGTACATTGTTTTGCATTTTCCACCAATTTTTATAGTTGTGAAATTTTTTAAATCAATATTATATTTAATTTTCATATATTCACCTTATAACTCACTACTAAAATCTATTGAATTTAAAAACTCTTCAAATGAAGAAAACTCTATTTTCGTTTGCATAAATTTTTGTGGGGATTTTGGTAAAGAATTTTTCAAATAAGCTTCGTTTTCCTTTGTTCTTTCAAGAAATAAAACTTGGAAATAATCCATTTCTTCTTTTTTAGGATATCTATTTTTTGTTTTATAAATTATTTTAGCTTGTAATTTGGCTGACTCTATAAATTTTTTCTTCCTATTTATATAATATGTTTCTAATGACATAATTTGATGAGCAGGATTTCCTGACCAAACAGTATTACTAGGAATTTTACCAGAAACAACGGAACCTGCCCCTATTATTACATTATCACCTATTTCTCTACCCATCAAAATAATTGAATTCATTCCTATAAACACATTATTTCCTATTATAGTTCTTTCTTGTTTTTTAGGTAATTCTCCATATAATTCATTTAATACAGAATATGACCAATCATGAGCTAAAATAATAACTCCTCGCGTTATTTGAACATTATCACCTAATTTAATATACATTGATTTTGAAACATCCAAATGAAGTGTTTTAGGTTCATAAAACCTAGGATTTTCACCTATTTCCATTCCATTTTTCCGTAAAAACTCTTCATATCTTTTTTCAGAGCTAGTTGGTGAATTTAAAAATCTATTTATTTTTTTTAGAAATCCCATATGCACCTCAATAATTTACAAAATAATTTTATTTAAATTTCTAATTGAAATTTCTTGTTTAGCTTTTAATTTCTCTTTAACTGGTTCATAATTTATAAAATCAAAATTATCAATGCCTGTTTTTCTATTTGGCAAATCGCATAATCTTAAAAGGCTTTCTAATCTACTATTAGTTAAACTTGTCTCATTATTAATAGTACAAAAAAACTGCTTTTCAAAAATAATAGAAAAAATTGTACCATGAAAAGAACTTGTAATTATGTAATCTGCATAGTAAATTAGAGATAAAAACTTTTCTGGTGTAAGTTCAATAATATATTCAATTTCGTTATCTTCGATTTTATGAATATTCCCAAATGGTTGTATAGCAATAATTTTTTTTCCAGTTTTTCTAGCTATTTTTCTTGCATAATCATATGTTTCTTTTAAGCGACATATTTCATAAACTAATATATAGTTTTGAAATTCAATTGGGTGCACCAATTTTTCCCAATCACTTTTATCTAGCAACAAAGTAGGATCTAGAACTTGATTAACCTCAATATTTTCACCTAAAAGTTTTTTCACCATTGGTATCGCATCATCTTCTCGTACATTTATATCTTTAAACTCTTTAAGAAGATTTCTTGTTTCCTCTATATATTTTTCAGGGATTTCGTTATATCCAAAACTTGCAGCATACGATGATTTTTTATCTTTACTTTCAACAAAATCTAACATATATCTTTTATTACCCTGATGTAATACCAAGTTCCAAACTTGGTCACTGCCAGTAATGAATAAATCATAACAATCATTAGCACTTGATATCGTTTTATCACTATAAGTTTTGCTAAGTTTTAAATACTCATTAACAAAGGAAGAAAACATATTATTTCGCAATTTGAATTCTTTTCTATATATACAATGCCTTATAATTTCTTTTAAATTATTTTGAGAAAAAAGTGTTTGATGATAAAATCTCTTCACTCTAGCAGGTTGATAATTTAAAATTTCACTACTATAACCTAATTTTAATATAGCTTGCTGTAATGCATAAGCTTGTAGTACAGCTCCAAAATTTGGAACAGTATGATGGGTTATCGTACATATTTTTTTATCTTTCATTTATTTTCCTTTATTTATTGATTTATAAAATATTTTTCTTTAAAAACATTCAATTCTATAGTTTCAATTTGATTTAATTTAGACTCTAAATTTGATACGACTTTTGAACCTTCTCTTTTTTGCAATATGATTTTTTTTAAAATACTATTGTTTTTTAAAAATATCCAAACTTTAGGGAATTTTACTTTTAAATGTTCAGATTTTGATAACTTTCTGTATTTTTCTAGTTTTTCTTTTGCATTGGAAATGTTTTTTTTATTTCCTTCAGCCAAAGCAATTCTAAACAAATGCGAATATTGCTCAATAAGCCAAGCTTTTGCCTCTTCCTCACTTAATAATTCAAATATGGTATTATTAAATTGATTTATAAATTTATCTATAATTCGCATATGTTTTTCATATGAATTTAATTTAATTGGTCTTTCATTCAAGGCTTTAATTATTAATTTTTCTGGAATAGAGCATACTTTGAATTTTTCGCAGTATCTAAATATAAATTCAATATCCTGCATTCTAACATACGAATCATCAAAATTATTAATTGATTCAATAGATTTTTTTGTTGCAAAAATATTACTTCCTGTTCCCAAAGCATTTAATCTTTTCAACCATTCTTTGCTAATAATAAAAGAATTAGAATGTTCATAAGCACCACTTAAATCGGCTACTCCATTTATACCAAATGCTATTACTCCACAAACAACAAAATCACAATCTTCATTTTTCGCTAGTGCATCAACTGATAATTCTATTTTATTTGAAAATAAATAATCATCATCATCTAAAAGTTGAATATACTCACCAGTGGCTACTTTTATACCTGTATTTCTCGCAGCTGAACCATTTAAATTTTCAGGATGTTTTAAATAAATAATATTATCTTTTTTGAATTTTTCCATAACCTTTTCGGTTAATTTTCTATCTTCGCTATTTGGTTCATTATCATCCACTACAATTAATTCAAAATTCATATATGTTTGATTTAATACCGATAGAATACTTCTAGCTAAATTCTCACTTCCATGATATGTTGTTATAATTACACTAACTTTTTTATTTTTCAAAGCTTCTTCTCCTATGTATTTTCAAATTTACTATTTTCTTTACTATAAATTCCATAAAAACAAATTAAAACAGACATGACTGACATAATTGTAGGTTGAGATATTCCCATATTAATAATAAAAAACAATGCAATTAGAAACGGAATTATACCTGTATGTTTCTTTAACGAAATGAACATTTTAGCAAACACTATAAAGCTTGTTATTATTCCAAACATTGAAATAAAATTTATTATTCCACTAGTTTGATATCCTCCCAGTGGTGTATTTTCTAATCCTTCATAGCCAACTCCAAATATTAATTTTTCTGGCATCTCTATGCAAGTTTCTATAAATCTATTTATTGGCCCAATTCTAGCTGCCCCTGTATTTTGTGCAAAATTTAACGATCCATCGTCTGAAATTATTTTATAAAATAAATTTTCAAACAAAAAGCTTTCTTCTGTATAAAACATCAATAAATAAATTGCAATAATCGCTATTAAAAACCATGTGATTTTTTTATAAAACTTATTTATATTATATCTATTAACAAATAAAACTCCAACTAGCAAAATTACTAAATTAAAATATCCAGTTGTAGACTGAATTGTAATTAAGGTAATTATGAAAACGATATAATATTTAATTTTTTGCTTTTTTATTATATTTTTTTCAAAAAACACTAGTAAATATAATGCTGTAATAATCAAAAATTGATATTCACCAGGTTCACCAAACATATATGTATTTCTTGATGCATCCATAAAATTGTAACATATAAAAAATAATCCATAACTGCTGCCTAACCAATATTTTTCATTTTTTATCTCATATAATACTGAAAAAGCTTTTTCTGCTGATTCTTCCCCTGTAATTTGAACAAAAGCAAATAAGATTAAGCTGACAATAGCAAATAGATAAACTAATTTTAAAAATCTTATCAAAAAATTTTCTTGATCAACAATTATAGCGACATAAACAATTAAAAATCTACTTAAAACTGACAGAATAGAACCAATTGATAAATCTCCTATTGTTATAGCATATGTCACAATAGTGCTAAGAAACGTTACAATAATAAAAAGAAAAAAATCTTTTTTGAATTCTAATTTTTTATTGATAACGAAAATTACTACTAAAGATAATATAATTGAACCAAAGTAAAAGACATCGCTTCCTAAAAAACTTAATAGACGACCTCCATTATATTGAATTAATATATAAATTAAACTATATTGAATAATTGCAATTTTATTTAAATATAACGATAACTTTCCTTTTTTAGATAACATAATAGTTTGCACTTTTGTTTTCACCTCTATTTCCAATAACAACCACCTTCAACAATATTTTGATTTTCTAACTTATCGCTATCACTTGGATAAACCCAATTATCATTAAAATATTTACTTACATATTGAAAAGATTTATTTTCTTCCCAGCGTTTACCTTTTATTCCAAATAAAAGTTGTGTAGCACCTGCTAAATGTATAGCCTGTTTTCCAGAATTTTTTATTTTCACTGAAAGTGGCAATCCATATGCCCCACAACCAATAATAGCAATATCAAAATCAATTTGCATTGCTTGTTTATACATCCAATCTAACGCATCAAACCATGTTTCGAATCTATCATCTTTAGTACCAGCTAGTGTTTGAACAGCTCTTAAAGTTTTTAATTCAAATTCTGGTAATATATCGGTATTAAGGAAAATTAATTCTCTTTTCTCATATTGCGATTTAATCGTATTTTCAAAAGGATGTATCACTAAAACCTTTTTTCCTTTCAGTGCAGATGACCAATGAACATCCCCACTCCATGGTTCAAAATCTAACAAATAAGAAATTTTAAGATGATCTTGCATATTCTTTTTGATATAATAATCCTCAAAAGCATGAAACCATACTGCTAATACATCTAATTCTTTACATGAATTTTTCATAACATTAACAAATTCATGTAACAACTCTATATTCTTAGGAAAAAATCCTGACCATTCACATAAATGGTTAAAATGAAAATTTTTATCATATTTTTGACCTATGTATCCACCAAATTCATATGATTGCATATTTAAAAGTTCTGTAGATCCAAATCTACCAGCACAAAAAGGTTTGCCTGAATCTATTTTATCAATGATATATTCATTGATTTCATTTGAAGTCATAATCTCTTTATTAGCATATTCACTCAGTGTATCTGAGTATTTTTTAACACTAGAAAATTTTTTCATTTCAAATTTTCTTACCAATGATAACACTTTATAATAATATTTATTTACTAACTTCATTTTTACCTCTTAACTCTGTTTGTAATTTGCTTTGTTAATGTTTTTATAACATATAATATTGTATTTTTAATTCCTGATATTTGTATAGATAGCAGAAATGGATTAATCGTTTTATTACAATTTAAGACTTTAAGTTCTTGTTGTGTCATAAACAATATACTTTCTAAGTTACACTTAAAACAAGGGATTCCATGTCTTTTTGAATTAAATTTTATAGTATTTACACAGTCCAAGTGTTTAATTTTTGATGCTTGCAGTTTATCAATCTCAGATTTAATTGGCAAAAAATAAAATATCTCATTGTTTGATTTCCCAATATATTCGGTTATATTAAAATATTTACTTTGTTCTATGTTGTTTTTATATTTTTCCAAAATAGGGTTTTTATTATAATTCTCATTGTTCGCAATATCGAATTGACAAGAAAAAGCAAAAACACGTTCCGCCTTTAATAAAGAACCAACTAAACACGCCATATATCCACCAGCAGATGACCCAACGCAAACTATTTTCATTCCCTTTGTTTCTTTTTTTAAAAAATCTAAAATTTTATCAATAGAATTTATTTCTTTACTAATACCCGTAGTATACCAAGATTTATATATATCTCTTAAAAATATTCTTTTTCTAACTTTTTCTTTTCCATAGTTAACCCATTCAAAATAATTGTTTTCAATAAATGATTTTAAAAAAGCTTTATCAGTATTAGGTGACCAAATGTTATTGCTAGAAAAAAATATATAGCAAATATTATTTTCTATATTTTCATTTTCTATAATTAAATAATTGTCTCTAGAATAAACTTCATCTACTATATCATATTGATTTTTCCATATGTCAAACTTCATAATTTTTACACTATACTTTCTAAAAAATTTTCTATATCATAAAACAAATATGCATTTTGCCTAATCCAATTATTATCTTTGTTCCACCATTTCAATTTCAACAATTTTTCAATTTGTTCCTGTGTAAATCTATATTTAATAATTTTAGCTGGAACTCCCCCAACTATGGCATACGGTGGAACATCTTTGGTAACTACTGCTCCAGCTGCTACTATTGCACCATCTCCTATCGTCACTCCTTCTAAAACACGAGTACTTTCACCAATCCAGACATCATTTCCTATTATTAATGAAATACATTTTTCTCTATCAATATATTTAAAATCATCAAACAAATCATTCTCTATATAAGAAAATCCAGATTGTTTTTTTGCAGAATAAAAAGCTGGATGAATAGATACAAATTTAGTGCTTGGATGATTGCCAATTATAGTTGTGACATCTCGAGCTATGCAAGTGTATTTACCTATTTGTGCATTTTTTATAAAAGAAGAATCTCCAATATATGATGCATAACCCATTTTTGTATTTAAAATTGTAGAATTATCGCAAATTTTATTCATTCCTTCAAACTCGACGTTTTTATCTATTGTTATTAATCTAGTAAATTTACATTTTTTCTTAAATTTATTTTGCCTTATAATTTGAAAAATTCGTTTTATAATACTCATTTATAATCCTTTACTTTAGCTATTACTTCCTCAACAAAATTCTAATATATGGTGTTATTGAATATTTTACTGCGATAAACACACCAAAGTTCTTGTATAAAAAATGCCACCACTGTTTGAAAGGTGCACCTTTTATGTTTTCTTTTTTCTTTATTCTTTCTTTAATAGAAAGTGATTTATCTGTCCATGTATTATTGCTTGGGTTATTGTTACAAAGACCTACAAAATCTTTTGAACAATAAATTTTATAACCTACTTTTTTTATAGATAAACCATAGTCAAAGTCACCTAAAGAATGTATGTATTTTTTATCCATTACACCAATTTGTTTAAATATATAATATGGAATTAAAACACAGTTAGCGTTAAATGTGTCGGCTTCCATTGTCCATTCACTTAACTCTACTTTTCTATACTTTATACCTTTTACATATTTAATAGCATTATAGCTTAATTGATTTTGATTATCGCACATTGCACCTACTATAACTGCATTATCTTGTTGTTTGCTTTGATTTATTATAGCTTCAACAGAATTTTCATAAAACTCAACATCGTCATTCATCATAAGTATATAATCAAATTTTTCCGTTAAATTATTAATTCCATATTCCATAGCCAAACGCATTCCGCCAGAATAAAACAAATTCCCATCACCATTTAGCAAATGAATATCATATTCATTTTTCATATTTGTTAAAATCTCTTTTGTTCCATCGTTGCTATTGTCATCAGCTACAACAAAAGTAAATTCACAGTTTTTATTTTTACTCACTAAATCTTTAATACACTTTTCAGTTTTGTCCTTACGATTATAGCAAGTGAACATAGCAAGTATTTGCATTATTTTCTCCAATAATTATATTTTAATTTTTAATTGTAGCAGTACATAAACAATATAACTCCCTACTAATTTATATATAGGAACTTTTTTCTTTTTAGCAAGTTCAAAATCTACTCTCGCATCATATTTAAAGTGAACAAATTTATGGTTAGTTATGCCTTTAGAAATTTTGTTAGTTTCTCTTTGAATATTACAATTCGTTCCACTTCCATCTTGTCCACCATTACTAACCAAAGATATTGTTGGTTGAACATTATATTTATCTTGACAAAATTGATTATAACACCATCTAATTGCCCAAGAATTAATAACTCCAACTTGTTGTCGATCAAGCATAGCAGCCATATCTCTGCCACCATTATTAAATGCTTTTCTTTGTTTAAAATCAAATTTAAACTTTGAATAACTGTTAACATTCCAGTCAACTGTATCCCATCTATCTTTCCATGTTGCCCAACTCCAACTTCTTGCACGTTTACTAAAAAATACATCTTGTTTATACTGTTCAAGATATTTAATATCGCTAGAAAACCCTGAAATCGACCAAATATTTTCATTTTTCTCGTAATAGTTTAAAGCTTTATTCATAAACATTAAAAATGAATTTGCAAGAATTAAATCATCTTCTAAAACTATAACTTTACCATATTCATTTATTATTTCAGTAGCACCATTAATAACTGATTGAGCTAACCCTTTGTTAATTTCTGACTCATAAATTGTTAATTTATTAAAATATTTAGAATTTTCAATACTTCTTAAATATTTTCTTACATCTAAAACTTTTTCTCTATCATTTTCTCCTTTATAACCATCAGAGTATATGAAAACTTCTGATTTATTAGCTAGTTGATTTTCTATTAAAGAATTTATTAGTCTTTCTGTATATTTTGGCCTATTATATGTAAAAATAACTATTGGTGCTAATAACATATAAAAATACTCCTTTTCAATTTATAATAAATTTTCATTTTTCAAAGCTTTTACTAAATATTCAAATGAAGTTTCTCTAAATTTTTCCAATTTATCTTGAACATCAATCCAATCAATATTAATATTAAATTGTTCATTTAAAGTATCAATAGAATTTATATTTCTAGATTTTAATCCCATTAATTCTAAAATTGAAATTATTCTAGAATTTGTCGAATCTTTTTTAGATTCAGAATATCTTGACAAAGTGAAAAATTTCTTGTGATAATATATGGAAAACATTGTACAATGAAAAGAATCTGTAAATACATACTCGGCATCTGCAATTAAATTCAAAAAATCTTGTGGTCCAACATCGTATGCAGAAATATCCGGAAAATTAATGTCACTTTTTACAAATTCATCAATATGTTGTAATGCAATAATTTTAAATCCTGTTTTCTCTTGAATTTTTTTCACTAATTTTCTATGCTCAGTATTTCCACCTAAAAAATAACAAAAAATATATTTTCCATCAGTATATTTTTTATCACTACGCAACTCATTCCATTGTTCAACTGATAATAAAGCTGTAGGGTCACAAACAACTGGTACTTTTCTGTTTGTTAAATTTTCAACTATATTTGCTCCAGCAGTTTCACGCACTGAAATATGTTGTATTCTGTTTAAATATTCTTTAGTCTCGTCTATTTGCTTCTCAGGTATTGTTGAAACACCAAAACTAGGAGCATATGCTATTTTAGGCTTTTTTAGAGGAACAAAATTTAAAGTGTAAAAATTCATCTCTAAATTAGCTGGATTCCACACTTGGTCACTACCTAATACAAATGCATCATATTGATTTCCATATTCTAAAAGTTTATCTCGTGATGTTGTTTTTTGTGTAAATCGACAATATTGATTTTTAAATTTTTGAAATTCAAAATCTCTTTTAACTGAACCTTCAAAAATATCCTTATAAAAAAAATTTGTAATTAATTTCCTTTTCAATAATTTTAATTTCATAGTCATAAAAGAAATATTAAAAATTCTATATATTTGTTTAACTGGATCACTTTTAAATAATATAATATCATTTTCTAGTTTTAAATCATCCAATACTTTTTGCATTGCATATGTTTGTAATAAACTTCCATAATTATGTATTGAAACTGAAACCAACCCAATTTTTTTCATAATAATACTCTTTTCTGTTTTAATTCGTATAAATATTAAGCAACTATTTATAATTTTAATTTTGGTTCACTTATAAAAGTCTTGGAACAAATCCACTTATAATCGAAACTAATGTGACATATTTAAATATTGTTATAAATATCTTTCAACATTTTATAGTTCTCGATTTGTGAATATTTATTTATCCACTTTTCATCTAAACCACTAAAGGTTTGCAATTTTGTTTCTAAAATATTTTTGAGCTCTTGCTCATTTGAAAACTTAAACCCATTTTCATTTTCTACAATCAAGTTACCAACATTACCTATATTTGAACCTATAACTGGTGTTCCAACTGTAAAAGCTTCTACAACAGTCATTGGAAAACCTTCATACCATTGAGTAGGAAGAATTAGTGCTTTTGAATTTGCTATAAATTCTTTGGCTTTATCATTAGGAATAAAACCTTTTATTTCCACATTTTTCAGCTTATTTTCTTTTATGTAGTTATTACACCACTGTTCCATTAGCCCAGTTCCGCAAATAAGTAATTTTATTTTATTACTTTTAAGCAACTTCCAAGTTTTTAGCAAAATATCAATACCTTTTAACTTGTCTATTCTGCCGACAAAAACAATTTGATTTTCCCTTTTGTCATAAGGAATTACGTCTAAATTACTATTAATAAAATTTGGCTTAATATAAATTTGTTCTTCTTTAATTTGCCCGTGTTGTAATAATTTTTCTTTGTTAAAATCTGTTAAGCAGATATAATTTATCTTTTTATAAATCCCAGTTAATCTGTGAATTTTTGTGTTTATGACACAAAGCAAAGTTTGAATTTTACTGTTTCTATAACAACTATGTTTTACTGCACATTTTAGTCCATTTGAAAGACAATCTTCACAGATTTTTCCATCACGATAAAATGTTGCTGCTGGGCATAGAAATCTGAAATTATGTATTGTTTGAACCACTGGCTTTTTGAGTTTAATACTTGCGTAATATACAGCTGGGCTGATTAAAGTTAATGTGTTATGCACATGAACTACATCGATACTTTCACTTTTAATTAACTTTTTAATATCAAAATATATTTTAAAACTAAAAACACTTGTAAAAGGCAGCGTCAATTTTTCAAACTTATTTAAAGTTTTTAATTCTGTGTTATGTCTTGTATGAAGAACAACTTTGTGTCCGTTATCTTCAAGCATTTTCTTTTCATTAGAAACAACAGTATCTTCACCACCAGGAATTTGATAATAATTGTGGACTATTAAAATCTTTTGCTTTTTATCCATTATTTCCCTCTTATTACAGCATTCCATATGAATTTTGTATTTGTAATCATATATCTTGTGAACAATCTTTTTGGCTCTTGAATTAACCTATAAAGCCATTCCAAATTAGATTTTTGCATCCACATTGGAGCTCTTGATATGTTTTCTGCAAAATAGTCAAACCCTGCACCAACACCTACCATCAAACCTTTGACTTCACCTTTATGTTCTGCCATCCATTTTTCTTGTTTGGGAGCACCCAAACCAACCCAAACAAAATCAGATTTTGCTTCATTTATTCTATTAGTTATTTGCTCATCTTCTTCGTTTGTTAAAGGTCTAAACGGTGGACTGTACATTCCAGCAATTTGAATTCCTGGATAATTTTCGGTAAGCTTTCCAAAAAGTTTGTCTAAAGTTTCTTCTGTTGAACCATAAAAATAATGTCTATAGCCTTTTTTAGCTGAAATCTTAAAGATTTCTTCCATATAACTTGGACCTGTGGTTCTTTGCATCTTTTTATATCCACGTTTCCTACCAACCGAGGAAAGTGGCCCACCATCTGGTATTGCCAATATTGCACCATTTTGTATATCTCTGTAACTTTTATCTTCATAGCTCATCACTGTCGTATGTACATTTGAAACACAAATATATTCATTAGAAATTTTTTTAATATTTTCTGTCGTAAAGTTAACAAGGATTTGCATATTAACTTCTGATATTTCAACCCCAAGAATACTACAGGATTGCATTTTATTTTTTATATCAAGCACTATTAATCTCTCCTGAAAATATCTCTTGTATATACTTTTTCTTCTATATTATCGAGTGCTGTATCATATCTGTTTGCTATTATTGCACTGCACATTGATTTGAATTTTTCTAAATCATTTACAACTTCACTGCCAAAGAAAGTTGTTCCGTCTTCCAAAGTTGGCTCAAAAATTACTATTGTTGCACCTTTTGCTTTAATTCTTTTCATAACGCCTTGAATTGAACTTTGACGGAAATTATCGCTTCCAGCTTTCATTGTTAGTCTGTACACACCTACTATCGGTGGTGTCATTTCTCTTTTGCTGTATTCGTTATCTTCGTTATATCCATAATATCCAGCCATTTTAAGCACTTGGTCTGCAATGAAATCTTTTCTTGTTCTGTTTGACTCAACAATTGCACTCATTATGCTTTGTGGAACATCATTGTAATTTGCAAGAAGTTGTTTTGTGTCTTTTGGCAAGCAGTATCCACCGTAACCAAAACTTGGGTTATTGTAATGATCGCCAATTCTTGGGTCAAGACTTACACCTTGGATGATTTTTCGACTATCTAATCCACGCATTTCTGCGTATGTATCAAGTTCATTCACATAACTTACTCTCATTGCAAGGTATGTATTAGCAAAAAGCTTTACTGCTTCTGCCTCTGTAAATCCCATAATTAATGTATCTATATTTTCTTTAATCGCACCCTCTGCAAGAAGCCCTGCAAAAGTATTTGCTTTTTTAGTTAACTCCTCGTTCTCTACATCTGTACCAACAATAATTCTTGATGGATATAGATTATCATAAAGAGCTTTACCTTCACGCAAAAATTCTGGTGAGAAAATTATATTCTCACTGCCAAATTTTTCACGAACGCTTGCTGTATATCCTACTGGAATTGTTGATTTAATAACCATAATCGCATTTTGGTTTACTTCAAGAACTATTTTTATAACTGCTTCAACTGCTGATGTATCAAAAAAATTCTTTTGACTGTCATAGTTTGTTGGTGCTGCAATAATTACAAAATCTGCATTTTCATAAGCTAGTTTTGCATCTAACGTTGCTGTTATATTAAGTTCTTTTGTTGCAAGATATTCTTCAATTTCTTTGTCTACTATTGGAGATTTTTTATTGTTAATCATATTAACTTTTTCTTCGATTATATCTACTGCATAAACCTCATGGTTTTGTGCCAATAGTATTGCATTTGAAAGACCCACATAACCTGTTCCTGCTATTGCTATTTTCATATGTACCTCTTGTTTTATAAATTAACCATCTGCTCCAGTTGTTTCAGTTTTTCTTGTTGAACAGATGTTATGTTTGTTCTTGATTTTTGATATTGCAGCCACTGCATTAAATTTGAGTTTTCTCTGTAGTTTGGAAATCGGTTATTTATTTTTACCATTCCATACAATTTGTTGTAATTCTTTTCCCATATTTCTCCGAGTTTAACTTCTTTTAAAGTTCTAAAATCGAAGTTTATTTCGCAAAGTTTCTTATATTGCTCGGGTTTTAATTGATTTTCGTTGTATTTTTTGCGAATTCTTGCACACCAAGCACCGAGATTAAAGTTTTCATATTGCACGTGCGTATCTGGATATTCTTTGTATATTTTCAAATATTTTTGTAAGAGTAATATATTTTCTGCAAAGGCTCTGTCATCTCTGTTTCCAAAAGTCACACCTAGTTCTTCTAGCTTTTTCTTACGATACGAGAGAAGTCTTCCATGTCTTTCACGTCTTAACTCGTTGTAAAGCCACAAGCCTACCGACTCTTTTTTCTCTGGAAACTTTCCATTTTCATTAATATATTTTTGTAACTCCTCGGCTCTTGCGTTCCACATTCTATCAGAGTGACTGTTATAAAAATCAACCCCAAGGTCAGCTAATAGCTTTTCTTTATATTCACCTAATTTATCTTTTGACTTTGCTTGTATTTGTCCCTTTATCCAATTAAACAAAGTTGAATTTTCTACGACTTTAGACAACCGTGAATTTGCCGTTACAAAATTTTTCAATTCTGAATAATTTTTAAGCCACATATCTTCTGCAACATCCCAAGAAAAATTAATTTTATCAAGTTTATCTATGCGTTCTTGTGATAAAATTCCACTTTTACGATTGTTCCGTTGTACACTACACCAATAACCCATTCTAAAATCATCAACAACAGTGCTGATTTTTATATTTTCGACACCATAACTTTTTACCAATTCGTAATTTCTTGTCCACGATTCATCTAAGTAATTAGTCCAATACATTCCTATATCATCTAATTTTC
>JAWXUM010000040.1:0-20483 GCA_044432645.1 Clostridia bacterium | reverse complement strand
ACGCAAATGTTGTAACTATTAAAGGCAGGTCTTTCAGACTGCAAAACATCTTCAATCAAGATGAGTAATTGTACATTCTTATATTATAATTTTTGTGCATTTTTATATTGACATTTATATCTAGAAGGTAAAAGTGAAAAAGGCATAATAGATAACTTGACTGAGAGAAATATTAAATCAATCTCTAAAAATGGTGAGTGGAAAATACATATCATACAATCTATTCTAAAAAATGAAAGAATGTGTGGTGATGTCATACTTCAAAAAACTTATGTAGTAGACCCAATCAGTAAAAAAGTCAAAGAAAATAATGGCGAACTTCCAAAGATTTTTATAAAAAATAATCACCCAGCAATTATAGATAGAGCTACTTACGAAAAAGCACAACTCGAACGTAGTAAACGTACAAGTAAAAGAAAAACTTCTTTCAAAACTAAAACAGAACAAGGAAAATATAGCAGTATGTATGCCCTAAATAATATTTTAAAATGTGCTGAATGTGGTTCACCATACAGACGAGCATTGTGGACTCACTATGCAAGAGGGACACAAGATAAAACCAGACGTGCAGTATGGAGATGTCTAAACAGACTTGATAATGGTAAAAAATACTGCAAAAACTCACCTACACTTGATGAAATCAAACTTCAAAAAGCTATAATGAAAGCTATAAAAGCTACTGCTAAAGATAGAAAAAGGTTAATTCCTATCCTAGTGATGGAAATTGAAAACAGCTTGTGGAGTCAAGTTGATGGAACAATCAATGTCAGTAAAGTCGAAGAACAAATAGCGACCCTAAAATCACAAACAATGAAGATAATAGAAGAATGCACAGCAACCCATACAATTGCAGAAAAGCACGATGTACTAAAGGCAATGTCAGATGAAATCAGAGAACTTCAAACAATGCTCGACCAATACAAGGAATCAGGAACAATAGAAGAAAAAATACACAAAGAAGTAGAAGAAGTCAAAACTTTCTTAGAAAACGATACCCGCGACTATGAAGATTACGATGATGACATCATAAGACAAGTAATAAGACAAATAAAAGTACACGATGACGGAAAACTTCAAATACTATTTAACTGTGGTATGGAGTATGAAACAGCAATAGATTAAAAAATATCAAATAAATGTTGAAATAATAGTGTAATTTAATTTATAAATAGATAGAAATTTTATTGTTTGTAGTGTATAATTAAATATAAAGTAATTAAGAATTTAAAGGAAGTTTGTTATGCTAATAAATCAAGAAAATTATTTTAATGTTCTAGAAAATATCAAAAGTCACATATATAAGGCACAATACAAAGCGATTTTAGGAGCAAACCGTGAGCAGATTATTTTGTTTTGGAATATTGGTAAAATAATTAATGAAAATAATAGTTATGGTAGTAGTTTTGTAGAAAATCTTGCTAAAGATATAAAATCTGAATTCCCTAACAGCAAAGGCTATTCTGTAAGAAATCTTCGTTATATGCGTAAATTTGCAGAAATGTTTGAAGATATTCAAAATCTGCAAGTGCCACTTGCAGATTTGACTTGGTATCACTTGCAAACTTTGATGGATAAAACTTCTGACAACTCGGAATATATTTGGTATGCAAATAAAGTCTTAAAAAACGGATGGAGTAGAAATATTTTGCTTCATCAAATAGAAACCAGACTTTATCAAAGGCAAACAATAGCTGAAAAGACAGATAACTTCTCAAATACATTAGTGTCGCCACATAGTGAACTTGCAAAATCAACTATCAAAAATCCCTATATTTTTGATTTTATTGATATTAGAGATGATATTATTGAGCGTGAAATTGAAAATGAACTTGTTTCAAACATTGCAAAAACTTTGATTGAACTTGGTACTGGCTTTGATTTTTTAGGTAATCAATATCATTTAAATGTTGGTAATGAAGATTATTATTTGGATTTATTGTTTTACAAGATGGTGATATATTTAAGACTACAATACCGTTAAGTGAAATTGCCGATAACACCGCCGATAAAATGTCAGAAATCGCCGATAACATCGCCGAAGGTGAAAATAGAAACCGTAGCTATAAATTAAAATAATATAAAAAATTATGCATAAAATTAAATTGAGGTTATAATGAAGAATAATTTTAAAGGACACTATTGTAAAATATGTGGCGAACATAAGGCTAACGAAAAGTTTAGTGGCAAAGGTCATAGTAACCATATTTGTAAATCTTGCAGTAATTTATCAGCCGAACGTAAATCTGAATTAATGGCATTGACTAGAATTCACAATATGTCTTTAAAGCATATAAATGAAACAGATAAAAAATGGCTTAAAAATAAAACTAGAGATAAGCGAGAAAGTGTTAGAACTTTAGCTGAAGAAGTATATAATTCAAATTTTCCTTATGAAGAACGTAACAGAATGAAGAAGTCGTTAAGGTTAAATGAATTTGAATTCTTGTTTAGATTTCCATTAGGTGATGATTATGAAGAAGTTATAGAAGTTGAATCTACATTCATATTCAATCGTGCGACTAATATTTTAGAGTGGATAGATGAAAAAAATGAAGTAGCAAGAAGTATAGAGTTAAGTAAAACAGAAACAAACAAACTCTTAAAATGGATGATAAATCATTTAGAAGTTTTTTGTTGGGATAAAGACTTAGATTTAGAAAGTGATATTGATTATGAAAATAGCTTTTTAAGCTTTTTAGGTTTACCAGATTTTGAAGTTACCACTCCGTATTGGAAGATACACTTAAAGTATGCTGATGAAACTGAGCAAAATATTGTAAGTTTTAATACAGCACTTTATGATAATGTATATGAATTATATACTGAATTGATGGAATATTTCGAAGATGAATTGTTTGATGATGAAGATTACATATTAAAAGAAATTCTATTATGTGATAATTTAATAGACCTTTCAAATTTGTTAAAATCAAAGATTAGTAAATTTAGAGGGCTAGATGAATCATCTGCTATGCTTATGTTTATGGAAATTATAGATACAGTAACAACTTCAAGTAGACAAGGAGAGTTTTATTATATATATGACGGACAAGATGCTGATATAAAGTTTTTACAATCATATTTAATGCAAACGACAGCCGAAGAAGCTGGACAAAAATTTTCACCTAAGGATAAAATAAAAAGATTTATTGCATACATTGAAAAGAATTTTACATTTACCGACAACGATAAAGTATCAGCTGATGAAATAGAAACTGCATTATTAACAATTGAAAAAGAGTATGAATTGATTAAGAATTTAAAACCATTAGAATTCTCTATCTTTAATCTATCGCATAGAGAGTTTAACTCAATATGTAATACAGTAACAAATTTAAATGATGGAACTTTCTTGTCAGAAATATATTTATTTAGAATGCGAGATAAAGAAATTCAATCACCTTTATATGTTTTTTTACATGAACTTGGTCATGCTTTGCATTTTTATTGTACCAATAACTCGGCTATAATCCCAGATAGTTTTATCCGTTTATCAAATGAATATCTAAAAATTCCTTTAGAACAAGGTCTTGAAGCAGTTGAAATATTTGCCGATGCAATAGCCATAGGTTTGATGAGAATTTTTAATTGGGATGATAAAGGAACATTTGAAGATATGGATATAAATATCAAAAATGCTTTTGCAGCATATACCGATATGTTACTAAAAAACTTAGAGAAAATTAAAGAATTAGAAAAGCATCCACTTTGACAATTAAGGTTATCACCTTGCTATATTTTATATCTGTTTTGATTGTTTTTTGCAGAACAGAATGAAATGTTGACATTTGAACATAATATAAGTATAATATTAATTAGTATTTTGCGTTTTTTTTGCAGAATGGAGGAAAACATGCTTTTAGAATTTAAAACTGAAAATTATAAATCTTTTTCTGAGGAAACAATTTTTTCAATGATCCCTGCACCAAAGCAAAAAGGACTTGATTATAGTGTTTTGTCTGAAAAATTGAAAAGTAAAACAATCAAATCCCTTTCGTCTTCTGTTATTTATGGTCCAAATGCCGCTGGTAAGACAAATATCATTGGAGCGCTGGATACATTTAGAGCGATAGTGTTAAGGGGTAACATTCGAAATTCCGAGGAAAAGTCTTCACCTAACACAGCTTCGTACAACTTGGAACTAATCCCTAATAATAAACATAAAGATGAGCCAGTTTCTTTTTCTATTAGTTTTATCGAAAATGGACTTAAAGTTGATTACTCTGTTGTAATGAATTTAGGGGATTTTCTAAATGACGATAGCCAAAGAAACATCGTAAGAGAAGAACTTTATATAAATGATGAGATAGTGTTTGTCAGAGATGATAAGCTCTCTTTTGGTAACTTTAAAAATATTAAAAGTTATGTTTCAGTTAAAAGTACAGATAAAAATGTATTTGAAATTGCTGAAAACAGCTTAAATAACGAGGAACTATTTCTTACAAATGGCTTTAAACTTATTATAAGCCAAAACCTTGTAAAAGAGATTACCGACTGGTTTAAGGATAAGTTGATGGTAATTTATCGTGCTGACTCGTTGCAGATTATTAGAAGATTTATTGATCCACAGAAAAAAACAGTTTATGTAGAACAAACAACAAATAAAGCAGCCAAGGAGTTCGGCATTAGCTCTAACGATTTAGGATATGTAGTCAGTGAGGATGAAACCGAGGCGAAACTATGCTCCTTGTTCAAAGATCTTGAAACAGGTGAAGCATCAGTCCTTGCTGCTGATATTTTTGAGTCTTATGGTACTGTAAGGTTCGTAAATATATTCCCACTTGTCATTCGTGCAATCTTAACTGGTGGCACTTTAATTGTAGACGAATTCGATGCATCTATTCACCCAATGGCTCTTATGAGTATTATCAATGTATTCCATAATGATGATATTAATAAAAAAGGTGCTCAATTAGTTTTCAATACCCATAATCCCGTGTTTTTGAATTCCAATCTATTCAGACGAGATGAAATAAAGTTTGTAGAGCGAGATGATGAAACAGGGTTTAGTACCCTTTATTCCCTTTCTGATTTTGGAACAACTGGCGAGAACGGTGTCCGTAAGCACGAAGACTATATGAAAAACTACTTTGTAAGCCGTTATGGTGGAATCAAAGATGTAGACTTCTCCTCTATTTTTGAAGAACTACTTGAAAATGGAAGCGAGGTATAGTATGGCTAAATTAAAGCATAGCAATAAATACTATTTCACAGTTGAAGGCGAAACGGAAAAATGGTACTTTGATTGGTTACAAAAAACTATCAATGAAACCGAAACAGCAAAATTCAAAGTGAGCTTTGACTGTAAGATACAAAAGAATCCTTTGAAAAGAGCAAAGACACTTAATCTTACAAGCAAAACAGAGTTATACCATATCTCTGACTATGAAAGTAATGATCCAGTCCATGTCAAAGAATTCAAAGATACCATGGATAATCTCAAACAAGCACGTTCTCTTGGTAAACAAATAAGCTATAAATTTGGATATGCTAATTTTACATTTGATTTATGGATGATATTACATAAATCAAATTGTAATGCTTCTTTTGCACATCGCAGTCATTATATTAAACCAATCAATGATGCTTATGGCGAGAAATTTGAAAATATGGATCAGTATAAGCATGAAGCAAATTTTAAAAGAGTGCTTAGTAAACTGACTCTTGATGATGTGATTTCAGCAATAGAAAGGTCTAAAGCGATTATGGACAGAAACCAAGAAAATGGTTATGTTTTACAGCAATATAAGGGATACGAATATTATAAGGAAAATCCATCACTTATGATTTGGGAGCCAGTTGAGAAAATACTTGTGGATTGCGAACTTCTTTAATGCTTTATTTTTACTCATTATCGTTAAGTATTTAAAATTACAATTACTAATAAGCGAAAAAGACTTACAATAAAATTTTTGTAAGTCTTTTTTTAGAGTTTATAAAACACTTACTTTACCATTTCATTTGTCCTTATAGCTCAGTGGAAAGAGCACTACTCTCCGGAAGTAGGTGCATTGGTTCAATTCCAATTAAGGACTCCACTAATTCTTACAATAAAACTGTATTTCTATTTAAACAAAAGAATTTACAAAGCAATTTTATTTCTTGGGTGTTTTACAGTTAAAATTTCTTTTTGCTTAGCCATCGACACATGAGTGTAAATCTGTGTTGTTGTTATAGAACTGTGTCCTAAAATTTGTTGTATATACCTAATGTCAACATCTTCTTCAAGTAGAAGTGTTGCTAATGAATGTCTAAACATATGCGGTGTTACGTATATACTTGAATTAATTAATTTTGTATATTTGCGTATCATGTATCTTATAGATTGCTCAGATAATCTTTTTTTAATTTTATTGACGAAAAAATATTCATTGCATTTTATATCATTTTCAAACAATTTGTAATAGTTTTCAATTGCATTCATTACTGATACATTAACAATCTGCACAATTCTTTCTCTGGATCCTTTGCCATAAAATTTAATAGTCATTTCTTTCATATTAATCGCTTCAGGTGTTAACATAGATATTTCCCCTACCCTTGCCCCTGTAGCAAATATAAGTTCCAGTACTGCTATGTCGCGTGTAATAGCTTTTTTTGAATATTCAGTACGAGCTAAATCGAGCTGTTTATATGCTTCATTTAGAATTTCTGCAATTATATTAATTGGAATGACCTTAGGCAACAACATCGGTTCTTTTAAAGATATTTGCATCTTCGAAAAAGGATTTATATCAATCTTGTCCTCAATAAGCAAAAACTGCGTAAACACCTTCAATGTAGCAATTTTTCGTTTTATAGTTTTAGGTTTGTTTTTCAAATGCAAACTATCAAAATATCTACACAAGTTATCTTTATCATATACACCATTCGAAAATAAGTAATATTGCTTCAAATCAATTTTATAAGCTTTAGTAGTTTTCATGCTCAAGTTTTTTCGATTTGTACAACAATTTAAGAAATTATTAATTTCCAAAAATAAATTCATTTCAAAACCTCCTTTTTAATTTTAGTATATATTTTAAACGCAAATATGTCTAATTATATTTTAAATTACCAATTGTAATTCCATGGAGAACGTTGTATAATTATATACAAATAAAGGATAATATTTAATTATCCTTTGCATAGGAGATACGCATGAGAAAACAAATTTATGAAGATTATTTGAAAATTTTAAAAGATATGAAAGTTACTGATGCTATGTCTATACCTTTATGTGCTGCACAAACCCACATATCTAATTTTTGCAAACAACCTCTGACTTCTGATTTTGAGGGTAAATATTCTTTCATTGATGAAACTGGTGAGAACTCCTTTATAGGAGGGGAATGTGTGGAATCTCTAAATCGTCTTTTAGCAAAACAATGTAAAATTATATTCGACTGTGATTACGTCAATGCTGATACTTTAACAGGTGTAAACTGCTTTTCTGTCGTTGCAATGGCTCTATTAAAAAGTGGCATGAGAGTTCTATTAACCACACCTGAACAAGGTGGTCATCCATCTATTCCGATTATTTTAGAACATTTATCTATTACATATGATGAAATACCGTATGATTTTAAAAATTATCAAATAGACTACAAAAAAACAAATAAGATGATAAAGCTGAAAAAATATGATTTTATAATTTTTTGTCAGTCAGATATTCTGCAAATACCAGATATATCTCTTATTGAATTTAATGGGACTGGTGTTATATATGACGCGACTCAAACACTAGGATTGATATCTGGTAAAGCAGTATCTAATCCATTATCCTATAGTAATGCAATATTAATTGGTGGTACACATAAAACATTGCCAGCACCTGCTTGTGGCATAGTAATGACAAATAACAAACAGTATATTAATCTATTAAAGCAACAAATAACTCCTAGCTTGCTTAGGAATACTCAACCAAACCATATCGCGGGGTTACTATTATCACTTATAGAGCAAGAGGAGTTCGGTTCTGTATACCAAACTAACGTAGTTGTAACAGCGAATTTATTAGCAAGTAAACTGGAGCAATTAGGATTAAAAGTTGCAAAATTAGATAAAAAAATCTACTCTCAGACCCATCAAATATTTATCCTATTAGATGAAACGAGCACAAATTTATATTTTAATAATGCTAAGTTATTTAATATAACTTTAAACAAGAAAAACAAAAAGTTATTTAACAATACTGGAATTCGAATTGGCGTTCAGCAAATAGCTCGTTATAATTGGGGGGAAGATGAACTATCAGAACTTGCTAGACTACTGTTTTTATTATTAAATTCTGATGAAAATAAAAATGAAATATTAGAAATTCGCAAAAAACTAATTTCAAAAAAAACACCTAAATTCGAATTAAGCGAAATAATTATAGAATAGGCATTATTCGAGTATCCATATTATATTGTATAATAATACTATTGTCATCCCCCAGTAGAATTGAATTTATTTGAGAAAATAGCCGCTCTGAATATTTATTGTTTTGGCATAGATCAGCTAATTCTATCGTTGTTAAATTATTAAATCTCTTCTTTACTTTTGCTTTCTTAACATGATCAATATAGTACGTAATTAAATAAACTTGAGTTTTAATGTTTTTATCATTTGTAATTGTTAAACTTTGCTCATAGTCTCGCAAAGCTAAATTATACTTCTTTGAAATACGAAATATTTCACCTCTTAAAACAAATGCATTGGCTAATAACCTATTGTTCTCTTTTTTGTAAGTTTCAATTAGCTTATCTGACATAGCTAATAATTTTGTGACATCATCATTATTATAGAACCCATAGTATATTTCATACCTCATATATTTAGAATTATCTGTCTCGGACACCTGCGAAAACAATTCAAGAAATTTTTGTACTGAAATAGTGTCAACTTCGGATATAAATGCATTTGCAAGATATATACCAAAAGTATCTAAAATAGCCAACTCATAATTAACAGATATTTTATGTAGTATTTCTAGTGCTTCCGTCGGTTTCCAAAGGTGCTTTAAATAATGAGCTAATTGTCGTTCTATAATAAATTTTTCATTTCGTTCATCTGAAGGATCGAGTGTTTTAATGATATCACAAGCACTTCTATAACTATTCAAAAGATGTTCGCATTCAGATTTAATTATCGTATATCTAAAAAACAAGTCATTATTTATATGTATCGAATTCTTATATTTCTCTTTAAAATCTTTTAATTCAATGTTTGCATCGTGATATTTGCCTGTAAATAATGTGACTTCTATTTTACGTAGTTCTAATATATATTCAACCGTTTGATTTGCCGCTATAGTTTTCACCCAATTAACGCATTCTGCCCTACTTAATATCTCTGATATTTTAAATATATTCCCATCTGTCAACGAGTATACTATCTTTAACTCATCCTCACTCAATCGATTAACCAAAGGATATATCTTTATTATTTTATCTTGCAACAAAGATAAATGTTCTTCTTCGAATTTGCCAACTGAGTAGGTGCAGATATCAGTCACTTCCATATCCTCTAATATATAAATAAGTTTAAATCCTATTTTGTATTGATATGATTTGACTAATTTCATATATTTTTTGGGAATATTATCAAAAACTATTAAAGTTTTTTTATTTAAATTATTGTCAGAAAATAAATGATGAAGTTGGTTTTCATCGTTTATTTTAGATATAAAAATGGATTTCTTTATTGTCGTTTGTATTTTCTTGCCTATATATCTTCGCAAATTCCTTTTATTAGTTACCAAATCACATATTTTCTTAACTAACCATGATTTCCCACATCCATGTTCACTTCCTAGTAGTTGAATAGAGTTATTTAACTTAAGAGTATCAAAAATTTTTTCAATATCTTCTCTTCTATCAGTAAATGTAGAGTCAGATAAAATTGTTTTTTCAGTCTTGCTTTTTTTAATTTCTTCATCAACTAATGGAATAATAGATACAGTTGTTGGAATCATAATAACACTCCAACCTAGAACGGTGTAAATTATAATTTCATCATAATTTAAAGCAGTATATAACGCTGCTATTGAGCAAATTAAAAACAGCATAGCGTAAAATAATAATCGTTTTCTCATGCGTATCTCCTATGCAAAGGATAATTAAATATTATCCTTTATTGAGAAAATAACTTGTAAAAAATATCAAAATTCGCAGTAATAGTACCTTCATACTATTTACTGCGAATTTTATTTATTGTGCTTTAACTATAATAATCTAAATATATATTATTTACTTTTTAAAATTAAAATCGTATAAATGAGGGAAAATTTTACTATCAGACTTTTCAATTTTATAATAATATGCATAAGAATATTTGTAAAATAAAATGCCAATAGTGATATAAAATAGCACAAAGGGATTTGACATAAAATAAATGTCTAAAGGAAAAATTTCATAAAAAGGGCTATACATAACAATACCTATAAATATTAAAGAAACACATATTAAAATGAAGGTATGTGAAATATAATTCTTCTTTTTTTCGTCAATTTTCTCTTTTATTTCTTTATCTGAAAAATTATTTTCTTTGTATAGTTCAATTAGATTTGTATCTGAAATTATATACGACCAATCAATTCTTTTTCGGCATAATAGTCACAAAAGTTCCAAAGAAAACCAATTAGACTCCCAAATAAAGTAAAAACAATAATGAAACAGCGAATCTCATTAGAGTTTAAAAGTCCTTCAAAACAATGGGTATAGTACACAAGAAATAAAGCAACTATCAAACATATGAGCGAATATGATACCACCCCTATGACATGAATATTGCGAATACTTTTTTCAATTTTCTCTTGTTTATTTAGAAATTCCTTGAGTAACTCACTATTGTTAATTAACTCTATCTTTTTATATTTTTTAAATTTCACATCGCTTCCTTTGGAATTTTTATTTGTACACTCCAAAGCACATGTATTAGTTGATTTAATTTTACTACTTACCTCTTTATTCTCATGTTTTTTAATACCCGTAGAGTTTCCATTTGAATCAGTATTTACGCCATTTAATTTATTGCCAAATAAACTTGCGACCACTAAAATAAAACTAAAAACATAAATAATAAATCCAGAAACTCCTAGAAAAGCTGGTCTGAAAATATAATTTAATATCTCTAAACTTGAAAATTCTGAAAGAGCTACACCATTTTTATCAGAAAGAAATGCTAAAAAATATAGTTGTATTGTAATAAATGAGATTACAGCTTGCAAAAAAGCTCTAAAAATACATGTTCTACAAAAATGAACTAATGCTTTTGTATTGCACCAATTTAATATATTATTGATATTATCATTAAACTTAAAATATTTCATTTTAACACCCACCTGTTTGTTGTTTTATGTAGATTTTTATAGAACTATCATTATTAAATTATATTACGAAAATTTATATTTGTCAATTTTCATCGCTATGTCAGTGAAAAAACAACGATAAACTAAAACAAATTTTTAAATTAGATCTTCTCCTTTTTTCATACATCAAAAGGGAGAAACCTTATGAAACAGTTAAAATTAGAAAGTCAAATCTATTTTGAAAGTATAAGAACAGCTATAAAAAATTGCTCCTCAAAAAAATAAGTAACAACAAATAATCTTATGAGTTTATATAACGAGATTGGCAGACAAATTAATTTGCAAGGTAAAAAAGCGTTTGTATCTCATGTAGAAAAAATGCTCAAAACTGAGTTTGCTGAAATCAAAGGTTTCTACGCTAGAAATCTTCGTAGAATGAGAGATTTTTACGAAACTTATAAATAAACACCAATTCTAAAAGAAAAAGCAATGAATTTAAACTTCACAATTAACAGTATTATTCTTGAAAAACGTGAAACTACAGAAGAAAAGAATTCTATATTACCCTTGCTAGTAAGAAAATTCAAGCAAACTTTCCTTACTAGCAGCCATAGAAGATGAAAAACATCTTCAAATAGCGATGTCAGACGCTTGTGACACACCGTGTGGCACTGTATCCTGCTTTAAAGAAGAAACTAAGGTAAACAGCCGCCAAAATATTAAAACGATATTTGAGGCATTTATGCCGATTCATAATAGCTCAATTGCAAAACTAATGAAAAAGTATTATAATATGCTTAGAAAAGAACGACAACGGTTATTAGTTATATAAAATATTTCTGAAAAAATACTATAAGGTATAACGAAAGGATAAAGATGATGAGTTTAAAATCATATGTTGATAAATTATTTAAGGATAATACCGATTATGCTAATGCAATGCAAGCTGTAAATCAAGCCGACTCTATTGACGCATTATCAAAGGATTTATATACAGATGCAGATAGATTCATTTATGAGTTGCTACAAAACGCTGATGATTCTAGTGTAGGCAACAACCCTATAAAGGTTTGGATAAATATAATAGGTGATACTTTAATTGTTGCACATTCTGGAAAGGTTTTTGATAAAAGTGATATTATAGGGCTGTGTAATATCAATAATGGAACAAAAAAATCAGATATAACAAAAACAGGATACAAAGGTATCGGATTCAAGTCAGTCTTTGGTCAATCAGATGAAGTTGTAGTCTACACAGATAAGGAATACTTTAGATTTGATAAACTATATAACTTTCCTTGGGATGAAAAATGGGGAGAAAATAAAATCGAATGGGAGAAAGAACACAATAGATATTTCCAATTACCTTGGCAAATAATTCCGATATATACAGATGGCTCAGTGATAGAAGATGAAATTAAGACATATTTGTTCGAGTGCGGCGCTAATGTCGCAACAATAATAAAGTTGAAATATCCTAAAGATGTTTGTGGCGCAATTAGTTCGCTAACCAAAAATATTAATATGTTTCTGTTTTTGAAAAATATCTGTGAAATAAATTTTGTAAATGTTAATACTACAACTATTTATATCAAACGTAAAGATAATGAAGTTATGCTATCAAACAGTCATTCACTGAAAGATGAGTGGATAATAAAGAAAACAAAATTGGAAGTAACAAAAGATTTAAAAGAGGTATTAAAGGATGAACGTAATATCCCACCTAAATTATTGGAAGCAACCAATATTGAAATGACTTTTGCAGCAAAGGTTAATCAAGAAGGAATTGTTGATTTAAGTCAAGACGAAAGATTACTATATTCTTATCTCCCTACATCAGAATCAAAATATTCATTCCCAGTACTTGTGAACACAAACTTTTTGACAAATGCTAATAGACAAAGTATACATGTGGATTCGAAATGGAATCAGTGGCTATTTGAAAATATTTCATATGAAATTTTCGTATGGATTTCTGAATTAGTTAAGTCAGAAATATCTTTTGAAGCATACAAACTAATTCCTAAAGCTACGATTTATAATGATGATTTAGGTAGTAGTTACAATAGAGGAATAGAAAAAGCAAAGAAAGAAATTCCTTTTATAGTTTCACGAAACAATCAACTAATTAAACTCAATGATAGCGTAATAGATTTTACTTTTTTATCTGCTCAAAGTTTTATTGGTGAAAACCCTATACTGCAATATATTCAAATAAAGTATAAGAACAATGAAAATATACAATATGCTCAGTATTGTCTACTTTCAAATGAGTTGAAAAAATTAGGAGCCATTAGTTTTGAATGGAAAGATTTAAAGGAGTTTTTAAAATCACCACCTTTTATTAATACTCACGACATAGAAAAAAATAAAAGTCTATTAAACCATTTGAATTCATTGTGTAAGAAAGAAAAATTAAAAAGTGTAACCAATGAATTTGTTTCCGAACTCACATTTATTTTAAATCATAAAGGATATTTGAGTACCCCAGCATCTATTTGTTTTCCAACATCGGAGGATGAAAATTGGAATAATCCTAATAGTGAGTTGCTATTTATTCATAAAGATATCCTAAGTTGGTTATTAACAAACACAGAAATTAAAAATTGGTTACAAGATCTAGGCGTAAAGGAAAAGACTGATATAACGTATATTAGGCAAATCATTATACCAGATATAGACAACTATATTACTTTAAATAATGCTGTGATTGAAATACAAAAGCTCTTCCAATTATATAGAAAAGGTGAATTAAGAGAGGATTTGATACATGAATTATCTCAAATTAGACTTTTGACACAAAACGGAACACTTTTGCAGGCTTCAAAATGCTACTTGGCTGACTATTACAATCCAAGATTGAAAATAGAAACTATGCTCAATGATGATATATTCGTTAGTGAGCTGTATTGTATAGATTTATCAGAAAAAGATAGATGGAAGATGTTTTTAAAAACTTTAGGGGCTTCAGATGGAATTCACAACGTTAATTATGATGAAAAAACAAGTAAATCGTCATTGATCCAAAAAGGGTTTTTAGAAAAATATTTTTTAACATCAGACAAGCTATTTAAACCATTAACGACAACCTTTAGAGCTGATGAATTTAGCAATGTTTCAAATTTAGCATTAATAAATTATACGTTAGAAAATTTTAAATTCGCTGATGCGTTTTGGTGTGATTATATTAAAAATCATAATCCATCTGAAATCGCAAGTGGTGCAAAAGCCTATTGGGGTAATAGCGGTATGCCAGGTCGTAATAGTGGTGATGTAGTTATAAACTATCTACCTTGGTTTATAAAGAATGTAAAATGTGTTCCAACGGTGATGAAAAAAACTGAATCATCCGATTTAGTTTTTCTGAATACTGACGAAATCAAAAAAATTGGTGGAAAATATTTGCCTATATTCAGTGGTCCTGAATTATCACAGGATTGGAAAGCATTTTTTCAATTTAAAACAACACTTCAAGTTGATGACTATTTGAATATATTACGTCAAATATCAATTGATGTTAAAGATGATAAAATTAAAAGCAAGAATTATGATAGAGTACAAGCTATATACAGTGTATTACTTGATGATTGTAGAAATTGGAGTATAGATATAGGTAATAAAGTAAAAAAATGGTCAGAATCTCATAAATTATTAAATACCAATGATACATTTACCGAAAGTGGTACTTTAAAGTACTATATTGATGGGAATGAGTCCATTTTCCAAGAACAATATGTTTTTATAAAACTAAACTCGAAAAATCAAAACCATCCAAATTTAGAAAACTTATTATCGTATTTTCAAATTGTAATATTAAAACAAGATCAATTTAAGTTGCAAAGTGATAGTATAGAAAACTGTACTTCATTAAAAGGTAAATTGAATGCTATTATTCCTTATTTTAAAATATGGGTTGAGTATGATGATAACGATGATAGTACCAAGCAACACTTATTAAAATTAGAAGAAAGCTTAAAATCATTAAATATTTTACAATCCAATAAACTTGAAATAACATATTCAGAAATTGGTTTTTCAAAAGAGGCCAATGTACACTTTGACAATAAAGAACTATATGTAACAACGCCTTGGAACTCAAACTTTGTGTTACTTAAATTATCGGAAATGATATGTAGATATTTAGAGCTGATAGGTCACGAAAGTAAACTTGATTTTTTATTAAGATCAAATATTAAAGAAATACAACAATATTTTATACAGGAGAGTATTGAGTTTCCACAAGATTGGATGATTAAAAATGATAAGGGTAATGAAGATACTCAAATCATAGATTCTGATGATTTTCATGAAAGTCCTGAGCCGGATTTTGATAAAAAGAATTATATTGAAAATCTTATACCGAGATCGGTTGCAAATGTAATAAAGCATTTGACCACTTTGCAGGAATATGATTGTTCGGAAGCTAGTGCAATTACAAGTAAAAGTGTTATACTAGGCATCAAGAAGAATGGAAATGATATCGCCGTTGTAGCACGACCTTCAGATAATGGAAAAATGCGTCTATTTTATGAGTCTGAATTTGATGTACTTGAGTATGCTGATGCTGAACTCTGGTATGAAGATGGAATATCACCTCCAAGACAATTTACATTTGGAAAACTGTTGAAAATGGTAAAAATAAATAAAATTCCTCTTAAGAAAATTGAAATTAAAGATACTGAATTTAATAACCCTAAGTCAGAAACTTTAGAGTTTAATGCTGTTCCTTACTCTCCTGAAAAAACGGCTCAAATTATCGCATCATTTGCAAATACTTTAGGCGGAACACTAATTTGGGGTATCAAAGAGCGTTCTAAATTAGAGAATGAAGTGGTCGGTTTAAGTTCAGATTTCAGAGTAGATGAAATAGTTAAAAAAGCTGTTACTTTATTGAATACAATACCTGTTGTAAATTATAATTGGACGATTAGAGGAAACGAACTTATATTTGTTATTGAGGTAGAAAAATCAGAGAATATAATTTTACTTAATAAACAAAAATTCATTCGCACAAATGATCGAACAATTTCATCTATAAATAACAGCGGATTTACTCGACAATTAAATTCATTTGTTCCACAAAATACAATAGCAATTATAATTGCTATTGAAGAATATTTACCTAGAAATAGTGTTCCGACTGTTAAGTATGCTGTAAATGATGCTAATAAAATAAAAGATGTATTAATTAAAGTAATGAATGTGGACGAAGATAATATTCATATGATTTTAAATGAGGAAGCAGTAAAAAATACATTAGAATATGATTTGAAACAATTGCTTAGCTCACTTACAGAAAATGATAGGCTCTTTTTTTACTATGCAGGACATGGTTTTCACAATGGTGTCAGTAACTGTTTGTCAACATATGATATGCATCCATCAAACATCAGTGCAACATCAATTGAATTGGATCAGATGTTATTAAATCCATTAAAAAGTTCAAAATGCAAAAATGCACTCATTTTTATAGATGCATGTGCCCAAAGTTTTAGAAATGATTTCGCACGAAATAATGTTTCAAATATTAGCGAAGATTCACTATACATTTTTGCAAAAGATCATCCCTATTATGCTATATTTATGTCTTGTCAAACAGGAGAAAGTTCGTACTCAAGCCATGACTTACAACAGGGAATATGGACTCACTATCTTGCGCAGACAATATCAAATCCACCTAAGACTATACTTTACAATAATCGTTTCTTAACTGATGTGAAATTAAAAGATTATCTTGCTGAAAAAGTCACTGAATACGTAAAAAAAGAACTGAACAAAGATCAATCTCCTAAAGCTATTATTGATTCAAGTTATGAAAATGTAATTATATAAATTAAGCCACTATAATAATCTTGAGCAGCAATGTTCAATATTATTATATAATGGAATTATTACGAATCTCTCCGAAAGGCTTAAAAACGAACTAAAATATCAATTTCGATAGGTAAACACCTAATTACCCATCGAAAAAGATGTGCTCTAGAAAAAGACTAGGAAACATCAAGAGCCTAAGGCTTTTTTCTTCGGAAAAAGGCCTGTTTTTTTACTTCAAAATGACGATGGATGTAATCGTAAAACAGAAAACAGCTTATGGAGTCAAGTCGATGGAGCAATCAATGTTAGTAAAGTCGAAGAACAGATAGCAAATCTAAAACCACAAACAATGACGTTGATTGCAGAATGCACAGCCACCCATACAATCGCCGAAAAACACGATATATTAAAAGCCATGTCAGACGAAATTAGAGAACTTCAAACAATGCTCGACCAGTACAAAGAATCTGGCACAGTTAAAGAAAAAATCCACAAAGAAGTAGAAGAAGTCAAAATCTTCTTAGAAAACGACACCCATGACTACGAAGATTATGATAATGACATCATAAGGCTAGTAATGAGGCAAATTAAAGTTTATGCTGACGGAAAACTTCAAATACTATTTAACTGTGGAAGGAAGTTTGAAACAACAATAGATTAAAAATATCAAATAAATGTTGAATTAATAGTATAATTTAGAAAATTTGTCAAATCATGTGGATTATGAAAAAGTTGTTAGTATAAATAAACAATATAAACAGTAGAGCAAATTTTGGACATATACATTTTTGCATTAAAATTCTTACGATTAACTAGGCACAGCAACAAAAATCAATTGAGTTTATTTATAATAAGCGTCATTAGTCAGGGGAATAATTAAAATATTTAGTTGATACAAAAATCATAATGATTTATAACAAAAACTCCTATTGACATCGGGTTATAAAAAGGTTATAATTTGGTTATAAAAATATTTAAAAAAGAAAGGAAAATAATTATTATGTCTTTAAACAATTTGAAAAAAATGATTATATTTAGTAATAGTCGAATTAAGTTAATTATAGAAAATATGGTAACTGATGAGGCAAAAATACAGAAGCGTTCCGCTTCTGTATTGATAGAACAGCATTTACTTAATGACTTGTTACCTCAAAATCCCAATGCTTGTGAATGGTTACAGCTTCTATACGATGGTTCATGGAGTATTGGCGATGTATTAGACAATGTATTTAGTTGGAATTCTGCTGGAAATCGAGGAGAATGGTCAAGTCGATATGGCAATCTTCGACCTTTAGTAGAATTTGCAATGGCTCAAGAATATCTATACAATACAGTTATAACGGGAATGGAAAAAGAACATTATCATTTTTGTTCACAGCTTGATTCTGTTTGTAATAAATTAGAAAATTTAGCGGATAAAACAACAGATGTTTCTCAAAAATATTTATATGATAATGAAGCAAAATGGGCTCGCGAACTTCTAAAAGAATCTACAAGCATAAGATTTTGTGATTATTATCAACTTGTTCTTAATAATTGGGACGACCTCAAAGATTGGTCTATAACATTTAGAATGTTATCCGATTTAGTAAGTATGGAAAAAGAATGGCGAACCAATGAAAATACAAGATATGAATTGACTAAAATTTTAAAAATTGTGTCAGCTGATTGGAAGGAGTAAAGAGTAGTGTCGAATGCGTAGGCGACCTTAGTGAAGGATGCGCATTTAAAATCTGATTGCTACATAAACGAATAACGAAAGAGAAACCTTATGAAACAGTTAAAATAAGAAAACAAAATCTATTTTAAAAACATAAGAATAGCTATAAAAAATTGCTACTCACAAAATGAAGCAACAACAAATAATCTTATGAATTTATATAACGAGATTGGCAGACAAATTAGTTTGCAAGGCGAAAAAGCGTTCGTATCTCATACAGAAAAAATGCTTAAAACCGATTTTTCTGAAATCAAAGGTTTCTCCACTAGGAATCTTCGTAGAATGAGAGATTTTTACGAAACTTATAAAGAAACACCAGATCTAAAAGAAAAAGCAATGGACTTAAACTTCACAATTAACAATATTATCCTTAAAAAATGCGAAACAATAGAAGAAAAAGAGTTCTACACCTCGCTTGTGTCAAAGAAAATTTATGCAGTCTTCCCCTACCAGTGGTCTTAGAATAATGCAATCAGCTTCAAATATCGATAGCAGTAGTTTATTTCGCGCTGTGAGTCGCCATATCAAGCTTTAAACAAGAAACTAGATGAAAAACCCTTGCGAAGTGTTAAAGAGCGATTTGCCATGTTTGTGGCGACTTATGACAGGTTCACTGTAACAATAATTTAAATTTATTATAATCTACTTGGAGAAGAACGACAGCGATAATGTGTCGTAAGAGAATTGTTTAGATTTTCAAACCACTATAATATAACTAACACTGTACAACGAGAAACTTGCAGAAATTTAATCACTCATCATAAAAATTATTTTATCAAAAAGCCTTATAGAATTTTAAAGATAAAATATATTACTTGGTATAAGTCAAAACTATTATAGTTTCAGAACAGAAAATTTAAAAAACTAGCAAAAGAATGATGTGTTGAAAGTTAAATAATCTTATGATATAATAAATCATATTGAATATCACAAAAATCAACTTTTTTGTTAGGGTTTAGGAAATAAATCGATATGGTGACGTGAGTTCGAATCTCTTCGAAAGGTTTAAAAACGAACTAAAATATCGATTTTGATGGGTAAACACAAAAACACATAATCCGAAACAATTAACCTTTATAGGCGATGTTTTCGGATTTTGTTTTTTGTTAAAAGACTTTGCAAGGTAATATATGTACTGGCACATCACATTCACTGTGGTGTGCCTTATTTTTTTTAGTTAGTGGAACTTGCTTTTTTACGTTCTTTATTAAAAATACGTCCATATTTTGAAACGGATAAGGGTTTGGAGCTCATTTGTCCAATTTTTCGTAAAATTCCATTTCGGTTTGATTTGGAATTTTGTATTTATTGCATGTATGAGGTCGTTTTCGTTATAATTCCCCATATATATAGTGATAGTAGCTTTTAGGTGTTCTACTGATTGGTGGAATTTCATCACGATTTTGGTAATTTAAAAGAAATGTACTCGGTTATACAAAAAGCCTCGACTTGTGGTTAAGTCGAGGCTTTTACTTATTTATTATGCTTTTGATTTTTGGTTTTTGATAATTATAATTCCACCTAAACTTATAAACGCTAATGTAACCCATAGCACATTACTATTTAAGTCACCAGTTTGTGGAACATCTTCTTCGTCTTCTGTTTCGTCTTCTTCGTCTACTGTTGGTTCTGTAGTCGGCTCTGTGGTTGGCTCTGTGGTTGGCTCTGTGGTTGGCT
>JAWXUM010000039.1:0-20503 GCA_044432645.1 Clostridia bacterium | reverse complement strand
AGCTGTCCACACTATATTTAATTTAATAATCGATTCATTAGCTCAGCTGGCAGAGCACCTGACTTTTAATCAGGGTGTCCGGAGTTCGAATCTCCGATGAGTCACCAAAAAGCTTGATACATTTTGTATCAGGCTTTTTTCTTTGCATACATATATGATATGGGCAGTGGTATTCTTAAATTTTTACGGATTTTTAAAAAAACATTTGACAAACACGAAACATTGTGATATTATAAATTTGCGAAAAATTCGCAAATTGGGAGGGCATAATATGAGCAAATATATTACAGAGCAAAGAAAAGTATTAACTACTTTATTTAAAAATAATAATCATAGAACTTTTTCTGCGGCAGAAGTTCAACAAATATTATCAGATAAAGATGTAAGTATAAGTGCAATTTACAGAAATCTTTCCGAAATGGAAAAGGAAGGCTTGTTATGTAAGGTGAGCGAGAAAAATCGCCAAGGTACGTTATATCAATATGTTGACCCTGAGCACTGCGCTGGAATAATACATTTCAAATGCCAAAGCTGTGACGCTACGTATCATTTAGATAGGAATATTTCGCAAATGATAATGGCAGTTGCTAAAGATGCATTCTCTTTTCAAGTGAATGGTTCATCAGCATTTTTATATGGACAATGTGCTGATTGTTCGCAAAAACTTACAAATAATTAATTTAAAAGGAAGATGAAAAAATGAAAAAAATTCTATTATTAACCGTTTGCCTGTTATCAGCTTGTATGATGTTTAGTGCTTGCAGCACAACATCTACAACAGATACTGACACAAGTGTATCTGAAGAAGAAACAGATGAAGAAACAGATGAAACTGAAGAAAGTGAAGAAAAACTATCTTTAGTTGTAACTTCTTTTTACCAATACGACTGGCTTTTACAAGTTTTAGGTGACGAGGCTGAAAATTTCGACATCACACTTTTAGTTGATGACGGTACTGACCTTCATAACTATGAGCCAACTGTTGCAGATATGCTTACAATTACTACATCTGATATGTTTATATACACAGGTGGCGAGTCTGACGACTGGGTTGCAGATGTTATCGCTCAAGGCGATAATGATGACTTAAACGCAGTTAGCATGATGACTTCATTAGGTGACGATGTGTTAGCTGAAATAGGAACATCAAATGTCGATGGCGAAGTATGCACAGATGATTGTTGTACTGATGAAGACCACGACGATGAAGAGGCAGAAACTGAAGAAGAGCATGACCATGACGAGGATGAAGCAGAAACTGAAGAAGAGCACGACCATGAAGAAGGCGAAGACGACGAACATGTTTGGCTATCACTTAAAAATGCAATGACTCTTACACAAAGTATTGCAAATGAAATGGCTACTTTAGACCCAGACAACGCTGACACATACCAAGTAAACGCTACTGCTTATATTGAAAGTTTATCAGAGCTAGATGTAGCTTACGAGGAACTTATTTCTAGCGATGACATTAGAGATACAGTTATTTTTGCAGATAGATTTCCTTTCACTTACCTTGTAACCGACTATGATTTATCATATTACGCAGCTTTCGATGGTTGTTCTTCTGAAACTGAGGCTAGTTTCGAAACTATCGCTTGGTTAACTGATGCTGCTAATGAATACGACGTGAGCTACTTGCTTATTATCGAAACAGGTACAACTGATATTGCTGACACTATTATAAGTGGCATGGATAATCAAGACGTTGAAGTGTTGATACTTGATTCAATGCAAAACGTAAGCGAGGAAATGATTAACAGTGGTACAACTTATTACTCTGTAATGACTTCTAACCTTGAAGTATTAACATTGGCTTTAGCTAAATAAACCAGCACCTATATTGTAACGACGAATAATGTTGATACAATATAAACATATCCATAAAAAAGAAAGACAAGGTTCTAAAATGCAAATTGTTTGTAATAATCTTTCGGTAGGTTATAATAATATCCCAATACACGAGGGTGTGAACTTCACTATAGAAAAAGGTTCATACACCTGCGTTATCGGTCAAAATGGCGCTGGTAAAAGTACGCTTATAAAAACACTGTTAGGACTTTTGCCACCAATTAGTGGCAGTATTTCAATGTCAGACGACCTTAAAAACACTGATATAGGATACTTGCCACAGCAAAATCAAATTCAAAAGGATTTTCCAGCCTCTGTTTACGAGGTAGTTATTTCTGGTTGCCTTAACAAAGTTGGTCTTAGACCTTTTTATAATAAAGCCGAAAAAAAGATGGCAAACAATATGCTAGAAAAATTAGGGATTACACATTTAGCAAAAAAAAGTTATAGCAGACTTTCCGGTGGCCAACAGCAAAGAGTTTTACTAGCAAGAGCCTTGTGTGCTGCAAATAAAATTTTACTATTGGACGAACCGACAGCTGGGCTTGACGCTGCCACAACACAAGAACTTTATAAACTTATAAAAAAACTAAACAACGAGGGTATAACTATCATAATGATAACCCATGATTTACAAGAGGCGATAGAAGACGCCGACTTCATACTTTGTATAGAAGAATGTTGCGTTGAGTGCATGACAAAACATGAATACGAGAAAAGGAGTGTTTTGTGATGGATATTATAGAAACATTAGTGAATTATTTTTCTTACTCTTTTGTTGTTAACGCAATGATAGTTGGTGTTTTGGTGGCACTTTGCTCGTCTTTATTAGGTGCAACTTTGGTGCTTAAAAGGCTTTCGTATATTGGCGACGGACTTTCTCACATCGCTTTTGGCGCTATAGCCATTGCAACTGTCTTAAAAGTTACCAATACTAATTTTTTAGTCTTTCCAATTACTGCACTTTGTGCTATAATGTTACTTAAGATGGGGCAGAATACTAAAATAAATGGCGATGCAGCAATTGCTATGCTATCAGTTGGTTCATTGGCTATTGGTTATTTGCTATTAAATATTTTTCCTGCCTCTACAAATTTAGCAGGTGATGTTTGTACAACTTTATTTGGTTCAACTTCAATTTTAACTCTCAAACAATCAGATGTTACAACTTGCATTGTTTTATCGGTTTTTGTAATTGCTATATTTTTATTGTTTTACAATAAGATTTTCTCCGTTACTTTTGACGAAACTTTCGCTAAAGCAACTGGAATTAACACTGCAGTTTACAACTTGCTTATAGCAGTTACAATTGCAGCAGTTATAGTTGTTGCAATGAATTTGGTAGGTTCACTTCTAATAAGTGCATTGGTGGTTTTCCCAGCACTTTCTTCTATGAGAGTTTTTAAAAATTTTAAGGCTGTAATTCTTTCATCAGTTGTTATATCAGTTTTTTGTGCCGTTATTGGAATTTTAGTTTCAATAATTTATGGTACTCCTGTAGGTAGCACAATTGTGACAGCAAATATTATTATATTTGGAATTTGCAATTTAATTTCTTTAAAAAAAGGGGAATAATATGAAAAGAAAAATAACAGTATTAGGTTTAGCTTGTTTAATGCTTTTTTTAACAGCCTGTAGCAGTCAGAGCGACTCTGGAACAACTGCAGATTTAGAAAATTATACTATAGATTACGATTTAACAAGCGTTAGCGACACTGTTATGCTTTCTCAAATAATCAATTTAATTTACGCCCCTGAAGAATATGAAAATACTTTTTTTAAAGTAACAGGAATGTTTCAAGAATACGAACTCACCGACAGCGACGACATGATTTACTTTATTGTTATTTATGACGAGGCTGGTTGTTGTCCTTATGGTGTTGAACTTAGGTTTACAGAAGAAATCGATTTGCCAGAAAATTACGAGGAAATAACAATCGAAGCACTAGCACTGCTAGACAGCGGATATTCGTATTTACAAGTGTTAACATTAGAATAAATATAATTGGCTGTGATAAAATGCAATTTATCACAGCCAATTTTGTTATATTATACCTTGTTCTTGTGCTATTTTTACTGCTACTGTACGGTTTTCAGATTCTAGTTTTTTAATGATGTTAGAAACATGAAATTTTGCTGTTCCTAAACTTATAGTTAAGGTTTTAGAAATTTGAGTGTTATTTTCCCCTTTAGCTAATAGATGTAAAACTTCGATTTCTCTGTCGGTTAAATTTCCATAAGTTTTTGGAATTTCTAAATATTTAGGGTAAAACTTATCAAATTCTATTAGGTTTTTTTCTACAGTATTTACAAATTTAGTTTTAATATCTTTATAGTTACTCCAATTCATTTTTTTCCAAATTGGTAGTAATGCTGTTCCGTTGTCAGCTAAAACTCTTATAAGTTGATATTCTTGTGCCATTAAAACAGCCGATAACAAAATCTCTTCGTAATCCTCATTTCGCCTAAAAAGTATTATCGATTTTAAAACAGAAAGCTGAATTTGCAGGTAAGTTCTGTGATAAAGTTTTGCATAATTTAGCAAATATTCTATAATACACAAAGCTTCTAACTCTCTGCCTAAGGCTATAAAAACACGTACTTTTGTTAGCTGTTTATAACGATAAGTTATGTAAAAATTATTGTAGTTGTCTAAATCATCAGCAATAAGCCATTTTTTACATGTGTCAATATCACCTTTTAAAAGAGCACATTCAATTATAGAACTTTCAATATTAGGTAAAAGTTCATTGTAGCTTAGTTGCTTTGCCTTGTCGTAAATATTTTCAAGGATTTCTGTAGCTGTTTGAATTTGTCCTTCTGACCTAAAAAGTCTTGACATTATGCCCGTAACTGTATACTGTATACGCATTACTCCGTGAAGGTTAGCGTCGCTTAAGGCGTGTGTTAAGTAAACTATAGACTGGGTAGCGTTGTTTTGTTCGTACAAAAGTTCACCTAGCGAAGCATCTACTGCACCAATGCCGTTTTCGCCTAGCATTTTGTTGATGATAGGCTTAATAATTGGCAAAAGTATAGTTTGAGTTGGTACCCAGTCTAGTAAATCTATACCACCGTTTATAACGGAATCCGAATTACTAGTTGGCATAATATTTTCAATTGTAAGATTGTTAATTTGAATATATTTAGTACAGTATAAAAGATTTTCCTTTAATTCCTTAGCTGAAACACAAGGGCTTGCAATCAATGTTCTAACATATACTTTTAAATTCTCGTCATAATCATCAGTATTTTTAGAGTTAACCATCAAAGTCTTAAGTTCGTTTAAATATAATTTGCTTATTTCAGGCTCCATTCTATAAGCATGAAGCATAGCTTTTGCACCAATCACTTTAGGTGTTTGCTCACAAATCATATCAATATATTTATCGCTAAGTTCTGCATAGTTACAACCGTCTGCATTTTCTAAAAGATAAACAACAAGATTAGTAATTTTAGTTATATTATTTGCTAGTTTATAATAGATTAAAGCGTTGTCAAAATCACGAATTCCTACGTAATAGTTAGCAACAGTGTTATAAATGTTAGTTTGAGTGTTAAACTCTAATTGGTCAAATTTGCTGGAGAAATATTTTTGGAAAATAGGTTCAAAAACAAAAGTACTTTCAGTGTCATATTCTATAAAGCAACTTTTGTTCATAATATTAAGTAGAATTTCTTTAGAGTTTTCACCTAGAATTTTATCGGCTAAGTCAATACTAAAAGAAGAAAGCACACTTAGTTTTATAGCAGCTTGTAAATTATGTTTTTCCCAGTTTTTTGAAAAATATATGTCAAGTTGATTATAAAAATCATTTAAAGCATAAGTTTTAACTTTATCTAAATTATCGCTAAAATAGTGCAAATGTTGCAAGTAAAGATTTACTAGAAGACCGTGACCATGGCTAAAATTGATACAATCTTCTAAAATGGCATCAATATTCTTTTGTGGTAAAATTTTTAATTTTTTGTGGGAAAACATAAGGTTTTTAATGTAAGTTTTATCTAAAGTTAATATGTTTTTATCAAAAACATAAATATGTTGAGAGCTTTTATAAGGAACAAGAAAATTTGGAAGTTTGCAGTCACCAATGATAATAATTTTGATTTTTGAATTGATGTCTATATAGTTTGAAATAAAGCTGTGAAATTTATCTTCTTCTTTTAAGCTTAATTCCTCAATTTCATCTAAAATAAGCATAACTCTGGTGTTGGTCTTTTTATATTTATTGAAAAGTTTATCTAATTTTTCGTAAAAGTCCTCATTGTTAAAACTTAAACGGTACCAATGTGCAAAATTGTTTTGCGCAAAATTAACCGATAAAAAAGTTTTACCAGCACCAAAAATATTATATAAATAAAAAATATTATATTCTTTAAGTTTTGGAATTAAATTTTGTGATATAGGTTCTTCTATATTTGAAAAACTGTTATATTTATCCATAAATTTCACCTCTTTATAAAAATTTTAGTACACTTAATTTTATCACAAAACAGCTGTTATATCAACGAATATATTAAAAATTACATAAAAAATGTCGAAAACTGTCCATACGGATAGTTGTATTAACTGCGTTATAAATGTTATAATATATACATCAGAATTAAAGGAGTAAATTATATGGCATTCGGTATTAAAATAGAAAAAATTGAATTTAAAAATGAATACACAATCCCCGAGCTTTATGAAGTAATTAAAGATGTTACTTTTAGCGCAGGAACTGCACAACTAGTTACTTATATGGGTTCAAAAGTTATAGTTTTCCCAGCTTTAGACTCTACTAACCAAGTTCAAATTATGTCAAGAACTATGAAAAAACCTGGCAAAAAATACGTAGTACAAAAAGGTGACGAACTTTCTTTAGAAGGTGCTGCTAAAAATTTAATTTTGTCTAGTGTTACAAAAGGTTATTCTAACATTGCTAGATTAGGTGGTTCAAATAAAAAAGAATGTATTAGATTAATTGACGAAACAGTTAAAGAGCTTACAGCTTTAAATCTATAATTCCAAGTCTTTAAATAAACTTAGTTTGTTTGAAATATATATTAATTTTACGGAGGTTTTTTTTATGAAAACAGTTCAAGTTAGCAAAATTGCGGGTCTTTTAATCACAATTTTCACAGGTTACTTAGGAATACATAAATTCTTAACAGGAAATATTCTTATGGGTGTTTTATACCTATGCACAGGCGGTTTTTGTTACATCGGTGTTATTATCGACATCATTAAAATCGTACAAGGCACATATGTTGACAAACAAGGTCAACCTTGGGCAGTTGACTAATTATTAGTCCAGTTTAAAAAGAGAAAGATTACGGTCTTTCTCTTTTTTTGTTGACTTATTTTTGATTATAGTATAAAATAATATAAAAACAACGGAGAAATAAATGAAAAATATAGTACTTTGTGCAAAAGGCTTTTTAATGGGTCTAGCAAATTTAATACCAGGTATCAGTGGTGGAACTTTAGCAATTACTTTAGGAATTTATGAAAAGTTCATTTCGGCTTTGGGTAACTTTTTTGCTGATTTTAAAGAAAATCTTAAATTTTTAATACCAATTGGTGTAGGTATAGTTCTTTCCTTGCTAACTTTAAGCCGTGTGATTTCATTTGGCCTTGAAAACTTTGTTTTTGCTACTATTATGCTTTTTGTGGGTGCAATTTTTGGTGGATTACCTATGCTTTGTGGTAGAATGAAAGGCGAAAAAGTTTCAATTTCACATATATTAGCTTTTGTTATCGCTTGCGCTTTAGTTTTGACAACTGTATTTTTATCAGCTGGAGCAGATGTTTCCTTTGAAAATATGGGGGCATTTGACTATGTTAAAATGTTCTTTGTCGGAGTTGTTTCAGCTTTTACAATGTTAATTCCAGGAGTTAGTGGTTCGGCAGTGCTTATGACAATTGGATATTACACACCAACTATTGACCTTATCAAAAATTTAACAGACACAAGTTTAATTGTGCATAACTTTTTGATTTTACTACCTTTTGGTTTGGGAATTGTAGCTGGAATGCTTGGTGGAGCGAAATTTATAGAAACTTTAATCAAGAAAAATCCTGTTAAATCATACTGGGCAATTGTTGGCTTTGTTGTGGCTTCAATTATAGGAATAGTATATCAAAACTTCATTGTAGACGGTGTCTTTATCAGCGTTGGACTACTTGAAATAGTAGTAGGAATTGTATTTTTTGTAGGAGCATTTTTATTAGCATATAAATTTGGAACAGAAAAATAAAATAAAAAGGTGATTTTATGGTTAATGATAAAATAATTTTAAGAGAATTGGTTAAAACTTATGGCGAATTAGCATCTAAGAGTGGTTTTGAGAAAAAATATGAAATTCATAAAGCTATTAACGATTTGAAACCTATTAGACCTACTGTTTTAATTGACGAGTTACCGTGGAACCAAATGAATTTTGATGGTTCGTTAACACTGCTATGTCAAGATGATTTTTTGAAAAAAATTGAATTTCAACTTAGGCAAAATATATACAAATTAAAATATTTTCCTTGCGACATAATGTTTGAAAATTGTTTGAATATACCTAAAAGTATAAATTTAAGCGGATTTGGCATGAATATTGAAGAAACTACAAAAAAATTTGACTCAACATCCAACATTACCTCTCATAAATATATAAGTCAATTTAATTGCGTTGAAGACATTGAAAAAATTAAAATGCCAACAATTACTTATGATGAAATAGAAACTAAAAAAAGATGCGACCTAGTTAGCGACTGTGTTGGCGACTTGATAGATATTAGATTAAATGGTATGTCAACCTCTTACCAGTTTTCATACAAGGTATGGGATATAATTGCAAGTTATATGACAGTTGACGATTTACTAATCAACCTTATGGACGAACCAGAGTTTATGCATGAGTTAATTCAAAAACTTTCTGATGTGTTTACTTCTACTGTCGACCAATTAGAGGTACAAGGTCTTTTAGATGAAAACGACCTATACTGTCACTGTTCGGCAACGCCTTGTAGCGATATAGAAAAAGCAAAAGACCCTACACGTGTTACTCCAAAAAATATGTGGGGCAGAGGGCTTGCTCAAATATTAGCTACTGTTTCACCTGCAATGCATGACGAGTTCGAAGTTCAATATGCAAACAAAGCCTTAGAGCGTTATGGTCTTGTTTACTACGGTTGTTGTGAACCTTTAGATAGAAAGATAGATATTTTAAGGCAAATAAAAAATCTAAGGAAAATTTCAATTACTCCTTGGGCAGACTTTAACATTGCTTCTGAAGCTATCGGCAGTGATTACGCAATTTCTGCTAAGGCAAATCCGTCTGCTTTGTGCGTTAAAAATATTAATGAAAAAGCTATAGAAAAAGAATTATCCGATATTTTAAAAGCATGTCAAAAAAATAATTCCCCTGTAGAAATTATATTAAAAGATATAAGCACGGTTTCTAACAATCCTAAATCTTTATTTAAATGGGCTGAAATAGCAATGTCTTTGGTAAAATAATTAATAAAATGAAAATGGTGACCATTTTGTGTGGTCACCATTTTTTTAACTTAAATTTGCCAAAAATTCATCTAATTGTTTTTGATTTTTAATTTCTATAATTTTTTTTGGATATTTGAGTTTTAAATTTTTATATTTATCTATTGTTTTTTTATCTCTGCCACGGTATATAATCCACAAGAAAAATTCAAGGTCAATTTTTTCGTTACAACCCTTAGTGATACTTTCCCTAGACTTGCCACGATATTTAAAATAACGTTTTATACATCTATATAAACAGTTAAAACGATTAAAGTTGAAAAAGATAATTTGGTCAGCTTGTTCAAATCTTTCAGCTTGATAAAATTTAGTATAAGCACCGTCGATAATCCAAGACGGTTTTTCCATAAAATCTTTTACAATCTTTTTACCCTCTTCTAAATCACGCTCAACCCAATTGGGTAAGAATTGTACAGTGTCTAAAAACAAAACAGGTGCTTTGTAAAAATCGGCTAAATGTTTTGCAGTGGTAGATTTACCACTACCACTGTAGCCTATAACGGCTATTTTCATGAGTTCATTGCACGGTTGATAGCTGAAACCAATGCTCTAGCAGAAGCATCCATAATGTCGTTATGTACGCCAGCACCCCAAGAATAAGTTCCGTCAGCAAGTTTAATTCCAACATAAGCAATAGCTTTTGAAGAGCTTGTTGTAGTAAGTGCGTGTTCGGTATATGTTTCAACAGAGAATTCCATGTTAAGGTAATTTTTAATAGCATTGTTGATAGCGTTAAGTCTACCGTTACCTTTACCAATAATGTCAAACTCTTTGTCGTCTTTAATCATAGTAACAACAGCAGTAATGCTTGAACCTTGTGTGAAGTGAGCCTCTTTTATAGTAAGTGGATTTCTAACATTTACATATTGACTGTTGAATACTTCATAAACTTCTGCAAGTTTAAGCTCTTTATGTGCATGGTCAGAAACAGATTTAACAGAATATCCAACGCTTTCAATCATCTTAGCTGGCATTACTAAGCTGTAATTTTGCTCAAGAAGATAACCTATACCACCTTTACCAGATTGTGAGTTGATACGAATAACATCGCTTTCATACTCTCTGCCAACGTCTTTAGGGTCAATTGGTAGATAAGGAACTGTCCAATGCTCACAATTTTTCTCTTCACGCCATTTCATACCTTTTGCAATAGCATCTTGGTGAGAACCAGAGAAAGCAGCAAATACAAGTTGACCAGCATATGGTTGACGGTTGTGTACGTTCATACCAGTAGTTTTTTCGTATACTTCAACAGTTTTTGGCATATCGCTAAAGTCAAGCTCAGGGTCAACACCTTGTGAGAACATGTTCATAGCCATAGTTACAATGTCAACATTACCTGTTCTTTCGCCGTTGCCAAATAATGTGCCCTCAATTCTGTCAGCACCAGCTAAAATACCTAGTTCAGAGTCAGCAACAGCACAGCCACGGTCGTTATGTGGGTGAAGTGAAACCACAACATGCTCACGTTTGTATAAGTTTTTGCACATGTACTCAACTTGGCTTGCGTAAACGTGTGGAAGTGAGTGTTGTACAGTTACAGGAATATTGATGATAACTTTATTGTCTTCGCTTGGCTCTAGAATTTCTAGAACACGGTTACAAACTTCAAGTGAAAATTCTACTTCTGTTCCAGTAAAGCTTTCTGGTGAATATTCAAATCTAAAATTGCCATCATATTCGCTTGCAAGTTGTTTAACAAGTCTTGCACCAAATTCAGCAATTTCAGCAATTTCTTCTTTAGATTTTTTGAAAACTTGCTCACGCTGTGAAAGTGAAGTTGAGTTATAAAAATGAACAACAGCATTTTTACAGCCAGCTAATGAGTCGAAAGTTTTTCTAATAATATGTTCTCTTGCTTGTGTTAAAACTTGCACAGTAACATCATCAGGTATTAAATCCTGTTCAATAAGTGTTCTTAAAAATGTAAATTCAGTTTCAGAAGCAGCTGGGAAACCAACTTCAATTTCTTTAAATCCGATTTTTACTAAATATTTAAAAAATTCAATTTTTTCTTTAAGACCCATAGGTACAATTAAAGATTGATTGCCATCTCTAAGGTCAACACTGCACCAAATAGGTGCTTTTTCTATATATTCTTTTTTTGTCCAGTCAAGACACTCTTCTGGTGCCATAAAATATTGACGTTTGTAATTTTGATAATTTTTCATAATAAACCCCTTTAAAATTAAATGTATTTGCAGACATAAAAAAACTCATCTCTGCACAAATTGCAAGAGACGAGAGAAAACTCACGTGGTACCACTCTTATTCACAGGGTTACCCCTATGCACTCATTAGATACAGGCAAAGCCGAATATCATTCCCCTATAACGGTGGGCTTCCGTCTAAACTTACTTAATTTCAGTCAGCTACTTCAAGGCGAGTTCGGTTAATTTTTGTAACTGTTTCGCACCACCCAACAGCTCTCTGACTACATTAAGAAACTTACTATTCCTCTGCAACGTATTTTAATATTAGGATAATTGTATAATAAATATAGGTAAAAGGTCAATTGACATTTTGTACAAATATATACTAAATATATTGACAAAATCGTTTAAAAATAATATTATTTAAATATAGAAGGAGTGATTATAATGACAAAACAGAAAAATGTATTAATAGTTCAAGATATTGCCTGCTTAGGTAAATGCTCCATGACAATTGTTTTGCCTATTTTGGCAAGTTCTGGTGTAGTTTGCACTCCACTTCCTACAGCGTTGCTTTCTACTCACGGAGGTTTTAAAGGACTGCATTATAGGGATTTAACCGACGATATGGAGGCTATTATTGAACATTTTGAAAGCCTTGATTATAAATATGATGCACTTTACACCGGCTTTTTAAGTTCACTTAAACAAATTGAAATTTGTACTAAATTAGCTTGTAAACATGAAAACAGTTTGTTATTTGTCGACCCAGTTATGGCAGATAACGGAAAATTTTACAGTGTATATAACACACAAATGCTTGAAAAGATGAAAGAGCTTTGTTTTAAGGCAGATGTTTTATTGCCAAATTTAACAGAGGCAGCTTTTTTACTTGGCGAAGAATATATTAACGAAAATTACAACCGAGAATACGTGGAAAATCTAGCTAAAAAGCTTGTATATTTAGGAATTAAAAAAGTCGTAATCACTGGAGTAAGCTTTGAGAAAGATAAAATTGGAGCTTTGTGCTTTGACGGTGAAAAATTTGAGTATATATCTACTAACAAAATTGATGGCAGTTTTCACGGCACAGGTGATATTTTTTCAAGCACGGTTTTAGCTGGTCTTATGAATAATTTTGACCTAATAAAATCCACAAAAATAGCAGTAAATTTCACAGCAGATTGCATAAAAAGAAGTGTAGATATGGGTATAGATAAAAAATATGGAGTTGCTTTTGAACCTGAAATTCCAAATTTAATAGAAAAATTAAACAAATAATCAACAGAAAACTTGTCGTAGGGTAGGGGTTCCACCCTCTACCAAAAGCTAGACTTTAACCACGGTAGGGCATGGAAGCCCTACCATACAAATAAGTGATATTTATTATAAATTAAAAGGAGTAAAAAATGAAAACATACGAAGAAAAAATTAAAGAGGGTAGAGATTTTATCAGCTATATAAATGGCGACGATAATTTTCCTAGTGACCAACAACTTAAAAAACCTCAACCACCACTGGTAAAGGGGAAAATGAGCGACAAGCAAATTAAACTGCCTATGAATTTTGAAAACCTTGAACTAAACAACAATATGTTACAGGTCATCTATAACCGTGTAAGCCGTCGTGTTTACTCTGGAAAAACTATGAAACTTCTAGAACTTTCATTTCTATTATGGGCAACTCAAGGAATTAAAAGTATTAGAGGCAATAACTATTGCACTTTAAGAACTGTACCATCAGGTGGCGCCAGACACGGTTTTGAAACTTATTTGGCTATTCAAAATGTAGAGGGTTTAGAAGACGGTGCTTACCATTACCTGCCAATGACTAACGAAATTGAATTTTTACACACCATCGAAAATTACGAGGAAACTGTAACCGAAAGCATTCATGGTCAAAAATGGGGAGCTAAGGCAAATGCTGTTTTTTACTGGGCGTTAACTCCTTATAGAAACGAGTGGAGATATGGCACACATGCACACAGAACTGTATTAATGGACGTTGGCCACGTTGGACAAAGCTTATATAGCGCTTGCGAGTCTGTAGGGCTTGGAACTTGTGGCATAGCATCTTTTGTAAGCGAAACATGCACAAAAATGTTTGACCTTGACTTTGAAAAAGAGTTTATGTTATATGTTTCACCAGTTGGAACGATTAATGAAGAGGACAAAGCAAAAGAAGACGACATTTATGCTTTTGTTAAAAACGAACCAGGCACACAAGAAGTATAATATTGAAAACTGCATAACACAAATTGTATTAAAAAAGGAGAAAAAATGCTTAAATATATTTTATTCGATTTAGACGGCACTCTTACAAACCCTGAAAAAGGTATAGTAAACTGCGCAAAATTCGCACTTGAATATTACGGAATACACGAGGAAGATAATGATAAGCTTAGGTCTTTTATAGGCCCACCACTTCACAAATCATTTTCACAGCATTACGGTTTTTCAACTGAAAAAGCAAGGGAAGCTATAGCAAAATATCGTGAAAGATTTTCAACAATTGGACTTTTTGAGAACGAACCTTACGACGGAGTAGTCGATATGCTTAAACTACTTAAAGAAAAAGGTTTAAAAATGGCTATAGCATCTTCAAAACCAGAAGTATTTGTAAAAAAAATTAGCGATAAATTTGGTTTTACTCCTTACCTTGACTTTCAAGTTGGTTGTCATCTTGACGGTACTTTAGAGGAAAAAGAAGAAGTTATGGCTAAAGCGTTAGAGCTTTTGAATGTTCAAAATAAAGAAGAAGCTATAATGGTTGGCGACAGAAAATTTGATGTAGAGGGTTCTAAAATTAACGCAGTAAAATGCATTGGCATAAAGTTAGGTTTTGCGACAGAAAACGAACTCGAAGAAGCTGGCGCTGATTATGTTGTTCAAGATATTAAAGAACTTACAGAACTTTTGCTTAATATGATGTGATTTACAAATAAAAAGGCTCAATAAATGAAAAACAAATGGCGACCATGGGTCGCCATTTGTTTTTCTATATTTCTTCTTTTGTTACACCATTTTGGCTGTATCTTGCTTTTTCGTACAAGAAATGCAGTTTTTCGTCTTCGAGTTTAACTGTTTTTTCAATTTCAGCTGGGCTTTGCCAGTTCTGAATTTCTTTGCTTTTTTTAGCTTTTACTGATTTTTTGTATTTCTTTCTAACCACTGCATTTGGTGAAAAGTCAAAAAATTTAACTTTATCAACTTTTTCTTTTTTGAACTTTTCATATTTATCCATAAGGTCGACAGTGGATTCAATAACGTCATCTTTTTCAACAACAACTGAATTTTTGTTGAAAGTAAAGATGAAATTTTTAATAGTTTTATATAGGAATATTGCACCATAATACACAATCACAGCAACGAAAAGCCATGTTAAGACGTCCCAACCAGCCCAACTTTTCTCTTCTACACCAAGCATTTCAGCCATGCTTTCACTCTCACCACTGCTCCCAGAGGCTTCTTCCTCTTCTACTACTTCTTCTTCGTAACTAGATTCCATCTCTTCAATATCAAACTCTAGATGAACAAATTCATAATTACTAACCATAACAGGCACTAAAATAGCAAGAAGTGTAAAAGCTATTGCAATAAACAGTGTGTTGCTTTGTTTCATAATTCGCATATAAGGGAAATTTGCCATGTCTTTATTCATTGACAAATAGTCGTCAATCCTTAAAAGACCATAAAATGTAAAATATAACACACACAAAACTATAAATGATAACAGTGCATAGAATTGATAGAATTCTAAATCATGAAAACCACATATTATAAAATACAACACAGGCGCTAGAAGCATTGCCCAGTGGAATGAATCCATAAATGATTCTTCTTCGTTTAATCTTGAAGCAATTCTTGCAACGCTAAAGGCTAAAACCAAAATTGGGTAAACGTAGCACCTGGTTAAAACGAAAGACAAAGCAACAATAATAATGGTGAAAACAAGATATTGCCACAAATGTTTTATTCTGTTATTTGCAAGTTTTATTACTACTAAAGGTATTAATAAACTTAAACCTATAACATAATAATAAAGGTGAGGTTTTACTGTGTCTGCATTTATTGCTGTGTACAAAGTATGCATTACCCCACCATAAGGTATTGCCAAAACTATAGCATAGGCAATATAAGGAGTAAAAAATATAATTAATTTAGCTAAAGAATATTTTGTTTTCATACTTTCACCGCCTTGTTAATTTCAGGTGTTTCGTACTCCCATAAAACAGTGTTGTATTTCTTTTTAGCAAGCTCTACTCGGTCGAATTTATAAGGAACAACCCAAACTATGTCGTTGTTAAGTGTATCCAATGTGTCACCAATATCAGTATTTTTTGAAACAACAACAACTAAGTCGTCTTTTGCTATTTCAGAAAATAGGCTTTCGATTGGCTTTTCTTCGCCTAAAACTAATTTTGCCAAATTTTGCCTAACTTGTTTTGTTGCAAGTCCACTAATTTGTGTTAAATTCAAGGTTTTTCCAGTAATTTTGTCGTGAGCATTTCCTAAAATTGTCAAGTTCATGCCTTGGCTTAAAAACTTTTCAACTAAACCAGAAACAATTCTTATGGACTCTTCGTTAAGTTCTTCGTCCATTATTTTCATGTTGTCAAAAGTGTCCAAAACAATAGTAAGGTTTTGTGCTAAAGAAGTGTCAAACATATTTACAACTAATTTACTTGACTTAGCAGATGCTTTCCAGTTTACAAACTTCATAGGGTCTGTGATTTGGTAATCCCTAATACCTGCAAATTCAAAAGGGTCTTCGTAAAGTTTTTGTCTGCTTAAAACTTCACCCATTATTTTTGTGTAAGGTATTAAAATTTTCTGACTATTTACTTTTCTTGGGTAGACATAAAGTTCTTCAAAAAACTTTTTAGTGTCCAAATATCTTTGTTGCATAAAAATATCTTTACCCATCATGCCCAAAGAGTCAAGTGTATAGTAGCCACGTCTTAGACAGTACAAGTCCAAAGTTCTAGTGACTTTTCTTTTCATACCAGCTGAAAAAACATCACGTCTGTAAAGCTTATCACTAACAGTTGAGTTTTGGTTGTTTAAAAATCTTAAACCTTTGTCTAAATTAAAGTCGATTTCTACAGTTGGAAGTGGCAAGTATTTGTCATTGACAAGTATTTCGACCAATTGAGTTAAATCGCCCTCGTAAGCGTCGGTTTTTGGCAAATAAATATCGGCTTTTAAGTTATAATTCCAAAATTTATTGTAAATATATGCTATTATAACATAAAGTAGAACGATAATTGCACCAATTAATAGCACAATCATTTGCTCCAGTCCTCCGTTGTAATAGATACAGAAGCAAGCAAGTTTTCAATTATTTTCTTTTGTTCTTGTACAAGGCTAATTGCTCCACCTAGTTTAATTCTATGTGCTAAAACTGGTACAGCTATTTCTTTTACATCTTCTGGAATAACATAGTTTCTTCCTTGTAAATAAGCATATGACCTTACTGCTCTTAAAAGTGCCAAGGAACCCCTTGGACTAATGCCTGCTTCAACGTTTGGAATATTTCTTGAAGCTACAGCTAAGTCAGCAATATAATTGATGATAAATTCATGAACATACACATTTTTAGCCTCTTTAGCAAACTGTACAATGTCGGTGCAATTACATACACTTTGTAAAGCAGCTAAAGGCTCGTCTAAAATAAATCTTTTTAAAATAGAAAGCTCTGTTTCTTTACTTGGATTTTCCATGTTAATTCTCATGATAAATCTGTCAAGTTGAGCTTCGGGAAGTGAATATGTACCAAGTGTTTCAATAGGGTTTTGTGTTGCTATAACAAAAAATGGGTCTTCCAGTTTTCTTGTAACACCGTCAACAGTAATTTGTTTTTCAGCCATACATTCAAGCAAACTAGCTTGTGTTCTCGGAGTTGCACGGTTGATTTCATCTGCTAATAAGATATTACAAAAAGCTGGCCCCTCTTTAAACACAAAGTCACCTTCTTTTTGATTAAAATAGCTTAAACCTGTTACGTCAGACGGTAATAAATCTGGTGTGAACTGAATTCTACTAAACTGTCCTTCAATTGATTTTGCAAGGCTTGATGCTAAAACTGTTTTACCTGTTCCAGGCATGTCTTCAATTAAAACATGTCCACCTGATAAAAGTGCTGTTAAAATTAAGTTAGTTACTTTCTCTTGTCCTACCATTACTTTTGCTATGTTTTCACCTATGTTTGCTACTTTGCTCATTTTGTTATTCATCCTCATCTAATAAATTTTGTATATATTCATCATAATTAAGTTCATCACTTATAAACGAACCTTGAACCATATTCACACTGCCAGTTGTTGTGCCTAGTGTATAAATATTAGTTACATATGAATTTTTATAATATTGAGTGTCATCTTTTTCGGTTATTTCAAAATCTTCTATAGCAATTTCGCCTATACCGTTACTTGTTTTAAGAATAAAACCACTATTTTCTACTACCGATAAATTTACTGTGCCAACTAAAGCATTAACAGTAAGTTCGTTCATAACCACTTGACTTGTAAAGTCAATATCACCATATACACTATAAATATTTCCATTATAAATATTGCCAATAATTTCAATATCGCCATATGTTGACTTGCTAGAAAAATCTGTCGCAATAATGTCAGATAAATCTTGATTAGCTTTTTTAGAACTTACGTCAAATTTACTACAAAGTATATCGCTTATAACAGCGTTGCCGTCTTTTAAATCAATGTCAAAAATTTCTGTGGTGCAGTTTTTTACAATTAAATTTGAAGTATCAACATTGACTTTTAAACTTTCAAGGTCTAAATCACTTACATAAATATCTGAATTTTCACTTTTTATAGTAATGGTTTCAACTGTACTTGGTATATTAATTATTAGATTTTTTTGTAACTGGTCTGGTAAATTTAAAATATTATAATCGCTGTCCCAATTTATTGTTAAAACCTCACCGTTTTGCTCTAAAGTTAATTTCTCACTGCTTGAAATTTCGCTTTCGGTGTTTTCTGATATGTATACATAACTTTTGCTAGTGCTTTCAAGAGTAATGTCGCCACTGTGCCAATTTATTACAAGCTCTGTAATTTCGTCAGCCTCTTGAGTGTAAGAAGTGCTTACATCTAGGTTGTTCGAATTCACATAAGCTAAGTCACTTAAGCCAAAACTATTCGAACGCCCAAAATTATAAGCACAAAGCAAAAAAATCCCAACACATAAATAAACACTAAGTTTAAAAATTGTAGATTTGTTTTTTAATTTATTGATATTAATAATTCTTTTGTAATAAAATTTATACTTATTCATATAATTTCTCCGCAATTAATTATATACTATTTAAATAATATTTATTAATTATACTCAAAAAAACATAATTAGTAAAGCGTTTTATTGTAAATAATATTTAATTTTTTATGAATTTTTTATGTTAATAAAGAAATAATATTTTCAAGGAGATGATAAAATGAATAAAAAACCAAAAAAGTCTAAAAGTCAAACACCACCGCCACCACCTGCTTATGATATTTTCCCAACTAGTATGAGAATTAGAACGGACCCCAAAACTAACGCTGTTATTCCAAGTGATCAAGCTGTTGAAGATGTAAAAAGATGGGTAGATTATAACACCAAATAAAATATTGAATTTTGTGTGTTCGTATGTTACAATATAATTAAAATTACAGAAGGGTTTTATTTTAATGAAAAAAATATTATTTTTACTTGTTTTAGTTATAAGTTTAAGCTTTACAGCTTGTTCGCAAGATTTACCAGAAGAAGTAGTTGTAACAAATACACCAACACCTACTCCAACTATCACTGCAACACCCGAGCCTACAGCTGAGCCTACAGCTACGCCAGAGCCAACTATTGCTCCAAACGTCAACTTATTAACAGGTGAAGAAACACTAAGCGACGACGCTATTGGTACAAGACCAGTTGCCGTTATGGTTAACAATTTAACTGGCTCTTTGCCTCAATACGGTATTTCAGATGCTGATATTGTTTTTGAGGTTGTAGTTGAGTCGAATATTACTAGACTTTTAGCGATATATGGCGATTACACTGCTGTTCCTGATATTTGCTCTGTTAGAAGTGCAAGATATTACTACCCTTTAATTTCAGAAGGCTTTGACGCATTTTATGTTCACTGGGGGTGGGAGTCAACCTATGCACCAGCAACTATAAGTGAATATAATGTAGATAACATTAACGGTTCTTACAATGATTACGGACTTTTTGGACGTGACCAAGATAAAATTTCTGCCGGTTATGCAACAGAGCATACATCGGTATTTTACGGTACAGAACTATCTGAGGCTTTAGAAAACGACAGCTCTATTAGATTAGAACTAGAAGAGGGAAAAACTGATACTTTCTTTAATTTTAACACCGAGTTTACACCAGCTGACGGAGAAGAACTTTATGAGTTCACACTAGACTTTGGATCTTACTACAGTGGATTTGAATATAACGAAGAAACTGGAACTTACTACAAATATCACAATGGCAGTCAACACGTAGACAGCTCCACCGACGTTTGGCTAAACTTTAGCAATGTTATTGTTTTAGAAACAGATGTTAGCAATATTCCTGACGCTAGTAGTGGTATAAAAGATGTTGAAATAATAGGAGAAAATCAACCAGGATATTATATCTCTGGTGGCACTATTCAAAAAATAACATGGACAAAAACGGATGCCGAAGAAAGTTATATTTTATATGACGAAAATGGCGATGAACTTTACATTAACACTGGTAAAACTTATTTTGCTGTAGGTGAAATTGAGTATAGTTCAGATTTATTTGATTAACTAAACAAAAATAGTGACGAACTGTTGTTCGTCACTATCAGCTTGTCGAAAAAGGTTTTGTATTTGTGTAAAATACCGAAAATATATTTTAAAAATGGTAGGGGCGAGCTGTGCTCGTCCGAAATCAAGATGTTAATTTAGTGCTTTTATAAAATTAATAA
>JAWXUM010000038.1:0-21889 GCA_044432645.1 Clostridia bacterium | reverse complement strand
TACTATTTTAGTTGTATAATTTACCATGACATATTTCCTTTTTGTAGTTGTATTTTTTGTGGTAAATTAATTATACTACTTTTTTGGAAATATGTCTTTTTTTCTTAAGTTACCGACTATGCAGCTCGCCCCTACCATTTTTAAAATATATTTTCAGTATTTTACACAAATACAAAACCTTTTTCGACAAGCTGAAGGGAGCAACCAAATTGGTTGCTCCCTTTATTTTTTATTCAAATTCAATAAAGCAGTATGCTCCGTTTATGTAACTAAAACTTGAAAAATAACTGTTATTTTCTGTTATGTCAAATTGGTTTATTAGAATTGATGAGTCTATATAAATAAGGTTTAACGGCTCGGACACTTCGTAGTTTAAATACACCACGTTATCTTCCATATAAGCCGTAAAGCTTTCATTTGTGTAGTCTTGTATATCAAAACTTAAATTATCATAATTTTCCATAAATATATAATACACAGTTAAAGTGTCGCCAGTTACTGTTAATTCTTTCATGTCGTCACTACCACGCATAGCGTTTTGACCGTAATCATAGTCGCTTTCAGGTGTAACATTAGTTAAATCAAATTCTAAAACTGTACCTTTTTCAATACCACTTGTATCTATTTCAATTTTTTGGAAATAGCTTTCCTCAGTGTTAACCTCCATTTCAGGCTCTAGTGTCAATTCTTCATCGTCAAAGCTTACATTTATCACAAGAAAACCTGATACAGCAGAAGCTAAAACAAATAACACACAAAATGATATAGCTATAATATTTTTATAATTAACACTGTTTTCTACTGCTGTTTTGTTGTTGATAATAAAAGCTAATATCATAAGCACTGCAAAAGTCACTAGTATTTTCACTGCGAAAAGACCTACAGAACCCTCTGCTATGTAGAAATTTGCGATTTTTGTAATTAGGTTAAGAGTTTGCATAAATTTGGCTGAAAGAAAAACTATTATAACCAAAGGAAATGCAAGGCTGAAAAGTTTGATTTTTCTGAAAACTGCACCACATAATATAAAAAATGAAAGTGCTAACAGTCCGTACATTAAAAGTGAAAAACAAGATAGTAATAATTCATTTATTTGAATAGCTGATACTACTGCTGTGTCGGTTCTAAAATACGAGATTAAATGCCCAACCCCAAAGCTACCTAAGTACGAGAAAATGTAAGTAGCTATTAAAAGAAGAATAATAAAAAATCCTATTGCAAAATCTTTTACAAACCTTGTGTTGTTTGTTTGTGGGTAAATTTGGTTTGCTGTAGTTGTTTTTCTATAAGTAAAAACATAATAAATTATTGGGAACATTACCATAGCGAAAATTGATGAAGTCGAAAAATTTTGAAATGTAACTATGTTTGTCATCTCGGTATCGTATATGAATATATTCAAACTGCTCATAACAACATTCATTACCGAGAAAAATGCTAGGAAACATATTCCGTATATATTTTGAATTTTCCTTTGTTTAAAATCACCTTTGATAAATTTTAAGCTGTAAATTAGTTCTTGTCTGTCCATAAACATTCTAAGTCCGCCTCCTTTTCCTGTCCTGTTAGGTAAATGCAAATTTCTTCTGCCCTAAGTGTAGAAACTTTTATGTCAAATTCACTTGCTTTTCTTTTCACTTCTTCGTTAATTCTTTCTTTAATAATCATATAAGTTTGCACTTCGCCTTGCCTTTTGGATAAAATCTCTTTACCATATGCAAATTTTTCAAGGCTTCTTATATCGCCGTCTACTCTGTAAGCCATACCACGAATATTGTCGATATTGTCGTGGAGGATAACTTTGTTGTCACCGATTAAAAGTATGTCTGAAAGCACAGTTTCAAGCTCGTTTAATAAATGGCTTGATATAATAAATGTTCTAGGGTTTTCGTAATAATCACGAAGCAAAATGTCGTACATGTCTTTTCTAACAGCTGCGTCCATGCCCAAAACTGGCTCGTCTAGCATAGTAATTTTGCTACGAGTTGCAAGTGCTACCGAAAAGTTGAACATGCTTTTCATACCAAGCGATAAAGCCTTGTACCTCATTTTTTCTTCTAGCTTAAAAAAGTCTAAAAGTTTTTTGGCAAAGTCCATGTCGAAGTTTTCGAACATTTCCTCATAAATTTTAAGTATATATTTAAGTTTTAAATTTTCTTCATAAGGGTAGTTATGTATGCTGTAAACCATGTTTTTAAGCACGTCTATGTTGTTTACAGGCTCCTGTCCTAAAACCAAAGTTTCTCCACTAGTTTTTGGCAGTGTGCCGTTTAGAATTTTCATCAAAGTTGTTTTACCACTGCCGTTTCTACCAATTAAGCCAGTTATGCTATTTTCTTCAATACAAAAAGTCAAGCCGTCTAGCACATTTTTCTTGCCGTATGCCTTGCATAAGTCAGTGCATTTTACTATCATTTTATTTTCCTCTTTTCTCATAATATTTTCCCAAATTAGCTATAAGTTCTTCTTTACTTATGCCAATTTTTTCAGCCTCTATAATCAAACTTTCCATTAAATCTACTAGGCTGTTTTCTTTTTTCTCTTTTAAAAGCTTTGCAGTAGCACCTATCGCTACTGTCATGGATAAACCTCTTTGTTTAACCAAAATTTCTTTATCTACCAAAATTTTAATTCCCTTGCCAGCTGTTGCTGGGTTTACACCGAGTTCCTTAGAAATGCTAATTTGCGAATAAGCATTCTGACCCTCTAAAAGTTTTCCACTTATAATGTCGTCCTCAATTGCATTTGCAATTTGCTGATACACAGGTATAACACTTCCAAAATCAATTTTCAATAACAATCACCTCCTTGTCACTACCTTACTTATGTAATGTAGTATACACGATGAAATTAAAATTGTCAATACTATTTTAAAAATATTTTTTTTGTGGTATAATTTAATTAATTTATAATTTACAATGCATAATTCACAATTATGCGATAATGTCACAAGGAGAAAAAATGTATTTACCGATTAGTAAAAAAGATATGGAAAATAGAGGTCTAGAACAACTGGACTTTGTATATATAAGTGGCGACGCTTACGTTGACCACCCGTCTTTTGGCACGGCTATTATTGCAAGAGTGCTTGAAAGCAAGGGTTTTAGCGTGGGTATTATTGCCCAACCAGATTGGAGAAACCCAAACAGCATAAGCGCCTTAGGCGAGCCAAGGCTTGGCTTTTTGGTGTCGGCTGGCAACATGGACTCCATGGTTAACCACTATTCTGTCAGTAAAAAAAGACGTAAAAAAGACATGTACAGCCCAAATGCTGTCATGGGAAAACGACCAGACTATGCAACTATAGTTTATGGTAATTTAATTCGCCAAACATATAAAGAAGTCCCTATTATAATAGGTGGTATTGAGGCTAGTTTAAGAAGGCTTGCCCACTACGACTATTGGTCTGACAAAGTTAAACGTTCGATTTTGCTTGACAGTGGTGCAGATATTTTAAGCTATGGCATGGGTGAAAAGTCGATAGTTGAGATTGCTAAGGCACTCGACAAGGGCATACCTGTGTCTAAAATCACCTTTGTAAAAGGAACTGTTTTTAAAACAAATATACCTGATTTAGTGCCTGATGCTACTAAACTGCCAGCCTTTGACAAAATTACAACTTCTAAAGAACTTTACGCAAAAAGCTTTTATAAGCAATACCGAAACACCGACCCTTTTACTGCTAAAACTTTAGTTGAAGCGTATCCAGACAGAACTTTTGTAGTGCAAAACCCACCTCAACCACCACTTACAATGGACGAAATGGACGAGGTTTACGCTCTTCCTTACATGCGAAATTACCACCCTATTTACGAAAAACAAGGTGGTATTCCAGCAATTGAAGAGGTTAAATTTAGTTTGATTAGCAACCGTGGTTGCTTTGGAGCTTGCCATTTTTGCGCCTTAACTTTCCACCAAGGCAGAATTATTCAAGTAAGAAGCCACGAGTCCATTATAAACGAAGCTAAATTAATTATAGAAGACCCTGATTTTAAAGGCTATATCCATGATGTTGGCGGGCCAACTGCTAACTTTAGACAACCAGCTTGTAAAAAACAACTTAAAGTAGGCGCATGTAAGGACAGGCAATGCCTTTTCCCTACTCCATGCCCTAACCTTGAGGTAGACCACAGCGACTATTTGGATTTACTTAGAAAACTAAGAGCTTTGCCAAAGGTGAAAAAAGTTTTCGTACGTTCTGGTATTCGTTTTGACTATTTAATTTACGATAAAGACGAAACTTTTTTCAAAGAACTTGTAGAACACCACATAAGTGGCCAGCTAAAAGTTGCACCAGAACATGTTTCTGACAATGTTCTTTCAAAACTTGGCAAGCCAGCTAACCACGTTTACAAAAAGTTCTCGAAAAGATACAAAGAGCTTAACCAAGCAATTGGCAAAGACCAATATGTTGTGCCATATTTGATGTCATCACACCCAGGGTCAGAGCTTAAAGATGCTATTATTTTAGCTGAACAACTTCGTGAACTTGGCTATATGCCCGAGCAAGTGCAGGACTTCTACCCAACTCCGTCTACAATTTCAACTTGTATGTACTACACAGGCTTAGACCCTAGAAACATGAAGCCTATTTATGTGGCAACTAACCCAAAAGACAAAGCTATGCAACGTGCCTTAATTCAGTACCGTGACCCTAAAAATTACGACTTAGTAGCAGACGCTTTACTAAAAGCTAAAAGACGTGACTTAGTTGGAACTAGTCAAAAATGTCTAATTCGCCCAAAACAAGGCGACAAACGTTTTTCGCCACAAACTGTTACAAGAACAACAAGCACAAGAGGTGGCAACAAAAAGCCAGCTGGCAATAGACATTCATTTAAACAAAAAGGAAAGAAAAAATAAATGCAGAAAAAAATTAAATCAGTTATAATTTATCTACTAGGCTTGTTTATAACAGCTTTAGGAGTATGTTTTTCGATAATTTCAAGCCTTGGCGTAACACCAAGCAGTTCGACCCCTTATGTTGTAAGCATAATTACAAATATTGAACTTGGAACTTGCACCACGCTTGTGTTGATAAGTTTTGTTATTTTACAAATCATTATTTTAGGTAAAGATTTCAAGAAAAAAGATTTACTTCAAATAATTGCTGGTTCGGTTTTCGGCTCTTTAATAACGCTTGCAGAATTTATTACATCAGGTATACAAACAAGTGACATTTACTTTGTAAATCTTTTTTATTGTGGTGTAGGTGTAATTTTCATAGCGCTTGGTGTAATGCTTTATTTATCGCCTAAAATTTTATCATTACCAGCAGAGGGGCTTATGCAAGCAGTAGCTTTTAAGTTCAAATTGCCAATTCCGACAGCTAAAATAATTTGTGACTGCTCACTTGTAATTTTAGCAAGCATATTATCTTTAATTTTCTTAGGAAATATTACAGGATTAAGGGAAGGCACTGTCATTTCTGCAGTATTTGTTGGACTTTGTATGAAACTTTTTAATAAGTTATTTGGAAAGCAGTTAAACGATTTTTTAAATAAATAGAACCCTATAAATAGAAAACACAGCTGATATTTTTATCAGCTGTGTTTTCTTTGTATTAATGAAAAGAGATACTCGTAATCAAATTTAAACAATCAATTGCTTGACTGTTCATATATTTTAACAAAATTACTAAACTTTTACAAGTTTAAAGTGACACTTGGCACATATTACCAACAAAAATGCCTAAAAATTTCTAATAAAGAATTTTTATTTAAGCTCAACACGTCTAATTTTACCACTAATTGTTTTAGGAAGTTCATCTCTAAACTCTACAATTCTTGGATATTTATAAGGCGCTGTATGAGTTTTAACGTAATTTTGAATTTCTTTCTTCATTTCGTCAGTGCCAACAGTGCCTTTTGTTAAAACAACCGTTGCTTTAACAACTTGACCACGAATTTCGTCTGGTACAGGTGTTACAGCACATTCTAAAACATAAGGAAGTTCCATTATAACACTTTCAATTTCGAAAGGTCCAATTCTATAACCAGAAGATTTAATAAGGTCATCAGTTCTGCCAACGTACCAAAAATATCCGTCTTCGTCTTTCCACGCTGTGTCGCCAGTGTGGTAAACTCCACCCTCATGCACTTCTTTAGTTTTTTCTTCGTTTCTAAAGTAACCCATAAACAAGCCACAAGGTTTTTTGCCGTCTAGTTTAATTATGATTTCACCAGTTTCGCCGTTAGGGGCAGGTGTTCCGTCTGGTAAAATAATGTCAACATCGTACTGAGGGTTAGGTATACCCATTGAACCAGGTTTAGGTATTGTTCCAACTGGGTTATACACTGCAAGGGTAGTTTCTGTTTGACCAAATCCCTCCATTAAGCTAAGCCCTGTAACACGTTTCCACTGCTCGTAAACCTCTGGGTTTAGCGCCTCGCCAGCAACGGTTGAATGCTCTATGCTACTAAGGTCGAATTTAGATAAATCTTCCTTAATGAAAAATCTATACATAGTAGGAGGAGCGCAGAAAGTTGTTATATTATATTTAGCAAACATAGGTAAAATGTCGTGCGCATCAAATTTATCAAAATCATATGTGAAAATAGCAGCCTCGCAAAGCCATTGTCCGTAAAGTTTGCCCCAAACAGCTTTACCCCAACCAGTGTCGGAAATTGTAAAGTGTATGCCGTCAGGGTTTACGTTGTGCCAATATTTAGCAGTTGCATAATGGCCTAAGCCGTATTTATGGTTATGCTCTGCAATTTTTGGGTAACCAGTTGTGCCAGAAGTAAAGAACATCAAAATAGGGTCTTCGCCTTTTGAAGTTTCTGCAGTTCTTGGGAAAGTGTTTGGGAATTTTTGAATTTCACTGTCAAAGTCAAGCCAGCCGTCTTTAACGCCGTGTGACATAATTAAAAGTGGTTTCACCTTTGAGTTTTCGCTTGCAAGCATAGCCTCGTGTGCAACACCCCCGTCACCAGTGCAAATTAAAGCTTTAACATCGGCTGCATCAAATCTATATGTAAAGTCATGCTCTACAAGCAAATTAGTAGCTGGAATTGCAACAGCGCCAATTTTGTGAAGTGCAACAATAGCAAACCAAAACTGGTAATGTCTTTTTAAAACTAGCATAACTCTGTCGCCTTTTTTAATACCCAAACTTGTTAGGTAGTTGGCTGTCATATTAGAATATTTTTCTATATCACCAAAAGTAAAACGTCGTTCTTGTTTATCGTTTGAAACGTGTAACATTGCAAGTTTGTCAGGGTTTTTGTCTGCTATTGCTTTAACAACATCATAACCAAAGTTAAAATCATCTTCGTTTTTGAAATCCATAGTTTTCAAAATTCCATTTTCATCAAAATCGGTTATAATAAAGTTATCTGCTACAGACATATGCTCTTTTCTAGCTTGTCTAGCTTTTACAAATTTTTCAAATCTGTCTTCGTCATAAACATTTTGCTGGCCACGAATAACCATAGCATACATTTCGCAGTCTTCACCCTCTACAGCAACTAAGCCATGAGGTTGTGAGCTGTCAAAGTAAATAGTGTCGCCAGCTTCTAGATATGTAACATGTGTTCCAACTTGATATTTAACTTTTCCTTTTATAACAATGTCAAGCTCTTGCCCTATGTGAGAAGCCTGTTTAATTGTGCCTTCTTCGGCAGATTTAGACCAAGGAATAGTAACAAAATAAGGTTCAACAATTTTATCTTTAAAAAGTGGAGCCATGTTAAGGTAGCCAAAACCTTGTTGCCTTGTAATTGGCAAACCTTGTCCTTTTCTTGTAACTGTACAGCTTGAAAGTGTAGGACTAACGCCCTTTATCAAATCAGTTGGGTCAACGCCAAGTCTGCTTGCACATTTAAAAATAAAAGTAAAGTTAAAATCTTCTTCACCGTTTTCGTGTTTTTTATAAGACTCTAAAGAAACACCAGTTTTACTAGCCATTTCTTCTTCGGAAATACCCATTATTTCCCTAAGTGTTCTAATACGTTCAGCTACCTCGTGTAACTGTTTTTTTAAATCTGTTGCTTCCATCTATTTTTACCTTGCCTTTTCATTTCTTTTATATATTATAAAGAATATATACTGTTATGTCAAGAATATTGAATTGTTAAAAATTTTTAACTTGACAATGATTTTAACTTTGTATACAATGTATATGTATTGTTTTACGAAAAATTAAAGGAGAGTGAACATTTTGGAACCGTGCCCCGATACGAAATTAAAATTTAATCAGGAGAATTTTCAAATGTACACTTTTTGAAGTTCTCCTAAACCAAGGAGGACTTATGATAAAATATATTATTGCCCAAAACAGCAATATCACTGAACTAGACAGCATTTGTGAAGGTTGCTGGGTGTCTTTGATAGACCCTAGCGAAGAAGAAATTTTAGAAATTCACAAAAAAACCAATGTCGATTTAGACGCATTGCAAGCCGCACTTGACGAAGAGGAACGCTCTCGTATTGAAATCGAAGACGAATACACAATGATAGTTGTGGATATTCCTACTAGCGAAGAAAAACACAGCAAGCAAACTTATGTAACAATTCCTATGTCAATTATTCTTGCTAAAAACAATATTATTACAGTTTGTAGCGAAGAAAACGATATTTTCTCTCCTTTTGAACAAGGAAAAATACGTAATTTCTACACAAATATGAGAACAAGGTTTATTTTGCAACTTCTTTATAGAAACGCTTCCCTGTTTCTTCATTACCTTAGAAGTATCAACAAAAAAAGTGAAATTGTTGAAAGACGTCTACACAACTCAACTCAAAACAAAGAGCTTATTCAGCTTATGGAACTAGAAAGAAGTTTGCTTTACTTTACAACTTCGCTTAGAAGTAACGAAATAGTTTTGGAAAAGCTACTAAAACTTGACAGCATAAAAAAATACCCAGAAGACGAAGACTTGCTTGAAGACACTATTATCGAAAATAAACAAGCTATAGAAATGGCAAATATTTATAACGGAATTTTGGCTGGTATGATGGACGCTTTCGCCTCTATTATTTCCAATAACTTAAATATAGTAATGAAAATTCTAGCAGTTGTAACTATCGTAATGTCAATTCCAACTATGATATTTAGCGCATATGGAATGAACGTTAACGTAAACGGTATGCCACTTGCAAACAGCCCTTGGGGCTTTTTGGCGATAATTACGCTTTGTATAGTTTTGGTGCTTATTTCACTGCTGATATTCGCAAAATCAAAAATGTTTAAATAATTAAAATGTTTTATATTTGTGCAAAACAAGAAAAATATATTTAGTTATTGGTAGGGGCGAGCTGTTTTGACATAATTATTGTAGGGGCGAGCTGCGCTCGTCCGAAAACAGATCGCCCCATTTGCTGTTTTGACATAATTATTAGAGATATTCCTTTTAATTATACAAAAACACAAAATTGCATTTCTATCCACGGACGACCACAGGTCGCCCCTACTATGGTTTGTCCAAATATTATTTAAGAATATAAATTTATTTGCAGTCTAAGGTTGTGACACGCTTATGTGTCACAACCTTTTTTTATTTATTGAACCGATAAATTTGTGTAACCCATTAAGCTAATATCAACTTCTTTTGCAGTTTCTCTGCCCTCACGAATTGCCCAAACTACCAAAGACTGACCTTTTCTCATGTCGCCTGCTACAAAAACATCTTTAACGCTTGTTAGGTGACAGTCATCTTTTGTTGCTATGTTAGTTCTTGGTGTCATGTCTACTGCGAAAGCTTTTGCAACATAATCTTCACTGCCCAAAAAGCCAGCTGCAATTAACACAAGTTCAGCGGCAACAGTTTTTTCGCTACCTTTAACTTCTGACATATTAAATCTGCCAGTAGCTTCATCTTTTACAAATTCAAGGTTTACTAAAGTCACTTTACATAAATCGCCTTTTTCGTCCTTGATAAATTCTTTAACAGTTGTTTTATAAAGTCTTGGGTCATTTCCAAAAACAGCAATAGCCTCTTCTTGGCCGTAATCTGTTTTAGAAATTTTAGGCCATTGTGGCCACGGATTGTTTTCAGCTCTTGTATCTGGTGCTTTTGGCATCATTTCAAGCTGAATAACAGACTTTGCACCGTGACGAATAGAAGTACCAACACAGTCATTACCTGTATCACCACCACCGATAACGATAATATTTTTGCCTTTTGCGCTAATATAATCGCCTTGTGGTTTACCAGTTGCGTCCAAAGCTTTAGTTGTAGATTTCAAAAAGTCAACAGCAAAATAAATACCGTTTGCATCTCTACCATTAGCTTTAATATCTCTAGGATTTGAAGCACCACAAGCCAAAACAACTTTGTCAAAGCTTTTCAAAAGTTCTTTAGCTTTTTTATCTTTACCAATGTCGCAACTTGTCACAAAGTTTACGCCTTCTTCTTTCATAACACTAACTTTACGGTCGATAATTGACTTTTCCAGTTTCATGTTAGGAATGCCATACCTTAAAAGTCCACCAATAGCGTCTTCTCTTTCGAAAACTGTAACGCTGTGTCCACGGCTGTTTAAAAGGTCGGCAGTAGCTAAACCAGCAGGACCTGAACCAACAACAGCGACTGTTTTGCCTGTTCTAACTGATGGTGGGTTTGCCAATGCGTAGCCATTTTTGTAAGCTTTTTCAATAATTGCGTATTCGTTGCATTTAGTAGAAACAGCATCGCCTTCAAGTCCACAAGTACAAGCATTTTCGCAAAGTGCTGGGCATACTCTTGATGTAAATTCAGGAAAATTATTTGTCTTTAAAAGTCTTTTATAAGCGACTTCGTAATTTCCTCTATATACTAAATCATTCCATTCTGGAATTAAGTTATGAAGCGGACAGCCACTTGCCATACCCATTAAATCGGCACCTGATTGGCAGAAAGGCACTCCACAAGACATACATCTTGCGCCTTGTCTTTTTTGCTCGTCTTCTGACAATTGTTTGTGGAACTCGTTAAAGTGTGCAATTCTGTCTTTTGGCGCTTGTGCTACTTTATTTACTCTTTGATAGTCTAAAAAACCTGTATTTTTTCCCACTTTAATCCCCTCCTTAAGCTTTTTTGCCCGCATTAAATGCGTGTATTTGTGCTTCTTCGTGGCTATAGCCTTTTTCTTCCATATAAGCAATAGCTTTCATCATTTTTGCGTAATCTCTTGGTAAAATCTTTTTAAATTTAGGTAAATATGCTTCGTAATCGCTTAAAATCATCAAAGCTTTTTCAGATTTAGTAGCCTCATAATGTTGCTCTAACATATCTTTAAGCTCTTTAATGTCAGCCTTAGAAATCATTTTTTCTATGTCTACCATCTCTTTGTTAAGGTTTTTGTAAAGCTCATTATTTTCGTCTAAAACATAAGCTATACCACCACTCATACCAGCTGCGAAGTTTTTACCAGTTTGACCAATAACAGCAACTCTACCACCTGTCATATATTCACAGCCGTGGTCGCCAACACCCTCAACAACAGCCAATGCGCCAGAGTTTCTAACACAGAAACGCTCACCAGCTACACCGTTTATGAAAGCTTTACCAGTTGTTGCACCGTAAAGGCAAACATTACCAGCAATAATATTTTCGTCTTTTTTATATTTAACAGTTTTAGGTGGGTAAACAATAATTTTACCACCTGACAAACCTTTACCTAAGTAGTCATTACTTTCGCCCTCAAGCTCAAGTGTTAAGCCTTTAGGAATAAATGCGCCAAAGCTTTGTCCACCAGCACCGTTACATTTTATAGTATAGCTGTCTTCTTCTACACCCTCTGGGTATAATTTTGTGATTTCAGAACCAAAAATTGTACCTAAAGTTCTGTCTGTATTTGTAACATCAACTTCTACTTTGTGTTTTTGATTTTTAATTAAATAAGGTTTAAACTCGTCAATAAACACTTTTGTGTCCATAACTTGGTCTAGTTCAAAGTCAAAACGTTTATCAGGGTTGAAAACAGTTGCACTTTCACTGCCAACGTATGGATTATTAAGAATATTTTTAAGTTCAATTGTGTTTGCTCTTACTGAATTTGGAATATCACGCACTTTTAGTAAATCTGTTCTACCTACTAATTCTTCGATAGTTTTAACACCTAATTTAGCCATGTATTCACGCAAGTTTTGGGCTACAAAACGCATAAAGTTCATTACATATTCAGGTTTACCAGCAAAACGTTTTCTAAGTTCTGGGTTTTGTGTTGCTATACCAACAGGGCAAGTGTCAAGGTTACAAACACGCATCATTACACAACCCATAGAAACAAGTGGAGCTGTAGCAAAACCGAATTCCTCTGCGCCTAGCATAGCAGCAACTGCAACGTCACGACCACTCATAAGTTTACCGTCAGTTTCAATGCAAACTCTGTCACGAAGACCGTTAAACATAAGTGTTTGGTGAGTTTCGGCAAGACCTAACTCCCAAGGAAGACCAGCGTTGTGTATTGAACTACCAGGAGCAGCACCAGTACCACCGTCAAAACCAGAAATTAAGATTAAGCCTGCGCCAGCTTTAGCAACACCAGCTGCTATTGTACCAACGCCAGCCTCTGAAACAAGTTTAACTGAAATTCTAGCACCAGTATTAGCGTTTTTACAGTCATAAATAAGTTGTGCCAAGTCCTCAATTGAGTAAATATCATGATGAGGAGGTGGAGAAATCAATCCAACACCAGGTGTAGAGTTACGAGTTTTAGCAACCCAAGGATAAACTTTACCACCAGGTAAATGGCCACCCTCGCCAGGTTTAGCGCCTTGTGCCATTTTAATTTGAATTTCTTTAGCGCTTACTAAATATCTAGAAGTAACACCGAAACGACCAGAAGCAACTTGTTTAATAGCAGAACATTTCTCTGTGTCAAGACGTTCAATTTCCTCGCCACCTTCACCAGAGTTTGACTTGCCTTTAAGTCTGTTCATAGCAAGAGCTAAAGTTTCGTGAGCCTCTTTTGATATAGAGCCGTAAGACATTGCGCCTGTTTTAAATCGTTTTACAATCTCGTCAACGCTTTCAACTTCGTCAATTGAAATTCCATTTTCAGGATAATTGAAGTCCATTTGACCTCTTAGATTAATTTTTTCACCTTGTTTGTCGACCATTTTTGCATATTCTAAGAACATGTCATAATCGCCAAGTTTGGTTGCTTGTTGTAATAAATGTATTGTTTGTGGTGTGTAGATATGCTCTTCCCCACCACTTCTAAATTTATGATTACCTATACTTTCAAGGCTTAAATCAACTTTTAAACCAAGTGGGTCAAAAGCTTGAGAATGTAAAATTACATAGTCGCTTTCAATTTCTTCAATACCAATACCACCAATACGGCTAACAGTACCAGTGAAATATTTGTCGATTAAATCACGTTTTAAACCGATAGACTCAAATATTTTAGCACCTAAATATGACTGAATAGTAGAAATACCCATTTTTGAGGCTACTTTAATAATTCCGTGAATTACAGAATAATTATAATCGTTAACAGCAGCATAATAATCTTTATTAAGCATACCAGTGTCAATCAAATCTTTAATAGTTTCGTGTGCTAAATAAGGGTTAACAGCTGTTGCACCATAGCCTAACAAAGTAGCAAAGTGGTGAACTTCTCTAGGCTCGGCTGTTTCTAAAACAACTGAAACTTTAGTTTTCTTTTTAGTGCTAACAAGGTGTTGTTGTACACCTGAAAGTGCTAACAATGACGGAATAGCAATGCTGTATTCGTTTACCCCTCTGTCGGATAAAATAATGATATTTACACCGTCTTCAACTGCTTGGTCAACTTCATGGAAAAGTTTATCCATCATTTTTTCTAAGCTAGAATTTTTGTAGTAAGTTGTAGAAAGAACTTTTACTTTAAATCCAGCTATTTTCATGTTTTTTATTTTAAGAATGTCTGTATTAGTTAAAATAGGATTTCTAACTTTTAGCATTTTACAGTTTTCTTCACACTCTTCCAAAATATTGCCAGATTTACCCAAATAAACAGTTGTAGATGTTACAACTTCTTCACGAATAGCATCGATTGGTGGGTTTGTAACCTGTGCAAAAAGTTGTTTAAAGTAGTTAAACATAGGTTGGTGTTTAGAAGAAAGCACTGCAAGTGGTGAGTCAACACCCATTGCCTCAGTAGATTCTATACCACTTGAAGCCATTGTTAAAATAGAACCGTAAACAGCGTCATAAGTATAACCGAAAGCTTTTTGAAGTTTTACCATTTCTTCTTTTGAAAAACCTGGAACAGAAATATTTGGTATTTTTATATCTTTAAGCTCAACTAAATTAGCGTCTAACCATTCACCATAAGGTTGCTTAGAAGCATATTCTTCTTTAAGCTCATCGTCTGAGATTAATTTGCCCTTAACTGTGTCGATTAAAAGCATTTTACCTGGGTGCAAACGCTCTTTTACAACAATAGTTGCTGGGTCTATGTCTAAAATTCCAACTTCAGATGATAAAATAAGTGTATCATCTTCTGTAATCATATATCTTGATGGTCTTAGTCCATTTCTGTCTAAAACAGCGCCCATGTAATCTCCGTCTGAGAACAAAATAGATGCAGGGCCGTCCCATGGTTCCATCATAGTTGCATAGTATTGGTAAAAATCTTTTTTGTTTTGTGACATACCTTTGTTGTTGTCCCAAGGCTCTGGTATAGCAATCATAACTGCTAGTGGAAGTGGCATGCCACTCATAACCATAAATTCAAGTGCGTTGTCAAGCATGGCAGAGTCAGAACCAGAAATGCTAATTGCTGGTAAAACTTTATTCATTGCACCCTCAAGGTGTTTTGACTGCATTGTTTCTTCACGACCACTCATTTTGTCAGCATTACCCTTGATTGTGTTAATTTCACCATTGTGAACGATAAATCTGTTAGGGTGAGCTCTTTCCCAGCTTGGTTGTGTATTTGTGCTAAATCTTGAGTGAACAGTAGCAATTGCAGACTCGTAACTAGGACTTTGTAAATCTTTAAAGAAAGTTCTAAGCTGTGCTACTAAGAACATACCTTTGTAAACAATTGTTCTGCTTGAAAGTGAAACAACATATGTATTGTTGCTACTTTGCTCAAAAATACGTCTTACTACATAAAGACATCTGTCAAAATCTAACCCTTTTTCTACATGTTCTGGTCTTTTTATAAAAGCTTGCATAACACAAGGCATACATTCAAGTGCTTTGCTCCCTAAAACATTTGGCACTACTGGAACTTTACGCCAACCTAAAAATTCAAGTCCTTCACTTTTTGTGATAACTTCAAATAATTTTTGAGATTGCTTGCACTTAAGCTCATCACTTGGGAAGAAGAACATACCAATACCGTAATCTCTTTCTTCACCGATGTCCATGCCAAGTTTTGCACATTCTTTGCTAAAAAACTTGTGTGAAATTTGAAGCAAAATACCAACACCGTCACCAGTTTTACCCTCGGCATCTTTACCTGCTCTGTGTTCTAAATTTTCTACAATTTTAAGCGCATTTGCCACTGTAGCGTGACTTTTTATACCCTTAATGTTAACAACAGCACCTATACCGCAGTTGTCATGCTCAAACTGTGGGTTGTATAAACCATTATACTCACCCTGAAAAATTTCCTTTTTCATTTAAAGTTCTCCTTTAACATTTTATATAAACTTTTTCTTATAAAACTTTATTTGATACTTTATTAGTTTAACACATAAAGCAGGTAAATTGCAAGACGTAAAGGGAATTTTTTTAAAATTCGTGGTTTTAACCTAAATACAGACATCAAGAAGCATATATTTGCAAGTTATGTAGACAAGTAATTCATAATTATGAAGAAATTTATTTTATTGTAGAGAACGCACCTTATCCAAGCGTACCCCTTAGAGCAGGGGCGACCTGTGGTCGTCCGTGGATAGAATGGTAAATGTTGTATTTTTTTATACAAATAAAGGCAATATTGTATCGCACCTATGAAAACAAGCAAATTAACGCTTTACTCTCGGACGAGCAAAGCTCGCCCCTACGGTTCTTACGCTAAGGGACACGCTTGCATCGTATGCGTTCCCTGCTGTTGTGTCCTTTTTATATTCCCTACAAACAAAAAGGACGGAAAACCGTCCTTTTGTTATTTTTAGAAAAAGTCAATACTAAGTGGGTCTATTAACTCTTCGTCAACCCTTACTTCAATATGAATATGTGGCTCTTCGTTTGCTTCAAACGGAACTTCTTTTATACTGCCAATTGCTGTTCCTTGAGTTATAACTTCTCCAGCTTCAACCAAAAAAGTGCTTCCTAATCCACAGTACCAAACCTCATAATCACCGTGTTCTACAGACACAACATTGCCTAAAAGTAAATCATAAAAGGTTTCCAAAACTACACCGTTATTAACAGCGTAAACAGTTTCGCCAGTTACGCAAGCAATGTCAACACCATTATGAGTGCGATAATCTTTCATAGTAGCATTGTAAACTAACTCGTCACCGCTGTATCCTTGCAAAATTGTTACGCTATCAACTGGTAAAGAATAAGTGCTATTTAAAGTATAACTGCTAACTGTTATGTCACTGTTTGTTTCAAAAACTTCACTTTCGTTATTTTCGGTTTCACTTTCTTCGTTTGTGTCAGTAGTTAAGCTTTGGGAGGAATTATCTGTTTCTTCCTCTTCCTCATTCGGTTCGTCTGCATTTTGCTCAACTTCATCTTTTGATACATCTTCTGTATCCTGTGTAATAGTTTCACTTTCCAGCATAGGGTCGTCGGTTTCTGTACTTTCTTCAACATTTTGTGTGTCTAAAAATCCTGTTACACTGTTATAAGTTCCCAAAGAGGCAACACCTATAGCCACAAGACAAACTGCAAGTGCTATAAAAAGACTTCTTTTTTCACTGTTAGAATTATTTTTATTTTTTCTCACAAGAAAACCACCTTTACAAATTTTATTATAAAAATAGTTTTACCCTAAAATATAACATTATACTTTATTTGAAAAATTTATACAGAAGCTTCAAGCTCGTTGATAATAACAGGGTTGTAATCGTGAAAATGATTTAATTCAATATGTTTTAGCTCGTGCCGATAAGTTCTGTCCCTTGCCTCTGGGCATAAAACGGTGTTAACATACACGTTATAATCTCCATTTATATCTTCTACTGTAACACCTTTTACACTGCCAGGCATTTCAATCCCTCTTATATAGACAGTCATTTACGTATACAACCTCCTAACTATTTGTCATTTAATGCTTCGATAATTTTTACTGTTCGTTCAACATCTTCTTTTGATGCATTTTTTGCAAGGCTAAAAAGCATACGCATTTCAGGACGATTTTTAAGTTGTTCTAAGTATAAATCTAGCTCGTCTTCTTGCTGTAATTCTTCGTTTCCAAGCAAATAGCTTATAGTAACTGAAAAATATTTTGCAATTTTTTCACCTGTTTGAGCGTTTACACCCCGTCGTCTATCTGCCTTTAAATCTGAAATAATGCTTGGACTTATACCAATATCTTTGCACATTTTATATGCACTTATTCCGTGTTTTTCGCACAAAGTACTGACTCGCTCGTAAAAAGTATTCATTTTTTTATCCACCTTTCGCAAATGCGTAATAAAAACTATTGACTATTTCGCAAAAACGTGTTAACATATAGAAAACATTCTTGTTAGCGAAATAGTATACACCAATTATATTACGCATTTAAGTAAATGTCAAGAACTTTCAAGAATTCTATAAATTAATTATAAACTATATTCTGTCCGAAAAACAGGACAGTAAGGGGGAAATTATGAAAGCTAAGGAAATTTTATCACAATACATTATTCTAAAGGGTAGAATTAACGCCAAACTAGAGAAAATTTTAGAACTTAAGGAAAGCGTAACTTCGCTTTCATACGCTTTAAGCGAAAAAGTTCAAACAAGCAAACAAACTCACGGAACAGAAAAAATAATTTCAATTTATCTTGATATGCAAAACGAACTTACCGACGATGTAATTGAGCTTAAAGAAAAACAAAAAGAAATAACGAAGCTGATAAACGAAAATTGCAAAGACTTTGAACATGAAATTATGGAGCGTAAATACATAAACGGTGAAAATTTCGCAATTATTTCTGTTAAAATGGGTTTTTGCGAAAGACAAATTTACAGAATGCACGGAAAAGCACTGGAAAAAATTGATAAAATATTATAATTAATACAGCTAACCACCAGTTTTTTTGTTGAAATTTATTAAATTAAGGAGTATAATTAATAAATATAAATTTAAATAAGGGGTGGTTTATTGAAAAAAATCTTTAAAAAATTCATGTCGACCGAAAAAATGTTAGGCAAGACCACCGCTTTGGGTGAACTTGAAAGCAGCGAAACATACTTTCACAAGTTATTATCAATTGCGTGGCCTAGTGCGCTCGAATCGGTTCTTATTTTTCTAATCAGTTCTGTTGACCTTATGATGGTTGGAACAGTTGGCACGGCTGCTATAGCCGCAGTTGGTATAACTACTCAACCACGTTTAATTGTGTTGGCACTTATCAGCTCGCTTAATGTTGGTGTAACGGCAGTAATAGCCCGTAGGTTTGGACAAACTGACCAAAACGGAGCTAACAAATGTTTAAGACAAGCGCTTATGATTAACCTTGCTATTGCTATTGTGATGTCAAGTTTAGGTTTTATTTTCGCTGAAGAAGTCTTGCTTTTTTCAGGTGCAGGCGAAGATTACATAGATTTAGCTATTTCTTATTTTAAACCACTTATGGTAAGTATTGTTTTTACAAGTATTTCCGTAACAATCAATGCTGGCCAGCGTGGTTGTGGAAAAACCAAAATTTCGCTTAGAACTAATTTAACAGCCAATGTTGTTAACTTAATTTGCAACTTTTTACTAATAAACGGTATTTGGGTTTTCCCTACACTTGGTGTACAAGGCGCTGGTATTGCCACACTTATCGGCAGTAGTGTTGGTTGTTTTATGTCTATTTATTCAGTTTTAGACAAACACGGATTTTTATCGGTTTGGCAAAAAGTTGGCTATAAATTTGACTCTATAACACTAAATTCTATCACAAAAATTAGCAGTTCGGCTTTGATTGAACAAATTTGTTTAAGAGTTGGTATTTTTATGTTTATGAAAATTGTTGCTAATTTTGGAACAGAGGCTTTTGCAGCTCACCAAGCTTGTAGTTCAATTCAAGAAATTTCTTTTGCTTTTGGTGACGGAATTTCAATTGCTACAGCAGCACTTTTAGGTCAAGCTTTAGGCAAAAAGCGACCTGACGAAGCACTTATTTACGGAAAAATCGGTCAAAGGTTGTCTTTTGCAGTTTCTTCCGTGCTTTTCTTTATATTCTTATTTGGTGGAAAATATTTAATTTACCTTTACGATGACAACCCAGAAGTTATAAGGCTTGGTACAACAGTTATGATAATAATTGCTTTTACCACTCATATTCAAACTTCAAGGCTTGTTATGATGGGCGCCTTACGTGGTGCTGGCGACACAAAATATGTTGCATTTTTGGCTATGCTTTGCGTAGGAATTGTAAGACCTGTGTCTGCATACTTCCTTTGCTCTGTACTAGCACTTGGTCTTAACGGTGCATGGATTGCAATGTGGCTTGACCAAGCAATTAGGGCAACTTTAGGTTACAAACGTTTTTCTAGTGGAAAATGGTCAAAAATAGATTTATAACAAAATAAGGAGCAACTCATGAAACCAAATATACTATTTTTAATGACAGATGAACAAAAATTCGACACTTTTGGTGTAATTAATCCAATTATTAAAACCCCAAATCTAGACAAATTAATATCGGAAAGTGTTTTCTTCAAAAACGCTTATTGTTCTAATCCGTCTTGTATTCCATCTCGTGCAGCCATTGTTACAGGCAAGTACCCAACTGCCTGCGCTTGCCCAACTTATATAACAGATTTACCTGAAACTGAAACCACTTTTATGGCTAAACTTAGACAGGCTGGGTATTACACTTCGGTTGTTGGTAAACAACATTTTTGGACTTCTAAAATCTATAAAGGTTATGATTACGAGCAAATTGTGGACGGTCACACTGGCAGTGCCCCTTACGAAGATATTGCGTCATACGCTGACTTTTTAAAAGATAACGGTGTGACACACAAGCAGTTATATTCGAATAATTTAATCAACGGTGGCACATGGGTAGGCAAGGATAAATATCATATTGACGAATTTGTTGGAAACGCTGGCAAAGCTTGGCTTAAAAATCACCTTAAAGAGGACGGCGAAAAGCCTTGGTTCTTTACACTTTCTTTTCCAGGGCCTCATCAACCATACGACTGTGAGGGAACTGAATTTGCAGAGCTTTACGACCTTGAAGACATGACTAGAAACGAAACAACTGTGGAAGATTTAGACCAAAAACCTCCACACTACAAAAAATATAAATGGTTTATTGATAAATACGGCGAAGAGGCTTTCAAAAAAACTAAACGTTCCTACTACGCTAACATGAGTTTTATCGACAAAAAAGTTGGCGAAATTATTGAAGTTTTAAAAGAGAACAACGCCTACGACAACACTGTAATTATATACAGCGCTGACCACGGTGATTTTATGGGCGAGTTTGGTATGATTGCAAAAGCTCAGTACTTAAGCGAAGCTTTAATGCGTGTTCCTCTATTTGTAAAACCTCCAATTAAAAATTACAAAGGCAAAATTGTGGACGATTATGTAACAAATATCAACATAGCTTCAACCTGTTTGACCTTGGCAAACGCTAAAGACAGCATTAGTTACAACATGGAAAACAACCCTTTCAGTGCTTACTGGGAGCAAGACAAAGTTGAGCCAGAAGACTATTTATACATGGAAGCGCATGATATAAAAGGTATTATTGAAAATAAAATCAAAACTTTATACTATGTAAACCGTGATTATGGCGAACTTTACGATTTAGCCAAAGACCCTTTAGAAAGAGTTAATTTGTGGGACTGTGAAGAATATCAAATTCACAAAAACAAAGCTATGAAACGCATTATAGACAAAATGTTCAGTTTTTCACCAAAATCTAACATTAAATGGAATGTAGCCGACCCTGAAATTTAATTATTGACATTTAAACTAAATAATAGTAAAATATTCATGTAAAAAACAGAGTAGAAAAATCTGCGTTAAGTGCCAGGCGAACGGGGAGTTGTCGTTTGGACGAAATTCAAATGCGGTAGATTTTTCGCATCCCGCTGTTACAATAAAGAACTGGTATTTTACATACCTCCTTTTTGTGCAGATGTAGGACATAAAGGAGGTATTTTTATGTCTAACACTAGCAAACAAAGCCAAACTATACTCAACCTTGTAATTATGGCAATGCTTATTGCTGTCCAAATTGTACTTTCAAGGTTTTTGTCAATCCCAACACCTATTACTAAAATAGGATTTTCGTTTTTGCCTATCGCCTTTGCCTGTAAATATTTAGGAACTCCACAAGGCATGGTTGTCGCTGGAATAAGCGATTTGCTAGGCGCAATTATGTTCCCTATTGGAACTTATTATGTTGGTTTTACAATTACTGCTATAATAAAAGCTGGTATTATAGGCTTAATTGCGTGCAAAAAAAGCAACCTTTTCACCATAAGTTTTGGTGTAATAGTTGCTGAAATTATTTGCTCTATCTGTCTTAATACTTTTTGGATTTCCTTTTACTATGGAAACGGATTTATCGCCCTGCTACCAAGCAGACTAGCCCAAGCAGCTGTTATGATTCCTGTGCAAATTTTAGTATTGTATCCACTTTTTACAAAATTGCACGATAAAATCACGAAAAACCTAAAACTACAGGTGCAACAATAAAAACAACATAAAAAATGTGGCTGTAAATAGTCGCCTTAGCCTGTCAAAAAACCTATATTGTAAAAAAAGTTGCACAAACATTGTAGGGGCGAGCTGTGCTCGTCCGTGGATAAAACAAAAAGTTTTGTCTTGTTTTGTGTAAAATAGAGAAATATTTTTA
>JAWXUM010000037.1:0-23413 GCA_044432645.1 Clostridia bacterium | reverse complement strand
GTCCGAAATCAAGATGTTAATTTAGTGCTTTTATAAAATTAATAAAAATATTTCTCTATTTTACACAAAACAAGACAAAACTTTTTGTTTTATCCACGGACGAGCACAGCTCGCCCCTACAATGTTTGTGCAACTTTTTTTACAATATAGGTTTTTTGACAGTCTGAAAGGAGCAACCAATTTGGTTGCTCCCTTAGTTGCAGTTGGCGTAAAATGCCCACCTAAGATTATCGTGTGAATTTATTTGAGTTATTTTTAGCTAGGAATTTTAAAACTAATACAACAATAGCAGCTACCAATAATACTGATAAAATTCCAATTGCTATAATTTGTGCAGTCACAGTTGAATTTAAATTATCAATCTCAAGGTCAGTTTTTGAACTTGCACTTTCAAGTGAAGTTATAGTTTCATCTTTTTCGCTGATAGTTTGGTTAAGAAGCTCTTCAATCTCTACTAAGGCTTCGTATTCGTCTGTACTTAAAGGAATAAAGCTAGGGGATATAATCATTGTTTCGTCTAAAATGCTATACAAATATTCGTTAGTTTCGCCGTTTTCGTCGGTTAATTGTAGTATTTTGTAGTTAGCAAAATAGTCAGATTCAAAACTCCAAGCAGAAATTAATGTATCGTTTATGCTTATTTCTTCATAAATATAGTCTGTTTTCTCTTGGTTTTCTAAGTCTAAAGCAAATGAATAATAGTTTTTGTCGTTGATACTTATAGTTTGCAATTTAGAGGTTATTTGCTCGTTTTCATAAACATAAAAGCCACTTTGGTTTTCGCCCTCTAAATATAAAATTGTAATATCCAGTGGGGTGCTATACCAAGCTTTGTAAAGTTCATCGTCAAATGAAATAGCACATAAGTCAAAGCCGTCAAAACTTTCTATATCGCTTACATTTTTAACAAGACCTAAACTTTCACCACCAAAGTCGAAAAATACTGTTGGATTTTCATTTTTGGTGATTGTAATTGTATATGTTTTTTTAGTGTTGTTTTCTGCTGTTACAACAATTTCATATATGTTTTCGCCTATATCAACAGTTTTAGTTCCAGTACCACTTACACTTGCCTGACTGTCGTTTGCTGTTGCAGAAATTTTAATTTCGTCTATATCCCAAATTTCTGCTGTGTAGTCAGTTTCGCTAGAAGAAAATTCAGGGCTTAATGTTACACCAGATATACTAAGTGATTTTAGTTTAGCATCGCTAGAGCGAGTGTCAGGTGTTGCAGTTACTTTTGGTGTTGCTGTGACAGTTGCAGTTGGTGCTACTGTAGCAGTTGCAGTAGGGGTTGCAGTAGGGGTCGCAGTTGCTGAATTAATTGTAACACTCACTGTTTTAGATGTTCCAGCAGCTAGGTCTTCGTAATCAGATGTTGTAACTGTATCAGCTGTAATAGTGACTTTAACAGTTCCACTTGAACCAGATTTTACGGTTAAACTGCCACCACCCTCTACCCAAGAAGAGCTTGAAACAATTGTTCCACCACTAACTGAATAACTATACTTACCTGTTGTTCCTGAACCGAAAGTTACAGTGAATTCAGTGTTTGGTTCAACACTTGACGGACCAGAAGCACTAAAAGTAGCCGCCTCTACTTGTATATTTGTTATGAAAAATATAAAGCACATAGAAAATAATGTAGCAATTAAAAATTTCATAGTATTTTTGTAAAAATATTTTGTTTTATTCATATTTCCTCACTAATTTTTAATTTAAACTGTAGGGTCTTCGGTTGGTTCAACAGTAGGCTCAACAGTAGGCTCGACAGTTGGGCTAACAGTTGGCTCGACAGTAGGACTAACAGTAGGCTCGACAGTAGGCTCGACAGTAGGACTAACAGTTGGGCTAACAGTTGGCTCAACAGTAGGACTAATAGTAGGTTCAGGTGTTACTTCTACTTCTGGTTCACGTAAATACTCTAAAACTCCTAAAAAGTAATCTTTAATCATTAAATAGTCACTTGCTAAGATAGAGTTGTCCTCTTTTACGTCTGCCCTTGCAGTTTGTGACTGTGATAAAACCAATATATCAAAAAATGTATCTTTCAAAATCAAGTAGTCACTAGCTTTTATTTCACCATCACCGTTAACATCGCCTATTAATACCGAGTTCGTGTCAGAGCCTTTTTCTAGTATGCATACTAGAAAGCTTGCCGTGGCACCTTTGTACGTTATGGTGACAACTTTATTGCCGGTGGAACTGCTGTCAAAACCAGTTATAGTGTAGTCGCTACTAGCTACAGTTTCGGTTGAGCCGTCTGTAAGTTTAGCAATAACAGTAATACCCGTAGTGTTTAGCTTGTCATCAATAACATATTCAGTTGTAGTCGGTGCAGTTATTGTAATATAGTCAACATTGCTTTCTACAAGTCCTAAAGTTTCTACTATAGCTGCTGCATTAGAAAGGGCAAGTGTTTTAAGCTGTTCATCTGTGCTTAAATAATTGTACATGTCAGAGTAATTGCTCATATATGCGTGTTCTATAAGAATAGCAGGTATGCCAAGTTCTTTTGGTTCACGCAAAATTCCGTAATAATCTGAAAGCGAACCATCTTCATAAAGCGTATTGTTTTCAGAATTTCTTATCATAACTCCGTTATCTTTTATGCCAAGGCTGACAAGTCCGTCTAAAAGGTTTTGTGCCAATTCTTTTACTTGCTCGTATGAAACATCGGTGTCATAAGTGGATATATAGTTGGCGTTAGGATAATAAACCTCTGCTCCTGACTTACTGCTTGATGTACTAGCGTTTGCGTGAATGCTTATAAGTAAATCAGCATCATATGAATCTGCTATGATAGCTCTTTCCTCAAGGTCGTAAAAAACAGTATCGTCGTGAGTTAAATAAACTTCAACACCATAATATTTTTCAAGTTCTTCTTGCATGTATAAAGATATAGTCATGTTAATATCTTTTTCGGAAACGCCGTAATAGTATGCGCCACTTGATGTGTAGCCGTGACCTGGGTCGATAACTATAACCAAAGAGTCCGACGTACTAGCACTTGTTTGAAAAGCAAAACAGGTAATAGTTACGCAAATGGTTAATATGATAGATATTATTTTTTTCAAATTTTCTCCTCCGTTGAACATAATTCATTTTATTGTAACATTTTATTAATATAAAATCAATTAAAACAGTGAAAAAAAGACAGAATAATAGCTTTTTTTACAATAAAGTATAAAAAACTTATAGATTAACTAAAAATATTTTATTTAGATAACATGGTAAAGCGTTGACACGGCAGTTTTTTTGTGCTAATATATATACACTTTAAAAAAATTAAAAATGGAGATAGAAAAATGAAAAAATTATTAGCATTATTATTAGCAACCGTTATGGCATTTGGTCTAATGGCTTGTAGCAGTGGAACAAGCGACTCAACAAGCGAACTTGAAAGCGTTTTGGCTGACGGCAAATTAGTTATAGGCTATACAGTGTACGAACCTATGAACTACACAGATGAAGACGGTAATTTTACTGGATTTGACACAGAATTTGCACTTGCAGTTTGCGAAAAACTAGGTGTAGAGGCTGAATTTGTTGAAATTAACTGGGATACAAAAGTTGTTGAGCTTGACGCTGGCGAAATCGATTGTATTTGGAACGGTATGACAATTTCTGACGAACTTTTAGAAACAACAAGTATTTCTTACGCTTATGTAAAAAATGCACAAGTAGTTGTTGTAAAAGCTGATAGCGACATTACTTCTACTGCTGATTTAGTAGATGCAACAATTACTGCTGAAATCGGCTCTGCTGGCGAAATTCAAATTGAAGAAAGTGCAGATTTGTCACAAGCTACATATATTGGTATGAGTAAACAAACAGAGTGTTTAATGGAAGTTGCAGCTGGTACTTCTGACGCTGCTGTTCTTGACTGGACACTTGCAATGGCTACAGTTGGTGAGGGTACTGACTACTCTGATTTAATGATGATTGAAGATTTAGAACTTGCAAACGAAGAATATGGTATTGCTTTCCGTTTAGAGAGCGATTTAACAGAAGCTGTTAACGAAGCTATTTTAGAACTAGTAGAAGACGGCACAATGCAAGATTTAGCAGATGAATACGGTTTATCTTTAGCACCTGATATTACAGGTTAATTATGCTTTTGAAAGGGAATTTTTTATGTCGTTCGCAGTTGTAACAGTTCAATTAATAGAGTGTTTTGTGCTTAATTTAAAGCTGTTTGGAATAACTTTACTTGGTGGCTTGCCACTAGGTCTTATTATTTCGTTTGGCTCTATGTCAAAGTTTAAACCTCTAGCCTGGTTTACCAAAACATTTGTTTGGATTATAAGGGGTACTCCTTTAATGTTACAAATAATTATAATTTTTTACGGGCCAGGGCTTATATTTGGGCTTAGCTCTTTTGGCAGATTTAACGCAGCAGTGGTTGCGTTTGTAATCAATTACGCATGTTATTTTTCTGAAATTTATCGTGGCGGAATAATGTCTGTTCCAAAAGGTCAATACGAAGCTGGGCAAGTTTTAGGCATGACTAAAACTCAAATTTTCTTTAAAGTTACACTTTTGCAAATGATTAAAAGAATTTTAGCACCTATGGGTAACGAGTTTATGACACTTGTAAAGGACACAAGTCTTGCAAGAATAATTTCAAATAAAGAAATTATAATGATGGCAAGTGAATTTACAACTCAAGGTATTATTTGGCCGTTGTTCTACACTGCAGTGTTCTTCCTAATTGCTTGTGGAATTTTGACTTTGTTATTTGGTTGGTTCGAGAAAAAGCTAAAGTATTTCAACTAAGGGGATTATATGAGCGTATTAGAAGTGAAAAATTTGAAAAAAAGCTTTGGAGCAACCGAAGTTTTAAAAAATATTAGCTTTAATCTTGAAAAAGGTGAGGCACTTGCGATTATAGGTTCTTCAGGAAGTGGCAAAACAACGCTTCTTCGTTGTTTGAATTTTTTAGAGCAACCAAATTCTGCGCTCATTTCTGTAAACGGAAATGTTATTTATAATTCAGAAGATAGGTCTACAGTTAGCGACGAAGTTGTACGTCAAAAAAGACTGCATTTTGGCTTGGTTTTTCAGTCATTTAATTTGTTTCCTCAATACACTGCACTTGAAAATGTTGCACTTGCGTCAAAACTTTTGGCAAAAGATAAAAAAAGTCATTTTTACGGAACAGATGTAAAAGAAATAGAAAAAAATGCAGTTCATTTGTTAGATGAAATGGGACTTTTACAGAAAAAAGATTTATACCCACATCAGCTTTCTGGTGGGCAACAACAACGTGTTGCAATTGCAAGAGCGTTAGCTTTAAAGCCAGATATTTTATGTTTTGACGAGCCAACTTCTGCACTTGACCCAGAACTTACAGGCGAAGTTTTGCGTGTTATCAGAGGTTTAGCCGAACAAAAAACAACAATGATTATTGTTACTCACGAAATGAACTTTGCACGAGATGTTGCCGACAAAGTTATTTTTATGGACAGTGGCTATATAGTGGAATATGGTAACGCAAAAGATGTAATAGAAAATCCACAAGAAGAAAGAACCAAACAGTTTTTATCAAGACATTTGGATAATTAATATAAATTTATTTATGGAACGTTTTATGCGTTCCATTTTTATATGCGTTTTTGTTATAAAAATTCACATAAGGCATAAAATATTATCATGAAAAAAGGTTTTCTTTGAAAAGTTTACAAAGTGTTCAACAAATTTTGCTTAAGATAGTTTAATATATAAGGATAGAAAGAAAGGTGACAAAATGTTTGGTTACGTAAGACCTTTTAAATCTGAACTTTTAGTTAAAGAATATGAGCAGTACAAGGCTGTGTATTGTAGTCTTTGCAAAGAACTTGGAAAACATTTTGGCATTTTAACACGTTTTTCTTTGAACTATGACCTTTGCTTTTACACTATGTTGGCGCTTAATTACAGTCAGGGGTGCCCAAAACTTGAAAATGGTAGATGTACTTTTAACCCAGCGAAAAAGTGTAATTATTTGTCGTTAGGCGACAGTGCTTATAAAAAAGCTGCTGCTTTAACAGTTTTGATGACTTATCATAAAATATTAGATAATATAAAAGACGAAAGTTTTTCTAAAGCTTTAGTTTCAAGAATTATGTTACCTGTTTTTCACTTTCCTGCTAAAAAAGCAAGTGAGCAGTACACACATTTGTCAGATGTTTTAAAAACTATGACAGAAAGTCAAAACTTAATAGAGCAAGACGAAAATGCTTCAATTGACGCTTGTAGCGACCCTACAGCTAGGGCAATGGCAGAAATTTTTAAAGATATAAACGAAAAAGACAGTGTAGTTTTAGAGCAGTTTGGGTATTTTTTGGGCAGATGGGTTTATATAATGGACGCATCAGACGACCTTAAAGACGACATGAAAAACGGAAGTTTTAATCCACTTATTTCGTATATGAAAAAAAGTGGAATTGATATAAATGACAGCAAAAAAGTAGAAGAAGAGTGTAATCAGATTTTAAATTACAATGTTTCAATGATAGTTCCAGCATTTAATTTGCTTAAAGAAGGAATTTATACAAATATTATAGATAATGTGGTGACAAAAGGCTTTCCACAAATTCAAAAAGAGATACTATTTTTACACGTAAGGGATAAAGAGAGGAAGAAAATTAATGACAGATCCGTATAAAGTTTTAGGAGTTTCACCAACGGCGACAGATAGTGAAATTAAAGCGGCTTACAGACAACTTGCCAAAAAATATCACCCAGACCAGTACAATGGAAGCCCACTTGCTGAACTGGCTGACGAAAAAATGAAAGAAATTAACGAAGCTTACGACGAAGTTGTTGCGAGAAGAAAAAACAAAGCTACTGGTGGATATGCTGGTAAAACTAATGGATATTCTTACCAAAATACAGGTTCTAATTATGCCGATGTTCGTAATTTCATCAACGCAAATAGAATAGCAGATGCAGAACAAATTTTAAACGGAGTTCCACAAGGTAGCCGTAACGCAGAGTGGTATTTCTTAAAAGGCTCTGTTTTGTTCAGACGTGGTTGGCTTGAAGAGGCTAAAAGTCACTTTGAGCGTGCTTGCCAAATGGACCCAAGCAATACAGAGTATAGAAACGCTTACAATCAAGCTGTAAATCAACGTTCTGGTGCATACGGTGGGTATAACACAGGGTACAGAACAAATGGTAACAGCTGTGGCAATATGGACGTTTGTACTTCTTTAATTTGTGCTGACTGTTGTTGTGAGTGCATGGGTGGTGACTTAATTGCCTGTTGCTAATAATATAAAAATAGCTTTTAGTGGAATAATATCTTCTTTGGCAGTTGTGGTTATGCTGTTCGCTGGCTTAATCCCTATAGCATCCTTAGCTTTGCCTGCTATAGCTGGCTGTTTGTTTATTCCTGTTGTGGTTGAGATTGGTGAAAAATGGGGATATGCATGTTTTTTAGTAACAGCAGTTCTGTCATTTTTTTTAACAGCCGACAAAGAAGCTTTTGTTATATTTATATTGTTTTTTGGCTATTATCCAATTCTTTACTCAAGCTTTTGCAAAATTAAAAGTAAGTTTTTGGCTTATTTGTTAAAGCTGATTATTTTCAACATAGCAGCAGTATTAGATTATTTGGTAACAACTTTTATTTTAGGAATTCCACAAGAAAGCATAGAAGTTTTAGGACAGTATACGCTTTTAGTTGTTTTGATTTTAGCTAATGTTGTTTTTGTAGTTTTCGATTATGCTTTAAAAGGCGTGGTAAGAGAATATTACCGTAGATTTCACAAAATGGCACAAAAATTTTTATATAAAAAGATGTAGTGTTCCATGTTGATTGAAATAGAGGGAAATTTAACGGAACGACGAGGGCGTCGTTCCCTACAAAAAATACAGATACCCTTTGTAGGGACGACCTGTGGTCGTCCGTGGATAGAATGGTAAATGTTATATTTTTTTGTACAAATAAAGGCAATATTTTATCGTACCTATGAAACAAGCAAATTAACGCTTTACTCTCGGACGAGCAAAGCTCGCCCCTACGTTGTTTTGTGCAACATTTTTTCGAATATAGGCTTTTTGACAGTCTAAGGGACGACCGTTGGTCGTCCTTTTGCTTGTTTTGCAAAACTTACGAAAAACTTAGGCTGTTCTTTTTAAATGAATTATGCAAGGACTAAAATTTTCAAATAATTAACAAAAACACTTGATTTTTATTCATAATCAAGGTAAAATGAAAGTTAATAAATTATATAATTCAAAAAGGAATAAGAAATGAATAGCCAGTTAGTACAAAAAATTAGACAATATGAAAAAAACTTTTCTAAAGGTCAAAAACTTATAGCTAAATACATAGAAGAACATTACGACAAAGTTGCCTTTATGACAGCTTCAAAACTTGGAACTACAGTTGGGGTAAGTGAATCTACAGTTGTTAGGTTTGCAACTGAAATTGGCTATAGTGGATACCCTGGACTTCAACAAGCTATGCAAGAGATGATAAGAAATCGTCTTACATCTGTGCAAAGGCTTGAAATAACTTCAAATAATATCCCTGTAGAGGGTCTTTTGGATGCATCTATAGGGCAAGACATTGATATTGTTAAAAGAACTTTAGAAAATGTTGATAGAAATGAATTTTACAAAGCAGCTGATGCAATTGCGAAAAGTGAAAAAATTTATATTTTAGGCGCTGGTAGTTCTCATGCGTTAGCTACTTTTTTAAAACATTACATGAATTTGATTTTTGATAACGTTGTTTTGCTAGACGAGTCAAGTGAGGCAATGGTTTTGCAACAACTTATGAAAGTAAGCGATAAAGATGCTGTTATTGTAATAAGTTTTCCAAGGTATTCAAAAAGAGCAGTAAAAGCTATACAATATTCAACTAGCAAAGGCGCTTGTACGGTGGCTGTAACCGACATTAAAGACTCGCCTTTAGCGAAATTTGCGAAATATAGTATTTTCGCAAAAAGCGATATGGTTTCTTTTGTCGACTCACTTGTTGCTCCACTTAGCCTTATTAATGCCCTTATTGTTACAGTTGCAATAAAAAGAAAAGAAGATTTACAAAACAATTTAAAAAATTTAGAGGCTATATGGGACGAGTATAGCGTTTATGAAAAAATCGAGGAGAATAATTAATTTGGGAAAATATGACATCATAGTTATTGGCGCAGGTGCTGCTGGTTTAATGGCTAGCATTGTAGCATCGGAAAACGGCAAAAAAGTGCTGGTTTTTGAAAGAAACGAAAAACTTGGCAGAAAAATTAGAATTACTGGTAAAGGAAGATGCAACGTTTGCAACAACTGTACAGCCGACGAGTTTATTTCGCATGTGCCAGGAAACGGCAAGTTTATGTTTAGCGCAATCAACACTTTTACCCCTGATGATACTATGAATTTTTTTGAAAAATTAAATGTTCCACTTAAAACAGAAAGAGGAGGACGTGTTTTTCCTGTTTCTGACAACGCACATGATATAGCTGATGCTTTAGCAAACAGGGCTTTGAAAAATGGCGTAATATTTCAAAAAAGCACGGTAGACAAAATTGTTTACGGTGAAGTTAAAACGGTTATTTCAAATAAAATAGAGTATAAAGCCGACAATATTTTAATTGCAACTGGTGGAGCTTCGTATAAAGCCACTGGTAGCACTGGCGATGGCTATAAATTTGCTAAGTCTTTGGGTCACACAGTAAAAGAACCAAGGGCTTCTTTGGTTGCACTTACTTCTGACGACAAAGATTGTGCCGACATGCAAGGACTAAGCCTTAGAAATTGTGGGCTCAAGCTATATTTAAAAAACAAATGTGTTTTTGAAGATTTTGGCGAAATGCTGTTCACTCATTTTGGCGTGTCAGGCCCTATAGTTTTAAGCTCAAGCGCCCATATAAGAAAAGACGGCGACTATTACATGAACTTAGATTTAAAGCCAGCTTTAAGTGTTCAGCAATTGGATAATAGGCTTTTAAGGGATTTTGAAAGCTCTAGCAACAGAAATTTTGATAATTATTTAAAAGAATTGTTGCCAAGTAAAATGATTTCGGTTATGATAAATAGAGTAGGAATTAGTGGTGACACAAAATGCCATTCGATTACAAGAGAGCAAAGGCATAACTTGATTTCTAATATAAAAAGTTTTAAAATAAACATAAGTGGATTTAGACCTATAAACGAGGCGATTATTACGTCTGGCGGGGTGAATATAAAAGAAGTTAACCCTAAAACAATGGAATCAAAAATCGCAAAAGGCATTTATTTTGCTGGCGAAGTTATAGATGTTGATGCCTACACAGGTGGTTTTAATTTGCAAATAGCATTTTCTACAGGCTATTTAGCAGGTATATCGATGGGCGAGTAATATGAATAATTGTAGGGGCGACCTTTGGTCGTCCGTTGGAATTAAAAATTATAAAGGATAGATTATATGATAAACGTAGCAATTGACGGTCCAGCTGGGGCAGGTAAAAGTACTATAGCAAAGGAATTAGCCAATAAAATAGGCTTTATATATGTTGACACAGGTGCTTTGTACAGGACAGTCGCAGTGCATTTATTAAACGAAAATATAGACCCAAAAGACACTGAAAAAGTAGAAGAAAGCCTTCAAAATATAAAAGTAACCATGAAACACATGCCAGACGGACAGCATATGTTTTTAGGTGGGGAAGATGTAACAACTAAAATAAGAACACCACAGGTTTCTATGGTTGCTTCAACTTCTTCTGCTATACCAGCAGTTCGTGCGTTTTTGTTTGAGCTTCAAATAAACATGGCTGAAAAGTATAACGTGATAATGGACGGCAGAGATATTGGAACAGTTGTTTTACCAAACGCACAGGTTAAAATTTTCCTTACTGCAAGCGCTGAAATTAGAGCAAATAGAAGACTTTTAGACCTAAAAGAAAAAGGTATTGAAGATACTTTTGAAAATGTTTTAGCAGATGTAAAGCAAAGGGATTATCAAGATGAAAACCGTGCAGTTGCTCCTTTAAAACCAGCAGATGACGGTGTAATTGTCGACACTTCTGAGCTTAATTTTGAGCAAGTGCTTGAAACTTTAGAAAAAATAATAAAGGAGAAAACCAATGCCTAATAAAAAAGTTCCGTTAATATACAGTTTTGCAAAAAGTGTGTTGTCGTTTTACTGTAAAATCGTTTATAAAGCTAAGTATATAGGAACAGAAAACATACCTACAACAGGCGCAGTTATTCTTGTAAGCAGTCACGTAACAGCTTTAGACCCAATGATGCTTGGTGGCGCTTGTCCAAGGCAAGTTCATTTTATGGCAAAAGATTCGCTTTTTAAAAATAAAATTGCAGGCTATTTCATCAGAAAAGTTGGAACTTTCCCTGTAGTTCGTGGTACAGGTGGAGAAGATGCACTTCAAAACGCTTATGATATACTTAGTGACCAAAAAGTTGTGGGTATATTTTTTGAAGGCACAAGGTCAAAAGATGGCGAACTTCTAAGACCTAAAACAGGTGCATCGTTAGTAGCTTACAAAACAAGGGCAACTGTAGTGCCTGTTAGTATAATAGGTAAAGACGGAAAAATTCCTCAAAAACACAAAGGCACGGTTGTAAACATAGGCAAGCCTATTCCTTTTGAAGATTTAAACATGTCAGACGAAAGCAGTATGCATTATCGCCGTGGAGCAAAGGTTATTATGGGTGAAGTTGCAAGGCTTAGACAAGAGGCTATTGACATGATGGAGGTAGACTCTTGAGCGTAACACTTGCTAATTCAGCTGGTTTTTGTTTTGGTGTTGACCGTGCAGTAAAAACAGTGTATAAGCTTTTAGAACAAGGCGAAAAGGTAAGCACCTTAGGGCCAATAATACATAACAGGCAAATGGTAGAAGAACTTGAAAGCAAAGGTGTCAAGACAATTTCTTGTATAAGTGAGGCTGAAAAAGACGAGGTTTTAGTCATAAGAGCTCACGGAATTCCAGAGGCTGACCTTGAAGAAATAAAACAAAGTGGAATAAAATTTGTAGATGCGACTTGTCCTTTTGTTACAAAAATTCACCAGCTTGTAAAAAAGCATTCTTTAGATGGAAAAACTATATTAATAGCTGGCGACAAAGAGCATCCGGAAGTTAAGGGAATAATTGGTTACTGCCAAACTCAGGCTTTTGCCTTTAAAACTTTCGAAGAATTTGAAGAAATTTTAGAAAAAAATCAAAATTTTAGCGAAAAATCTGTTTTAATGTGCGCTCAAACGACATTTAATGTATCTTTATGGGAAAAATGTTTGAAAAGTATCAAAAAGGTATGTACAAATGCAATAATATTTGATACAATATGTAGAGCGACTGTTATAAGACAAAGTGAGGCTGAAATGTTAGCCCAAAATAACGATGTAATGATTGTTGTTGGTGGAAAAGAAAGTTCTAACACTGCAAAATTAGCAGAGGTTTGTAAAAAATATACGACCACTTATCTAATTGAAGAAGCCTATCAACTGCCTAAGTTGCAGTCAAAAATTAAAATTGGCATAACTGCTGGTGCTTCCACACCGGCAAGCATAATAAAGGAGGTACTAGTTACCATGACAGAAATTAATGAAATCCCAGAAATGAATTTTGAGGAGCTTTTAGAGGAATCTTTAAAAAGCTTTAATACAGATGAAAAGGTGCGCGGCGTTGTAGTTAGCATTGCTCAAAACGAAGTATATGTTGACGTTGGAAGAAAACAAGCGGGCTTTATCCCTGCTAACGAGCTTTCTCAAGACCCTAACGCAAAACCAGAAGATGTTGTTAAAGTTGGAGATGAGATTGATCTACTCATTATGAAAACTAACGACCAAGAAGGCACAATTATGCTTTCTAAAAAGCGTATCGATGCATTAAAAGGTTGGGACGACCTACAAGTTGCTCTTGACGACAATGCTATACTTGAAGCTAAAGTTACAGAAGTTGTTAAAGGCGGCGTTATCATCGCTTATAACGGTGTTAGAGTATTTATCCCTGCATCACAAGCTACTGCTAACCGTGGCGACGCTTTAGAAGAGCTAAAAGGCGAAGTAAAACAATTTAAAATTATCGAAGTTAATCGTCAAAGAAGACGTGCAGTTGGTTCTATCCGTGTAGTTGCTCGTGAAGAAAGAAAAGCTGCTCAAGCTAAACTTTGGGAAACACTAGAAGAAGGTCAAACTTTTGACGGTACAGTTAAATCTTTAACAAGCTTTGGTGCTTTTGTAGATTTAGGTGGAGTTGACGGAATGGTTCACATTTCAGAACTTTCTTGGAACAGAATTAAACACCCAAGCGAAGTTATCGCTGTTGGTGATGTTTTAAATGTTTATATTAAATCTTTAGACAAAGAAAACAGCAGAATTTCACTAGGTTACAAAAAAGCTGAAGACAACCCTTGGGAAGTTTTAAAAGCTAGTTACCCAGTTGGAACAGTTTGCCCAGCTAAAATTGTTAGCATGACAACTTTTGGTGCTTTTGCTAGAATTTTACCAGGTGTTGACGGTTTAATTCATATTTCTCAAATTGCTGACAAACGCATTGAGAAACCTCAAGACGTTCTAAAAGTTGGACAAGAAGTTGATGTTAAAATCACAGAAGTTGATTTAGACAAAAAGAGAATTTCTCTATCAATTAGAGCATTACTTGAAGACACAGATGAAACTGAAGAAGTTTAATTTAAGCTTTACATAAGTTTTTTAAAAGTCGTTGCCGTTTAGGTGACGGCTTTTTTTGTTTTGAAAAAAACATATAAAACAGAAAATAAAGTTTGAAATTTTTGTCAGAATTTGTTATAATGGGAACATATTATAATTGTCTGGAGGAAAGTATGTTTGTTTTACCTTTTGTGTTTTTATGCAACACATTAATTTTCTTGATTATTTTAGAAGAACGTTTTAAAGTTGTACCTACACTTTGTATAGGTTTTGGAGCTTTTGTTGTTTCTTTGTTACTTAAATCAGTGCTTGTGGTCAATTTTGGCGAAACGGTACTTTTCGAACCTGTAGCTAACGCTGTTAATTTAGGAGTTTTACTGGTAGCTTCTATATTTTTTGCTTCAAATAATATTCTGCAAAAAATCTTGTTAACTATGGTTTTGCAGTTCAATTTTTTAATGTTATCATTAGTTGTACCAGAAATTATAAATGTAGCACCACTTGAAATAAGTGGATTTATCCCACTTTTAGTAATAAATCTAGCATATGCCCTTATTTGTCTTGTAACAGCTGCTATTTTTTGGGGGCCTTTGCACTTTTTTTACAGAAGTTCATGTTCGCTTAGTCAGTTAGGTTTTTGTTTGCTTCTATTGTTAGCTTGCTGTTTGTGCAACGGACTTTTAGAGGATATTTTGAATATTTCTTCTTATTCTCTTACATTTTTCTCTAGCTTGTTTATTTACCTTGTTGTTGTTTTTTCCTACAGAACAACTTACGGCACTACAAAAGAAAAAATCGACGACATCAATTCAGCTGCCGACGATTATGTTATGAATATTTGGGCTGATAATTTTAACTCATTGGTTGTAAATGTTAATTCAAATAAAATATTAAATCGTAATATGGAAAACAGTTTGAATAGAATATTTGAAATAGCAAGTTTAGGCGATATAGATGAAGTTTTAAAATATGCAAATCACTACAAAGAGTATTACGAAAGCAACCCTATGCTTACTACATACTGCGAAAATCCGTATTTAAATGCTGTAATCGCAACTAAAACTAGCGAAGCTGTTAAAAACAAAATCGAATTAAGCTGTAAAGTTGACCTTGATGACAACCATTTAAGCCTTGTAACAACTTGTGCCTTTGTTGATACTGTTTTAGCGATTGCTAACGAAGAAACAAAAAAAGTTAAAAGAGAAGAAAAATATATAGACTTAAGCGTTCAAACTACTGGTAATTACGTTACTATTGAAAGCGTATTTTTAATGAACAAACAAAGTCCTAAAAAGTTCTATGAAGTGGATACATTAGAACAATTATTTAAAAATATACTTGCAAAAAAACACGAGATTTCAAATTCAAGAATGGATAATTTGGTTCAAATGACCGAAAAATTAAACGGAACTATAAGGCAAGAGTTCGTTTCAAACAAAGGTATAATCAAGATTATGTTACCAAAATAAAATATAGGGTACGCACCGAATGCGCACCCTAGTGAGAACTGTAGGGGCGAGCTTTGCTCGTCCGTTTGGGTGAAAAAATTAACGAATAACGCAACGACGAGGGCGTCGTTCCCTACAATAAAATATCGTGACATTGGTTTCACCCTAATTATGGTAGTGGAGGGGTTCTACCCCCTCCTAAAGTTACATATAACATTTTGTAGGGCATGGAAGCCCTACGCTACGGAGTTTATCGTTTTGTTAATTGCACAAAATCTTGTAATTGTTCAAAACTACAAAGTCCACTGGTGCCCCACTTACAGTGGTGACAAACACAGTTAAAGTCAGTTTCAGTTATTTTTTCAAGCTTAGCAAAAAGTTCTTGCCTTGTAAAAGTGGCGCCTGTTTCAAAATCAAGAACAGTTAAACTGTTTTTATCTCGTGTAATTACGTTATCCATTCCGTTTTTGCAGTAGCCTGTTTCGGTCATATGTGGGCATTTTTTGCAAATATCGTCTTTTCCTTGTACTAGTACAATTTTTTCTGTTTCAAATCTTTTTATCGTGTCTTTCATGTTTTGTGTGAAGTCATCATCATAGCCGTGTCCAGAAAACAAAGTCGTGCAAAACATGTGGTGAGGTCTTAGTTTAATCATGTTTTTACCAAATTTGACTTTTTAAGTGCAGAAACAATTAGCACAGAAACTGTGTAAGCTATTACAACACAAATTATATCTTTGATTAAATAAGGAACAGCAACTAACATAAAAGATGCAAAAAAGTTTATGCCAGCTATTAAAGCATATTGGAAAGCGCCACAAATGTCACAAACCAAAAGACCTAAAACGCCAAAACCTATGCTAATAAACTTATTTTCAAACCTACAACCAATTCCACAAATGAAAGCCATGAAAATAAATCCCCATATAAATCCACCTGTAAAGCCGACTACACTGCCAAAACCACCTGAAAAATTAGCGAAAACAGGTAGGCCAATCGCTCCCATTACAACATATAAAAAAGTCGCAATTGCCGAAAATTTAGAGCCTAAAATATAGCCACATAAGGCTATAGCAAGTGTTTGAAAGGTTATAGGCACATTGTTTGGCATTGGAATTGAAAGTTGCGAAAGAACAATAATTAAGGCAGTGCAAACACCGATTATAACTGTTCTTTGAGTAGAATTTTTAAATTGAATAGTCATAGTATTCTCCATTTCATTAATATGAAAATAATATACCATAATAAAAACAAAATTGTCAACCTGTTATAAAAAATAGGTTGACAATTGCTTTTACATATATAAACCACCGTTAATAGCTAAAACTTGTCCAGTTATATAACTTTGATTTATCAAAAATTCAATAGCTTTTGCAATTTCGTCTGGTTTTCCAGCTCTTCCAAGTGGAATTTCGCTGACAAATGCGTCAATGTCGTCTTTGCTTAAATTTTTGTTCATGTCTGTTTCAATAAGTCCAGGGCAAATGCAGTTGACTAAAATATTGCTAGGAGCAAGCTCTTGGGCCATAGCTTTTGTAAATGCTATAAGTCCACCTTTTGAAGCGCTGTAATGCGCCTCGCACGAAGCACCACATTGTCCCCAAATAGAACTGACATTTATAATATGACCTCCACCAGACCTTAACATAGAGGGTATGACTTTTTTAGTGCATAAAAAAGCTGAAGTGAGGTTCACGTTAAGCATATTTGTCCAATTTTCTAAGCTAATATCTTGCAAAACCGAAAATTCACTTATTCCAGCATTGTTAATTAAAACATCAATTTCGCCAATGTCTATTAAAATTTTATCAAACATATTCTCGACTTCTTCTGGTTTGGTTAAATTGCATTTATAGCTATGTTGATTTTCTAAAGAAATAGGATTTTTATTGTATTGCAAAGCTAAATTGTGATTTTTTAAACAGATAGCCGTAGCAAGACCTATACCACCACTTGCGCCAGTAATAATTATATTCATTTAGTTATCCTTTTCATACATGATAATTGACAAAGCACAAAGGCTTGCAGTTTCTGTTCTTAAAATACGTTTGCCAAGGCTTAGGCTTGAAAAGCCAAAACTTTTAGCAAGTTCAACTTCTTGAGCTGAAAAACCACCCTCAGGGCCTACTAAAATAGTAATATCTTTTTCAGTTTGTTTGTCTAAAAATTCTTTAAATCCGTCAGCTTTGCCTTCGTAAAAAATGATTTTATCACCTTTTTGAACATTTAAAGACTCTTTAAGTTTTAGTGGATTTAAAACTTTGGGAATAATCCCACGTCCACTTTGTTTAGCAGCTTCTAGGCTGATTTTGTTCCACCTGTCAAGCTTTTTAAGCTCTTTACCACCAATTTGGCTTACACATCTGCTAGAGCTTACAGGCGTAATGTCATAAACGCCAAGTTCGACTGCTTTTTGAATAATAAAATCCATTTTGTCAAGTTTAGGCAAGCATTGTAGCAAGTGAACCTTAATGCAACTTTCGCTTGCATTTTTTTCTTTTTTAGTTACGTTAACATGAACATTATTTTCGATAATTTCGGTAATTTCTGCGTAATAATCATCGCCGTTACCACTACAAAGTATAAGTTCTTCGCCAACTTTCATTCTAAGTGACTTCGCTGCATGTTTGCCGTTTTCACCGTCTAAAATGAAATTATCGCCTATAATATCAGGCACAAAAAATCGTGGCATAATAAAACACCCTTTCTTTACTTACTATATAAATTCTATTATAAAAAAATAATATTGTCAACCAATAAAAAGGGGTGATTTTTTTTAAAATATGTGATATACTTATTTCTATATAATATTTTAAAAAGGAAAGGACAATTTATGAGAAATTTATTGATATTACTTTGCGTTTTTATGTGTTTTTCTATGACGGGTTGTTCTTTAACTAATGGTATAGATGTTCAAGCTTTAATGGAGCCACCAAAGTCTAATGATGACCAAGAAAGTATTTACAGCCTTATCGAAGCTGACGACGGTGAATTTGACCTTGTTTACCCCAAACGTGGAGATTACCGTGCTGCTATTATAATGGAAGATTTTAACGCAGATGGTACTGAAGAGGCGATGGCGTTTTATGCAAACCCAGACGGTGGCATTTATCTTAAATTTATGAGCAAAAAAGACGATACTTGGTCAACTGTAAGTGTTTTTACAAATTCTAGTGTTCAAGTTGACAAAGTGGAGTTTGGCGACCTTGACGGTGACGGCAGTTTAGAGATTATTGTTGGTTGGGGCTCTTCGACTAGTCTGTCAGCTACAATTTCTGTTTACAGTTTTGAGGACTATAAATATGTTGAAAATATTTTAGAATATAATTACAATGAGTTTTTGTTGGTTGACCTTAACAGTGACGAAATTCAAGAGATTTTCACAACATCTATTTTCACTGCAAGTGAAATTGAAGAAAATCCAGATACTTTAGCAATGGCAAGAGTTTACAGGTTTGAAGAAAAACCTCTGCTTTATTTGTCATGCGAGCTAAGTTCACTTGCTGTTCGTTACAATACATGTACTTTTGGCAGCATAAGTGAAACGCAAGACGGCGTAATTGTCGAGGCAATAACAGCCGAAGGTGGGCTTGTAACGCAAGTTGTTTGCATAAAAAATAATATTTTAACAAGTCTTTTTTCTAGTGAAGATTTGGTTTTGCAGTATAATTATTTTAATCGTTCCAGTGGAATAAGCATTGAAAGCCAAGATGTTAATGACGACGGAATATTCGAGTACCCATATGTAACAGTGCAAAACGGTACTTCTTATACGTATTCGATTAATTCTTATAACTATTATGTAGATTGGCTAAGTTATAATTCGGACGATAAAACTTTCGAGCTAGTACAGCGAGATATAGTTTTTATAGACGACGGCTTTAGAATAACTGTCGACCCAGAAGTAGATATTGTTTGTGAGCTAAGTCAAAATAGCACCTATGTTGTTTCAGAAAGAGTTCTTAATACAGAAGGTGAACTTGTTTACACAAAAACTTTGTTGACTATTAAAGTTTTCACAAGCACTCAGTGGGAAGCCTTAAACAGTCAAAGCGACTATGAAATAGTAATTAAATCAGAAAATAACATGGTTTATGTGGTGGAAAATTCATCATATATGGACGATGATATTAAAGATAGTATAACATTATTAAGTTAAAGTAGAGGTTTATTTATGAAAAAAATTCTAGTGTGTGAAGATGAGCAAAATATTAGAGAGTTTATAGTTATTAATTTAAAACGAGTTGGCTACACAACTGTAGAGGCTTGCTGTGGCGACGAAGCTTTAGAGATATACGAAAAACACGGTGGAGATTTTGATGTAGTGATTTTGGATATTATGATGCCTGGCAAACACGACGGACTTGCTGTTTGTAAAGAACTTAGAAAAAAAAGCACATCGCTTGGCATTATTATGTTAACAGCAAGAACACAAGAAATGGATAAAGTAAGTGGACTTATGATGGGTGCTGACGATTATGTAACAAAGCCATTTTCGCCGTCAGAACTTTTAGCAAGGGTAGACTCACTTTATCGCCGTGTGGAACTTGCTACCGATAAAAAAGATAAATTTTCACATCAAGTGACTTCGGGCGACTTTACTCTTGACTATAAAAATCGTTCTTTCTTAAAAAAAGACGAAGTCGTAGAGCTTACTCAAGTTGAATTTCAAATCATGGAATATTTTTTTGCTAACCCTGGGGTTTCGCTTAGCAGAAACAGCATACTAAAACAAGTTTGGGGTTCAAGTTATACTGGCGAAGAAAAAATAGTAGACGTTAATGTAAGACGTCTTAGAATGAAAGTAGAAGACGAACCTTCTAGCCCAGCTAACATAATAACCGTTTGGGGTTATGGATACAGGTGGGAAATATAAAATAGAAAGGAAAGTGTTATGAGAAACAATATTTCAACTAGATGGCTAGTGAACAGCTTAGGTGTTATCGTAACACTTTTAGTAATATTTATTGTAATTTTATCTTTTTCTATTCAAAGTTATATTTACAACGGTATCCAACAAGTTTTAATTGGTAGAAGCGAAGAGCTTATCAACGTTTTTTCAAGTACATCAAGTACAGACTTCATAACTGTTTCACGTTCATATATTGAAGAATTCCCAGACAAAAATGATATGGAAATTATGTCAATTTCAAGTGGCGGGGTAGTGCTGGTAAGTTCATCAGGCTTTTTGCCACAGTATAGTCAAGCTATGCCCGACTACGAAAGTGCTTTAAGCTCCTCTAATAATTTTGGTTACTGGATTGGAGAGCTTGAAACTGGCGAAAAAGTCATGGCTATAACGCATGTAGTTGTAGACAGTAACAACGTAGTAGAGGGGTCTATTCGCTACCTTGTGTCGCTTGAAAAAGCAGATGAGCAAATACAGATTATAGTTTTAGGACTTATACTTATAGGCATTGTGGTAACGGCACTAATAAGTTTTTCTGGTCTTTATTTTATACGGTCAATTGTTTTACCTGTTAAGCAAATCACGGTAAGTGCACAGAAAATATCAAGTGGCGACTTTCAAGTGCGTATCGAGAAAAAACAAAATGATGAAATTGGTATGCTTATTGACAATATCAACTTAATGGCGGAAGAACTAGGCAACGCAGACAGAATGAAAAATGATTTTATTTCTTCTGTTTCGCATGAACTTAGAACGCCATTAACGGCTATTAAAGGTTGGGCTGAAACTTTGCAAGACGGTCAACAAGATAAAGAAACAGCCGAAAAAGGAATTTCTGTAATTATAAACGAGTCACAAAGGCTTTCAGGTATTGTTGAAGAGCTACTAGACTTTTCAAGGGTTCAAAGTGGTAGACTAAGCCTTATTAGAAAAAAATGCGATCTTTTAGCAGAACTTGACGAAGCCGTATTTATGTTCACACAACGTGCAACAGCTGAAAATAAAGAGCTTATATATCAAGAATACGACATGTTCTCACCAATTATGGCTGATATAAACAGGTTAAGGCAAGTTTTTGTAAATGTTATAGATAACGCTTTAAAGTACACCGAAACTGGAGGAACAATAACTATAACTGCAAACGAAGAGGACAAATTTATAGTGGTTAAAGTTCAAGATACAGGATGTGGAATTCCACTTGAGCATTTAGCACATGTTAAAAAGAAATTTTATAAAGCTAATCAAGTCGTTAGGGGTTCTGGTATAGGGCTTGCTTTAGCTGATGAAATTATGAATATGCACGACGGAAGTCTAGAAGTAGAAAGTGTCGAGGGTGTCGGTACAATTGTAACTATCAACATGCCAATTTGGAGGAAAATAGATGAGTAAAGTAACAACAATAGGGGGTCAGGCTCTGCTAGAGGGCATAATGATGTTAGGCCCTAAAAAAGCAGTAGCAGCTTTTTGTGACGCAGATGGCGAAATTTCAACTAAAGATATTGAAGTGAAATTCATGCGTGATAAATATCCTGTTTTAGGCAAGCCTTTTATAAGAGGTGTATTTAATTACATAGATACCATGAAACTTGGCATGCAGTCCATGCAACTTGCAGCCGATATGATAGAGGAAGAAGAGCCAGAATCTAAATTCGACAAATGGCTTACAGAAAAAATTGGCGATAAAATGACCGTGGTTATTACAACTGTGGGGTCTGTACTTGGTGTTGCATTGTCGCTTTTCTTGTTCATGTATTTGCCAGTTCAAGCTTTTAATGGCTTTCAATTTTTAATTGGAAAAGACATCGAAGTTTTCAGAGCTTTGTTCGAGGGGTTAATAAAAGTTTTAATTTTTGTAGGTTACATTGTAGGCATTTCTTTTGTGCCAGACATAAAAAGGGTGTTCATGTATCACGGTGCCGAGCATAAAGCAATTTTTTGCTACGAAGCCGACCTTGAACTTACTGTAGAAAATGTGAAAAAACAAAAAAGGTTTCACCCAAGGTGTGGAACAAGCTTTTTAGTAATTTTAATTGTGCTAGGTGTAATCGTGGGTATGTTTATCCCTTTTACCAATGCATTGATAAGAACTTTCTTCAAAATACTAACTTTGCCTGTAATCGTTTCACTAGGGTACGAACTTATCAAATTATGTGGTAAATATGATAATTTATTCACAAAAATCATCAGAGCACCAGGACTTTGGGTGCAAAGAATAACAACAAAAGAACCAGACGATAAAATGATGGAAACAGCAATTATAGCGTTAAAAGCTGTTATCCCAGAAAATGGGGAAGATATAGTGAAATAAAACATCGTTATTATTATATAAAAGAAAAAAAGTTTTAATTTTTTTGAAAAAACTATTGACAAAAAAGAAAATACAGGTTATAATAATTAAGCGTTGTAAACACAACGCAAAAATCGAGGTGTAGCGCAGTTGGTAGCGCGCTTGGTTTGGGACCAAGATGCCGGGAGTTCGAGCCTTCTCACCTCGACCACCGATAGACAAACCTATTTTAAAGATGATTAAAATTAGGTTTGTCTATTTTTATGCCTAAATTTAATAAAAATCAAGCGAATATTAAGAAAAAACAAAGAAAATTAATAAAACAACATTTTATAACCTACTAATATGTAGGTTATATTTATTTAAGGAGGAATTAAACATGAATAATATTATGTTTGGATACAAAAGAAATTCACACGGCGAAACAGTTATTGATAATTTTGCTAAAATTATAATAAATAAAATTTACTCTATGTATTTAAATGGTCTTAGTTTGGGTAAAATAGTAAATCAGCTAAAACAAGAAAACATTATATCACCTACTGGGAAAGATACTTGGAGCAGAGCTTCTATTGACAAAATGCTATCCAACAAATTATATGTACCGAATATTATATCCCACGAACTATTTCAAAATGTAATCAACGAACGAAACAAGCGAAGTAATGTAAAACTGAATAACGATGGAACTATACAAAGAAAGTCTACTAGATACAATTCAGATAATGTACTTAGTGGACTTTTAGTTTGTGAGGAATGTGGTCATAATTACCGTAGAATAACAAAATCAAACAGCGAGATTGTTTGGCGTTGTGCTAGTAAGATAGAAGCAAAAGGATATTGCATTCATTCAGAATCTCTTACAGAAAGTGAAGTATTGATTCATATATGTAATATTCTAAACATTGATACATTTAATAGTGAGATAGTTAAAAATAAAATTGAAAAAATTATAATTGCATCTGATAATAAATTAAAGTTCTATTTGAAATAAAAGTAATTTACTTTACTTTAAAAAAGGTGTAAAATATAAGTATATTTACATACTTTTTGGAGGTTTGCAATGGATGAGGTTAAAAGAGCAAGAGCTATATGGGCATATACTTTATCACTAGAGAAAGTATTCAAAAATCTTATAGATAATGAAATTTTGGATGAAACCATTTT
>JAWXUM010000036.1:0-23414 GCA_044432645.1 Clostridia bacterium | reverse complement strand
TACATCCTAACTGCGTGATTAAATATTGCTGATATTTGATTGTGTATTTTTTTAAGATAATCTGATGAATATCCTTTGCCTTTTTCATTTCGGTAGCCGATAATTTCATTTTGCCATTTAATAATATCAGCTGGCTTAATTTTATTGATTTGTTTATTGCTAAAATAGGGGAGTATCTTGGTGTCTGTAATGTTCTTTTTGGTAAGCCAAGAATTATGCTTGAGTTTTGGTCTAACATTCTCGTGATAAAGCTTAACAAATTCACCAAATTGCATTTCCAAGTCACCTTCTTGAGTCTGCTTGAAGTTACGCTCCCATTCTAGTGCAGCTTTTTTAGTAGTAAATCCTCTTTTGCGTTTGCACTTATTTTCACCAGTATAATCTCTAGCGTAGAATGAGGCATACCATTTTCCAGTTTTGTCATCTTTGTAAGCTGGCATTAAACAACCTCTCTTAATCCATAAAATTTTTCTTCAAAGAACATTCGGCTAACTTTTCCTGAAACAGTTAGGAAACCTTTTCCTTGAAGTTCCTCGTTTAATCTGCGAACTAATTTGTATGCAAATGATTTTGATACTCCTAGTTCTGTCGCTACTTCTGTTGGTGTAATAAATTTTGATTTTTCCATTTGTGGTGTTCTCCTTTAAATATATTTTCCTAACATTTGTGTTAGTGTATTTGTATTATACTAAACTTTTCTGTTAGTGTCAAGGGTTTTTTTTCTAACAAACTAAACTTTTTTGTTAGAAAAACTTGATTTTACTAAATAAAATGGTGTATAATAATTGCATATACTTAACAAAACTAGTAAGAGAGGAATAATTATGACTTTTGGAGACAAATTAAGAAAAGTAAGAACATACAGAGGAATGACTATGAAAGAACTTGGTATTGCTGCAGGTTTTCCAAAATCTTCAGCCGATGTACGAGTTGCACAATACGAGGCTGACGTTAGAAAGCCAAAAGGGGATATCATTGATAAATTTGCTTTTGTATTAAAAGTACACCCTAGTTATCTAGCCACTCCAGAGCATACTACGCATCATATAATGCATTGTTTATTAAGTTTTGATGAAACAAACATTATTAACTTTGAAGAAAATAGTTATACTAATGTTTACGGAAATCCACAAAAAGAAACTTTTGTAACACATATACTTTTGCAACCATATTTAGCAGAATGGAACAATGTAAAAAAAGCCCTCCAAAAAGGAGAGATTACTATGGAACAATATATTGAATGGAAAATGAATTGGCCTAAAAAGCCTAATTGGATAGAAGATGAAGTTTCTCCATTTATTTAAAGTTTTCATATTTTAATGTCAATTTAATGTCACGGACATAAAAAAAGAGCCACAAACCCGCATAAACACTGGGTTTGTGGCATTTATTTTTTTATTCCCACTCAATAGTTGCTGGGGGTTTGCTTGTTATGTCGTAGACTACTTTGTTTACTCCATTTACTTCGTTTACTATTCTATTTGAGGCTTTTCCTAGTAGTTCGTATGGGAGTTTTGCCCAGTCGGCTGTCATGAAGTCTGTTGTTGTTACGGCTCTTAGCGCTATGCAGTTGCCGTATGTTCTGCCGTCGCCCATAACACCAACTGTGTGCATTCCTGTTAAGACTGCGAAGTATTGGTTTACGTCTCTTTCAAGACCAAAGTTTGTAACTTCTTCTCTGAAAATTGCGTCTGCTTCTTGTAGCACAGCAATTTTTTCAGGTGTAATATCGCCTAAAACACGCACTGCAAGTCCTGGTCCTGGACAAGGTTGACGCCATACTAGATGTTCTGGAATACCTAGTTCTGTTCCAACACGTCGTACTTCATCTTTGAATAAATCTCGAAGTGGCTCTACAAGACCTTCGAAAGAAATATCGTCTGGAAGTCCACCAACGTTGTGATGACTTTTAATAACAGCAGCTTCGCCTGTGCCACTTTCAACAACATCAGGATAAATTGTGCCTTGGCAAAGGAAATTAACCTCGCCAACTTTGCCAGCTTCTTCTTCGAAAACTCTAACAAATTCAGCACCGATAATTTTTCTTTTAGTTTCAGGGTCGCTAACACCAGCTAGTTTGCCAAAAAATCTATCTTGATCGTTAACTCTTATGATATTCATGTCGAAAGTGTTTTTAAATTCAGTTTCAACCATGTCGCCCTCGTCTTTGCGAAGCATACCGTGGTCAACAAAGATACAAGTTAGGTTTTTGCCAATTGCTCTATGAACAAGCATAGCAGCAACTGAAGAGTCTACACCACCTGAAAGACCGCATAGAACTTTTTTATCGCCAACTTGATTTTTGATATTTTCAATTGTAGTTTCAGCGAAAGATTTCATCTCCCAGTCGCCAGCACATTCACAAACATTGTATAAGAAATTATTTAAAATCTCGTTACCACATTTGCTGTGTTCAACTTCTGGGTGGAATTGAACTGCATATAATTTGTCAGCTTCATTTTCCATAGCTGCACAAGGGCAGTGGTCTGTTATACCACTAACTTTGAAGCCGTTTGGAATTTGTGCAATATAGTCAGTGTGGCTCATCCATGTTATACTTTTGTCAATGCCAGCAACAACTTTTGAATCTTCTATAAAGCTAACTTCACAGTTGCCATACTCACGTACGTCGGCAGATTTAACCTCACCACCTAGAACATGAGCCATAAGTTGAGCGCCGTAACAGATACCTAGAACCGGAACACCAATTTCAAAAACTTCTTTTGAGCATTTTGGCGACTCATCAAGGTAAACTGAATTAGGGCCACCTGTGAAGATGATACCTTTATATTGTTTTAGTTCTTCAGGACTTGTTTTGTATGATTTAATTTCGCAGTACACTTTTAAATCACGAACACGGCGAGCGATAAGCTGAGCATATTGACCACCAAAGTCAAGAACAACTACTTTTTCATTATAGGATACTTTTGCCATTTGGTTCTCCTTTGCTTTAATAAAGAGTGGGCGAACACAGTTCGCCCCTACGATAAAATATTATTTTAAATGGAGGAACGCATACGATGCGTTCCCTACAAATTATATTGCGTGTCAGGCACTTAATTTATCTATAGATAATATGCTCTCTTTTTGGGCCATTTGAAATTATTGAGAATGGAACTCCAATGTGTTTTTCTGCAAATTCAATGTAATTTCTTGCGTTTTCTGGTAGGTCTTCATATTTTGTAATACCCATAATGTCGCAGTTCCAGCCTGGTAGAACTTCTAAAATTGGTTTACATCTTTTTAGTTCTGTAGTATTTGGGAAATGGTCGATACGTTTGCCGTCTAGCTCGTAAGCTACGCAAACAGGGATTTCTTCTAAATAACCTAAAGCATCAATAACTGAGAAAGCAACATCTGTTGCGCCTTGAGCTTCACAGCCATAGCGAGAAGCAACAAGGTCAAGCCAACCCATTCTTCTAGGTCTGCCAGTAGTGGCGCCGTATTCGCCACCGTCGCCACCACGACGTCTTAGCTCATCAGCTTCTTCACCGAAGATTTCGCTTACAAATTCACCAGCACCAACAGCACTTGAATAAGCTTTAACAACAGTGATGATTTTTTCGAAAGCCATAGGGGAGATACCAGCACCAACACAGCCGTAACCAGCAAGTGTTGAAGATGATGTAACCATTGGATAAATACCAAAGTCAGGGTCTTTTAGTGAGCCAAGTTGACCTTCTAAAAGGATTTTTTTGTTTTCTTTAACTGCATTTTGAAGGAATGTGAAAGTGTCTGCAACATAAGGCGCAAGAGCTTCTTTGTATTCCATTAATTTAGCGTAAACTTCATCTCTGTTCAGTGGTTCAACTTTGTAAAGATGAGTGTATAAAACATTTTTGATAGAAAGAACGTGGTCTATTCTGTCCATTAAAGTTTCTTTATCTGCGAATAGTTCGTTTACTTGGAAACCGATTTTTGCAAATTTATCTGAATAGAATGGAGCAATACCTGATTTAGTTGAACCGAAAGATTTTGAAGCAAGTCTAGCTTCTTCTAGTCCGTCAAGTTCTTTGTGATAAGGCATAACAACTTGGCATCTGTCAGATACTAGCATTTTAGGAGCAGGAACTCCTCTGTCTGCAAGTTCTTTTAACTCTTTAGTTAAATTTTCAACTGAAAGTGCAACACCATTGCCGATAACGCTTGTGATGTTTTGGTGGAATACACCAGATGGCAATTGATGAAGTGCGAATTTACCGTAATTATTTACGATTGTGTGGCCAGCATTGCTACCACCTTGGAAACGTATAACAATGTCTGCTTCTTCAGCAAGAACATCTGTAATTTTACCTTTACCTTCGTCGCCCCAGCAGGCGCCTACTATAGCTTTAACCATGATTTAAGTTCCTTTCGTGTGTGGTTTATTAGTGTGTTGTATTGTATGTCTATAGCGAATAAAACTGTAGGGAACGGTCTTGACCGTTCCGAGGAATGGTCAAGACCATTCCCTACAAATAATTATAAATTATATATTGCTTTAAACATTAATTTCTGCTTTTTCCTTTGGAATGTCGTTATATGTTTCAAGTAGTGGATTTACTACTTCGTTTATAAAGTCTGCTGTTTGCTCTGGTGCTCTACCTACATAGTTTGATGGATTTAGTAAAGCTTTTAGCTCGTCTAAAGTTACATCGAAAACTGGGTCGTTTGCAATTCTTTCAAGAAGGTCATTTTCACCACCCTCAACTTTAACAACTCTGCCAGCTGCGTGAGAGTGAACACGAATAGCCTCGTGAAGTTCTTGTCTGTTGCCACCTTTTTTAACAGCGTCCATCATGATGTTTTCTGTTGCCATGAAAGGAAGTTCTTTCATTAGTCTTTGCTCGATAACTTTAGGATATACAACTAAGCCGTCGGCAACATTCATATATAAGTTTAAAACAGCATCAGTTGCTAAAAAGCCTTCTGGAATAGAAAGACGTTTGTTAGCAGAGTCGTCCAAAGTTCTTTCGAACCATTGTGTTGCTGTTGTTATCGCTGGGTTAAGTGTATCAACCATGATGTATCTAGCAAGAGAAGCAATTCTTTCGCTTCTCATTGGGTTTCTTTTGTAAGCCATTGCAGATGAACCAATTTGGCTTTTTTCAAACGGCTCTTCAATTTCTTTTAGGTTTTGCAAAAGTCTAATGTCATTTGAGAATTTAGTAGCAGACTGTGCAATTGAACTTAGTACAGAAAGAATTCTGTAGTCAAGTTTTCTTGAATAAGTTTGTCCACTAACAGCATAACAATCGGAATATCCCATTTTTTTAGCGATTAGTTTGTCAACCATTTTAGATTTTTCGTGGTCACCGTCAAACAGCTCTAAAAAGCTTGCTTGTGTACCTGTTGTGCCTTTTGAACCAAGTAGTTTCATGCCAGAAATTAGGTATTCAACATCTTCTAAGTCCATTAAAAGTTCTTGAATCCAAAGTGTTGCTCTTTTGCCAACAGTTGTTGGTTGAGCTGGTTGGAAGTGAGTAAAAGCAAGTGTTGGTAGGTCTTTATATTCCATAGCAAAATCAGATAAAACTCTGATAACGCCAACTAATTTTCTTCTAACAACTTTAAGTGCTTCTGACATAACAATAATGTCTGTGTTATCGCCAACATAGCAAGAAGTAGCACCTAAGTGAATTATACCAGCAGCTTTTGGGCATTGCACACCATAGGCATAAACGTGGCTCATAACATCGTGGCGAACTTTTTTCTCTTGCTCTTCAGCTACCTGATAGTTAATGTCATCTTGAAAAGCTTTAAGTTCTTCAATTTGCTCTTTTGTAACAGGTAAACCTAGTTCATTTTCGGCCTCTGCAAGGGCAATCCAAAGTTTTCTCCATGTTTTAAATTTCATATCTGGGGAGAAAATATATTTCATCTCTTTATCTGCATATCTTGAGCATAAAGGGGATTCGTAACAATCTTTTGCCATTATTTTAGTTCCTTTCGGGTTTAGTTTATGTGGATATATACGTATATACCGATAAATTTTAATATCTATAAAAACTACTATAACGGAGTTGGGATTTCACCAAGCTCCGTTAACAGTTAAATTAGTTTAATTATTAGTTAAGACCAAGTCTTCTCATCATTTCAGCATAGGCTTCTTCAACGCCACCCATGTCACGTCTAAATCTGTCTTTATCTAGTTTTTCGCCTGTGTGAACATCCCAGAAACGGCATGTGTCAGGAGAAATTTCGTCAGCTAAAATAATTTCACCGTCTTTTGTTTTACCAAACTCAAGTTTAAAGTCGATTAAATCAATATCAACAGTTTTGAAATACTCTATCATGATTTCATTAACTTTTAAAGCCGTAGCAGCAATAGTGTCGATTTCTTCTCTTGTAGCAAAACCAGCAGCTAAGATATGATAATCGTTAACCATTGGGTCGCCTAGAGCATCATCTTTATAGCAGAATTCTAAAACAGGAACTCTCATTTTTGTGCCTTCAGGTAAACCTAGTCTTTTTGAAAGGCTACCAGCAGCTGTATTTCTAGCAATAACTTCTAGTGGAACAATAGTAACTTTTTTAACAACAGTTTCACGGTCGTTAAGTTCTTCTACTAAATGTGTTTTAATGCCAGCAGCTTCCATTTTTTTAAACATGAAGTTTGACATTCTGTTGTTAACAACACCTTTACCAATAATAGTGCCTTTTTTCTCACCATTAAATGCTGTAGCATCATCTTTATAAGAAACGATACAATAATCTGCGCTTTCAGTTGCGTAAACTCTTTTCGCTTTGCCTTCGTACATTAAATTTGTTTTTTCCATTGTTTAGACCTGCCTTTCAGTTGTGGGTAATTTAACTATTTAATTTTATAAAAAATATGTCATTTTGTCAATAGTTTAAAGGAATATTAATTAACAATAGTGATGAAATTTCAATTGCACAGAACACTGTTTGCAAAAACGGTGCATAAATAACAACAAGATTTTGATTAAATGTTAAAAATATAATCAAAAACAAGAAAAACCCGCGTTAAGCAGGTTTTTCTTGTAAATTATAAGGTGTGGATTTTCACATCACGTACGCATTTTTAAGGTCATAAGTGAAAGTACTTTTTACTTCCCTTGACTATGATAATAGTATAACTTAAATTATGTTAAAAGTCAACAAATATTTATATGTTTTTTTGTAAAAAAGATAAATTCGTATAGAACGCTAAAATACTTTTTAAACAAGAAAAAATATATGTATAAATTGCATAATTTAACTAAGGTATATATTTGTAAAGCTTTGGAAATACTACGTTTGTGGGGAATTTGAGATTGATTTTCCATAGTAATTTGTTGGAGGATTTTTATGAATAATTTAGAATGTCAAGTAAACAGCTGTGAGCATAACTGTAATCATTTATGTAAGCTTAACAAAATCCATGTAGAAGGGCCAGGTGCTTGTTCAACTTCACAAACATGTTGTTCTTCGTTTAATGTATGTGGAACTTCAGCACAAAATAATATTTCTAGTCATAGTGCAAAAGAAGCTACAGATATTTGTTGTAAAGCTGAAAATTGCAAGCACAACAAAAACAATAAATGTCTAGCTTCAAGTGTTCAAATGCAGTGCATGTGTGGCGCACCTTGTGTTATGAGCGAAACAGCATGTCAAACATTTATCCCTAGATAGTAAAAGCCCTTAGGGGCTACATATTTTTTAGAAATTTTGGTTGACAAAATAGTGTATAAATGATATTATTTTATTATATATTAAATGCTATGATAAAGAGAGTAATTTAGGCTAAAAAGCAAAGAGAGTTGTCGGTTGGTGTAAGACAATGTGAGTAAGCTTAAACGAAAATCACTTTTGAGCAGTAAGGCTGAAATGTAAGCCTTAACGGAGTTTCACCGTTATAAGAAACGCATATGACAGTATGTAGGGTGGTATAAAGAAGTTTTTTAATCTTCGTCCTTATTGGGCGAAGATTTTTTGTTTATAATAAAACGGAGGTGTTATTATTTTTTATTTAATAGATTTTGAAAATGTATTAAACGATGGATTAAATGGAATAGAATGTCTTAGTCAAGAGGATACTGTAGTTGTTTTTTACTCTAAAAATGCTGACAAAATAACTATAGATATTCATATTAAGCTTGAGCAATCAAATGTAAAAAAAGAATATATAGATGTTAAGTCTAAAACAAAAAACGCTTTAGATTTTCAGCTTGTTACTTATTTAGGTGCATTGCTCACAGAAAAACCGAATGATGATTTTGTAATTATTTCAAAGGATCAAGGTTATAAATCTGTTATAGAATTTTGGGCAAAGAGAAATAAAAAAATAGACATGTATGTTGATTTGAATAAAATAGCCCAAGTAAAAGAAGTGAAAAAAGAAATAGTTCAAGAAGTTCAAGAAGTTCAAGTAATTCAAGTAATTAAAGAAGAGGCAAGCCAGCCTAATTTAAACAAACAAGTTGAAAAAACATTACATGAACATGCTGATAAAGTAGATACAGTCACAGAAATTATAGGTAAATATAAAACTAAAGTAGGTGTTAATAATGCCTTAGTAAAAGCATATAACACAGAAATAGCCGGAAATATCTACAAGGCTATCAAACCACTTTTAAGTGATAAAAAATAAAAAACCTAAAAGGAGAATATAAAATGTACAAAAAAGTTAACGCATCACAAAGTGTTGTTGAGCGTGAAAAAGAAACTGTAAAATTTTGGAATGAAAACAAAATTTTCGAAAAAACTGTTGAGGAGTGTAAAGGTAAACCTACTTATACTTTCTATGATGGACCTCCAACTGCAAACGGAACTCCTCATATCGGACACGTTTTAACTCGTGCTGTTAAAGATTTGTTCCCAAGATATAGGCTTATGAAAGGCCATGACGTACCTAGAAAAGCTGGTTGGGACACACATGGTTTGCCAGTTGAAATAGAAGTTGAAAAACTTTTAGGTATCAGTGGTAAAGACCAAATAGAAAGCTATGGACTTGACCCATTTATCTCAAAATGTAAAGAGAGCGTTTGGAAATACAAAGGCATGTGGGAAGACTTCTCTAAAGCTGTTGGTTTCTGGGCAGACATGGAAGAGCCGTATGTTACTTATGATAACAATTTTATTGAGTCTGAATGGTGGGCTTTAAAAGAAATTTTTAACAAAAACCTACTTTATAAAGGCTTTAAAATCGTACCTTATTGCCCTCGTTGTGGAACACCACTTTCAAGTCACGAAGTTGCACAAGGCTACAAAATGGTTAAAGAACGTTCTGCTGTTGTTCGCTTTAAAGTTAAAGGCGAAGAGGCTTTCATCTTAGCTTGGACAACAACTCCTTGGACACTTCCATCAAACGTTGCACTTTGCGTAAACCCTAAAGAGGACTATGTTAAAGTTCAAAGTGGTGATTACACTTACTACATGGCTAAAGCTTTGGTAGAAACTGTTTTAGGCGAAGACACTACTATTTTAGAAGAATACAAAGGTAAAGACCTTGAATATAAAGAATACGAACCACTTTGGAACTTTGTTGCGCCAAAAGAAAAAGCTTGGTATGTAACTTGTGCTGACTATGTAACACTAACTGACGGTACTGGTGTTGTTCATATTGCCCCTGCTTTTGGTGAGGACGATGCCCAAGTTGGCAGAGTATACGAGCTTCCATTTGTTCAACTTGTAGACGGCAAAGGATGTTTGACAGAAGAAACAAAATGGGCTGGTATGTTCTGTAAAGATGCCGACAAAGAGGTTTTAGTTGACCTTGAAACTATGGGTCTTTTATTCTCTGCTCCTAAATTCGAACATAGCTACCCACACTGCTGGCGTTGCGACACTCCACTTATCTACTACGCAAGAGAGTCATGGTTTATTAAAATGACCGAGGTTAAAGACGACTTAATTGCAAACAATAAAACAATTAATTGGATGCCTGAAAGCATTGGTACTGGTCGTTTTGGCGACTGGCTAGAAAATGTTCAAGACTGGGGTATTTCTCGTAACAGATACTGGGGAACTCCACTTAATATTTGGGAATGTTCTTGTGGACACAGACACGCTATTGGTAGTATAGAAGAGCTAAAAGCTATGTCCGACAACTGCCCTGATAATATTGAACTTCACAGACCATACATTGACGATGTTAAAATCAAATGCACACAGTGTGGGGGAGAGATGACAAGAGTTCCAGAAGTTATCGACTGTTGGTTTGACTCTGGTGCAATGCCTTTTGCTCAACATCACTATCCATTTGAAAACCAAGATAAATTCAAGGCTCAATTCCCAGCTGACTTTATCAGTGAGGCTGTTGACCAAACTCGTGGTTGGTTCTACTCACTTCTTGCAATTTCAACTTTGTTATTCAACAAAGCTCCTTATAAAAATGTTATCGTTTTAGGCCATGTTCAAGACGAAAACGGACAAAAAATGAGTAAATCTAAGGGTAATGCAGTTAACCCAATGGAAGCTTTAAACGAGTATGGTTCTGATGCAATTCGTTGGTATTTCTACTCAAATTCAGCACTTTGGCTACCTAACCGTTTCCACGGTAAAGCTGTTATGGAAGGTCAAAGAAAGTTCCTTTCAACTCTTTGGAATACTTATGCTTTCTATGTTTTATATGCGGATATTGACAGTTTCGATCCAAGCAAATATAGCCTTGAAGATTGCAAATTAACTGTTATGGATAAATGGTTAATGTCAAAACTTAACACAGTTATTAAGACAATGGACGCTAATTTAAGCGACTTTAAAGTTCAAGACACAACAAAACTAATGCTTAACTTTGTTGACGAACTAAGTAACTGGTACGTTAGAAGAAGCCGTGAGAGATTTTGGGCAAGTTCACTTACAGACGACAAAATCGCAGCTTACATGACACTTCAAACTGCTTTAGTAGAGTTTAGCAAGGCAGCTGCTCCAATGGTTCCTTTCATTACAGAAGAAATTTACCAAAACTTGGTTAGAAATTTTGATGAAAACGCCAAAGAGAGTATTCACCTTTGCGATTATCCAAAATACGATGAAAGCAAAATTGATACAGAATTAGAAGAATACATGGAAGAAGTTTTAACAGCTGTTACACTTGGTAGAGCTGCTAGAAATGACGCTGCTATTAAAAATCGTCAACCAATTGCAAAACTTTACCTAACTGGCGAAAGAGAAATTCCACAAATTTATGTCGACATTATCCGTGAAGAACTTAACGTAAAAGCTGTTGAAACCATTGAAGACGTTAGCAAGTTTGTAACTTATACATTTAAACCTCAACTTAGACTTTTGGGTAAAAAATATGGCAAACAAATTGGTGAAGTTAGAAATGCACTAGCAAACCTTGACGGTAGTGCTGCTAAAGCTGAACTAGACAGCACAGGCACACTTAAATTAATGCTAAGCACTGGTGTAACTGAACTTACAGCCGAGGAACTACTAATCGACACAGCTAAAACAGAGGGATTTGTTTCTGCTACTGAAAGTGGTTTAACAGTTGTTTTAGACACAGTTTTAACACCAGAACTTATCGAAGAGGGCATGGTTCGTGAGGTTGTAAGTAAAATTCAATCTATGAGAAAAGATGCTGGTTTTGAAGTGGTAGACCACATCAACATTTCAGTTATCGCAGACGAAGAATTAACAGTAGTTGTAACAAAAAATTCTGACAGTATTTGCAGTGATGTTTTAGGCGAAAGCCTTGCAAACACTGTGATTGATGGATATTCAGCTGATTGGGATATAAACGGTCACAAAGCAACAATTACAGTGCAAAAAATATAACGATATTAATTAAACTTAAATAAACAAAAAACAGCTGAAACACATATTGTGTTTCAGCTGTTCGTATTCGTGAATTAAGCTTTGTAATAGGCTAAAATTGCTTGATAGGTCATGTAAACGTCGTATTTAGAAACAACTTCGTAAGGTGCATGCATTGAAAGCACTGGTACACCAATGTCAATAACATCAACATTTAAGTTAGCAACAGCAGCAGCAACTGTACCACCACCACCTTGGTCAACTTTACCAAGTTCAGCAATTTGCCATGAAACATCAGCGCCGTCTAAAATTTGTCTAATTTCGCCTAAGAATTCAGCACTTGCATCATTACAACCACCTTTACCACCACTGCCAGTGTATTTAGCAAAAGCTGCGCCGTGGTTTAAAAAGGCACTGTTTTTAATGTCGTAAGCGTATGCATAAGTTGGGTCAAAAGCAGCAGTAACATCAGCAGAAAGACAGCTTGATTTTGCTAGAACATGTCTGCCAATTAAGCCTTCTTGTTCTGCTAAATCTGTTACAAAGTTTTTAAGGAAGTCACAACGTAGACCAGAGTTACCTTGGCTACCAACTTCTTCTTTGTCTGCAAATACTGTTATAACAGTGCTTTCAGGAATACCACAATCAAAAGCAGCAATCATAGCTGGGTAAGCACAAACTCTGTCGTCGTGTCCATAAGAGCCTATCAATGCTCTGTCAAAGCCTAAGTCTTTTGCTTTAAATGCTGGTACAAATTCGATTTCAGCAGAAATTAAATCAGCTTCGATAATACCATATTTTTCGTTAAGCATTTTCATTGCATTGTATTTGTAAGCGTCTTTTTCTTCGCCCGCAGCTGGAGTACAACCAACGATAATGTTTAAATCTTCACCAGGAATAGCTGTTCCAAGTGGTTTTTCTCTTTGGTCTTTGCCTAAGTGAGGTAGAATGTCTGTAATGCAGAATTGTGCATCGTTTTCTTCTTCACCGTAACAAACATCAATAACTGTGCCGTCTTTTTTAACTACAACACCGTGCATCGCTAAAGGAATAGCAAGCCAGTGGAATTTTTTTATACCACCATAGTAATGAGTTTTGAACATTGCTAGTTCGTTAGTTTCGTATAAAGGTATTGGCTTAAGGTCAATTCTAGGTGAATCAACGTGAGCAGCAACCATTTTTACGCCATTTTTAGCACCGTTTTTACCTATAACAGCTAGGCATAGCGCTCTATCTCTGTTGTTGTAGTAAACTTTGTCGCCAGCTTTGTAAGTAGCGTTGAAGTCGTATTCTACAAAACCTTGAGCCTTAGCAGCAGCTATAGCGAAGCTAGTGCATTCACGCTCTGTTTTACCTTTGTCTAGAAAAACTTTATAACCCTCACAAAATTCTTGTGTAGCTTTTAACATTTCTGGGCTTGCTGTTTTAATAGGATTTTCATTTTTAAGTAATAAATCTTCCATTTTTAAACTCCTTTTAGGGATTTTACAATCTCTTTAATTTTATCTATATTCACACCATTTTCGGTGTCAATTAGCCAGTCTGCTTTTGATGTGTAAAAATCTTCCGATTTTTGAGCGTTAATTCTTTGCATAGCTTGTGTATGGGTTAAATTATCACGCTTAATAATTCGTGATAGCCTTAAATTTTTGGTAGCAGTTACAACCATTATCCCAGTGCAAAATTTGTCAGCATTTGCCTCAAATAAAGTTGGAGCGTCTAGCACAATAAGCTTTGCACCGTCATTTTTGTGGTTTTCTATTATAGTGTTAATTTTGTCAGTGATAACAGGCAAGGTTATTTGGTTTAAAAGCTTGGTTTTTTCTGTGCTTTCAAATGCTCTTTTAGCAAGCAATTTTCTGTCAAGAATATTCTCTTTAAGAATATCACTTCCAAAAGCGTTTTGCAAGTCTTTTAGACATTTAGCGTTGTAGGTGTCAGGGTCTTTAGTGATTTTGTCACAGTCAATTATTTTTGCAAAGTTTTCGGCTAAAATTTTGCAAACAGTGCTTTTTCCACTTCCTGTTGTGCCAGTTAGACCAATAATTTGAACTTTAGGCTCAATAATTCTAAAACTAGCTGCCCTAATAAGCCGGTTGTAAACAGCTAAGCCAACGCCAGTTTGTTTTGGACAAGTGGCATAAACTTTTTGACAGCCTAATTCGTCAAGTTTGTGAAGTGCTGAAAAAAGTGTTCTAGCTTGGCTTATACTGTCGTATTCTTTGCCATAAGTGACAAATTGATTATCGACTTTTTGGTTTTCAAAGCATAAAGCTGTCACGGTTTTGTCGTTTTCTAAAAGTATTTTATAATCATAAAAACTAAGTTTTGATATTGTGATTTCAGCTTTTGGTGCGTAGTGTTTGTATTTCATACCCGGGGAACTTGCTTCACAGTCAGTTTCAAGTTTACTTAAAACAGCACTGTCAATGTCAGTTTTGCCTATAACTTTTTCTATTTCAGCATGGCTAATTCTTCCTGGTCTAAGAATTTTAGGTGTATTTGTAGCAAGCGTTATAACGGTGGACTCAAGTCCAACTTCACATTCTTTGCCTTTTATTATAGCATCAATCCTGCCGTTCATGTCTTCGAAAACATGCTCAAAACAAGTTGGACTAGGTCTGCCTGAAAGGTTAGAAGACGGCGCTGCAAGTGGCACTGCACTTTCTTTTATAATGTCAAGTGCAACTTTATTGTTTGGAATTCTTATTGCAACGGTGTTAAGACCTCCACTAGTTTTGCTTGGAATTTTATCAGACTTAGGAAGAATAATGGTAAGTGGACCAGGCCAAAATTTTTCAGCCAAAGCTTTCGCTTTTGGTGGGATTTCAGTTACTAGCTCTGCAATATCTTCTATTTTTGAAACATGAACAATTAAAGGGTTGTCGCTAGGTCTACCTTTTGCAGTGTATATTTTTTCGGTGGCTGTTTCGTCAAGCGCATTAGCTGCTAAACCGTAAACAGTTTCGGTTGGGATTGCAACCAATCCACCATTTTTTAAAATTTCACCAGCTTTTTTAATGTCGTCATTATTGTGTGGTGATAAAATCAAAGTTTCCATTTCAGTTCTCCATGGATTCTTGCAATTTGGCTGCTCTATCGGCTGCGATTAATGCATTAATAACTTCATTTAAGTCGCCGTTTAAAATATCTTCAAGCTTGTAAAGTGTAAGACCAATTCTGTGGTCGGTAAGCCTAATTTGTGGGTAGTTGTAGGTTCTAATTCTTTCAGAACGGTCACCTGTACCTACTTGAGATTTTCTTTCAGCTGAAATTTCATTGGCTTGAGCTTCAATTTTTGCGTCTAAAAGTCTAGCTCTTAGAACTTTCATAGCTTTGTCTTTGTTTTTAAGTTGACTTCTTTCGTCTTGGCACTCAACCACTGTGTTAGTAGGCAAATGAGTGATACGAATAGCAGATGAAGTTTTGTTTATGTGCTGACCACCAGCACCACTAGAACGGAAAGTATCAATTTTTAAGTCTTTTTGGTCAATTTCAAGCTCAACTTCGTCAGCTTCTGCTAGCACTGCAACAGTAGCAGTAGAAGTGTGAATTCTGCCTTGAGTTTCAGTTTCAGGCACACGTTGAACTCTGTGAACGCCACTTTCAAACTTAAGTTTAGAGTAAGCACCTTCGCCCTCAACAGTAAAGCTGATTTCCTTAAGTCCACCTAGTTCGGTTTCGTTAATGCTCATAACTTCAGTTTTCCATCCTTGTTTTTCTGCATACATACTATACATTCTGTATAGTACAGCAGAGAACAAAGCAGACTCCTCACCACCAGCACCACCACGAATTTCAACAATAACGCTTTTGTCGTCATTAGGGTCTTTAGGTAAAAGCAGAATTTTTAGTTCGTCAGAAGTTGTTTCTAAAGCTTTCTTGCCGTCGTTTAACTCTTCTAAAGCCATATCTTTAAGTTCTTTGTCAAGTGCTGGCTCGTTTAGCATTTCTTCTGCTTCTTCTATAGACTGCAAAGCGTTTTTATACTCTCTGTATTTTTCTACTATAGGAGTGATTTCCTTATGCTCTTTCATAAGGCTTCTAAACAAATTAGGGTCGGCAGCTGCTACTGGGTCGTATAATTTTAGGTTAAGTTCTTCGTATCTATTTTCAAATATTTGTAAATTTTCAAACATGGTTTTTTCCTTTCAAATTTTGGTTTTAATGAAACGACAAAATCGTCGTTTCCTACATTATAGGGGTAAATATCGTCAAACCAAATTTGCTAGGTTTCTTTTTCTTCACGCATGATTTTTTTAATGTTTTTTTCGCATTTTAACCTTGGAAGTAGCACTTCATGGCCACAACCTTGACATTTAATTTTAAAGTCCATGCCAATTCGTAAAACTGAAAATTCTTTTGAGCCACAAGGGTGAGCTTTTTTCATAAGTAGCACATCGCCAACTTTAACGTCCATAAACTACTCCTTTCTTTTAATGTTTATATTATATATTACCACTTTTTACCTTGAATTAAAAGTAGTTATATGAAATTTTATATAAAATAAAGTTAAATTTTATAAATTACTTTCCTTAACTCCCAAAATACTATATAATAGTATATGAAGTATTGTAGCGTTAAGGGGATATGTATGGTTGAACAATATAAAATAATTTATGGCGATAAAGAACAAGTGCATTCGTGTGAAATTTCCGAAAAGAAGTCACGCTTTATTGCTTATATAAAAAAGGTAGAAACTGAACAAGAAGCTATTAAGTTTATAGCTGAAATTAAGAAAAAGAACTACGATGCTAGTCACAATTGCAGTGCTTTTATAGTAGGTAAGAAAAAGGAAATTATAAGAAGTAGCGATGATTCAGAGCCACAAGGTACAGCTGGAAAGCCAATTTTAGATGTACTAATGGGTAGTGACTTAGTGGATATTGTTTGTGTAGTAACTAGGTATTTTGGTGGGCAACTTTTGGGCAAAGGTGGGCTTTGCCGTGCGTATAGCGACGCCACAAAAGCTGGTCTTGAACAAACTGAAAAAGCAGTTATGTGTTTGGGTAAAAGATTGGAAATACATACAGACTACAACACGGTAGGGAAAATATTGTACGAATTAACACAAAGAGGATTAAATCAAGAAGAGAGTAAGTACGAGGCAGATGTAAGTATAATAGTAACATTAGCTATAGATGAAGTAGATGATTTTACACAAAAAATCACAGAAATAAGTGCAGGAAAAAGCTTAGTAGATGTTTTAGAAGAAACATATTTTCCTAAATTAGAAAAATGATTGTGATATGAATTTTATGTTTTATAAGCCAAATTTGAAAAATTTAAAGAATTTCATACTTTTTTTCAAAAAAATAAAGTATTTTTCAAACTTATGTCGTATAAGTATATAAAGAGGTGATTTTATGAGTGAAATTAGAAATATAAAAGAAGAAATTGAGAGAAAAACGTTAGCTTCTTACGCACAGCTTTCTGCCGAAAGTAAGGGCAGAGAAATTTTTGAAGCCCCTTGTCCAATGAGAACTATATATCAACGTGACCGTGACAGAATAATTCACAGCAATTCGTTTAGAAGGCTTATGCATAAAACTCAAGTTTTTTTGTCACCAGAGGGCGACCATTATAGAACAAGATTAACTCATACCTTAGAAGTTTCCCAAATTGCAAGAACTATTGCAAACGCTTTAAGAGTAAACGAAGATTTGACCGAAGCTGTAGCACTTGGTCACGATTTAGGACATACCCCTTTTGGACATGCTGGTGAGTCTGTTTTAAACAAACTTTTACCTAACGGATTTAGGCACTATGAACACAGCGTTAGAGTTGCGCAGGTTTTAGAGAAAAACGGCAGAGGATTAAATCTTAGTTTTGAGGTAATAGATGGCATTTACAACCATACAAAAGGGCCTCAAGCTAGCACTGTAGAGGGTAGAATTGTACGCTATGCTGACCGAATTGCTTATATAAATCATGATATCGATGATGCAATAACTGCCTTAGTTTTAAAAAATGAACATATTCCAAAGCATATTAGGCAAACTTTAGGCGAAACAAAAACTCAAAGAATTACAACGCTTATAAATTCGCTTGTTGAAAACAGCGAAAACGGCAATTTGAAAATGGAAAAACAAATTGAAGATTGTTACGAAGAACTTCATGAATTTATGTATGATAAAGTGTATTTGAACCCTTACGCTAAAACTGAAGAAAAGAAAATTCCACGAGTTATTACATCTTTGTACGAATATTTTTTGAATATAGATAACTTACCAGATGATATGAAAATAATTGCTGAACGTGATGGTATAGAAGTCGCTGCTGGCGATTATATAGCTGGTATGACAGATAGATATGCAACTTATTATTACGAAAAATTATATGTTCCTAAATCTTGGAACATTGGAATGTAAAGGATAAAGAATGGCAATACCTGATTATTTTATACAAGAATTAAAATCGAGAAACGATATTGTCGATGTAGTATCGCAGTACGTTACTTTAAAACGTAGTGGTAAAAATTACAGTGGACTTTGTCCTTTTCATGGAGAAAAAACTGCTTCTTTTAGTGTTAACGCACAGGAAGGTTATTTTCACTGCTTTGGTTGCCATGCTGGTGGCGACGTTATTACATTTATAAGACGAATAGAAAATTTAGAATATATTGAAGCAATTAAATTTTTAGCAAACAGGGTAGGTATGCAATTGCCTGACGACGGCTATGACGATTCTTTGTCAAAACTAAGGGCAAGACTTTTAGAGGTTAATCGTGAAACTGCAAGATTTTTTTACCAGACTTTAATGTCGCCCGAGGGTAGCCGTGGACTTAACTATTTGAAAAATAGAGGTCTTAGTTTGCACACCATTAAAAAATTTGGCTTAGGGTATTCACCTGAAAGTCGTTTTGGACTTGTTAATCATCTAAAAAGTTTAGGCTACAAAAAAGAAGAAATGGAAGCTGCAAACGTTGCTTTTTTGTCACGAAATGGAAATCCTGTAGACAGGTTTGTCGGTAGAGTTATGTTTCCAATTATTAATTTAAGGGGAGATGTTATCGCTTTTGGCGGTAGAGCGTTAGGCGATGAAAAAGCCAAATACATAAACACGTCAGACACTGTTTTGTTTCATAAAAACAAAGAGCTTTTTGCACTGAATTTTGCGAAAAATAGCAAAGAAAAGTTTATTTTAGCCGAAGGTTACATGGATGTTATTTCGCTTCATGCAGCAGGCTTTACAGGTGCTGTAGCAGCACTTGGTACAGCGTTTGGCGCCGAACAAGCAAAGCTTATTGCCAAATACCGTGACGAAGTTATACTTTGTTTAGACTCTGACCAAGCTGGGCAAAATGCAACACAAAAAGCAATAGTTCTTTTAAGAGAAGCTGGACTTAACGTTAAAGTTGTGGTTGTTCCTGGTGGCAAAGACCCCGATGAATTTATAAAGAAAAACGGCGACAAGGGTGCGTCTATGTTTAAATCGTTAATAGAAAAATCTGAAAATGATGTTGAATATAGACTAGAAAAAATTAAAAGAGAAATTGACGTTAACACACCACAAGGGAAAATTGAGTATTTGACAAAAGCTTGCACAATAATAGCAAGCCTTGAAAATGATATAGAAAAAGATGTTTACGCAGGTATTTTATCCGAAGAACTTAAAACAGATAAATCTGCTATTTTAAATCAGGCTAATAAATTTGCTAAGACAAAACTTAGACAAAAGCAAAGAGAAAACGATAAAAAAATTTCACAAGAACTTTCAGGACAAGCTGACAAAATAAACCCAGATAAGGCGAAAAATCTTAAAGTTGCTAACGCAGAAGAAGCCTTGATTGCATATGTTTTGTCAAACCCAGAAGGAATAACTTATTGCAGGGAAAAAATAAATCCAGAAAATTTTTGCACTTCTTTTGGCAAAAGAGTATATAGTACTGTTTTGGGTAAAGATATAGGAAATAGAAGTATAAATTTATCTGACATATCTGGCGATTTCAACATAGAAGAAATTGACGCTATAACAAAAACTATGGTGAAATTTTCTGGTGTTTTGAACAGTTTTGCAGACGCTGACAGGTATATACAAATAATCAAAACCGAGGGAACTTATTCTAATGCTGACAACATTAAAAATGCAAGTCCTCAAGAATTGGCACAATATATTAGTAATTTGAAAAATTTAAAGAAATGAATGGAGAAAAAGGAATGGCAAAATTACCAGCACCAGACAAAAAAACAGTTATGAGAGATATTGTTGAGCTAGGAAAAAGCAAAGGTCAACTTACAACAAAAGAAATTTTAGATGCTTTAGGCGAACTTGACTTCGACCCAGAACATTTAGAAAAATTTTACGATAATTTAGAAGCTAATGGCATTGAAATTATAGAAGATTTCGGCGATATTATGATTTCTGAAAAAGATATTACAAAGGCTATAGGCGCTGTACAAGAGCTTGATGCAGGTATAGGCGCCGACGGCATTGCAATTGATGACCCTGTAAAGGTTTATCTAAAAGAAATTGGACGTGTTCCACTTTTGTCTTCCGAAGAAGAAATAGAGCTAGCTATTGCTATAAATAACGGAAGTGACTACGCTAAAAAAAGACTTTCAGAGGCTAATTTAAGACTCGTTGTAAGTATTGCCAAAAGATATTTAGGGCGTGGTATGCAGTTTTTGGACTTAATTCAAGAGGGTAACTTAGGTCTTATCAAAGCTGTTGAAAAATTCGACTATACAAAAGGCTTTAAGTTTTCAACTTATGCAACTTGGTGGATTAGACAAGCTATTACAAGAGCAATTGCAGACCAAGCTAGAACAATTCGTATTCCTGTTCACATGGTTGAAACTATCAACAAAGTTAAAAAAGTTTCAAGCCAGCTTTTACACATGAACGGCCACGAGCCGTCTGCAGAAGATATTGCAGATGTTATTGACATACCTGTTGAAAAAGTACGTGAAATTATGCGTGTTGCTCAAGAACCTGTTTCGCTTGAAACACCAATTGGTGAAGAAGAAGACAGTCATTTAGGCGATTTTATTCCAGATGATGATGCTCCAGCACCTGCTGATGCAGCTTCTCATACACTTCTTCGTGAAACATTAGGCGATGTTTTAGACTCGCTTACAGAGCGTGAAGGGAAAGTTTTAAAATTAAGATTTGGACTTGAAGACGGTAGGTCAAGAACACTTGAAGAAGTGGGTAAAGAGTTCAATGTTACAAGAGAGAGAATTAGACAAATTGAAGCCAAAGCTTTAAGGAAACTCCGTCACCCAAGCCGTAGCAAAAAGCTTAAAGACTTCCTTGATTAAGGAGAGATTTTATGCATATGACACTAGAGGCGAATTATGCCGTTAGAATAGTTGAACTTCTTGCAAGACAACCAGAAAAAATTGATGCAAAAACTATAGCTGAACAAAGCGAAGTTCCAGTGCGTTTTGCTCTGAAAATTTTAAGAAAACTTGTTGCAGATGAAATAGTTTGCTCTTTTAAAGGTTCTAAAGGTGGATACAAGCTAAATGGCAGTCCTAAAGATATAACCTTAAGGGAGGTTATAGAGTCTGTAGAAGGGCCTTTTATATTAAGTCGTTGTCAAAACATCGAATATACCTGTACTAAAACAGATTGCAAACTTCACAACATATACAGCGAAATATCGAGCAATGTAAGGGAAAAGTTAGATTCTTATACATTTAACGACATTTGTGGCGAAGATAAATAAAATAACATAAAAACAACAAAAAACGGATAGCGTACGCTGTCCGTTTTTTTTTGTTTTAGATTGGCATATGTTCAGATATTTTAAACTTTTAGAATGAATTTTCTCCATGACTTATGCAGTTGGCTAATTCAATTTAGAATATTTTTTAGCTAATATTTGGAACAACTCACAGTTGATATGCAAATTGTTTAGGTGTATAATTATTGTATTATAATAATAAATTTATTATAAATAACGGATATTTTCACAACAAAAAGTATTATATTAAAGAAAGGGTGTGGCACTATTGAGAAAAAGTGGAATTTTGCTACATATTAGTTCACTTCCATCACCGTATGGAATAGGTACTATGGGAAAAAGTGCAAGAGAGTTTATCGATTTTTTAGAAAAATCAAATCAATCTGTTTGGCAGATATTGCCAATTTGTCCTACAAGCTATGGCGACTCTCCTTATCAAAGTTTCTCTACCTATGCTGGAAATCCATACTTTATTGATTTTGATGAACTTTTCAAAGAGGATTTGCTGAAAAAAGAAGAGTATGAAAATATAAAATGGAATGAAACTGATGATTTTGTAGAGTATAGTTTGATTTATGAAAATAGATTTAAAGTTTTAAAACTTGCTACCGAAAGAGCTTTAGACAAAAAATGTGATGAAATCGAAACATTTATAGAAGAAAACAGCTTTTGGCTTGAAAATTATGCTTCTTTTATGGCGATTAAAAATCATTTTGCAGGTGTGTCTTGGCAAGATTGGGACGCGGCTATAAAACTTCGTAAAGAAAAAGAATTAGATGAATTAAACGACAACTTATCAGATGATATAATTTTTTGGAAAACAGTTCAATTTTTATTCTTCGACCAATGGGGAAAACTTAAAAAGTACGCAAACGAAAAAAATGTTTTAATTATTGGAGATTTACCAATTTACGTAGCTCTTGACAGTGCTGATGTTTGGGCAAATCCGGAGTTGTTTCAATTAGATGAAAACTTAACGCCTACAAAAGTTGCAGGTTGCCCACCAGATGCTTTTTCAGCCGATGGACAACTTTGGGGTAATCCACTATATAATTGGGAACAAATGGCAAAAGACAATTATTCTTGGTGGATAAAACGCATTGAGTTTCAATGTAAAATATACGATACACTTAGAATTGACCACTTTAGAGGTTTCGATGCTTATTACGCAATTCCTTATGAAGACAAAACTGCTGTAAACGGTTCATGGAAACAAGGACCGTCTAAAGATTTGTTTGTAGCTATAGAAAACTCAATAGGCAGACAGAGTATTATCGCAGAGGATTTAGGATTTTTAACACAGTCCGTTCATGAACTGTTAGAGTTTACAGGTTATCCAGGAATGAAAGTTTTACAATTTGCTTTTGATAATATGGATAATCAAAATGCGTACATACCACATACATACAATGAAAACTGTATAGCTTATATAGGTACTCATGATAATACGACTATAAAAGACTGGTTTGAAGATGAAGATGTTAAAAATGATGCTGAAAATGCTAAACAATATTTCGCACTGACTCAAGAAGAGGGATATAACTGGGGTATGATGAGAGGTCTTTGGTCATGTAAAGCTGATTTAACGGTTGTGCAAATGCAAGATATATTAAATTTAGATAAATCAGCAAGAATGAACACACCATCAACTTTAGGCGGAAACTGGGGTTGGAGAATGGCAAATGATGTTTTAACGGATTTATTAGCAGAAAAACTTGCCTTAAAAATGAAATTATATTCACGCAAATAAGTAATGTAACTAAAAAATTCCACAAACCAAAACCGTACGTGCGACCATTGTCGCCCGTTGATAGAAGAGTAAATAGGATTTAACTTCATATTATAGTAGGGAACGCAACGTATGCGTTCCCTATAAAAGGAAAAAACGCCCTATTTTACGAAAAAAGAGAAAAAAGGGAAAAATAAAGGAAAAAAGAGTTGACAATTGTAGATAAGTGTGATAATATATAGGAACCTCATGAGAAGTGAGGGGAGAAATTAATTCGGCCTGAGGGTGAGAAATTAAAATTTCGAAAAA
>JAWXUM010000035.1:0-25681 GCA_044432645.1 Clostridia bacterium | reverse complement strand
TTAAATGGCAAAATGAAATTATCGGCTACCGAAATGAAAAAGGCAAAGGATATTCATCAGATTATCTTAAAAAAATACACAATCAAATATCAGCAATATTTAATCACGCAGTTAGGATGTACAGCTTAAAAGAAAATCCAGCGAAAATAGCTGGAAGTATGGGTTCATCAAGTACAAAAGAAATGAAGTTTTGGACAAAAGATGAGTATTTAATCTTCATTGACGCAATGATGGATAAACCAATTTCATACTATGCCTTTGAAGTTCTATATTGGACTGGTATACGAGTTGGAGAGCTGTTAGCATTAACACCAGCTGATATAGACTTTGAAAAGAAAACAATTACTATCAATAAATCTTATCAAAGGTTAGAGAAAACAGACTATATAACTTCTCCAAAAACCGAAAAAGGCAATCGTACAATAACAATTCCAGGTTTTTTAGTAGAGGAATTAAAGGAGTATATTAAAATTTTATATAAGATTAAAGATAAAGATAGATTGTTTGAAGTTACAAAACATTACCTTGAAAAAGAAATGGAACGTGGATGTAAAGAAACTAAGGTGAAGAAAATACGCATACACGATATTCGACATTCAGCTGTATCTTTGCTGATAGATTTAGGATTTTCACCTTTAGCAATAGCTGAAAGAGTTGGTCATAAGAGCATTGATATAACTTACAGATACGCACATTTATTTCCTTCCAAACAACTTGAAATGGCAGATAAATTATCACTAGAAAGGGGTCTTGACGATGTCAGCGAAGAATATTGATAAAAAGAATAGATTTAGAAACAAAACAGTTGCTTTTAGAGTTAGTCCAGAAGAATGGAAACAGTTTGAGATAGCTGTTGGATTATCAGGACTAACCAAACAAGATTATCTAATCAGCCGAATTTACGAAAGGGATATAGTTGTTCAGGGTAATCCGAGAGTGTATAAGTTACTTAGAAATCAACTTAGGGATGTTCTTACTGAGCTGAAAAACAACAATCAAATTAGTGATGAACTCTTAGAAACTATTAATCTTATCACAATAACTTTGAAAGGATTAAAGGAAAATGTTTGATAATATAAAAGAAAAAACTGCCCCTAATACATCTGTTGGTGCAGATGTAGGACAGTTAAATCATAAAAACAATACAATTATTATACCAGAATTAGATGAGAATTTCAATGATTTTGAAAAAGATTTTGAAGAAATGCAACGAGAAATGTTCTTGCAAATGAACCCCTCATATTTAAAAACTATCTCTATGACAGAATTATTCAGCACTGTTTATCGCACAAAACAGCCCATCATTGATGGGTTGTTGAATGCAGGAACTTACATTTTTGCTGGAGCTCCAAAGCTTGGAAAAAGCTTTTTTATGGCTCAACTTGCCTACCATATCAGCACTGGCACTCCCCTTTGGAATTACAAAATTAAGAAAAGCACGGTTTTATATCTTGCTTTAGAAGATGATTATAACAGATTACAGTCAAGATTATACCGAATGTTTGGTGCAACAAGTAACGAGAATTTACATTTTTCTGTTTCAGCTGGTCAATTAGGGCAAGGTTTAGATGAACAATTAACTGGATTTATGGAGAGAAATCCTGATACAAAATTAATTATAATTGATACTTTGCAGAAAATTAGGGAAGCTGACGGCGATAAATTAAGTTACGCAAATGACTACAAACTAATCGCAAGACTTAAAAAGTTCACCGACAATTATGGAATTTGTTTGCTGTTGGTTCACCATACAAGAAAGCAATCTGCCGACGATAAATTTGATATGATATCTGGAACCAATGGTCTATTGGGTGCATCTGACGGAGCATTTTTATTACAAAAAGAAAAAAGAACTGGCAATTCTGCTGTCTTAGAAATATCAGGACGTGACCAACAAGACCAAAAGCTATACCTTAAAAGGAATACTGAAACACTTTTATGGGAGTTAGAAAAGGCAGAAATTGAACTTTGGAACGAGCCAATAGAACCACTAATTGAAGATGTTTTAAATCTTTTTAAAGAAGATTTTACATCGTGGGAGGGTAGTCCAACAGAGTTAGTTGAACTTTTAAATTTGGAAATAAAACCAAATATTTTGACTTATAAGTTAAATGTAAACGCAAGCAAACTGTTGCAAAAATTTAATATTATGTATGAAAACAAGCGAACCCATAATGGACGAAAGATAAAATTAGAACTCCAGCGTGACGATGCGTGACGGTTGTGACGGTGTTTTAGGTGGTGGTCGAAAACATCGACACCACCGACACAATCGACACGGACTATACAACGGCACGTTGTCGCAAGAACTTTTGATGGCTTGGCTGTCAAAAGTGCTATTGCGTTACTTTTGGCAAAAGTAACAAAACCAAAGGCAGGAAATGGAGGGTAAATATTAAAAGGACGATTAGTATTACAAAAGGTAAAGGCTCGGTTGGGCATAACAGCAGAGCTTTCAAGGCTGAAAATGTTGATGCTGAACGTATACACCTAAATACTGCTTTTTGTAGCGAAAAAATCGAAACTGCTTATCATAAATTATTTGATGAAGCACTTGAAAAATATAACGCAAAGCAAACTCGCAAGGATAGAAAAATCCCAAACTACTATGAAAAAATAAGGCTTAGTAAACAAGAAAAATTGTTCTATGAAATAGTTGTGCAAGTAGGAGATTATGATAATATGAATGCTCAAAGTGAAAACGGAAAACTTGCTGAAATAATTTTAAAAGAGTATATGGCGAACTTTCAAAAAAGAAATCCGACACTTTATGTTTTCTCAGCACATCTTCACATGGACGAAGCAACACCACATTTGCACATTGATTTTATACCTTTTACCCACGGAAATAAAAGAGGTCTTGAAACTCGTACTACTTTAAAAGGTGCTTTGAATAAGCTTGGTTTTACTGGTGGAGCAAAAGGCGATACGGAACTTTCACAGTGGCAAAATCACGAGAAAGAAGAAGTTGCTTTTATTATGTCGGAGTACGATGTTGAATGGGAGAAAAAAGGTGAAGTCAAAGAGCATTTGTCTGTATTAGATTTCAAAAAGGAAAAACGTACCGAGGAAGTTAAAAACCTTGATGAGCAAATCACAAAACATAAAAAATCTATCGAAAAAATAAACTCCCAAAAATCTAAAATTAAAAACATTGAAAGCATAGAAACAAAATCCAAAACCTTTGATAAAACAAAAGTTGTAGTTGATAAAGCTGATTTTGAAGATGTAAAAACTTTAGCTAAAAAACAAATTGTATACGACAATCACGATGATAAATTCAAAAAGAAAATCGGCGAATTAAAGGAAAAAAACACAGAATTATACCGTGTTAATAATTCTCTAAAAAATGAAAATGACAATTTAGAAAGCAAGTTAGACCAAAGCAGAGCAATCAACCAAGATTTAAAAAACGAAATACGTCACATCAAATTTGAAAACAGTAATATCATCTATAAACTTGAAAAAGAAATTAAAGGTTTAAAAGCAAGATTTGAAAGAGTTATGCAATTTTTAGAGAAAAAAGGACTTTTAGAACAATTTGAAAAAATATTAAATAGAAATAGAGGACAAGAAAGATGAAAAAAGAAATTTATGATAAAAATAATGGTCTATGGTACACATTGGCAGAAGATGGAATGTATTATCCAAATTTGACTTTACCTGATGAAGAAATAAAAGATATTGGCAAATACGGACGTATGCACCGAAGATATTTAGAAAACCATATGAAAATAAAATTTACTAATTTACTAACATCAGGTCAGCTTCAAAATTACCTTTTTGAAATTAACAACCAAGCAACAGAAATGGTCGAAACCTTAGTAAAACAGTTTGCTCTTTCAGAGGGTTGTAACGAACAATTAAAAGCCAGCGACCAAATGAAATGGGTCGGTTTGATGAACAACTACAAGGCTTGTGCCGAAGAAATTGTCTATAACGAAATTGTTTATAAGTGAGGGAATAGAAATGACAAAACAATGGAACAACCTTCTAAACGATATGATGGATTGTAATATATCAAATTTCAAACAAACACAAGAGTTCGCCTACCAAAAAGAAAGAGAAGAACATATCGACGAAATGCTAACAACTAACCTGACAAAAGACGAAAAACAGCTAGTAGACGAAGTCTTATTAGAACTAGGCATAGCACAAGAAATACAATCGGCAATGCTTTATAAACAAGGGTTTAAGGATTGTGTATTAGTTCTTAAAAAATTAAGGGTAATTTAATTAAAAGCAAAAGAACTGGGCGTTTTATCTAGTTCTTTTGCTTTTTATCTTGATATTATTAAAAAATAGGTATATAATATAAATGGTTGACTAATTATTCTTGGAAATATATTTGTAAAATGATTTTAGAAGAAATATACACTACATATAGTTTTTTTTATATTTTGATAACTATATATAGACGTTTATTAGTTGATTGATATTAAAATAATGGTTGATAATTTAAAATACGAGGTTTAATATATGCCGTTTTCTTACGATAAAATTAATATGATAATTGAGCAATGCCGATTAGAAAAGAATGAAGTTCCCTGGTTAGAGTTTAAAGTTGGAAATTCTGACCCAAACCAAATAGGCGAATATGTAAGTGCGTTATCAAATTCAGCAGCACTATTCAATAAAGATAAAGCTTATATGATTTGGGGAATTGATGACAAAACACACGATATTGTTGGAACAAATTTTGACCCGCAAACGACAAAACAAGGTAATCAAAGCATAGAACTTTGGATAGCATCTCAACTAGAGCCACAAATTCAATTCTATTTTTATAAAACAATAATAGATGATAAAAATTTAGTCCTATTAGAGATAAACTGTGCTAATTCCAGTCCAGTTAAATTTCGTTCTGTTGATTATATAAGAATTGACTCACATAAAACAAAATTGAAAAACTATCCAGATACCGAAAGAGAACTATGGGCAATATTCTCACAAAAACCATTTGAGGTATTAACAGCTTTGGAGAATGTATCTGCAGATTTTGTTTTGAGATTATTAGATTATGCTGCATACTTTGAAATGCTAGAGCAAGATTTACCTGCTGATAAAAAATCTATTATTGAAATTCTATTGGCTGATGGAATGATAGTTAAAGCCGATACTGGAAATTATAACATAACCAACTTAGGTGCATTGCTATTTGCAAAAAGGATTACAGATTTTCCGTCATTAGAAAGAAAAGCTGTGAGAGTCATAAAATACAATGGCAATGATAGAATATCTGCTGCTAGCAAGGAGCAAGTTGGGGGAAAAGGATATGCTAATGGTTTTCAAGGATTGATAGATTACATTAATAATTTGCTACCAGTTAACGAGGTTATGGGTAAAGCTTTAAGGAAAGCTGTTCCAATGTACCCAGAATTAGCCGTTCGTGAGTTAGTTGCTAATGCGATAATTCATCAGAATTTATATCTTCACGGAACAAGCCCTATGATTGAAATTTTTAATGATAGAATGGAAATTACTAATCCAGGAATTCCATTAATTGAAAGAGATAGATTTATTGACTATCCACCAGTTTCAAGAAACGAAAAACTTGCATCCTTTATGAGAAGAATTGGTGTTTGTGAGGAGCGTGGAAGTGGCTTTGATAAAGTAGTTGCCAATACAGAAACTTATCAATTACCTGCTCCAGAAATTGAAATATATGCGAATAACACAAAGGTTATTTTATTTGCTCATAAGGAATTTGCAAAAATGAGTAAACTAGAAAGACAGCACGCTTGCTATTTACATTCTTGCTTAAAACGAGTAAATAGAGAGTATATGACAAATGCTTCTTTAAGAGAACGTTTTAATATTGATATTAAAAACAGTTCAATGATTTCAAGGCTTTTAAAAGAAACTTGCGATTCAGGCAAAATAAAATTAACCGAAGATTCGTCAGGTGATAAAAACAGAAAATATATGCCATATTGGGGATAAAAATAGTTGATTGGTAGTTGACTAAATCAAGAAAAAAAGGCTTAAAACCCAGCAAATAAGCCGTTTTTCTTCTTGACTGGTAGTTGACTAAAAAAGAATATGAGGAGAAATTTATGAAGGATGATAAGATAGTTGAGCAAAGTAGCAAAGAATTTTTTAAATATTTAGCAAGAAATAAAGAAATGACAAACAAAATAGATGCGAAAATTAAAAAGAATTCTAGAATATCAAAAAAAGAAATGCGGTCATTCAATGATGTTTTTTCAAGAATCAAAAATAACAATATTGAAGTTTTGATGATTTTTCTTAATCATAAAATGAATAATCATTTAGCTGGATATTTTTATTATTCAGCTTGTGAACTGAATAATATTTCACAAGAACAAGAGTATGATTACGATGACATTAGCAAACAAATCAATAAAGAAAATATATTAGGGTACTTAGGATATTTTATATTAAAAAAGGATGAAATTTCTTGTGGAAAATTAAATAAATTAATTAATAACGGATTTATAGATAAAGAATACACATTAACAAAAACAAGTAAGAAAATAGAATCTGAAGCAAAAATAGAAGAAAGTGAGAATTTAGATATGAAAAAATATATAGGTGTTATTTGTTTAGAAGAAAGAAGTTCTGCAAGATTTTTTAATTTTTACCCATACTATAAAGTGGACGATAATAAAATTGAAAACGTAATAGATGAATTCCCTGAAAATGGAAATTTAAATTTGTACAACACAGAGTACAATCATCCTTTAGATAACGAGGATATAAAAAACAATATCTATGTACTGGAAATAAATGAAAACTTGTTAGAGGACAATATAAATACAAAAGACGGAACTTTGAATCGTACAAACAAAAAATTATATATTAATAAAATTATAGATGAAATCAGAGATAATAATTATAACGATTATGATATATATAAGATTGTTACACCTAAAGATATTAATTTTGATATAAATAATTTAAATAATTATATTATTGAAATTTATGAAGAAAATTTACATGAAGGAGAAAAAGTTCTTCTCAAAAGCAACGATATTATATATGGACCATTTGAAGTAAATAAGAGAGCAAATTCTAGTTATGTTGATACATATTATATAAATATTAACGAAGATAGTAAGTATTGTGTTAAAGTGTTTGAAAATATAAATTTAGATAGAGATATTATGTATTTGAAAACCAATCCGTATGAAAGATATTCAAACAACATAATAACTGTTGAGTGTATTAAGGTTGATGTAAATAATTGTACATATAAAGATATTATGCACGATGATATTCTAATAAAGGAATTTAAAAAGAGCATTCAAGAAAATTTTATCGTGGACAACAAACTGAATTTAGAAAGAATAGAAGATGTATTAAATTGGTTTAGTAATAACAATTCATTTGTTGGCGCAGCTACAAGTATAAAAGAAGAAAGAATTCTTAAAATAAAAAATATTTTAGATAACATAAGTACTTCTAATAATGAGATGAATGAAATATCAGATTTGTTATTAACTTTAATATCAAAATATTCTAATCAAGATGATAGTCCATTTAAAAAAATAATCTTAGATTTATACGATGAAGGGAGATTAGATAATTTACAAAATTTTAAAATTATAAATAATAAATTAAGAGAATTAGAAAATGAATATAATGAAAAAGAACAGTCGCTCAAAGATTTAAACCTACAAATTAAAAAAATACAAGAATCAAAAGAAGAATTAGAACAAGAATCCTATGATAGAGTTCTTTCTGTAAAAAAATATGAATTGGAAAAAATCATAAATGAAACTTCCGAAAAAGAAGAAATATTAAATAAGTTAAAATTAGAAGTTAAAGAAAATCAAGATAAAAATCAAATATATGATAGCTTAGAAAGATTGAATTCAGAACTTGAATATCAAGAAAGAAGTAGTAACGAAAAAATTGAAAAGTATAAAGCTGATGCCCAAAAATATGAAGATGCTTTTAACAATCTAATTGATGAAAATTCAAAAAAAGTTTTAGATTTAGCTTATGATGAAACCATAACTAATAAAATTTTTGATTCAGTAAATATGAAATTAAACACTCAAGAAACTGAAAATTTAAATAATGTTATAGTTCAGTTAAAAGAAATTCCAAAATCGCCTTTAGAAGATGCAGAATTAATAAATTACTTGGTATGTTCAGTACAGAAATATAGAAAATACAGTAAAAATAATATTTTGAATATTTTTATTTGTATATCACAAGGTTTTTTAACTGTTTTTTCTGGTGAACCCGGTACAGGTAAAACTTCTATTTGTAAAATAATATCTAAGATATTAAGCTTGAACAATATTGATAAACGTATAAGTGATAATAAATCTATGAGAGTTAATAGATTTATTAATGTATCTGTTGAAAGAGGATGGACTTCTAAAAGAGATTTTATTGGTTATTTTAATCCTTTAACTAAAAAATTCGAAAATAATAATAAAGACTTATTCGATGCATTATCTATACAAAGTGCGGAGCTCGATTATGGTAATACAGATATGCCGATGTTTATTTTGCTTGATGAAGCTAATTTAAGTCCTATGGAATATTACTGGGCAGATTTTATGAATAATTGCGATGATTTAGATTCAGATAGTTGCGTTATTTTAAACGATGATGTTAAGTTTAAAATATCAAGTCAATTGCGTTTTATGGCTACAATTAATAATGACCATACAACTGAAGTTCTTTCCCCTAGATTAATTGACCGTTCGTGGATATTAAATTTACCGAATGTTGATTTAATGTCTAAAGATAATTTAAAAGATAATGAATTAGATTACGAATTGTTATCATTAGAAAAAATTAAAAATGTTTTCATTTGTAATAAACAAGAAGATATGGACAATGTAACAAAAGAAATATATGATAATGTTTTAAATATTTGCAGAAAAAATCGTGTTAATATTAGTAATAGAAATAAAATAGCAATGGAAAATTATTGGTCTATTGCTAAAGGGATTTTCGAAAAAGAAAATGGTGTAGATAATACAATCATTGCATTAGATTATGCTGTTAGTCAAAAAGTATTACCGAAAATAAATGGTACTGGAGAAAATTACAAGAAATTTTTAACAGAGTTATCTGATTTATTTAAAAAACAAAATATGGCCAAATGCATTAAGATTATAAATGATATTTTAGAAAGTGAAAATTCTGGACTTGGATATTATCAATTTTTCAGATAAGGAGATGACGATTTGAAAAATCAAATAATACAATTAACTGCTAGAATGGGACAAGAAATAAATATCAATAACATCACTCTTTATTCTGATAGAAATAAAAATATTTATATTCAAGAAAATATTGATTTAGATATGTATTATACAGCTGAAATTTTAGAAGAAAACGATGAATTTTTCGAAGAATTTAAAATAAGCATTAATGATGTTCAAGTTAATTTTAGTAAAAATGATTCACAAATAATTTTTTTGGATAATGACCTGAAAAGAAAAGACAGAATATTCATTGATTGTTATGCATTTGTTAAAATATCAATTAAATCGAATTACAACGAACAAATTTTCGAGTCTAAATATATTCCAGTATGTATTAGACCAACTTCTGTTCAAAATAATATAGAAAAAATGGCTGATTATATTTTAACCAATTATCAGGATATATTTTTTACAGATACTTACTCTTATATGTCAGGTGGATACGAAAATGGAAATGACCCTGATTTACAAATGAAAATTAATATTATAAAGGAAATAGTGGACACTTACCAAAACCTTTATGTTTATTTTAGGTCTTCTCCTAAAGAAAAACTTATATCAAACAAAACCGTTGATTCTTTTGAAAAATTAAAAAATATATCAAATGATACTGTTCAATACATAACAACTCATCCTGATGAATTGGTTAAAACTAAATATAACACTGGAATTAAAATTCATAGTAATTTTTATTATCCAAACAAGACATTAGTTTCCAAAAATATATATTCAGCTAATATCTATGAAAATCAAATAATTGTTTCTTTTTTAAAAACTTTAATAGATAGTGCTCTTGAATTAACAAAAGAGATACGTAAACAAGACATAGATATTTCAAATATTCAAGTAAAAAAGCCCTATATTTTGTCAATAAAATCTATGCAGCAGAGGGTTAGAAGTAGAAATTCTCAGTATATTAAAGAAATAGAATTGTTAACAAGTAAATTAAAAGATTTGTATTTTAGTTATAAAGGAATTTTAGCTGTCGAAGATATATTAGTTAAACACAAGCCTAAACCTACGCATATTTTTGTGAACATAATTCAGTATAGAAAGATTTACGATTCTATTCTTAAGTGGATGGACTCAGGAGAATATAAAGTAAATAGTGATAAAATAATGTTTTCTTATTTTATGGCTTATCAAATTTACGAGTATTTTGTATTAATTAAAATGTATCGTTGCCTACAATTAAATGGATATAATCTTATTAATGGAGAAGCTAAGCCTTTCCCATACGACAAAATACCTATTGTAAACAAATATAAAAATACTTTCATATTTGAAAAAAATGATTTATCAATCACTTTATATTTTCAACCAGTTGTGTCATTTGGAAAAGAAAATTCAATTAATCTTTATAGAAATACAAAGATTTCTTTTAGTGGGTCTACAAGTGATTTTTACACTCCAGATTATATTTTGAAAATTGAAAAAAATGGTATAGAAAAATATATAATCTTAGATGCAAAATTATCTACTGTTTCTGATGTGAAAAAATATTCAGTACAAGAACTTGCTTTTAAATACCTAGTGTCAATTTCTACTATGCAAGAAAAAGATTCAGTATCTGGATTAGTGTTATTTAGTGGAAAAAAATTAGATGATAGTAAAGATGAAATTATAGATGTTTATAATATTCCTAAATCAGCATCTCGACCAAATAACATATTTAATATTGTTTCATTAAGTGGGATAGGTGACATTGATAATTGTCACGAAAATATATTAAACGAGTTAATAAATTCATATGAAGAATTGTAATAATATTTTAGAATTCTACCGTGTATATTTTTTCATATGGTAATTTTAATTTTGACATTAAATTGACATTAAAATGAAAAATCGTGGAAATAATATGGAGATTAACAGCTTGTTTTAGGTATAAAAAGTCTTGAAATATAGCCAAAGCACCACAAAACACGCTCATTTTGGGCGAGTGGGAATAGCATTTAAAGGTTTGCTACTTGCATTATTTGATAGATTTATACAATAAAATCGCTGTTTAAAGCTGAAATATGCAAAAAACAATGAGTTTTTATGCAAATTAACTAGGCGAAAATCACCAACTGATAACAAAATGATAACACTTTTTGCACTCAGCGATGATTTAAGACAAAATAAATCTAAAAAATCGAATAAAAACTAAAATTTAAGCCGTAGGATATTTTGTATCCTACGGCTTTTTTACGTATATAAAATCACAATCTCGGAAGTAAAAGAGTAACAATTTCGGAAGTAAAACGACAACAATCTCGGAAGCGAGCATAAACTATGTTCAGCAAAAAAGTAATCAAAGTATAAGTAATTTTTTTATTGCATCAATTATTTGAATAAAACTAATATTTTTAGCATAACTAAATTGTCTTTGATACTTAATCCATAACTGCTTAAGCTCATCACTATTTTCAATTTGAATTATTATATTTTTAGTGTTTTCTAAAATATTTTGACTATTTCTATGTTTGGCAGTTTCAATTAAGGCTTGCTTAAATACTTTTGTTTCAAAAGTTTGGGTAGTTGATAAAATAAAAATATCATAATAATCTCTTGGTCTGGTGCTAAAAACACCTCGACTCAAAATAGTTTCTAGCTTTTCTGCCATAACCGTTTCAAGATTATATCCCCAAATTTTAATTTTAATATTATCATCAAATATTCCACTAAATTCATACTCAATTGGTGCAGGGGTAACTACATCTCCAGTTGAAATATCAATGCTAAGTGGTGTAATAATAGTTTCGTAAATTGCATTAAATTTAACGCAATAACCACCATAAATATCGTCTTTACGGATTGCAGAACTGCTAACTACCTCAAAGATAACATCATCATTTAAATTGATGTTACAAATATTTTGTATAACTTCTGAAATGTTGTCCTCGTTTAAAGTAAGATTTTTCAAAGTGGCATCTAAATCCATTGTAGAGCGTGTATCTAAACCAACCATAGCACTTATGAGCATACCGCCTTTAATTACAAACTTCTCTTTATATTCAGAAACAGAAAGCCTTTGTAAAAACTTTTCAAACATATAGTTTTGAAGAACGACTTGAGCTGTAATATTTGATTTTTTTGCATAATTTTTTATTTTAGATTTTAAACTCATAGTATTTGAACTCATAATAACACCTCTAAATACGATTTTAATTGTTTTGAAACTCTCAACTTTTTTGAATATTCTGCCAGTAGGTTTAAATCTTTGTCACTTGAATTGATATAATTTTTTATAGCAGACACAACTGTTTCAGTATTAAGGCGATTTCTACTTCGTAAAATATCACAAATTGTTCTTTCCTTGTTATAACAGCGAACATTATTTCCAAAAGTATTTTTAACTTCTATAACACCTAAGTTATGGAGTTCTTTTTTTATATAAAAATACATGCATTCATCTTTTATCGAACTAGGGATAATACAATCACTAGGGATAGTAACTGTGTGGATAAAAGGTGTTCTTTCTGATATTCCGTTTAAAAATAAAGCCGTTTCGTGAGAAAAAATAATTTTCTCAGAGCGTAACATCAATGTATACATATCATCGTGTATTGAATTAGGGATAGTGTAAACACCATGTCGAACACGCTCAATAAGACCTTTTTGGGCAAAATTAGACAAAAGAGACTTGGAAAACCCCAGCTCAATTCCTTTTGAAGTAGTTATCATATTATTATTAAGTTTCATCTTTTCGTACAATAAAGAAATATTATCCATACTCACCTCTTCGACTTTTATATAGATATAATATGCTAAATCTATACAAAAGTCAAGCTTTTTGAATAGATTTATCTCATGTGTAAGAATTATTAGATTTAAGAAAAAATTCATAGTTAAATTTAAATAAAATCATAAATGCAACATCACTAATTTGTGTATAACAAAATTTCTTAAAATGTTATATATAGTGTTAAAAGATGCAAGAACTTGAATAAAATATACAAGAAAAGTGTAATTAATGTTGAAAAAAAGAAAAAATCGTGCTAAGATTAATATAAATACAAATTTTAATTGGAGGACTACTAATGAGAATTAATTATAAAAAATTATGGATTATGCTTATTGAAAAAGATATTAGCAGAGCTTCAATGCGCAAAGACTTAAAAATAGCTACAGGTACAATGAATAAGCTGAACAAAAATGAAGAAGTTTCAATGACTATCTTACTTCGAATTTGTGAATATTTGGATTGCAATATAGGCGAAATTTGTGACGCTGTAAAAATAAGTGAATAGATTGGAGAGTTCTATATGGCTAGTGTAAATAAACAAAAGTTCAACGAGCTTACACGTGTGCAAATACCTGCCTTAGTACATTTAACTCGTATAGGATATACCTATTTCGGCAAAATATCTGAGGAAATGGCAGGAGTAAAATATGATAAAGATACTAATATTTTATTAGAAGTATTTGAACAGCAATTCCGCTTAATTAATCCAGAGTTTGATGGAGATTTCCCTCAATTACTCCAGGACATAAAGCAAGAACTTGACAATGATGATTTAGGTAGAAGTTTTTACAAACGATTAACTAGTATTTCCCCTGTAAGACTTATAGATTTTGAAAGACCAGAAAACAACCTTTTTCATTGCACAGCAGAGTTTACTTGCAAACGAGATCAAGACGAATTCAGACCAGATATAACATTGTTTGTGAATGGATTACCACTTGCATTTATAGAAGTAAAACGTCCTAATAATCATGGTGGGATGGTTGCTGAAAGCGAACGAATGAACAATCAACGATTCCCTAATAAAAAATTCCGTAGATTTATTAATATTACTCAATTTATGATTTTTTCAAATAATATGGAATATGATGCAGAAGGTGGAATTGTTCCGATTCAAGGTGTTTTCTATGGTACAACAGCAAGAGATAAAGCACCATTTAACTGTTTTAGAGAAGAAAATAAAAACAATGATGTAGTATCACCATTTATTAAAGACTATCCATATAAAGAAATAAATAAGGCAATCGAAAAAAAGATTTTAGAAGATTTTAACTGCCAAGTAATATATAATGATGATGAATATATCACAAATAAAAATATAAATACGCCAACCAATAGAACCATTACTTCAATGTGTTCTCCAGAGCGTATATTGTTTTTACTTAAATATGCCATTGCTTATGTAAAAATGGAAAAGGAAGTAGATGGAAAAATTGAGTCTACAGATCAAAAACACATAATGCGTTATCAACAAATGTTTGCAGCACTTGCAGTTAGAGAAAAACTAGATGAGGGTGTAACTTCTGGAATTATCTGGCATACACAAGGAAGTGGTAAAACTGCCCTTTCCTATTACTTGAACAAGGTTTTGACAGATCATTTCGCAAAAATAAATAAAGTAGCAAAGTTTTATTTTGTCGTTGATAGATTAGACTTACTAGAACAAGCGAGTCAAGAATTTGAAGCCAGAGGTCTTGAAGTTAAAACTGCTAATAGTCGTAGTGAATTAATGGCACAATTCAAAGATAATACCTCCCAAGAAGGAAATAGTGGAAAAGCAGAAGTAACAGTTGTTAATATACAACGATTTGCTCAAGACCATGAAAAAGTAGAGTTACCTGCTTATGCAACTAACCTTCAACGCATTTTTATTATTGACGAAGCACATAGAGGATATAAACCTGAAGGTAGCTTTTTAGCGAACCTATTTGATGCAGATATAAACTCTGTCAAAATAGCTTTAACTGGAACACCATTACTTAGCGATGAGCGAGCTTCTTGGAAAGTATTCGGCGATTATATCCATACATACTATTATGACAAATCAATCCAAGATGGTTATACATTGAAAATTATCAGGGAAGATATTGAAACTTCGTATCGCGAAAAGCTATCAGCTATTTATGCAAAACTAGAAGAACTGGTACAGAAAAAAGACATTAAAAAAAGTGACATTGTTGAACATGATGCCTATGTAAAAGAAATGCTCCGTTTTGTAATTACGGATTTAAAACAGTTTAGACAAATACAAGGCGATGACACATTAGGTGGTATGATTATCTGTGAAACAAGTGAACAAGCAAGAAAACTCTTTGCTTATTTTGATGAAATTCAAACTGGATTAAATAATACAGCATCTTTCACAAGCAAGATGAAAGCAGGTCTAATTCTTCACGATAGTGAAGATAAAGAAACAAGAAAAGGCATTGTAAAAGACTTTAAAAAGAATATGAATATAGATATTCTAATTGTTTTTAATATGCTCTTAACTGGGTTTGATTCCCCAAGATTAAAACGATTGTACTTTAGTCGTAAATTAAAAGAGCATAATTTATTGCAAGCATTAACTCGTGTAAATAGACCATATAAGCAAAATCGTTACGGTTATGTAATTGACTTTGCAGATATTAAGCAGAACTTCCAAGAAACAAACGAAGCTTACCTAAAAGAATTGAATAGGTTCAATGATCCATCCGAAACTGGAGATGATCATATCATGGATACCTTTAGCCAGATTATTGAAGATAAAGATGCGCTTATTGCTCAAATGAGAGAAGTAAGACAAGTTTTATTCCAATACTCAATCGACAATGTAGAAGATTTTAGTTCTGAAATATCAACAATCGAAGATAAACAAGAATTGTTAAAACTTAAAAAAATTCTGATTAAAGCAAGAGATTGTTGCAATTTAGTTCGTACTTTTGGTGACGAGGAACTTAAAGAAACTTTTGCTAAAATGCAACTAACAAAAATCCCTGCTATGATTTCAGAAGTGCAGCACCATATCGACTATATTAACCAAAAGGAAATGTTTTCAAGAGAAGATGAAACTACTATGCTTGTTAATGAAGCAATGCAAGATATAGAGTTCAATTTCAACAAAATCGGTTCTGAAGAAATGAAACTTGTTGCAACTGGAGAATTGAAAGATAAGTGGCAAAAAACTGTTAGAGCGTTTACGAATAATTTTGATCCAGATGATCCAGAGTACATTACACTTCGCGAAGCATTTATGCAAAGATTTAAAGAACATGGTTTTGTGATAGACAATATTGCCATGTTTAACGAGCATTCAAAAGCCTTAGATGAAATTCTCAAAAAGTTGACCGACTTGCAAAAGAAAAACTCAGCATTGGTTAAACGGTATAATGGTGACACCAAATTTGCAAGAGTACACAAGCGTATTCGAGAAGAAAATGCTATACGAAAAGAGAGAAAAGCATCATTCATTGTATCTGAATATGATGAGGAAATATTATCGGTTCTATCTTTCATTAAAGCTGATGTAGACCAAAAAGTTTATGATAGAAACGATATTTTGAAACAAGATGCTTACTTTGAAAAAACAGTAATGCAACAAATAACCAAAGGGCTTGATAATCTAGGTTTTCAAAATGAACGAAACGACAGATTATTTATTCAAAGTCGCATTTCAAAACAATATCTAGACCAATACAACGATACATATTCATATATGTAAACAGGAGAAACAATGACAATTAAAGAAAAAACCATAGAACTAATTGATAACCTAAAAGCAACTTGTGGTGCTTTTGGTATGGGTAATGATGGCAATGAATATAAAATTATAACTCAAGTGTTTTTGTACAAATTTTTAAACGATAAGTTTGGATATGAAATAAAAAATATTAGTCCTAAACTTGCAAGTGCAGAAAAATGGGAAACTGTTTATGGGCAAATGAGCGAAGATGATAGACTGGATTTATTGGATGCTCTTGACCCAAACACTCCACAATTTTTACCAGAGCATTTAATCGCTAATTTGTGGAACCAACAATCAAAAGGCGATTTTGATGTTATTTTTGATAACACCATGATAGCTATTGCTGACCTTAATATTGACATATTCTCCACCCTATCAAGCGAAAAAACAAAAATCAAACTATTTGAAAAATTAACAACAAATGTAACAGACGATGGACACCGAGCAGATTTTGCAAGAGCTTTAGTTGATAAGCTTGTTAGTTTTTCATTTGCAGAAGCATTTGATGAAAACTATGATTTCTTTGCTACTATCTTTGAATACTTAATTAAAGATTACAATACAGCAGGTGGTGGCAAATATGCCGAGTACTACACCCCACATTCTATTGCAACAATTATGGCAAGACTTCTAGTTGGAGAAAGTGCAGATTTGCACAATATAGAATGTTATGACCCATCAGCAGGTACAGGTACTTTATTAATGGCACTAAGTCACCAAATAGGTGAGGATAAATGCACTATCTTTGCACAGGATATATCACAAAAGAGCAATAAAATGCTGAAATTAAATCTTATTTTAAATGGTTTAGTATCTTCCCTAGACCACGCAATACAAGGCGATACACTAGCCAATCCATACCATAGAAGTGATGACGGACAAAGTTTAAGACAATTTGACTTTGTTGTTTCAAACCCACCTTTTAAAATGGACTTTTCAGACACAAGAGAAAAACTTTCAGGTATGCCTGCTAGATTTTGGGCAGGTGTGCCAAATGTTCCTGCAAAGAAAAAAGAAAGCATGGCTATCTATACTTTGTTTATTCAGCACGTTATAAACTCTTTAAAAAGTAAAGGTAAAGGTGCTATCGTTATTCCAACAGGTTTTGTTACTGCTAAAAGTGGTATTGAAAACAAAGTTTTAAAACATATTATAGATGAAAAAATCGTTTATGGCTGTATTTCTATGCCACCAAATGTATTTGCAAACACTGGTACAAACGTTTCGGTTTTATTCTTTGACAATTCAAGAAAAACTGAAAAAGTTGTACTAATTGATGCTTCTAAAATGGGCGAAGAATACCAAGACGGAAACAATAAAAAACGCAGATTAACCCCTACTGAAATTGACACTATCGTTAATGCTTTCTTGAACAAAGAAGCAATAGACGAACTTTCTATTGCCGTGACTTATGATGAGATTACAGCTAAAAAGTATTCCCTAAATGCAGGTCAATATTTCGATATCAAGATTGATTATGTAGACATAACACAAGATGAGTTTAATGAGAAAATGGCAACCTACAAATCAAACCTAACAAAACTATTTGCTGATGGTGATAATCTTCAAAAGGAGATTATGGAGCAGTTGGATAAGGTGAGGTATGAGTAAAACAAAAAATCTTAGTGAATTATCCAAAATACAATCAGGTCCATTTGGAACGCAATTGCATAAACATGATTATGTAGAAGATGGCATCTTTATGATAAATGCTAAAAATGTCGGTGAGGGTATTATTTTAACTGATTCAGCTGATTATGTTCCATTATCAGTGTGCGAAAAAATGCCACAATATGTTTTACAATATGGTGATATATTGTTTGGCAGAGCAGGGTCAATTGAACGTCATGCGTTTATAGATGAAAATTATGCAGGGTGTTTTCAAGGAACTAATTGTATTAGAATAAGGTGTAATAATACTAGTTATGCAAAATTCATTACATATTATTTAAGTTTGCCATCTTTAAAGAGAACTATTGAAAAAAATGCTGGTGGTTCTACAATGTCGTATTTAAGTACAGACTTGCTGAAAGAAATTAATATAATTTTTCCTTTAGAAATCAAGAAATGCACTAATATGTTATCGTTACTCGATAAGAAAATCCAAAGCAATAAAAGAATCATTGCAGAGCTTGAAGATATGGCAAAGACCATTTATGACTACTGGTTTACACAGTTTGATTTTCCAGACGAAAACGGAAACCCTTATAAATCAAGTGGTGGGACTATGGTTTATAATGAAGAACTGAAAAGAGAAATACCTTTAGGGTGGAAATCACAATCCATGACTAAGAATAGTTTGTTCACAATCATAAAGCCAGGTGTAGAATTGTTTGAGCAAAAAGAGTATTTAGCTACAGCAGAAGTAAACGGATCTTTCATTTCAAAAGGAAATGTAGTTGATCATGCTACCCGTGAAAGCCGAGCAAATATGCAACCCAAAGTTAATACAGTATGGTTTGCTAAAATGAAAAATAGCGTTAAACATCTATTTCTTAATAAAGAAATGCAAAGTATGATTGATAGCACTATTTTATCTACTGGATTTTGTGGATTACAATGTAATGAAATGAGTTTTGAATTTGTATCCTCTTTTATAGCTAGCATGTATTTTGAAACTATAAAAGATGTACTTGCACATGGTGCAACACAAGAAGCTGTTAACAATGATGATTTAGGTTCAATTTTTATAGCTATTCCAAAAGAAAATGTCTTAGAAAATTATCATATTTTAAATAAGGGTGTATTTGCAAAGAAAAGCAAATTAATGATAGAAAACCAACAACTAACAGACCTTAGAGATTGGCTATTACCTATGCTAATGAACGGGCAAGCCACGGTGGTAGATGAGGTGAATGAATGATAGATAAAATCAAATCCCTAATAGAAAATGGAGAAGAATTTACTGGTTGGATCATTGACTTAGACGGTAGTATTGAAGTCAAAAGTTCACAATGGTTAAGTGAAATTGAGGTGTTTAATGAAACTTATTTAAAAAAGCACCCCCTCTATAGTAGAATACACAGATTATGTTTCCATAAAAAAACCGATAAAACCTGTTCTGAAATGATGGGTGTACTTAAAACATTAGAGAAAGAATTTTCTGTTGAAGCTAATGATGTGAAAGAAAAAGAAAACAGAGATTTGCAAAAAAAATTGCAGATACACTTTGATAATATAATTAACGATCTAACATACTCACTCGAAGGAATAAAAAGTGAGATTTTTTCCTATACAACAGGTGGTAATATTTCTAATTTCCTCCAAAAAGCACAAGATGGTTTAGATAAAAAAGATTTTGCACTCATTTCTAAAAGTGTTACTGATGTTCACGATTGGTATTGTCAGAACATAAACGAAATGCTTTCATGTGATTTTTGCTATAACAAAAATGAATTGAAAAAAAATCTTGAAATTGTTAGCAAAATCCAACAAGATATTGATACAATTCAAGCAAATGGTGGATTAAAAAAAATGGAAGAAAAAGAGGTAGTCCCAAAAATGAAAGAGAAAAAAATATTTATAAGTCATTCTAGCGAGGACAAGAACTCTGTTGAATTGTTCGTAGAGTTATTAGAGTTTATTGGACTAGATAATGATAATATGTTTTGTAGCTCAATACCTGGCTACGGAATACCTTTAGGTAAAAAAATTTATGATTATTTACGTGACGAATTTAATAATTTTGAATTACACGTTATATTCATTCACTCTGAAAATTTTTATTCCAGTTGCGTATGCTTAAATGAAATGGGTGCAGCATGGATGGCGAAAAATAAATACACCTCTATACTTTTACCAAACTTTAGTTTTTCAAAAATGAAAGGTGTTGTAAATAGTAGTGATATAGCTATAAAACTTGATAATGATGATGTTTCAGATACTAGACATAGATTAGACGAACTATACAGAACAATTATTTATGATTTTGGTTTGAAAGCGAAATTTGCATCCAGATGGGAAGAAAAAAGGAATAAATTTATAACAGAGGTAAACGATCTTTATGTTGAGAAAAATATAGTTGATCCAGATGTTCTCACATTACTTACAACAGCTAATAATTCCACTACCCATTCTGGTATTATTATAAAATCACAAGATTTAGCTGGCATTTCTATCCAAGCAGGTAGTACAGAATTAAATGCAAGAAACGATATGAAAGAATGTACCAAGTGGGAATATGCTCTGAAAATAGCATTTGAAAAAGGTTTTATTGAGCAAACAGATAAAGATGGAAAGATGTTTAAAATCACCTATCAAGGATATAAATTAATAGAGTAGTAGGAAATAAAAGGGATTGCTGTGCTTATACAGTTGCTAAACACTTTATCACTAGTTATTGACAAATAATCGTTAGATACGATGAGATTTTGTTAATTATTTTAAAGATGTATATATAGGTAGAACTTTATGATAATCTGAAAATTACTCTTTCTAAGGTAGGGAGGCAAAAGAAGTATTGATATATATTAAAAGGAATATTAATGTGAAAAAGAAAATAAAAGAATTTAATAACTATGAACTTAATAATCCTTTCATTGAAAAAGCTACTTTTAAAGAAATATTTATGACGAACGCTTATAAGGTATATAAATATTTAAGACTGAAAGTGTCACCTGTACATCCTTTGGAAAATTGGCAGGAGTTAAAATGGCGTGATGAGGAGTTAGAAATAGAGCGTGACAATTCTGCGATTTGTACCGATGACAAATGCAAAGCGTTTTTTAATATTGAAACTATAGTAGTTTCAGAAATCCTACCGAAAGAGGTTATAAATAAATTGCACTTATGTTTAGAAAAAATGCAATTTGCACATCAAGATAAAAAGGCGATTAACATGGCTTTTAGAAAAAGTAATGTTTGGGAAAGTTTCCAGAATTACAGGGGCTTTGGATCATTAGGAAATTTTAAGATTAATGAATCTAGCAAACTATTTCCATATGCCTCACGCTTGCAATTTTCTATACACAGTCTAAGCGATAGCTTTTGTAGGTTAGATATAAAAATTTATCCAAACTAAACGAATGTGAATAATTTATCTACATTATCAACTTCACATATGGGATATATAAGCTATCTATGCGGAATAGAGGGTAGAAAGTGGTACCAATTTATATATGTAGGTAAAGGGAGTAAATCTGGTAATAAATATAAGAGTAAAATAATAAATGATGTTATCGAAGATATAAAGTGGAATGTTCTTAAAGAGGTAAGCAGGTATATCAGTGACATGCTATTTACGTCATCTATACAAAATGCACCATCAATAACTTGCATAAAAACGAATATTTGTGGAAATGAAAATTCTAAGTTTTGGCAAAGTGTAGGTGTGGATAATCGAGGCTGTGACTTTTTGCCTAAATACAATGGCTGTATATCTTGGTGGACAAAGTCAAACCCTTATTATATATACTCTGCTAAAGATTCTAATCATACGGATGATAATCACTTTATGTCTTTAGAAATTAATAAATTCACAAATGAGTGTTTAGCCATTAGTGCTGTTTGTGATATTACTAGAAAGAAAATTAGTTGTTTTGCTAAAGATTTTTTGAAAATCAATCGCAAGAAAGCTTTAAAAATTCTGAAACTGAAAACTAAATTTGATAATAACATATTTTTTGAAAGTAGAGTTTTAAGCGAATACAAATATAATAGTAGTGAAGACTTTGAAGGATTATACGGGGTTCCCTTAAATGGTAAAAATAATAAGCCGATACTTCAAATTTTATGCGAAGATTTGAACTTTACCGTAGAGAAAACAAAAGACTTTTATAGTAATAGTAAAAATTTATATGAAAATAATATTTCATATATTAATACAACAATAAATTTTAAAATACAAAGGAGAGCAGTACTATTTACAGTTATTTCTGCCATAGCAACAATAGGGTCGCTTTTGTTAGCAATTTCATCAAATGAAAACTTACTTTATTACTTAAAGGAAATTATAAGTAATTTTTAAATTCTCTAGCTATTCTAAACCTTATGTGATATACTCTTGCTTAACAAAAAAGTAGGAGGTACAAAAATGGCTAAAATATCAATAGAAGAATTTTTTCGTGGGGATAAGTATGATGTTAATTCGGAAACATTCAAAGACTTTTGGCACAATTATCAAAACTGTGAAGATGAAACTGATACAATATTACTTCTCACAGTCAAGCACACCGTATTGGCAACACTCAAATTAATAAAAAATCGAGAGTCCATTTCAGAGTTAGAAACTGAGATGGGCTCTTTTTATATGGAGGTATTCGGTGAAGATATTAGATAGACTGCACGAAATTTGTTGCTCTGAAAAATCTGAACGCATATTAGAACTTGAAAATATCGTTGATGAGAACAGAGCGATACTTCGTGAGCGAATTAGCAAAGAAGATAGAAAAATCGTTTTAAAAATCGTAGACGATATGTGCATGGTCTGCAATTTGAAATCACGAGATGACTTTGTCAAAGGTTTCACTTTGGCTTATGAGATAATGAATGAATTGAATAACAACAAAAACGACCAATGTATTCTTGACAAAGATACATTGATCTAACTTTTTTTAGGAGATTAAAATGCAAAATATATTTGAAGAACTATTCATAGAAAATGAAGAATTTGAAATTGACGAAGATGTTCAAGAAAGGTTTGCCGAGTCGTTAGAATATTTGTTAAATGACTGCGATAAAACAGTTAGAAGTCACGCAATGCAAATAGTCGATAGCAAAGATTTAATTTGCCATGCAAGGGCAATCGAAAGTTTCAAGTGTGGTTTTTGGCTTGCACGTAGACTTGAAACACAGCTGACAAATTATCAGAAGAAACGACTACAAAAGCACAGCATGCCAGTAGAAGACCCATTATATTTTATTGAAGAAGAATAGCCACCAGTTAAGCCGTGCAAGTGAAGATAAGTTTTGCTCTAAGGGTAATCACCCCAAGAGCAAAACTTTTTTTATTTCACCATGTAAAAGGCGACAATATAGCACATTTTGAGAAAAAATCAGCAATGCCTCATCGATGATTTGAGATAGAAGGTTGCTTCATAGGGTAGTTACCCTACCCTCTAGAATTACACTCGAAAACACCAATGACGTCACCGTTGATTTTTATAAAATTGTGGTGGCAGTGCCGATGAATAAAACCTCGAAATACCGACTTTTTTTGTGCAAACCAATATAGTGTTTAACATCTAAAATGTGCCATTTTATGGGTTTACACATTTTTAGGTAGTTTTCAGCACCTAAATTACACATTTTTACGCATTATTTGAGGGCGATTTTACACATTTTTAGATTTTCGAACTATACTCTCACTTACTTACAAGGCGTTTTGAGAGCAGTTGTACTGACTTAAGTCAGTGTTTTTGAGTTTATTATTCGCTCATAGGGTAACTACCCCACCCACCAAACTTAGGGTGCGAATTTGCTATTGATTCAAACGAATTTTGCACTCGAACGTAAAGATTTGCACAGGGACTACCATCGTGTTTTAAAAACAGTTATAAAGACCTAAGTCAGCGTTTGAGGGTTTGTTATTTGTAACTAGGGTAAGTATCCTACCCGACAAACTTAAAACCACAGACAAGGCTCGTGAGCCACCGTTTGCGACCTTGTTTGGACGTTAGAGAAAGGACACAGAAAAGATTAGTTTTTAAGAAGAATGTTATCTTTGTTTTATTTTTCTGTCATTCTGTCACTTTTCTTTGAAACCCTTGCAAACACTGAGTTTTTCGTAAATTAAAACTGTCATTTATCTGAATAGTTCTGTCATTTGTGTCGGTAAAGTAACGAGAAAGTGTCACCACGAAACTGTCTAAGAATGGCTTAAAACCTTGACTTTTTGATAAAGTGTCGGTAGTGACAGATTTTTTTAATATAGATTATTACTTTCTGAACTTAAAAAATACCACTTATGTGTAAAAACGTAGGTGGTATTTTTTGCGACTTTTTACTCTTTGAATTTATGAATATTTTGTAAACAATAAAAAAGTTTTAAAAAAAGTGTATAAAAAATGCTTTCTCGTGTTCTACCAATTGAAGGGGTAAATTTATTTTTTGAAATATGGTCTAAAACTACTCCTTAAAACAGCGAAAAATTGGGGTTATATAGAGGGATAAAAATAATTTTGAAATTAGGGGGGACTTTTTGCCTTTGAGTGTGGAAATAGGTGTAGAGAAAAATTTTTAAAAATTTTTCCAAAACATTGCCCTTTTTATGCTTTCTCGTGTTCTACCTATTAGAGGGATAAATTTATTTTGAGAAATTCCACAAAAATAGGGTTATAAAATGCCTAAAAAAAGATGATTAGTGTAGGGGGATGAAAAATATTTTTAAATTTAGCTTTCGTTTTTCGAGTTAGAGGTTGTAGCTATATAGTATAGGGTATTTTAAATTAATAAAAATATTTTCAAAAAACACCCTGTATTTTCGCCTCTGAGTGTGGAAATAGGTATAGGGATAAATTTGTTTTTCAAAACATCGTCAAAACACCCCCTTAAAACAGCAAAAAATTTAGGTTATATAGAGGGATAAAAAAATTCGAAAACATTTTCAAAATTAAGGGTGTGTTTTCGCCTTTGAGTGTGGAAATAGGTATAGGGATAAATTAATTTTTCAAAATATCATCAAAAGTACTTGCTAAAGCACTAAAAGATTGGGGTTTTATAGAGGAGTGAAAATAATTTAAAAATATTTTCAAAATTAGGGGGTACTTTTCGCCTTTGAGTGTGGAAATAGGTGTAAGGATAAATTTATTTTTCAAAACATCGTCAAAAGCACTTGCTAAAAGACCCAAAAATTTAGGTTATATAGAGGGATAAAAAATATTTTTAAATTTATTTTGAGAGATTACTCAAAAATAGGGTTACAAAACCCTCGAAAATTGGGGTTATATAGAGGGGTAAATTTATTTTTCAAAACACCGTCTATAAATGCTAAAATAGGAATGAGCAAAAATTTTCAAATAAGAATGCACAAAAATGATAGAATATAGGTACCAAAAAAGAGAGGTACTTATGTTAATAAAAATAAAACAAATAGGCGAA
>JAWXUM010000034.1:0-26001 GCA_044432645.1 Clostridia bacterium | reverse complement strand
AAAAAGTATTAAGTATATTTTTTATACCTTTTATCCACTTCACTTGTTAATATTGGGATTAGTAAATGTAATTTTAAAAATAGGATAATGTATTATATCGATTAGCTAAACAAAATAAGCATTCGTTTGATATGACAAACTTTGCTTATACCAAAGATTATCTAACTAATTAAACATAAGGCTATACCTTGCTTAAAAGCTTGCTATAGTCTTTGTTATATTACCGTCCTTATGCAAGTATCTCCCAAATATATAAAGGTAAGAACAATTGACTTTTATATTAGTTTTGCTTGTTTTATAGATCGCAACCAAAATGCAACCTATATTATCTTGATAGTTGGTGGTTGCAACTTCTTAAATTTGTTAAAATATAACCAACAAGAAAGGAGATGTTAACTATGATATTAACATTAATAATGGGATTTGTTGGTTTGATTTTCTTCGCAGGGTTTATTTTTCTACTTTCGCTAATATGTCGAGCACTTTTGAAGTATATTAAGTCAACAGATATTCGGCAAGAAAAATCTAAGACAAGAGTATCACTTGGTGAAGCGTTAAAGCAACATCGAACCAAATGTAAAATGACACAAGAATTTGTTGCAGAAGCTATCGGTGTCAGTAGACAAGCAGTTTCTAAATGGGAAAGTGGGTCTTCAGACCCAAGCACATCGAATTTAATAGCACTTGCGAAATTATTTGATATTTCTGCTGAGGTCTTGCTAAAGGAAGTTGAATAGTAAAGTGAATTTACATAATGAATGGAGGAAAATGAAATGAACAGAACAATCATTGGAATATTTATGGTATGCGTTATCATGCTTGCTATGGTAGGTTGCTCTAATAACAATTCTCAAACCGATATAGCACATGAAGTTATTGATAATACTACAGCGATTGATCTTGCAAAAAATGAATTTCACAGCATATTCGCTGAATTCGAAGATTTAGAGATAGACCAAATAGCTACAAGCTCAAGAACTGATGATAGTAACCAAATAGTGGTAGAAATAACTTATTCCTCAAGCAATGGTGATGGAACATATGGATTTGAATATACAAAAGATGAAAATGCAAATTACACACTAAAAAAGCATGGTGAAAATATATCAGTTTATAACTTAACTGAGTAAAATGAACAATGCCATATTTTATAGGTTAATGAAAGAAATAGGAACGAAATTTATATAATAAATGGAGAAAAACAAAATGAACAGAAAAATCATTGGAATATTTATGGTATGCGTTATCATGCTTGCTATGGTAGGTTGCTCTAACAATAATGACACAGATATTGCAGGCGAGAATAATGGAACACCAGAACTTTCACTGGACTTTATCGGCGAAATCAACGCAAGTGAAGTTACAATTGTTGAAGAAGAATTATATACAAATACTGAAAAAATCCAAGTTGTCAATAATAGTGAAACCGTAGGATTTATGGTTTATTTGTATGATATTGATAATTTGGAAAACCCAATAATGCAACACGATATTGATGATAATGTAGAGTTTACTGGTTTAACTTCCGCTACTAATTATAAAATTGGATTGTTTTATGACGAGGACATTTCAGTTGATATAACTATTACGGATTAATCTATATTATAGTAAAATTAGTATTTTAATAAACTTTTGCGAATGTACGAGGTGACAAATTTGGCTCTGTGGAGCTAATTTATATAACGAATGGAGCTAAGGCGATGTATTTTCCTGAAAATATGACTTTTCAATATTTCTTTTTTAATACCTATATAGGATATTTTTTGCAAGTTTTAATAATTGCATTAGTTGTTGGCATTGTGTATATATTGTGTAATTTAAAAAAAGAAAAAAGCAACAAAAAACTTTGCGTAAAAACACTTTTTATTTGTTACTTCACAGGTCTTTTGTGTTTGACACTTTTTCAAGATTTAATACATGATATATATTATTTTATATTTTATCAACGCTTAGGTAATGGAATAAACTGGTTTGTTTTTCAGTATGATTTAAGTTTAGATTTTTATAAACATATAAGCACAGAAAACGTGGTTAATATCTTTATGTTTTGTCCATTCGGATTTCTTTATCCTTTATCAAAAAAAGAAATCACTTGGAAAAAAACATTGATTGCTGGTGTTATTACCTCTATTGCTATTGAGTTTTTGCAACCAATTGTTGGTCGTAGTTTTGATATTAATGATATAGTCTTAAATTCAATAGGTGTAATTCTATCAACAGCAATTTTCTTTTGTTTAAAAAAGTTTTTAAATAAAAGAGTTGTTATTAAGCATGTAAACTGAGCATTCCTTTGATATTATAAATTTTACTCTTGCTAAAGCATATCTAACTAATTAAATACGACTAACATTTAAAATGCCTTCCAGTTAATTTTGGAGGGCATTTTGCCACTTATTACGCAATTAAACCAGTTATCGAAAAAGTGTAGCTATTTTTATTTCTTTCATATATAATAAGATTACATCAAGGGGGTGGCGATATGAAAGTAGAAATTAAGATTGGTGAAAACCAAAAAGAACCTAAGATTATTTTAGTTACCGAAAAAATCACAGATGAAATACGTGACTTAGCAAAAAGAATTTCTGACATCAATTCAGCCACTATCGTAGGATATAAAGACGACAAGGCTGAACTGATAAGCTTTGATGAGATAATTAATATATATGCAAGTTCTGCAAAAGTTTTTGCTGTAACATCTACAAATAAATTCATTTTAAAAATGAAACTCTATGAAATAGAAAAACAATTTGCTGGCAGCAATTTTATCCGTATTTCTTACTCTGAAATTATCAATATGAATAAAGTTCAAAATTTTGATTTAAGTAAAACAGGCACAATTTGCGTTAAAATGACAAATGGAGAAAGCCTTTATGTTTCAAGAAGAAATGTTCAAAAAATAAAGAAATATTTAGAAATTTGAGGTGATAAGATGAAAAAAGAAATTTTGATTAAAACTTTAGTTGGCTTTTTTGGTGGAGTCGCTCTTTTGTTTGTTGTTATAATGTTTTACTCCTTGATATTTGGATTTGTTCCAGCATTTTATTTTGAAAATTCATTAGTTTTAGAATGTTTAATAATAGGTTTTATGGGTTCACTAATTTCTCTTAGTACATTTTTATGGGAAATAAAAAACTGGAACATATTAAAGCAAACACTTGCTAATCTTTTGATTATCACAATTTTTATGATTCCAAAAATCATTATGGTTTGTAAAGAGGGATACTCTGTTATTGGCTTTATATCCGTTTTTATGATATATATTCTAGTGTTTTTTGTAAGCTACAAACTCCAATATTTTACTTTTAAAAATGAGGTGAAAAAAATGAACGCAAAACTAAGTGGCGAAAAAGTTCCTTTTAAATTTAGCACAGATTTAATTATAAAAAGGCTAATTTTAGTTTTGGTATGCTTTGTACCATTTGCTGTTTTATATGTAATTACTGAGATGTTTTTACAAGATGTGTATTTGTTTGAATGGATAGTAGACAACAATTTTTTATACTTGTGGGTTTTGACCTCCCTTTTTGCTGTTTTTGGCAAAAAGATAATTGCTATATCTGTAAGTTATTTAAGTATTCTTGTTATCCCTATTATCTCGTTCATAGATGAATATTATATCGCTTTAAGAAAATCGCAAATAACAGCCGATATGACAAACGAAGAACTTTATTATGTTTCTTACCACAGTGGTGCGTATGTCTGGATAATTTCTGTAATTGTTTTGATTATTCTTAGTTCTATAATTAGTTTTGTTTTAAAGAAAAGAAAAAATAAATAACTTAGCACACTCAAAGTTCAAGGCTTTGGGTGTGTTTTTTAATTTTCTCTTGACAAAATTTAATATATTGTGTATAGTGTATATATACAATATCGAAAGTGAGCTGATGTTTTGAATATATTAATTAGCAATTCTAGTGGCAAGCCTATATACGAGCAAATATACGAGCAGATAAAGTCCAAAATAATAGTGGGTGAACTTCACGAAAACGATGCACTGCCCTCAATGAGGTTGCTTGCAAAAGAACTTAGGATTAGCCTTATAACAACCAAACGTGCATACGAAGAACTTGAAAAAGATGGATTTATTGTGTCTGTTACTGGTAAAGGTAGTTTTGTTGCAAGTGCAAATTTGGAACTTTTAAAAGAAGAAAATCTTAGAAAAATTGAAGAATTAATGACTGAAATTATAAAGCTATCTGAAATATCTGGTTTAAGTATAACGGAAATTCAAAAGATGTTTGAACTGCTTTACAAGGGAGAATGACTATGCAAAATGCGATAGAAATTAAAAATTTAACCAAAGAATATAAAAATTTTAAATTAGATAATATCAATTTGACAGTACCAAAAGGTACAATTATGGGTTTTATAGGCGAGAATGGAGCAGGCAAAAGCACAACTATTTCTTGTATTTTAAACCTTGTTAACAAAGACAGTGGTGAGATTGAAGTTTTGGGAACTGATATAAGTGACTTTAAAATCAAAGAAGAAATCGGAGTTGTTTTGGATGAACCTTGTTTTCCAGACTGTTTCAAAATCAAAGATGTTCAAAAAATTATGTCAAGTGGTTATAATAGTTGGAACAATGATGAATTTTTAAGATACATAAAGAAATTTTCATTACCAAAAGATAAAAAAATTAAAGAATTTTCAAAAGGTATGAAAATGAAACTGTCCATTGCTGTTGCACTTTCACATAACAGCAAACTATTGATTATGGACGAGGCAACAAGTGGACTTGACCCTGTGGTTAGAAATGAAATTTTAGATGAGTTTTTAGATTTTATGCAAGACGAAGAACACAGCATTTTAATTTCTTCTCATATTTTAAGCGATTTAGAGAAAATTTGCGACTATATAACTTTTATACATAAAGGGAAAATTGTTTTCAGCGAAAATAAAGATGAGCTTTTAGAGAAATATGCTGTCTTAAAATGTAGTAAAGAAGATTTTAAAAATATAGATAGTGAAGCTGTAATCGGCTCGAAAATTCACGAATTTGGTGTGGAAGCACTGGTTGAAAAAGATAGAGTTACAAATGATTTAATTTTAGACAAAGCCACAACTGAGGATATAATGCTATACTTTGTAAAGGAGAAAAAATAATGAAAGGTTTACTGATTAAAGATTTTTTAAGTATTAAAATTCAGCTAACAACTTATATTTTAGTTGTTGCAATTTGGGGAGTTACATTTATATTAAACTCAAAAATACAATTTTTTTCGGCTTTAATGACACTACTTACAACTATGGTTATTCAAACAAGCATGGCACTTGATGAACGCTGCAAATGGGATAAATTCGGCTTGATTATGCCAGTTTCAAGGACACAAGCTGTATATTCAAAATACATATTAGCAGTTATTTTATCGGCTATCAGCTTTGCAATCACAGTGGTAGCAAATATAATCGCTGACAAAGCCTTAGTTTTTTCTTCTATTGATACTTCCGTAACTTGCTTTTTTATGTCATTAATTATAATATCAATTAATTTGCCAGTGATTTTTAGATTTGGGTATGAAAAAAGCAAATATATGTTAATGGCATTACTTGGTATTCCAATAGCACTTATTGTAATAATCATGGAGCTTCAGCTATTTAACGATAATATGGTTATGGTGGTTACGAATTTGTTAAACTATATTCCTTTTTTAGCTGTAATAATTATGGGGATTTCAATTTATTTATCAATTAACTTTTATTATAAAAAAGAGTTTTAAAAACGAGATTTTCGGCACTCAAAGTTTAATCTTTGGGTGCTTTTTCTATACTTATTTTAAAGTTTATGCTAAAATTATTTTAAAATGCCCGCACATTTGCATGCACTTATCCGTTATACATTATGAGAGGAGGTTTTAAGGTGTCTAAAGACTTGCAAGAACAATACGACAAAATATATAATTTCTGCTATTTTCGTGTGAAAAACCGTGAAATTGCAGAAGATTTAACACAGGAAACATTCCTTAAATACTTCTCATATAACTCTTATATAGAAAAAGGAAAGCCGCTGGCTTTGCTTTATACAATTGCAAAAAATAATTGTAACGACTATTTTAGACTAAAACAAACTGACGAATTAGACGAAAATTTAAGCGAAGATACACAAAACGAAACAGACATAAATATAACAATAAAAACTGCTGTTTTAAATTTAAGCTTTGATGAACAAGAAATTATAATGCTTAGATTTACAAACGAACTTGGGATTTTAGAAATCGCCAAATACCTTAATATCTCTCGCTTTGCAGTTAACCGAAAAATTAAAACTGTATTAAAAAAATTAAAACTAGACTTAAAGGAGGAAGATTTTTATGGATAAAAAACTAAAAAATGCCCTAAAGCAAAATTTTGATGCAGGAACTCCACAAAGAAAAGAAGAATTTTTAAGTAAGCTAAATTTCCCAAAACTAAGTTTTGCCGAAGTTTTCTTAAACCAAATACATTATATTAGTAAGATTTTTTGGATTTGCTCTGTCGCTGTTTTAGCTTTTGTTTGCTATATTTCCACCATTGCAGACCCAAAAGAAATAGAGTTGTTATCTTCCTTTATACCACTTATCGCAGTTATTTCTATAATTGAACTTCACAAAAGCAGTTCATATAATATGGAAGAACTAGAACAAACATTCAAGCATAATTTAGCACAAACAACTGTTATGAAGCTTGCTATTGTTGGAGTAGTTTCACTTTTCGTGCTATCTGTAGCGATGATTTTTACACAGATTAATGTTTTAAGTATTCTTGTGCCTTATTTGGCAGTCAGTTTTATCTCTTTATTTATAACAAATATCGTAAAAGGTGTAGCTGGTGTTTATGCCTGTATTGGTGGAACTTCACTTATCATTACAGCAAATTATTATGTTGTTTTTAATGAGTTTGTTATAGCGAAGTCGGTTTATTTAATTATAGCATTAGTTTTAGGTTTGTTAGTTTTTAGTCAGATATTTGTTTTGATATACACATCAAAAATTAATGTAGGGGCGACCATTGGTCGTCCGTAGTTACAGAAAAATCATCGGACGTGCAATGCACGCCCCTACGAAAAACGGAGCTTTAATTACAAATTAACAAGAAAGGTTAGTCACGGGTAGCTGAACTTAATGTTTTGGTGCATTTGGTTCGGCAACTATGACAAGGTCATAAAATGGAACTTTGTTTAAAAAATATTACAAAAGAATATAAGGACATCACAGCTGTAAATAATGTAAGCTATACATTTACAAACGGTGTTTACGCTTTACTTGGAGCAAATGGATCGGGTAAAAGCTCACTTATGCGCATGATTTGTGGTGTTTCACAGCCAAATAATGGAGAAATCAACTTTAATGGTATAGATGTTTTAAAAGAAGAATACCGAGATGTATTGGGTTATTTACCACAAGATTTTGGTTATTACCCCAATTTTACTGCTACCGAATTTTTGCTTTATGTTGCAAGTTTAAAAGGTATTCCAAAAGACAGAGCAAAGAAAAAAGCAGATGAGCTTTTAGAAATAGTTTCTCTTACAAAATGGAAAAGAAAAAAGATTAAGAAGTTTTCAGGTGGTATGCGTCAGCGTCTGGGTATCGCTCAAGCTATGCTTAATAACCCTAAAATTTTGATTTTAGACGAGCCGACTTCTGGGCTTGACCCAAAAGAGCGTGTGCGTTTTAGAAATTTGATTTCTAGTTTGGGCAAAGACAGAATAGTACTGCTTTCAACCCATATAGTGTCTGACATTGAGCATATAGCAAACCAAATTATTATAATGAAAAACGGTGAGTTTATACACCAAGGCACACTTGATGAGCTTAAAAAATCTACAGGTTTGGTAGACGCTACTTTAGAAGAATTATATTTACATTATTTTAGTGAGGTGTGATATGAGTAATTTTTTGACTTTAGTTAAATTTGAATATATTAAAATTTTTAAATCAAAATTTAATATAATTTTTATAGTAGCTTTGTTTGGACTTATGATTTTTCTTTCATACAACGATATTTCAAACATCTATTTCTCTGTTCAAACCGACGAAGGCTACGAGAGTTACCGTGGCATAGAAGCTATCCAAATGTATAAAGAAATTGTAGAGTCTGGTGCAGGCGAAATGAACGAGGAGTGGCTTGGGACTTTTTATGACGATATGCAAAATGATATGGATAAAAACGCCAACAACAACGCAAAATATGGAATATTTTATAATTTGTATTATCAAATAATGAATAAATACACTGTTTATAGTGAGGACGAAAGCGAAGATGAGCAACAATCAACAGCACTTTCTGCGATTTCTCGTGAGGAGTTTATAGAAAATTTCAATGCTGATTATAAAGAAGTTTATAAATCAGTTTTTATATTCTATAATTACAGCGAAGAAAAAACTGAATATTTATATAATCAAATAGATGAAATCGAAGAGCCACTTTATTTTGGATATACTGACGGATATACATTTTTCTTTAACAAACAACAAGAATTTGCACTTATGCTACTTATTTTAATATCTATTTTATCGGCAAATATTTTTTCAAGTGAATACTCTTTAAAAACAGATACATTTTTAATATCTTCAAAAAATGGTAAAAAATCAGTTGCACTTGCCAAAATTACCTGTATCTTTAGTTTGACAACTCTAATTTATCTAATAATCACGGCTATGCAACTTATACTCACTAAGGTAGTTTATGGGTTTGAACACGGAAACACTGCGTATTTTTTAAGCATTGTATTTGGCAAAAGTTTTAATGACACTACTGTTTTAAATGTGCTTATCGTTAAAATTTTAGTATCTATTTTAGTGTGTTTAGTTTTTTCAATTTTTGGTGCAATGCTTTCACAACTTATTAAAAATCAAATTGCAACAATAATTACTCTTTTAACAATATCATTTTTCCCATTTGTTGTGGAATCTATGATTTCGCTAGATTTAACAGATTTACAAAATAACATTATCGCTCTTTTCCCAGCCTATGCACAGTACGACTACAAACTTTTTGGAAACAATTTATATATGCTAGGAAACATACATCTGAACAATGTATTTGTAGTTGTAGCTTTGTACTCGGTGTTAGCAGTAGCCTTTACTATAATCACTCATAACAGCTTCAAAAAACAACAATTAAACTAATGTGTCACTTAGATGTCATGTGCTTCTACTATAATAAAATCACAATCAAATCTTAATCTATTCTTTATTGTATTTAGACAGATAAGGCTGTATTATGAAGGAGCAAGATATTTGGAGGGAATATGAGAGAATTATATTATATTAACATGATAACACTTACAATTTTTTCGGTATGTTTAGCATATCAAGGATTTTATGTAATTGTTTCACTTTTTAAAAAACAGAAAAAATTTAAATCAAAGAAAAATCATAGATACGCAGTTATTGTTTCAGCTAGAAACGAAAGCGGAGTAATAACACAATTAATCGAGAGTATTAAGTGGCAAAAATATCCTAAAAAACTAATTGACATTTTTGTTGTAGCCGATAACTGCACCGACAACACTGCTGATGTGGCACGAAAAGCTGGTGCTATTGTTTATGAAAGATTTAATAAAATCGAAGTTGGCAAAGGCTATGCACTTGACTATTTATTCTCTAAAATAAAAAAAGACTATGCTCATAAAAATTACGAAGGCTACATAATTTTTGATGCCGATAACATTGCAGACGAAAACTATGTGGCTGAAATGAATAATGTTTTCGACAACGGATACAATGTTGTCACTAGCTATCGAAATTCTAAAAACTTCACTGAAAGCTGGATTTCTTCTGGTTATTCGCTTTGGTTTTTAAAAGAGGCTAGATATTTAAACAACCCAAGAATGACACTTAAAACAAGCTGTGCTGTTTCGGGAACAGGTTTTTTAGTTTCTACTAAAACAATAGATTCTATAGGTGGCTGGAAGTTTTTCACACTTACAGAAGATATTGAATTTACCTTTAACCGTGTTGTAAACGGAGATTTAATTGGCTATGCAGAAGATGCGATTTTCTATGATGAACAACCTACAAGCTTTGATGTTTCTATTAAACAAAGAAGCCGTTGGATAAAAGGTGCGATGCAGGTAGTTGCAAAATATTCTGTATCTATTTTGAAAAAAATGTTTCAAACTGGTGACATGTCCTCTTATGATATGTTTATGAACACCGTGCCAACAATGGTAATCGGCTGTATAGGGCTGTTTTCAAATGTATTTATTATGTTATTTGAAATTTTAACCAAGGCACATTTGCTGATTGTTTTAGGCACTTTGGCACATATGTTCTTTAACACTTATATAACAGTAGCTTTACTTGCTGTTTTAATAGTTATAACCGAGAGAAAAAGAATTAAAGCAACTAAATTAGAACTTATAAAAAGCATACTCACATTCCCTCTTTTTGTCAGTACATATGTAATAGCTTTCTTTGTGGCAGTTTTCAAAGATGTTAAATGGGAACCTATCCCACACAAAGCAAGCTTTAAGGCAAACGCTATGAAAAAATCTTAGATAGTTTAATTTACAATTATGCTTGATTAGTATATAATTAAAATAAAAAAGGGAAAAGACAATGACGCTATACATAAAACAAAAAATATTTTCAATTGGGGATAAATACGATATTTTAGATGCATACCAAAACCCAGTTTATACAGCCGAGGGTGAAGTTTTTAGCTTTGGAAACAAAGTTCACCTTTATAATTCGCACGGAGAAGAACTCTTTTTTATTAAGCAAGTGCTTTTAACTTTTATGCCAAAGTTCGAGATTTATCACGGCGGAAATTTATTTGCTACATTAAATAAAGAATTTACATTTTTCTATAAAAAAATAAATGTAGAAAGTTCATTTGGTTCTTTTGTAATAGACGGAAACTTCTTCGACCACGATTACACTATAACTTGCAACGGTAAACTTTTTGGAACAGTTCAAAAGCAGTGGCTTACATGGGGCGATGTTTACGCACTTGATATCAATAGCAATGAACATAGCGAGTTTTTTGTGGCTTTGGTTTTAGCCATTGACTGTATTTTAGAAATGGAAAAAAATCGTTAAATAAATTTTAGCTGTCTGCATTGTTGTAGACAGCTATTTTTATATAAGGTATAATAAAAATATATTAAAAAATTTTCAAAAACTTTGTAATGTTTTGTGTTTTAATTTGTCTAATAAGTGAAAAGAAAAATACTTGAGAAAGGATGGTAGTAAAATTGAGTGAAAATTTAATTATAAATCAAGTTTTATCGGCTGAATACACAGCCGTTTACCGATATGTGTTGTCACTTTGCAAGTCGGAATCTATTGCTAGTGACATTACACAAGAAACTTTTTTGAAAGCACTTAAAAACTATTCCCAGTTTTCTGGAAAAAGTAGTCTTTATACTTGGCTATGCTCTATTGCCAAAAACACATGGCTTAATCACTGTAAAAAGTCTAGTCGTGAAACCAATATTGATGATTTTGAAAATACTGCTTCTAGTAGCAACATTGAAAAATCATTAGCCGATAAAGATTTAACAATTCATATTCACAAAATTCTACACGATTTAAGCGAACCATACAAAGAGGTATTCATGCTTAGAGCTTATGGCGAACTTTCTTTTAAGGATATAGCAGGACTTTTTTCAAAATCTGAAAATTGGGCAAGAGTTACTTACCACCGGGCAAAGAAAAACATAATTGAAACATTAGAAAGGAACTGTATAGATTATGAAAACTAAAATAGATTGTGATGTTATTTTGGATTTGCTTCCATTGTACCATGACGAAGTTGTCAGTGAATCAACGAAAAAACTAATAGAAGAGCATTTATCAGAATGTGATAATTGCAGACATGAATACGATTTAATATGTAAAGATTTGCCAAGTACAGATGAAATTTCAGTAGGTAAGGTATTTGTAAACACTATATCAAGCAATATTCAAAAACTTATCAATGGAATGTTTTTGTTTGTCATACTAATTTCTACATCACTTTCGTGGTTTGGTGTATCAAGAGGTATTCAAGAGATTAAAGGGAGTATAATTTTTTATAATCCTACAACCATTTTATTTTTATTAATACTAGCAGTAAGTTTTATTCTAAAACGCAAAATAGTGTATGATATTATGAGTGGAGTAGGTTTTTTAGGGATATTGGCAATAGAATTATGGTGCTTTTTAACTTGGTATATACTTACAATTACAGGAGAATTTAATTTGTATTACAGCTTTGAGTGGGCGTACCCAGAATTTTATGTAGTGTTTGTTATAACTTTCATTGCTTGTATTATAAATGTAATTAATTTAATAAAACATCAAAAGCATTAAACATATATTAATTTCAGCTGTCTACATTTTTGTGGACAGCTATTTTTTATGTAATTATATCATTGATTTTATTAGGGTCGTATTCAAATATTTCCTTTGCAGTTTCCATTAATCCGTTATTTTCTAACAGCTGTTCAGCCGTGTAATCTGCTTTAATTTTGCCATAACGCATAAAAATAGCTCTATCTATGAACTGTTCAATCTCGGTTAGAAGATGTGTTGCTATAATAATAGTGTCATCTTCTTCCATAAATCCAGCCATTATCTTTAAAAAATCGGCACGGGTTAGTGCATCACTTCCCAAAAAAGGCTCGTCCATAAATATGTATTTTGCCCCTTTAGAAAAACCTATTGCAAGTTCTAGCTTTGCCTTTTGACCTTTGGAGAAAGTTTTTACTTTCTCCATTTCTTTGGCTAAGTTAAAAAATTTAAGCAATTTGTTAAATCTTTCATAATTAAAATTTTCGTATGCCAACTGGTAAAAATCCCTGTGGTCGTAAATGTTCCAGTCGTCAAAAAGGCTTAATTCCTCGCTTATATATGCAATTTCATTATACATTTTATAGTCGAGTTTTTTTCCACCATATAAAATCTCTCCACCTTTTTGAGGTTTATAAATTCCAACTAGCAGCTTGATTAAAGTGGTTTTACCCATGCCATTTTCGCCAAAAAGACCGATTACTTGACCTTTTTGTATTTGCAAATTAATATCTGCTACACCTAACTTTTTAGGGTAGTCCATATTTAAATTTTTAATTTCTAGCATATTATATCTCCTTATTTTCAAAAGAAAAATCTAGCAAAGTTCTTGAAAATCCACTTATAGACGGCGACATCATATAATCTTGATAAATATTTGTATGAAGTTCGCCTTTGTACAAAAGCTCATCATTTTTATAAACTAAAATTTCGTTTTTAGAACTAAAATCAATATTAGAAGAATTGTAATCACTATAGCCAGTATCAACATTATTACAAAGATACAAGTTTTCTCCATTATAAAAAACGGATATAGGTGTTGGTGTTTCTTCTAAAGTAGTTTGGTTTACTACTGAAAAATTATCAAGCTCATAAGTTATAAAAGTATCGTCTTTTTGAATTGTCAAAAACTCATCATTTGTATTATGAAGTAAATATTTATAATCAAACTCGCCTAAATATATTTCGTCCTCGAATGTTCCTTTTTCAATATCATAAACATTTAAGTACAAATTATCTTCTGTGCTACTTACTTCTTGTGTACTAATTAAAATTAATTTTCCGTCATATTCAAAAACTTTTCTCACTACTTTATTGTTTTCGCCCTCGATATTTATAGGTATATCAATCAGTTTTTCGTATCTGTACTCCTCTTCGGCAATAGTATCTTCATAAGAATAATTAGAACCTTCAATGTAATCACGACTAACCCAAGCAAGGTAATCTTCGCTCATTTCAAATTTATAAATACCATTTATACCAACAGCATTATCGAATGTAGGCAAAACCATGTAATAATCGTCACCGATTTTCACAGTTAAGTCCTCGGTGTAGCTATTGTAAGAATAGCTCATTTCGCCTGAATTTATCTCGTCATAAAAATCTTCATAAGTGTAAATATACTGGCTGTATGTTGCACTGGTATCATCTATGCACTCCACATAATAATCTGGCTTAATAACCAAAAAGGTGTCCCACCATGTATTATTAATTGCAAACTGAAAATATGGTATAAACTTGTCGGTATCAAAAACCCCCACATATCCGTAATCGTCTTCATATTCTTTGTAAAGAAGTTCAGTTTGTGCATCTTCTGGAATTATTACATTAAAGCTAACATCAAAAATAGTTGGGGCTGTTAGTATTGAGTATTCATCAGTTTCAAGATTTAGTTTTGTGTTTTCCGTTTGCAAATTACCATTTATATCAACTGTGAACTCCGTAAATTCGCTTTCAACATAGCTAAAATCTTGATAATTCCAAGCACCTATACTGCCATTAATGTTTATATTTTCCATTACAGATTCATCGCCAGAAATTGTTTCAATAGAAATATCATCCATCACGCTGGAATTTTTAAAGGATATATTATAAAAAACAGCAGTGAAAATTAAAACTGCAACAAAAACTAAAGAAACAAACAAAGCTGAAAAGCTTTTAAAATTCATTTTCATATTACAACCTCACCTTTCTGTAAGCTATAAAAATGTCAATAATTATACTTAAAATGCAAACTGCAATAGCGTAAAAATAAATCCAAAAATTTTGAATGTAACTTGATCTAAACATCAAATGAATAGCTATAACAATTGCAACCGGTTGTATGAAGTTTTTAATACTTGGTCCCTTATAATCAGAAGCTACAGAGCGAAAAATATAGTCACTAAAAAACTGTACTGCAAAAGTCAAAACAACAAGTAAGGCAAAAGCCATAGCAGGGCTTGGTGTGAACAAAGTTTGGTAAACTCCGTCAAATTGTGAACTTAAATAAAGCTCGTTATCCCTAAAACCTACGTTGTTTATTTGAAACTGAATAATTGTAATATTAGCTAAAATTTGCATAGCATAAACCGAAATTGGGCAAAGAATACAGTAAAAAAGTTTAGCGTAAAAATTACAATACCTTGGAAAAGGCAATGTGTAAATTGCGTTTAATTTGTTAGTACCCATTTTATCCTTTTTAAAAATATAGTAAATTCCAAAAAATGAGGCCACCATAAACGCTGTTAAAATATATGGCATAATTGAGTTGTTAAAAATGTCGTTATACCACAAAAAACCAGTGGCATCATATCCGTTAACTGCAGTGATTAATTCTGCATTACTTTTTACAAGGCTATAGCCTACTCCTATTTGCACTATATAAAAAACAAGACAAAACAAAAACAGCTTGAAAATTATGTGCGAGCCTTCATAGGCAAAGTTAAGCAAAAAACCTTTTCTAATATTTTTCATAATATCCCTCCTTATGTATTATGACAATAGTACAGTTAGATTAAAAATTTAATCTTCCCACAATTTTGTAACTATGTCAATTACATCTTTAAAGCTCACACCTGTATCCTTTAATTTATCAAGTGTCGCCTTCATTTCTTCTTCTATAATTTCTTTTTTCAGTTCTTCAATTCGGCTTTGTGTAGCATTAATATAACTTTTCGAGCCTTGAACAGTTTCGATTAGCTTTTCTTCTTCAAGTTGTTTGCAAATTTTTTGAACTGTATTTGGATTTATACCTAAACTAACAGCAAGTTTTCGCCTAGATGGCAATTCTTCGCCACTCACAAGCTCACCAGACACAATTTTACGTTTTACAAAAGTATTCACTTGAATAAATATGGGTATATCGCTTGTAAACTTTAAATTATTAAAAGTATTTTCCATTATACACCTCCACTCTGTACTATTTAATTAGTACAGTTAGATTATATTGCATTAAATATTATTTGTCAAGAGCATTTTATATATTTATTTTTAAAAATATGCTAAAATAAGTGTAACCTTTTAAAGAAAAATCCCTTTATAAGTTTGAGGAGGTATTTATATGAATGATATAGCTATAATTGATTTATATTTTAAACGTGACGAAAGGGCGATTGAGGAAACTAAAATTTCTCACGGCTCAAAACTAACAGGCTTTGCCTACAATATTTTAAGAAATTCACAGGACAGTGAGGAAAGCGTGAACGATACTTATTTTAAAGCGTGGAACACAATTCCACCCAAAAGACCAGAACATTTTTATGCCTATTTAAGCAAAATTTGTAGGTTTATTTGTTTTGGAAAACTCGACTACAAAAACGCACAAAAAAGAACTGCCGAGATTGTCACATTATCGGACGAACTTTTAATCTGTATACCTAGCAACACTGAAAAAGAAGTTGACGAAGAAAATTTCACAAAGGTTTTGGAAAGATTTTTAGAAACTTTAAGTAAAGAAAACAGAATTATATTTTTAAGAAGATATTGGTACTGCGAAAGCATTGCTGAAATATCTAAGAAACTGAACTTTGGCGAAAGTAAAATTAAAACTTCACTTTTTAGAACACGAGGAAAGCTTAAAAAATATTTAGAAAGCGAGGGTATATTTATATGAACATTATATTGAAAGCACTTGGAAATATAGACGAAAAATATATATCAGAAGTCGAAGAAAAATTGCCTAAATTTAATGTAAGAAAATTGATTTTACCCTTAGTAGCTTGCTTTATGATTATTGTAGGTGTTTCAATTTGGCAGTTTGGCGAGAATTATTTCGGAATGTCTACAAGTGACGGAGCCACTTCCGAAAGTTACACTACTGATGATAAAGATGAAACAATAGAAGATATTTGTGGAGCAACTGGACTTTGTATTGTAAGTGGCGACAGCTATTTAATAATAATTGATAATTGCCCTGTTGTTATGATTAATGATACTGGTGATGAAAGTATTTTTGATAATTTACAAACTGGTGATACTATAGCCATTGAGTTTAGCCAGCTAATGGAAACTTACCCTGGAAAAACAACAATTTACTACCTTGAGATTTTAGAAAAAGGAAGTATAGAAGATGTCCCACAAGAAATTATTGACAGTTTGAACGAATTAAACTGGGAAATTACGGAGTAAAACATAATGAAAAAATTAATTATTGTACTTTTAGCTGTTTGTCTTTTAAGTTTAACAGCTTGTACAGGCACTCATGTTGAATCAGATTATCCATCTGCTATTATGATAGATAATACCATTTATCACCGAACAATAACAGAAGTTGAGGTTGACGAAAATGCTGAGTTTTTCTACCCAACAAGTTACACCGACAGCTACCCAAATAAAAACGGAGAAACAAACTTTGACCGTGAACTTAAAACAAAATGTGTTATGCTAGATGAAGGATTAGCAGTTAATACCGACGGCACATGGTATTTATGTGTTAAAGATGATTAAAAATTCGTAGGGAATGTGCAGTGCGCATTCTACATAAAAAGGAGATTGTTATGAAAAAATTAATTAGTGGACTTTTGGCTATATGCCTTTTAAGCCTAACAGCTTGTAGCAATATTTCTGCTATAAATTTAATGTCGGACGTAACAAAGGACGATATTGCAGCTATTGTAATTGATGACCCAGAAGAACAAGAAAGCAACAAAACAGACGAGATTATGGACTTTTCTTTTGAAATTTTAGAGAAATCTTTTGATGAAGAAAATATTTTAATCTCACCGCTTTCCATAATCACAGCTCTTGCTATGACAGCAAACGGAGCAGACGGCAACACAATATCACAAATGGAGAATGTTTTTGGCACTGACATAGAAAGTCTAAACGAGTTTTTATATTCTTATATGAGCTATCTTCCAAGTGAAGAAAAATATACAGTAAATACTGCTAATTCTATTTGGATAAAAAATGATATTATTGATATGAATACAGATTTTTTACAGATAGGTAAAAACTATTATGACGCCAGTATTTATGAAGATGATTTTGATAACTCTACTTTAAAAAACATCAACAACTGGGTAAAAAATGAAACTGACGGACAGATTGACAAAGTTATCGAAGAAATTTCTCCTGACACATTTATGTATTTGATTAATGCTGTGTCATTTGATGCTGAGTGGGATAATATTTACGACAAATCAGATATAAAAGACGGTGAATTTACCACTGAAAACGGAGATGTTCAAAAAGTAGAGTTTATGTACTCAAGCGAATACAATTATATCGAACTAGGAAACGCTACTGGATTTAGCAAAGATTATGCCGACGGAAAATACTCCTTTGTTGCACTTCTTCCAGACGAAGATTTGAGCATGGCTGAATTTACTGAAAGCTTAACTGCCCAAGATGTTTTATATGCTTTAGAAAATTCATCAAATGAAAAAGTTTTGACTAGCATACCAAAATTTGAGTTTGATTACAGCACAGAGCTAAAAGATGTTTTGAGTGATATGGGTATGAGCGATGCCTTTATAGATATAAAAGCCGACTTTTCACAAATGGGCGAAACTGAATTTGACAATATTTATATAGAAGAAGTTATCCACAAAACAACAATTACAGTAGACGAAAAAGGAACAAAAGCTGGTGCTGTTACAGTAATTTCAATGGGCGCTACATCTGCTGATGCATCAAGCGAGCCTAAAAAAGTTTACCTAGACAGACCATTTTATTTTATGATTATCGATAACGAGTTTAATCTGCCAATTTTTATGGGAACACTTATGGAAGTTTGATTTATTTTTCTTTCTCTGTAATAATATATTAAACTTTAGTTTTCTTTGTAGGTTCGTGCTGAACTGAAACTGAGACCACCAAAGGGTATAGCTGCCCCTTGGTGGCATTTGTTATCTTTTTATTATATATAGATTTGATGAATTTGAGCCATTTGGTCTAAATCTTTTTTCTTTTACAATGTAGCCTTGTTTGATTAAGTCATTCAAGGCTCTTTTAATTGTACTGACAGATAGTGAGGTGTCTTTTGCAATGGTTTTAATCGCTGGCCAACACTCTCCATCTTTATTCGCACGGTCTTTTAAATTAATTAAGACAATTTTGCAACGAGACTCTAATTCTTCGTGGCTATATACTTCATGGAAAATTGCCATAAATCACCCCTGTTCTTTTTGAGAGTATTTTGGTTTATCTCTGTCAATTTTTGATTGTTTTTCTCTTTGTTCAATCATAGTTTTATTGCTTTTGGATGGTGTATCTTTTTGTATTTGTGGGTATTTTTCTAATATGCTCGACTCCAAATATCTTCTGTCAGCATAATAAACTTCATTGTTTTCTCTTTCTGATTTAACATAAGATTTATCAAAAGTAATACCCCAATCAAGAAACAATTTAAGCTTAGTTTTTACTGGATGAGTGCCAGTTTTCATAACTATAAAATTCCCTTTAGGTAATGATTTCAATTCGTCCGTTGTGAGTAATGAGCGTTCCATCATTTGCAGCGACTGACTTGGGTCTGACTTGCCTTGACTAACCGAACCACTAAGTATAGTTTTAGTTCCTAATGCACTTGAGAGTTCTTCTGCTGTTTTACTGTTGGGAGCAAATCCACCAAATATCGTAAGCTGCGTATTATCGACAATTATTTCTGCACCATCGTTTCCATAATTTTTTCGAAGCTGGGCAAAAGATTGAATGATTGGAACAATAGTTATTCCCCTTGATCTACCTGCTGAGAGCATCATTTCAAAACTATCTATGGTCGGAATTGATAACGATAGGTAATTCTTTGAAGTTATCTCCGAATTTTCCCCCGTTCCACACCGTGCATGAGACTTTCGTACTCACACGGCGTTCCATCGGTATTTTATTTTAGTTAGATTAGTATAAATTTCAAAACTTTAGAAACTTAAATTTTGCTGTTGTTTGCCATTACTCTATATTCATTTATTTTGCTTAACATAGCTTTTGTTGGTTTAATTAGATTTCGATATTTTGCAATTGTTTCATCATTTGTTGCATGAATTAACCTATGAACATCTTCATGCACTATTACAAGATTTTTGTATTTATCACTTCCACTCTGTGAAACAGGTAATTTATGATGACAATGGATTTCATCAATCCATAATTCTTTTCCTGTAACAGCACATTTACCTTTTTGAGCAGAATATAAAGAAATTCTATTATCATAAAATTCAATACTTTTATTAGCGTTATAATAACTATTACCTAATAAATTAATCACTTTCATGACCATTTCACTGAATTTAAGGTTTTTATGAATTTCCTCTCTACCCTCGCAGGTGTATTTGCATATCGTCCTCTTTTTATACATAGGGTTTTTCGTTTGAATATATCCTATTGGGCATAGTGGTTCATCACAGATAAATCTGATTTGCTCACTTTTTCCGTAATTTTCTTGGATATATTTTCTTTTATTTTTCCCATTTTTCTTAACCATTTTGCCTAACCTGTTTTTAATAACTTTATTTAACCTAAATTGTATATATCCACAATCAATATTAATGTTAGTAGCATATCGGTAATAATTATGAATTCCCCATATCATAGAATTATATCTTTTGATATTCTGAACCATTTCAGATTTATCTTTTGAATGTTGAATACATTTAATTTGTTCTTTAAGCTTTAAACTTTCATTTACAAATGCTTTCTTTGTCATATTAGAATATACAACATATTTATTTGCCTTTTTAACTGCCTTAATTCTAATCCCTAAAAATTCTGAATATTTTTTCTTAAGATTTATAACTTTTGATTTTTCAGGACTGATTTCTAATTTAAGACGTTTTAATAACCAATCTTTGGTTGCAATAAATATTTTGTCCGCACTTTGTCTATTTTTGCAAAACACTTTAAAATCATCTGCATATCTAACAATATACATTTCTTTTAAATTTGTTTCTCTTAGAACTCTACAAATATATCCTCTACTGCTACTGCCATCTGCTCTATAATGTTCTTTTAAATTATTGTGTGTTGGCATACGTTCCCATTGTGAAGTTATCCACCAATCAAGTTCATTAAGAACTATGTTCGATAATAGTGGACTGATAATTCCACCTTGTTGCGTTCCTTTAGTTGGCTTGATAATTTCGCCATTAGGCATTACTATTTCTGCCGTTAACATTTCTTTTATAATACAAATTAGTTTCTTATCTCTAATACCCAAGTTCCACATTTGTTTTATTAATTTAGAATGATTAACATTATCGAAAAATCCTTTAATGTCAATATCCACAACAAAATGTAAATGTTGTTTTTGTATCATACGATAACATTGTGCAATTGCGTGTTCTGTACTTCTATTTGGTCGAAAACCATTATTTCTTTCATGAAATTTTGCCTCACAAATAGGTTCTAATACTTGCAGTACACATTGCTGAACTAATCTGTCTATAATAGTAGGTATTCCAAGTGGTCGCATTTTGCCATTTGGTTTAGGTATTTCTACTCTTTTAACAGGTTTTGATTTGTACCACGCTAATTTATTTTGAATAAGTTTAATGTAATTTTCGGAGCTTAATATTTCAATATCACCGATATTACGTTTATCAACTCCACAAGTATTACTTCCACTATTACTTTTGATATTTCTATATGCTAATTTAATGTTATTTTCATTTGAAATTAATTCCATTAAATCTGTAAAAACTTTGCCATTTTTACTGTCTGCATATAATTTATCAAATTCATCTTGTAAATCGTAATACTCTAAATGTCTTAGTTTCTTTTGTTTTGCCATAGGCAACGCCCCCTTTCAGGTTTGTTTTTCTTTTTCATACTCGAAGCTATGAAGATTTATACCTATAACTATTTCTTTAAAATATCGACTTGTGGCTGTCCCTACTTTTCCCATTACAGGAAATATCATCAGTAATGCCACTACTTTTCCCACAATTTAATTGGCTTATTATTCTTCGTCCAAACCATTAATTTCTTAATGTATTGTAGGTTGCCACGTTCCAATAATTTTTATCTTTACATAATATACTTAGGTGTTTGCTCTAAGCCTGATAGCGTGATAGCACCTGTAATGCTATAAGGTATTTCATATCGGAAAATTTTACTTTACCTCACTATCCTTACACTTGGGTAAGCCACACATTTCTATGCAGTCGAAATTTAGACCTGTACATTCGCAAATTCGTCAGACATTTCTGTCATTCTCACCATATATATTTTATAGACCCCCGACCTAACACCCACAACCACCTCTGGTTTGTTTTTGAAATACGGTTGTTTCTAATGTTAACCACCAGTATTACGAGTGCATACAGCCGACTTCACCGAGCTCTCTGACATAAACAGTTTCCCATAAATGCCAGTCGGAGTATTAGGGGAGCGTTTTAGGACGTTACTCCTTCATTCCACTACTCAAAATTATTAGTTCTCCAAGTTTAATTGTAAAACTCCTTTCAATTTTCATTTAATTTAACTTGTGCCTAAGCTTTTCACTTAGGAACGTGTCGCACTGCCGATTTCGTCACAGAAGAGTACAACCCTATTTGGAAGTTTACCACCACATTCATCTGCTACAGTTAGCATTTCTCGGTAAAATTGTTGTAGGAATAAACTTACCAAAAAATATTTGGTGGAATCTTCTTCTGGAAGTATAATAAATATAGCTGATTTTTCTTTGCAAAACTTTTCGGCATCAATTTCTGTATCAAAACATAAAATTTGTTCAAGTTCTGTGTCTAAAAAAGCATTTAATTTTGAAAGTACAGTTGATAGAACAGATGCCATACCTTGTTCACTAGAATTAAGTGCTGCACCACTTAGCCATTTTGCTTTATGTGTGTCTGGAAGTTTTTCCATTAAAACTTGAAACTGTGTTTTAGGTGCTTGATCCTTTACTGGTGGGATATGTTCGAGCAAATCTTGAACTAATTTAAAAACAGAAACTATATGTCTTTGCTCTTTTTTATAACCATAGCCTTCTTTTGGTGGCAAAAACTCGGCTACTAATAATATTACTGCTGCTAGTAGACCTTCAGCACTATCATAAAAGTACGAATTTTCTCCGTGGCTTTCACCTGACGAGTTTATTATGGTTTTAGCTATAATCTTTGCATATTTTTCTGCCTTAGCTTTTGCTGATATATTTTTGTTATCTTTCAAATATATATCCATATACTTGTTGACCAGATGTAGCAAGTTATTGCCATCACTTCTCATTGGATTTCTTAGGTCAAGGACAGAAATATTGTAACCATAATCATCTTTTGCTATTGCTCCGTAATTTTTCACGAGATCTCCCTTGGTGTCTGTTGTTACTACTGACATTCCACTAGCAAAAGCATACTCTAAATTTGGATACAAAAAGTAGGCTGTTTTGCCAACACCACTTGCACCAATCATAAGGCAGTGAACATCGTTTGTATCTACCAAAGCAGTCACATTATTTTTTCTACCTTCACAGCCAATAATTAAACCTTGAGGCAATGGCTTTTCTAGATTGCCTTTTGCATTTCGCCATTCTGTGACATTGAACGGAATATGATTATAAATTTTCTTGATTTCACGTTTTGCTGCAAACCTAGCAACACCGTGTTGACCATCACCGACAGTTTTTGATTTGATTCCGTTTAGTGAATAGTGATTAGCAATTATGGTTATTCCTGCGAGAAGTCCAATCATAATTACAAATACAAAAACTAATATTGAAATTGAATTCAACTCGAAAATATTTTCGTACACACTCATTTAATCACCATTTCACAAGTTTGCGTGGGTTGACTTGGTTTTAAACTTTCTACTAAATCTTCATTAAAATCTTTATTGTCTGGGACTATCGTGCTGTGTGATAGTCCTTTTTCTTGGGTTAATTTTGAAAGTCTAGCGATGGCTTTTTGCCCTGCATCATCATTATCTAGACAGAAAACAACATGATTTATATTTTGATTTTCCATTTGATACATCATTGCATACGATGAAACTCCACATAGAGCGACATAGTTGTGCTGTTTCCAGTTAGTGTCTTTGTAAATCGAAATAAACGATAGCATATCAATGGGTGATTCAAAAACATATAACCTATCTGAACCACCACAAAAGTTAAAACTGTGTCTTGGGTTTCCACCCTCGATATTTTGAACAAACCTTTTACCGAATGAAAATATACTTCTTTTATGGATATGAGACTGATTTTTATCCTTATCAAGTCCAACAAAAACTGCGTTGTTATATTCTTTTAGCTTATTTTTACTAAATTCTTTACTTTCGTAAATTAAATTTTCTTTTATGAAAAGGGTTAGCACCGATGGGTCGATACATCGGTGCTTTGTTAAATACGCAAATACTTTTCTATTATTAATATTTTTATTTGGTGGTTTAAACTCTTTAGGTTCTTCAGCTTGCTTTTCATAAGTTCGGTATGCCATATTTGTATTACCCAAAAGTTCTGTAACTGCATCTGTAAATTCTAAATTGTAGAATTTTTTCACAAAATCTATAGCATATCCACCTTTTTCAGTAGCGTGATCAAACCAAGTGTTTCCACGGACAGTTATACTGTGATTACTTTCTAACCTTTTTTCTCTGCCACTTTTAATCAACTTTTCACCTTTAGACCTTAGAAAATCTTCAAGATCAACGCAATTCGCTTTTTGTTTTTCTTGATCTGTAAAATGAATATATTTAGCCATATTATCGCCTTACCTTTCTGTGATATTTTATTTTCTTAGGTGGATTACCTTTCGGTTTCACCTTAATTAATTTCTTTTTTCGTTTCATACTACTCCTACAATTTCATTTCTTTTAAATCTAGTTTTTGACCAAGTGCCTGCTTTCTTTTTCGCATTTCTCTAATAGCTTGGCTATCAAGTTTTGGATGAGTTTGCTTATCAAAATCTTGATTTTCATTTTCAAACACTCTACTTAAAGAATTTAGAATATTTAAAGTCGATTTATTAAAATCAAAATTGTTCTGATTTTCATTTTCTACATTGGTTTGTACATCTAAACTTTCATTTTCGATATTTATATTTTCACTTTGAATGTTTTCAAAATGTACTACATTATCTTCCTTTACAAGTTCAGAGATAATCATATTTTTAATTGACTTAAACTCTGTTTGCTTAGACAGTGGAAGTGGCTTTATAATTTTATCTTGATAATTAGAATATATTTCTTGTTGCATTTCCCACCATAAATCATAGCAGTTTTTAATCTCTGGTATATATTCAAGTTCATCGACAATTTTATCAACTATTTCTTTTGCGTTGGGTTTAAGATAACCATAAACTTTTTTGCCTGTAGTATTATCCAACTTTTCTTTTAACTCTGACATTAAAAGTTCTAGTTGTGGGTTGTTAATTTCGCCACTAGCAATTTTTTCTTTAAGCTCATCAAAAACTTCTTTAGATTTTTCTTTAAGTTTATCTCGTCTGACGGTTTTTTCTGCATAAATTAAATTTAATTCTTTGCTAAAAATTTCTCTTGTTAAACTTGAACGAATATTATCAATTCCATTTTGCGTTAGATAACCTTTTGTTGGGTCAGTAGAATAACAAACCATGTGTATATGTGGATGATAACTTTCATCGTGAAAAGCTGCGTACCATTTGAAATTATTAAAAGGGATTTTTAAATTTTCTGCTATCATCATAGCTTGCTGTTCGACAAGTAATTTCCAACTTTCTGCGTTATCCATACCAGTTAAAACAGCATCTTCTCTTGTAAGTGAAATTATTGGTGTCCATATATTTCCACTATGATTTGCTACTTCTTTTGTAACTTTCTCAAGGTCAACTTCATCTTCGCCACTTGTAAATAAGCCATGTGTTGAGATTTTTTCTACTCTTGGTCGATTAGAAATATATTCAACATAGTTTTCTTTTTTAGCTACTGCATCTTCAATCAAAAGTTTTTGAACACCATCTCGTGTTGCAATATAATTCACTAAATTATTTAAGTGAGATTTTGCTTTTCCACTTTTAATATAATTACATTTAAAAATAACTTTTGGCATTAACTATTATTCCTGTCATAATCAATAGCACTTTCAAAAGCAACTGCGCCATGCGATTGTAAAACTTCTTTTCTACACCTAGAACGAATTCTTTTTATTTCATCTTCATCTACATTTAAAGCACTTGCAATTACATTCATGATTACGCTCATCTCAACAGCTAACCTAAATAAATTACCAGCTTGACGATTTTCTGATTCTTTAAGTGATGCTTTCATTGCAGAGTAGAGCATTGGGTTTAAATAACTTACTTCTTTATTTGTGGTTAGGTAGCTGATATAAAAATCAACTGCCTTTTCAATGAACTCT
>JAWXUM010000033.1:0-28313 GCA_044432645.1 Clostridia bacterium | reverse complement strand
CGCAAATGTTGTAACTATTAAAGGCAGGTCTTTCAGACTGCAAAACATCTTCAATCAAGATGAGTAATTGTACATTCTTATATTATAATTTTTGTGCATTTTTATATTGACATTTATATAAAAGTAACAGTTTATCCCACACTAAGTGGCTGTGGCAGATACAAAGGAGTAGAAATACTAGAAGGACATATGTTGCCATACACTGTGCATCTATTGTTAAGTATACCACCAAAAATGAACGTGTCTAATTTTGATGGGTGGTTATTATTAAACATACCTAATTTGGATACATTTGAATTAACTCTGTTTTTAACTCATTAAGCATATTTAAAGCGTTTTCGTTTTGAACGAAAAATTCATTTTGACTCACCTTTGAATACGCAACATAACTATCACTGTTATTTTCTAATTCAGGTAGACTGTTTTCTGTATCGCTATAAGAGAAAAAAGGAGTAACTAAAAAACTAGGAGCTTCATAAACGATTTCTTGGTCTATAGTTTCTACTTTACCATTTAATAAAACCAAATATTCCTCTCCTATTTCAAGTTCATTTATAAATCCCATATTAACTATATTTATGTATTCGCTTGTACGATCATAATTTAAGCTAATGCTACCTGAAGATGATGTTATTTTTATTACATCACCTTCTATAATATTATCACCTTTGTAAACTTCTAAAACTTTAACTTCTTGTATTGTATCCATAAAAATAAAGTCCATATCTTCAATCGGTTCTACTCTTAATATTATATTAACTTGAAAGTCTTCTTCAATATATGTGTTTGAATTCTCAGAATAAATACTTTCTAAAATGAATTCGCATTGTGGTTCAATGTTTTTTTCACTCGCTAATGCTACATGAAAATTCAATAAAGTGGTTTCTTCTAAATTGATATTGCTATAATTATTTTTCGTAATTAAACCTATTATTGAAGCTACAATAAACAAGCATGACGTTATAAGTGCTATTATCTTAATTTTCATATTATATCTCCATTTCAGAAAGACGACCAGAATTCATATAGAAAACTTTATCAGCTAACAGCTTAATATCGTCTTTATTATGGCTGGCTATAAGAATTAATGCACCTCTATTTTTTTCTTCTCTTACAATTTCTCTTATTTCTTGTACACCACTTTCATCAAGAGCATTTGTAGGTTCGTCCAACATTAAAATTTTTGGTTTTTCCATTATTGCTTGCGCTATAACTATCCTTTGTTTCATACCCAAAGAATATTTTCTATAAATGCGTTTATCATTGGGATCAAGACCAACTCGTCTTATAGCATTATCGATTTCTTTATCTGATACAATATTTTGGAGCTTAGCTAATATTTGTAAATTTTTACGACCAGTAAACTCTGGGTACAAACCTGCATTTTCTAATACTAAACCAATGCTATCAGGAACAATTATGTCCTTGTGTAATACCTTATTATTTATGATAATTTCTCCACTGTCCACTTTCATCAAACCCGCTAGTGCTCTGAACAGCATAGTTTTGCCAGATCCGTTTCTTCCAACAAATCCGTATACTGTGCCACTTTCTAAATGCAAGCTTATATTGCTAAGTATTTTTCTATTTTTAATTTTTTTGTTTATATTTTTAACTATAATTTCCATTATTAATCTCCTGTTTCGGTATTTGTTATAATAAAATCTTTATTTTTAACTATTAAACAGCCAACGATAATAGTTAAAATTGATAATAATAAAAAGAGCACAACTGAACTATATAAATCGAAATTTATACCAAATTGATTAATACGCTCGTTTACAGTTTCTATGTTACTACTGTGCCATTTAATTACTAAATGCGAGATAGGATTAAGTTGAATTAGTTTCCCATCTGATTGTATATCTTCTATATTAATATTTTCGGTTTTATAGAAAGCCAACTTATCATCCCAATAAATAAAAATAGAAATGCAAGCAAGTACAAATCCGTTTGAAATCATAAATCCAACATGACTTTTGAAATTAATGGATAGAATATTTGTTAAAAGTGTAATGAAAAATAAAAATAAACTATTTATCAACACATAGCACACAAGTATTATAAAAGATTCTTTATCATAAGTTAAGGTATTAGATATTTCAAAGAATACAGTTGTAAATACAACTAGCAATATAACATAACTAACACAATAAATTAGAAGATTAACAGATTCTTTTAAAAACCATTTTATTCTATTATTAATTCGTGTAAAATGATAGATAGAAGCCGTGCAAAAATGCTGATAAATATATGTTCCAAATAGCATTTGAAAAAGAATAAAAGGTAGTAAAAATTGAACTAATTTAAATGTTTCACCAATAAATATTTCATAGTTTTGAAAACCCATTATAAGTATAACATCTGAAAGAAAATCAGCTGTTCGATAGGAAAAGTAAAAAATCAACCCAAATATAAACGATAATGTAAGTAGTTTAACATATACTTTCATTTACAAACTGTCCTTTCGAGCTTTAAAAGCGATTATTAGCAATGAAACAAGTAAAAGGCTGCATAACACTGAAATGTATGCTCCTCCACCTAAATTAACATTACTAAAAATTCTAATATAATCAATGTAATTAGTTGAAATAGATAGACTAAAAAATGATTCTATAAAAATTAGAAGTATAAACAAAAGGTATATCGGAATGAATAAAATTATTTTGAATTTAATTAAATCTAGTGTAGAAATCGCTAATGTGAAAACTGATAAGAGTCCACAGACAAGTCCAAAAATAATAGTAAATGTAACAGTATATAATACGGGACTAATTACATACAAGGATGGCAAAAACCATGAATCTACTGTGGAAATGAATGTATCTGAATATATTGGGAATCCATTTGGGTCACCATTTGCTTGAATTGGAAAGGCTATTAAATTTAAAAGTATTTCTAGAAGAAGTGGTATTGTAAAAACTAAAAAAGTTACCAAGAAAACAGCAATTACTTTACCGATATAATAATATTTTTTTCCAACTCTTAATTCTAAAAAGATTGTAGTATTTGCACTTTTATCTAGCATATAAGAGAAAGATGCAGGTAGTATCACCATAAATGGGAAATATTGCATAAAATAAAATGATATATTTTTATAACCTGAAATGGTCGTTATTAACATAGGTTGAAACAATTCAATTACATCTTTACCTAGATTTATATAAATATTATTAAAATAATTATATAAAACTAAAATAAGCATTAAAAAGAAAGTTATAATTGCTAATTTTTGATTTAATAAGATTTTAATTTGAGTGTATACTGATTTCTTTAACATGATAAGTCCTCCTTATTTTATGTTGTTTACTTACTTGAAAATATTATATTAAAAAAATAAAATTTAAGCTATGTAATTCACATGAAATGTCAAATTTTCAACACGAATGTACAGTGAAAACATATAAAAAATAATTCAGTACATTATTCTACTGAAAAAACATTGTTATATCATGTAAATATATTATAATTGTAGCTTTCATGCTGTTATAGTAAACATTCATGTTATTTATTTTGCTTATTTTATGGTTTAGTCTATAATATAATTAGATATAGAAAATTTAAAAATCAATAAAGGGAGAATTATATGAACAATGATAGCCTAACAAGAAAGTTTGTACACATAAGTAGACGCTGGAAAATCGGAATAACATTAGTTATTGTGGCAGTAATATTAGTACTGAGCATAGTAAAGCTTAATCGACCAAGTGAATCTATTATGTATGACCTTGACCCTGATGAAATAGGATATGTTATTTGTTATTGTAACGGATTTGGTGCAAAAAAATTAGAATATTCCGAAAATCAAACTGTTATAGATGAACTGTGTCATATGATTTCTGGTGAATATACTTATGTGAGTACATGGCGTAACACTAACACTGACGGAGGCGGACCATCGACAATTTACTTTTATGACACATCTGGAAATGAAATAGAAAAAATCAAATATATGAATTGGTTTATCTGCACTCCAGCACAATCAGATGGAAATTATTACAAGTATCAGCACATAGAAAATGATTTAAGCTTTACAGCACTTGAAGAAGCTTTATCACTATTCGGAGAGTCTGTTAATTAGCAACAATTTTAAAAAGCATACAAATAACGGTTTACTAGTTTGCATTTGCGTGAACTGGTAAACCGTTATTTTGTTAAATCTTATAATTTGTTTACTATCAACTAATATAACGTGAAAGCATAAAAAAATTACATGAAAGACCAAGATAAAAGTTTGACATTAAAGAAAAAATATATTACCATTTAACTAAGTAAAATTTAGGAGTGATTGTGTGTTAATTTATATTTGCGATGACAACGAAATGTATTTGACTGAGATACATAATTTAGTCAAGGAATTTTTTGAAAATAAAAAAACACCAAATATTGAATACAAATTATTTAAGTCAGCAGAAGAATTATTGCGATATAAGGACGGTTATCCTGATTTCGCTTTTTTAGATGTCGAATTAGGTGGAGAGCTTAGCGGAAATTATATTGGTAAAATATTAAAAGAAAAAAATCCCAATATAAAAATTTTCATTGTGACCTCACATGTAGGATATATAGACGAGGCTTTTAGATTTTCTTTCTTTAGGTTTTTAACAAAACCAATTAACAAGAATAATCTGTTTCGCAATTTAAATGACGCTTTATATCAATATAATAATGAATTAAAAGAAATAGTAATTGAAACAAAAACCGATATAATAACGCTTAACACAAATAATATTATTTGCGTAAAAGTTGATAAAAGGGGTAGTGTTATTCATACTATAAATGGAAATATTTCAAGTACAAAATCTATTACCTCTTTAGAAAAAACACTAGAAGGATCTTCTTTTTTCAGAAGTCATCGAGAATTTATAGTTAATTTACGCTACATTGTAAAATTCGATAAAATGAGTATCCTGCTTAAATATAACGACATTGAAGTTGATGCTTATCTTTCCACTAGAAAATATAAGGATTTGAAAGATAAATATTTATGGTACAAGGAGAGAATGCTATGATAACTTTTGATCTTATTGCTAAAATTGCTATATCAATTGAAGGCTTAATTTTATTCAAATATTTAAGCACTCTGTTTTATCCCAAGTATAGCAATAAAATAACAGCAATTTGTTTGATATTAGGATTTGCAATACATTCGATAACCTACTCTAGCGATACTGTTATTTTAAATAGTACCATAAACATAATTTTAGTTTTTTTGATATGCAAATTATTATTTAAGACAAATATTAAAGACTCCATTATTCACACAACTATTGTTACTTTAGTTTTAGCAGCAAGCGAAATTATTTTAATAATGTGTTTTAACTTGATGTATAATGATATGAGTGTATACATTAGCAATCCAGCTGTTGGTACTTGCCTAATTATAATCTCTAAATTTTTATATTTCATAACAATGTTAAGTATATTGAATTTTTACCCTGCAAAGGAATCCGATGAGTTTACAATCAGCACGCAATGGTCTATTTGGCTTACTCCTTTAGCTACATTTATAATGTATATGATTTTTATGAATGTTTTGTTTTGTGAAGAGTTAAATCATTTTTTGGAAATATCTATAACAATTATTTGTATTATCTTTTTAATTGCAAATATATTAATATTTATCGCTGACACACGTTTTAAAAAACTTAATCACCAGTATTTGGAAACTCAAAAAACTTTACAACGAGAAATAATCGACAAACAATTTTATAGTCTTCTTGACGAACAAAACGAAAATCAAAGAATTCTGATTCATGATATACGTAAACATTTAAGAATAATTGATGATTTAGTAAATGAAAAATCTTTTGATGATATTAAAAATTACATTAAAGAATTGGAAAAAAATCCTGTGTTGCAGACAAATATAAAATTCAGTGAAAATCATATTTTGAGTTTAGTTTTATCAAGATATCATCAAATGTTCTTAAATAATAAGATAAATGCTAACTTTATGGTAATGCCTCATAGTATTGATTTTATTGAAGATAATGATTTAACTTCTTTGTTTGGTAATTTGCTAGATAATTCCTATGAGGCAGCATTAAACTGTGAAGGCTCTTTTGTCGATTTATCTATACGATATGATGATCTTCAAAAAGTGACTACCATTAATATTGTAAACACATACAAAACTGCTCCTGTACAAATTAATGATGAATTTCAAACCATAAAAAAAGATAAAACAGCGCATGGATATGGAATAAAAAGTATAATAAATGTTGTGGAAAAATACAACGGATTTTATAAATTTTATTCTGACGACAAAAATAAAACTTTTCATTGTGTTATAATAATGCCATTCATGTAGCCATAGTTATCACTCACGCTATTTGTATTGATTATTTTATTGTTGAGATTATAATATAATTATTATACGGTGAAACTTTAATTTAAAGAGGATCTTCAACACCCCCACTTAAATTAAACCCCAACTTTCACTTCGTTTAGAAGTGGGGGTCTTGCCCTCTCGGGGCACCGAGATAAAATTAAAAATAGAGGTGACTGTTATGAAAGTTATAAAAAAACTTATTGTGCCAATTTTGTTTATCTTCATATTCCTAGTATTATTATTTGTTTTTTCTGGAAATATTAGTGATAATAAGACTAGCAATATTTCATCTGTTGTATATGCTGTTTTCAACTGTCCAAATGGTGAACTTATCGAAAATGTATATGTTTCTCAATATGGTGAAGGAGTGTCTTATGAAACTGACAACGAAGATGATGATTATTACCTTGCCTTGTATCAAGAATATTTTAATAGTGCAAACATAGATAAATTCATTTCGTTAGGTACAGGCATATATTATCATGGTTTATGTGATAATTTAAACGCTACATTATCCGTTGATAATATATCAATAAGCAAGGATCCAAAAATAGAATATTGTTATGACGTTATAGTTTCATTAACTTATTTGGATGGTACTGCCGATGATGAAACATTCGATATAAATTGTGTTGCAAGACTAGATGAAAAGGATTTGCTTACTTCATTTGAAATTGAGTCAGAATCTCAAAGTTACCTAGATAGCATATTTAAATAGGGCTTGAATCGTGAGTATAATTAATTATGCGTTACGAAGTTTAAAGATTACTTAAATTGTTTTTTCGATTTTATAGTTTTAAAATAGTATGAGATTTGTATAGCTATTTTATCTATTCTGTGGTATTGTGTGTTACTAACAGAAGGTGGTGATAAAATGAATTTGAAACTCAAACGTGCAATTTTACACACGACTAACATCGTGTTTTGGGAGCAGAAACCAAGACCTAAGTCAGAGTTTGTAGATTTATTATTCGCTCTTAGTGTAAGTACCCCACCACACCAACTTAAACTCACAGACAAGGCTCGTGAGCCACAGTTTGCAACTTTGTTTAAACGCTAGAGAAAAGATTAGTTTTTATGCAGAACGTTATCCTTGTTTTATTTTTCTGTCATTCTGTCACTTTTCCTTGAAAGCCTTGCAAACACTGAGTTTATTGCAAATTAAAACTGTTATTTATCCGATATATTTCTGTCATTTGTGTCGGTAAAGTAACGAAAAAGTGTCACTACCAAATTATCGAAGAATGGCTTAAAACCTAGACTTTTTTAAAAAGTGTCCGTAGTGACAGATTTTTTGTATATATAACAGCTTTTCTTCAAAACAAGTGTGATAAAAACAAGCAATGACACCATGACGGCAATGACGTTAATTTTATATAGTGAAATTTATATATTTTTCGTGTCTGTAATAAAATTAAATAAATTTGGTTTACAAACTCTCTACAACTGTCCTATATAGCAGAGAGTTATTTTTTCGCAAATTAATTTGTCCTAACCATCGGTTTTTATTTGTCCTTCAAAACAATTACTTTTTCATTTCTGAGTACATAATAAGTATATAGATACAATTTTATATTTACACTAAGGCTCTTTGATTAATTTCAAAGGGCTTTTTTATTTTGTAAAAATATTTTTTATTTATAGGAACATTTTACCTTACAAGTGTCTTTATATAGAAGAGGGTAAAAAAGCACCTGTTTCGTAATATGAATATTGCTCCCACTTTTTTAAAAATTTTGAAAGGATGATTTGAATATGCACAATTGAAAAACACAGCAATGACGTTAAAAAACACTATTGTTTCCTACCCAAATGTCGTGTCAGTGGCGTCATTGGTGTCAGCCAAAAACCAAGTCGTAACGATTAGCTTAGGTTACGATATTCTTTCTCCTTTAGGAGAATCAAGCATCTCCTTTGTCTAGTCGTTTGCTAAAGCAATCGCCAGCCAAAGAAAAGGGCGTAGCCCAAACCCATCATGTTAGGAGAAAACGGATGAAGAAAGACACAAAATTAAGCATTAGAATTTCAAGTGAAAATCTTGAAACTATCAAACAGAAAGCTGAAGAAGCCAAACTATCCCAAAGCGAATATGTCATAAGCTGTTGCTTAGGTCAGAAAATTATAATTTTTGACGGACTAAAAGAACTGATTTCAGAACTTAGATATATTGGCAACCACTTAAATCGTTTAGTAATATTGTCAAATTTAGAACGTCTTGAAGTAGTTTATCTAAATGAAATATTGGATAAATTCAAAGAAGTTAGCCGTAGATTAAAACACATTTTAGAGAAAGGAGAAAGCAAATGGCAATAGTAAGTTTCACAAATTACAAGAAAAGTCAGACAAAAGGACTGATGATTAATGTGATTAAATACTGTATTCAGGACAAGAAAACAGTCGAAAGCGACATCAAATTCGTAAGTGGTGTAAATTGCACAGCTAAAAGTGTGGTGGATGATTTTATGAATACGAAATTGATGTATCATAAATCTGACGGAAAAATGTTCTTTCATCTAGTACAAGCTTTTGAAAAAGACGAAGATATCAAACCAGAAACTGCACATGAAATGGCGATAAAGTTAGCTGAATATTTCAAAGATTATGAAGTGTTAGTCAGCACTCATTTCGACAGAGATTACACACATTCACACTTGATAATCAATTCTGTGAACTTTGAAACTGGCAAAAAGTTTCACTTTTTAGAAAAAGATTTGATACCACTAAGAAAGTTTAATGACGAACTTTGCAAGGAATATGGCTGTAAAATTTGTGAGCCTAAACCAGAAGAATTAAGGCTAAAAGGTATGAAGTCCTCTGAATATCACTCAGCATTGAAAGGTGAAAGTTGGAAGTTTAAGTTAATTAACACTATAGATGATTGCATGCGATTCTCTAAATCTAAAGAGCAATTTAAAAAGCTAATGCAATCAGAGGGATACCAAGTTAAATGGGAACAAAACAGAAAAAGCATAACCTACACTTGCCCAAATGGAATGAAATGCAGGGACAATAAACTACACCAAGAACGATATTTGAAAATTAGAATGGAGAGAGAATTTGAACTTAGACAACAAAGAATTGAACAATTTGAAAGAGTTAAACAAGCCGAGCAGTTGCAGTTGGACGGAGCAGAATATAGACAATATATTCGACAATCAGCAGTTGATAGTGGATATACTGAACAGTTCACAAGAGAAAATACAATCGATAAATTACAATGTGAAACAACTAGAGAACCGACATCAATACTATCAGTAGCTGAAAGAACTCAAACAGATGTTGCAGACATTACAACAGAAACAAGAACTGGATGGGAAGCTGAACGAGAAGAACTGTTCCAACTTGAAAATAGCGATAGGGATAATTCTGCTAAATTTCATAATGTTGACAGGTCTAATAACTTTTCTACTAATAAAGCACCAACTAGGACTTTAACAAATAGCCTTATGTGGTCGATAAAAAGATTAGAACAAGCCGAAAATGAAGATGATGAAATGGATGAAATTCTAGGAATGGTCGAAATAACAGCCTTGACAATAGCTGGTGCTTACCTACTTATTGAGTGGTTAAAAGATAAAAATGAAAGCGACATAAACGATAAAGATGTAGAAAATTACATTGATAATTTAAAATTAGAACAAGAAAATGAAATAGATTACACAGCAAGAAACAGCATGAAAATGGGAGGGTTTTAAATGAGAGAGATATACGAAAAAGACGATATTTATTGGAACAGCGACAACGAAGGTTTAAGTCATAGATGTTTTTATGACACAGACCTTACAGTAGAAAATAACAATTTAATAACTGAACGCAAGATGATTATAGATGGGAAAACATTTGTGGTATGTTCAGTTTTTCCACAAGCACCTAAGACAACAGCAACCGATAAAATGATGAAAATTATAGGCAAAGATTTAGAAAAATAATTGGTACTTATGGTAATAGATATTTCAGACTGAATATGGTATTGTATGTATGATATTCAGTTTGATTTATGCCAAAGGTTAATGCCTAATAAGGCAACGAAAGGAGAAATTAATGAAAAATTCAAACGAAAAATATACAATTTTATACGCAAGGTTAAGCCAAGATGATGGCAAAGAAGGTATTTCAAACTCAATCGAAAACCAAAAGTTAATCCTAGAAAACTATGCCAACGAAAATGGTTTTGAAAACTGCTTATTTAAATATGATGATGGTTTTAGTGGTACAAATTTTAATCGACCAGCTTGGAAAGAAATTAAAAATTTAATTGAAACTAATCAAGTTGGGGCTTTAATTATCAAAGACACAAGTAGGCTAGGCAGAGATTATCTGCAAACGGGTAATTTGATAGAGCACACATTCCCAAACCATAATGTAAGATTTATTTCAGTATCTGACAATGTTGACTCACTTTATGGAATAGATGATTTTCTACCATTCAAAAGTTTATTTGATGATTATTATGCAAAAGAATGTAGTAAAAAACAAAGAGCTGTAAGAAAAGCTAAAGCTGAAAAGGGCGAAAGGATTGCTGTCAGAGCAACGTTCGGTTACAAAAAATGTGCCGATGACCCAAAGAAAATTGAGATTGACCCAGAGCCAGCTGAAACAGTTAAAAGAATATTCGAGTTGTGCATTCAAGGTAAAGGTCCAACCCAAATTGCTAATCAAATTGAAAAAGAACAACGTGTAAATCCAACAAATTATTACTTCAACAAGACTGGTATTAGGCTAACAAATTTAGATACTAGCAATCCTTACAAATGGTCTGCGTCTACTATAAGTGATATTTTAAAAGATATAATTTACTTAGGTCATACTGCTAGTTTGAAAACGACCACTGTATCATATAAAAACAAAAAAATGATTATAAAAGATAAAGAAGATTGGATAATATTTGAAAATACTCATAAAGCAATTATCGAAAAAGATGATTGGGATATCGCTCAAAATGTTCGTGAAACTAAGAAAAGACCTAGAAAAAACTTTGATAATCCAAATATGTTTTCTGGTCTTGTAAAGTGTGCAGATTGTGGTAAATATTTAGTCTTACATCGTTCTCATACAATGTCAGAAAGCAAAAATAACTTTATGTGTTCGACTTACAGAAAAAAAGGTAAAGATGTTTGCACATCACATTATTTCCGTGAACAGACTTTATATTCCGTTGTTTTAGATGATATTAAAAGAGTTACACTGTTTGCTAGAATGAGAAGTCAAGAATTTGCCGAGTTTATTGCAAAGAAAAGCACAGCTCAAACAAGACTTCAAATTGCTAATTTATCTAAAGAGATAGATATGCTAAGAAAAAGAAATGCAGAGTTAGACTCATTATTCAAAAGGCTGTATGAAGATAATGTATTGGGAAAAATTCCAAACGAAGTGTTTAGAAAGCTAAGTGATGAATACTTAATTGAGCAAAAAGATATTAAATTACTAATTCCAAAAAAGGAAGATGAATTAGAAAATCTAAAAAATTCACTTACTAATGCTCAAAAATTCATTGATAAAGCAAATAAATATCTAGAGATTGAAACCCTAACACCTGAAATTCTAAGACAGTTCGTATCTAAAATATTAGTTCACGAAAGAGCAGAAAGATATTCACGAACAGCTGAACAAAAAATAGAAATCCATTATATTGACATAGGCTATCTTGGAGATTACAGTGCAGAAACAGATATCGCACCACCAGACCTAACTCCACCACCATTTGACGTAGAAGTTACAGAAGATGGTAAGTTCGTAGTAATCGAAGATATCCCAGCCTAAAGAACAGCAAAAGACGGACAGCGTAAGCTATCCGTCTAATACATAAAATTAAATTGTCCCTATGGGTGGGCGAATAATTGTTCGCCGTTAAGTTTATGCATGAAATTTGGAAACAATTATTACAAACTTCTAGCCATTAAAACACCCATAACAGAAGCCATCATTAAACCTCTTGTCCAACCACTTGAGTCGCCCAAGCAGTGTAGATTTTTAATGTTTGTGTTAAATTCGGTGTCCATTTTAATTTTATTGCTATAAAATTTAAGTTCTGGTGAGTAAAGAAGTGTTTCTGTTGATGCAAAACCAGGCACTACAATGTCAACTGCTTGAATAAAGTTAATTATGTTAAGCATTGACCTGTAAGGAAGTGCAGCTGTAATGTCACCAGCTACTGCATCAGGCAAAGTTGGTTTTACGTTAGACATTGCAAGCTCTTTTTGCCATGTTCTTTTACCGTCCAAAATATCGCCATATCTTTGCACTAAAATATGGCCAGCACCTAGCATGTTTGTAAGCTCGCCAACTTTTTGAGCATAAGCAATAGGCTCGTTGAAAGGTTCGCTAAAATTGTGTGAACATAAAATTGCTAAGTTTGTATTGTTAGATTTTAAATCTTTGTAAGAATGTCCGTTTACAACGGCTAAGTCGTTGTCGTAATTTTCTTGGCTTACAAAACCACCTGGATTTTGGCAGAAAGTACGAACTTTGTTTTTGAAAGGTTTAGGATAACCGATTAATTTTGACTCGTATAAAACGTTGTTAACCTCTTCCATAATCTCGTTTCTCACTTCAACACGAACACCAATGTCAACAGTGCCAGCTTTATGCTCTACACCGTGCTCTTCGCACACTCTTTCAAGCCAGTCAGCGCCTTTTCTACCAGTTGCAATAACAGTTTTCTCTGCTGTTACTGTAATTTCTTCATTTTTATAGCTAAATATAGCCTGTTTGCACACACCGTCTTCGATTATTACATCTTTGCAAGTGTAGCCAAAGTGTAAATCTACACCGTTTTCAAGCAGATATTGCTCTATTTTGAAGTAAATTTCTTGAGCTTTCTCAGTTCCTAAATGTCTAATTGGACAATCTACAAGTTTTAAGCCAGCTTGAATTGCTCTTTTTCTAATATCTTTGATTTTTTCGCCTTCTGTTACGCCTTCAACTTTTTCGTCAGCGCCAAATTGAAGATAAATTTTGTCTGTATAATTAATCAACTCTTGTGCGAAATCTTCACCAATAAGGCTAGGTAAATCGCCACCTACTTCTGTACTGAGTGAAAGTTTTCCGTCTGAAAACGCACCAGCACCTGAAAAACCAGTTGTTATGTGGCAATAAGGTTTGCAGTTTACGCAGTGTTTAGTCTTACTTTTTGGACATGCACGTTTCTCAATTGGACTTCCTTTTTCGAAAATAGCAATCTTTTTATCGCTACCGTTTTTAATAAGCTCTAAAGCTGTAAATATGCCAGCAGGGCCTGCTCCGATAATCATAACATCGTAATTCATTAAAATTCCACCTATCTATATATACTATTTTTTTACCAACGATAATTATACACCAAAATCATTGAATTGTTTGTAAACTTTTTGTAAATCTGCAAAATAAATTTGCTCCAAATTTGACAAGTCTTAAATATACAAGTATAATTAATTTAATTAGCAAGAAAATGGTGATAAGTATTATTTACATTTTAAGACAATTTATAAAAATGTGTTTAGAACATGTTTTATTTCCTGTATTCTATTTTTTATGTAAGTTTCAAAAACTTGACAAAAACCTAATAATTTTTGCTGATAGCCACCATGAAACTATGCCAAACAGCATGACAAGTTTGTACGAAACTCTGTTAAAAAACGAAAACCTTAAGCTTGTTTGCTTTTTTGACGATTACCAAAAAATATCGGCTTTAAAAGTTTTGATATGCTCTTTAAAGTTCATAAAACTATACGCTAAGGCTGGTTCAGTTGTAATTTGTGACAATTTTTTGCCTGTAAGTTCATGCCAAAAACGAAAAGAAACAAAGGTTGTACAGCTTTGGCACGCTTGTGGTGCTTATAAAAAATTTGGTTACGACACACTTGACGACATCCCAAGCTACTACAAAGGAAATGTTTTTAAAAATTACGACCTTGTTACAGTGAGTGGACAAAGCTGTGTAGAGCCTTTTTCTACTGCTATGAAACAGCCAAAAGGTGTTGTACAAGCTTTAGGAATACCAAGAACCGACATATATTTAAACCGTGAATATGGCGAAAAATGCAAAGAAATTTTTTTTGACATTTACCCACAAGCTATAGGTAAAACCATTGTTTTATGGTGCCCAACTTTTAGGGGAACAGCGCTAAGTCCTGAAGATTTAGACTTTAAACCTATCCTAAAACTTCAAAAACTTTTAGGCGAAAATTATTTGTTAGTCACAAAACTTCACCATCACACAAAAAGCAAGCCTGATGATTTATTTTCAGCTAAGCTAATTTCTACAAGCGATATGCTTTTTTGTGCCGATATTATGATAAGCGATTACAGTTCTATTTTTTTAGAATGGCTAATTTTTGACAAACCTATGGTGTTTTTTATGCCAGATAAAGACGATTACAGCCTTAAAAGAGGATTTTATTTTCCACTTGAAACTTTGCCAGCGCCCATCACTACAGGTGTAGCTGAACTTTATAACGCTATTATAGAAAAAGACAGTTACCAAAACAAGCGAAGCGATTTTGCGTATAAACACATCAACAAATGTGACGGAAGTAGCACTAGACGAATTGCCGATTATATAATGAACAATTTGAAGGACTAAAATGAAGAAAATACTAAAAAAAATCTACAACAAACTTGCCACTAAAATATACAAATTCACCACGCTAAAGGTGATGTATCCTTTTTATTATAACCTAATTAAATTAAAAGATATTAATCCCAAATCTGTTGTTTTTTGCGAAGTTAGAAGTTTAAAACTCACCGATAGTTTTTTCCTTTTGGTAAACAAGTACAAACAAGAGGGGTTTGATGTTAAAATTCACTTTTTAGGTGAAACTAATGTTGGTGTAGTGCCGTACACCAAGCGTTCGCTTGCATTTTTAAAGGATATGGCTACAGCTAAATATGTTTTTTTAAGCGATGCTTGTAATGTGACTTCTTGTATAAATAAAAGAAGCGAAACAATTTTAACTCAGCTTTGGCACGCTTGTGGCGCTTTTAAGAAGTTTGGTTACAGCACTGCCGAGCTTAAGTTTGGTGTAAGCCTTAAACAAATGGAAAAATACCCTTATTATAAAAATATCAACTATATTACCGTTAGTAGCCCAGAAATTGCGTGGGCTTATCAAGAGGCTATGCACAGCAAAGTGTACAAAAGTGAAACAATAGCAACAGGTGTTAGCCGAACTGATGTGTTTTTTGATGATAATTTTATTAAAAATGCTCAAAAAGAGCTTTCATACGCTATACCGTTGTCGAAAAACAAGAAAATTATTTTATATGCACCCACTTTTAGGGGAGCAGTAAGGTCAGCAAAAAGTCCTGATGAACTTGACATTCCTATGCTTTACGAAAATTTTGGTGACGAGTATATGATTTTAATCAAGCGCCACCCTTTTGTTAAAAAAGCACATGTGATTGAAGATAAATACAGACATTTTGCAATAGATGTCAGCAGTTTACTAAGCATTGAAAACCTTATTTGTGTGAGTGATATTTGCATTTCAGACTATTCTTCACTAGTTTTTGAGTATTCTATTTTTGAAAGACCTATGATATTTTTCGCACCTGATATTGACGATTATAATGACTGGCGTGGGTTTTATTATTCTTATGAAGAATTAACACCAGGGCCTGTCTTAACAAAAACTTGCGAAATTGTAGAATTTATTAAAAATATAGAGCAAAGTTTTGACCAAAGTAAGGTTAAACAATTTAAAGAAAAATTCATGCAAAGTTGTGACGGAAACAGTACGCAAAGAATTTTTGACTTCCTAAATACGAAAGGATAACCCAATGAAACAAAGCGTAAATGTATTTTTGCACTACCGTTTTTTATTAAAAGAATTAGTAGTTAAAGGTATTAAACTAAAATATAGAAGGTCATATTTAGGCATTTTATGGTCGCTTTTAGAACCACTTTTAACAATGGTTGTTCTAACACTTGTGTTCCAAAACCTTTTGGGTCGTTCTGACCCGTTTTTCTCTATTTATATTTTGACAGGTAGGCTTGCTTACAGCTATTTTTCTACAGCTTCTAAAATGTCTATGACTTCAATTAGAAACAACGCTGGCATGATAAAAAAAGTGTATGTTCCAAAATATTTATACCCACTTTCAAGTTGTATTCACACATTTATTATTTTTATAATATCTTTAATAGATTTATTTTTGGTAATGATTATACAGTCTATGCCTATTACCCCTTACATTTTGTTGTCTTTTGTGCCTATAACTTTACTGTTTTTCTTTGCACTTGGCACAGGGCTTATTATATCAACAATAGCTGTTTTTTTAAGGGACTGGGAATACATTTGGGACGTTTGCCTAATGCTTATTATGTATACTTGTGCAATATTTTATAAAGTAGACGATTTTATAGGAACACCGACTTACTGGATTTTCAAACTAAACCCTTTGTATAATATTATAGAAAGTTTTAGAAATTGTATTTACGGCGAGCCAATGAGCATTAATGCACTTCTTTACAGCGCTGTATTTAGTCTTGTTGTTTTAATAATTGGCTCAATACTATTTGCCAAAAAGCAAGATAAATTTATTTTCCACATATAAAAGGACGATTATGAACAAAATTATTGATGTAAAAAATATAACAATGAAATTTGACTTAAAGGCTGATAAGGTAGACAACCTTAAAGAGTATTTAGTTAAATTTATGAAACATGGAAAAGTAGACGAAAGCAAGAGGAATTTTCTTGCTTTAGATAATGTAAGTTTTTCGCTTGAACAAGGCGACAGGCTTGGAATTTTGGGCTTTAACGGTGCTGGCAAAAGTACGCTTTTAAAAGTAATTTGTGGCGTTTACAAGCCTACTGGTGGCACTGTTGAAAGAAACGGGAAGATAGTACCACTTTTAGAGCTAGGTGCTGGCTTTGACGCGCAGTATACTGGTTCTGAAAATATTTATTTGTATGGAGCTGTTTTAGGCTACTCAAAAGAATTTATTAAGTCGAAATATGATGAAATAGTTGAGTTTTCTGGACTTGAGGAGTTTATTGATGTTCCACTAAAAAATTATTCTTCAGGCATGAAAGCAAGACTAGGTTTTTCGATAGCTACACAAGTTTTTCCTGAAATACTTATTTTAGACGAAGTTTTGTCAGTAGGCGATGCAAAATTTCGCAAAAAAAGCATGGAAAAAGTTAACTCTATGATGAAAGATAAAGTAACGGTTTTATTTGTTTCCCACAGCACTGCCCAAGTGAAGAGCATTTGCAATAAAGCGATTATTTTGGAAAAAGGTAAAGTTATTAGTTTTGGCGAAGTTAATAAAATTTGCGATATTTACGATAAGTTAGCTAATAAATAAAAAAATGGGTCGCTACAGAAAAATTGTAGTGACCTCAGCTTGTCGAAAAAGGTATTGTATTTGTGTAAAATACTGAAAATATATTTTTAAAATGGTAGGGGCGAGCTGTGCTCGTCCGAAATCAAGATGTTAATTTAGTGCATTTATAAAATTAATAAAAATATTTCTCTATTTTACACAAAACAAGACAAAACTTTTTGTTTTATCCACGGACGAGCACAGCTCGCCCCTACAATGTTTGTGCAACTTTTTTTACAATATAGGTTTTTGACAGTCTGGGTCACTACAGAAAAATTGTAGTGACCTTTTGTTATTTTTACATTTTATTCGATATGATAAATTCTTCGTAATGCTGAACGAATTCTTGGTACCTACTTCTGCTAATTGGAATTTCCATTCCATCTCTTAGGGTTACATCTTTGTGCGTGTAACTTTTTACAAAACGACAGTTGACTAAATAAGACATATGAACTCTTGCAAAGCCTAAATCAGACCACATTTCTTCGCTTTGGGAAATGGTTTGTTTGATTTTTACAACAGATTTATCCTTTAAAAATAAATAAACATTGTTTTTAATAACTTCTGCGTACATCACGTTATGTAGGTCTATTTCTACCGATTTTCCTTTATCGTATACAATGAAAATCGAATTTTTCCCGTTAGCATATTTTTTTATATCAAGCAAAATTCTTGGAATTTCTTCCTTATAATAATTTAGCCTTATAAAGGAATAAGGGTGCAACAAAAACGATAGAAAAACCAATTGGTGATTATTTGAAACAAACACAAGTAAGTTTCGCTCATCTAATTTGCGAATTGCATCTGCTAGACTAAATTCTTCTGCGCTTTCTATTCTTAGGAAAAAAACATCTTGCTCTTTATGTATTTGTTTGTAATTTAATAATTCTTGTTCGTTTGTGAAAACTTTAGCTTCTATTCTAAAATGGAAACTTCTACAAAAACTTGTTATGAAATTGTAAAGGGTATTTGCGTTTTCTAAATCTTTGTCAAATATTATTATTTTCAAGCAATCTTACCTTGTACTTTCTTAAATTTAAATAAATTATCAAAGCTATTCCAGTAAACCAAATTGAAATTCCGACAATTAACAAAGCACAGTGCATGAAAAATGCATCTGGTAAAATCAAAATAACAGGGTCCGTGCTTGGGTCAAAAATCCAATAATCATTGCTAAAAGCTATTTGGTGGAAAGTAATAAACGCCCATTCCCAGTTGATTGCAACTGCAATTCCAACAACCAAAGGTATAACAATAGTTAAAATAGAGCCTAAAAGCAAATAGCCGTAGTCTTTCTTTTTGAATTTTATAACCGAACCACCAACGAAAACTAAACCAGAGGCAATCATGAATATTTGCATGGCTACAAAAATATTTTTAACTTCCATAAAGTGATATTCGCCTTCATATGACGTTGTAAGGTCAGGAAAATTAAGAGTTTTACTGCCAAAAAGGCTGTTGTAATCAATTAAAGCATCGTAATTTTCCTTGACTTCTTCCAAAGTTAAACCAACATACTGGCCAACATCATATTTTTCAGCGTCATCATAATAAAGTTGTTTGAAGTTTAAAGTTAAAGTAACTGCAAGGGTGATTATAAAAAAGCACATGCAAAGTGCCAGTGCAATATCGCTAGTTTTTTTCAAAACAATTCCCCTTTCTCGTTTTAAACTCCGATTTTGTCCATTTCTACAATAATTTCACGTAAATTTTCAAGTAATTCTTTAGCTAAATCAAAATTGTCACGGCTTAAAGCTTGCTCAATTTTGCTTTCTATTATTTTTTTGTTTTGTTCAAGTTCTAAATAATTTTTATCAAAATGTCTTGCGTAAATGTTTTTTCTAAATTTTCTTAATGTCATTTTGCTCACGGTTTTATCTCTTATAACAAGCAAATAGTCTACAACATTGCTTATGGTGTAAAAATCGTGAGAAACCATAATTATTCCACCGTTATATTCTTTTAAAGAATTTTCTAGTGCTATTTGAGCGTAAATATCAAGGTGAGAAGTAGGCTCGTCCAAAATTAAAAGACTACTTTTTTCAAAAGATGTTTTAGCTAGTGATAAAATGTTTTTTTCTCCACCAGACAAAATTGAAATTGGCTTGTCAAGTTTATCTTTTGGGAAGTCAAAACCCTCTAAATACTCTTCAATATCGCTGTAAGATTTAAAACCAACATCAAAAAAGGCGTCATAAATAGTGTCGCTTGAGCCGAACGCTTCTTGTTGAACTTGTGATAAATAAGAAATTTTAACATCGTCAGAAATTGTTATATGTGGGCTGTTGTTGTCGACAATCGCCTTTAAAAGCGTTGTTTTTCCTGTACCATTTTCACCTATTATAGCAACTTTATCGGTAGATTTAATGTCGAAATTGACATTATTAAGCAAATTTTCTTTGAAAGTTACAGAAAAATCTTCAACTTTAACAACAGTTTCATCTTCTAAAACATCTCTTGCTACTAAATTTATATTAGGTACTTTTATGTTGATAAAAGGGTCTTTAATTTGTCTTTCTACTAGCCTTTCTTGCACTTTTACTCTTGCTTTCAAGGCTCTGCCGTGCGCCGAGGAGTCCACAAATGTTGCAGTTTCACGAAGTCTATCAATTAATACTTCGTTACGCTCAATCTCTACTTTGTCAGCAAAAGCTAGTTCTTTTGTTTCAATTTTGCCATCTAATAATTCAAAGTTATAGCCTATAAAATTACCACTGAACTCTTTTATTTGCTTGCCCTCAAGGTGGACAATTTTGTTAAAGCAATGGTTTAGCAAATACCTGTTGTGAGTGATAACAAACATTGTACCTTTGTGAGTGTTGATAAGATTTTTTAGTGAGTTAAGGTTTTCGAAGTCTAAAAAGGCATCAGGCTCGTCCATGATTATAAAATGAGGTCTTGTAAGCATTTGTTTTATAACTTGAACTAATTTAAACTGCCCACCACTAATTTTAAGTACGCTTAAATCTTTGTATTTAAGCAGGTCTGCAAGAGCAAGCTTTTTGTTTATATTATTTTCGTAATTTATACCGTCAACAGCGTCAAACTTGTCAAGGGCTACTTGGTATTCTTCCATTAATTTTTCGTAGTCGGTTGCTGTTTCCATAGCAGTGCAAATGTCATCAATATCTTTTTGAAGTGATATAAAATCCTTAGCAATGTAATCAAAAACGCTTAAATGCTCGTCTACATCATAAAACTGACTAACATAACCTATGTTGCAGTCCTCTTCTATCTCAATTTTTCCGTCATACATGTATTTTTCGTTGTCCATTATCATGTCGGCTAGAGTGCTTTTGCCACAGCCACTGCTGCCTATAAATGCGCAGCACTCACCGTTTTCAATGCTAAAGCTAACATTTTCGTATAAATCTTTATTTGGAAACGAAAAACTTAAATTTTCTACTTTTATCATATTTCTCCTAATTTATCGTGAATTCTATAATTGCGTTTACTGTGATTTCTTGTTGTTCTTGCCAAGTTATAGTGGCAGTTTCGTCGCCTTTTTGCTCACCATAATTGCCAAATTGCGCATGATTTGCACCGTCTATAACAACAATATTATCGTCATAGTCAGTTTCTTGAACATTAAGTGTGCCGTAAATTGTAAGAGCGTTTTCGGTAGGGTAATCGCCGTAGACATAAGCGCCTAGCACAATTAAACCCGTTATATCGTCCTGATTATTTTCTGCGTACGAACTTGCCATAGCACCACCTAAAGAGTGACCCATGATGTACCAAGTTTCAATTTCTGGGACAAGCTCATATACTTCATCAGCTTTATTAATGCCAAAAAATGCGAAATTAAATGGCATATCCACTAAAACTGTAGTAAATCCATCGTCACGCAAGCTGTCCAAAAGTGGCAAATACGCTGTGCTTTCAACTTTTGCCCCTGGGTAAAAAATAATACCTATATTATTTGAATTCTCAGGTGATAAAACAGTGAACTCGTCTATTACTTCTATATTGTAATTTTCAGCAAGTACTAAAAGTGCGTTTTCGTCAGCTTTGTAATAAACCGATGCGTAAATCAAAAATGCGACAACGCAAACAGCTACAAGTCCAACCAAAGCTGATACAGTAATTATAATTTTTTTCTTAATATTTTTCATGTTAACACTTCTCTAAAAGGCAAATTGCCTCTGTGTGGGCAGTTGCAGGGAATAAATCTACTCCTTTTGCAACTTTTAATTCATAGTTTTCTTCTTTGAAAAGTTTTAAATCCCTTGCAAGTGTAGCCACATCACATGAGATATAAACTATTTTTTGAGGGTTAATTTTTGCTATTGTCTTAATAAGCTCGGGGTCTAAACCTTTTCTAGGGGGGTCGACTACAACGGCTTTTGGGTTTTTGTCCTTGATTAATTTAGCACCCTCACTTGCATCAGCGCAGATAAAGTTGAATTTATCTCTACCGTTTAAAATTGCGTTTTTCTTAGCATCTTCCACGGCTTGTGGAACAATTTCAATACCAATCAAATTGTGGCTGTTGTCAGTTAAGCAAAGGCCAATTGTGCCAGTGCCACAGTAAAGGTCTATTAATGTTTCACCCTCGTTTAAATCAGCAAGTTTCTTAGCTTCTAAATATAGCTTTTCGGCTTGTGCATGGTTTACTTGATAAAAAGAAAGTGGTGAAATTCTAAAATCTAAACCGCAAAGAGTGTCAGTGATAAAACCCTCGCCATAAATATTAATGCATTTTTCGCCTAATATAACGTTAGTTTTGTCATTGTTAATGTTGATAATTAAAGTTTTAAAGCTTTTTATCTCATCTTTAAGCATGTCGACAAGCAAATTTATATCTTTAATATGTTTAGTTTTTGAAACCAAACAAACCATAAGTTCATCGGTTGAGGTTGCATACCTTAAATACAAATGCCTTAAATTTCCTTTATGACTTATAGAATTATATATTTCCTCGTTAGTTTTATTATGCCAATTTCTGAAAATTCCCATAGCTTTATTGAAAATTGCAGGTTGTAAAGGACATGACAAAGTGTCGACAATTCTGTGTGAATGCTTGCCGTAAAAACCCATAATTAGTTTACCGTCTTTGTCGGTACCTAGTGGAATTTGCGCCTTGTTTCGGTATTCATTTCGCTTGTTGGCTTTTATATACTCGTCAAAATTAAAATCGGTATAACCACCAATTCGGCTTATGGTTTCTTTAACACGCTCAGCCTTAAGTGTTGCCTCAAAATTATAATTAATGTGTCTGTAAACACAGCCACCACATTTGCCAAAAACTTCACAGTCACTTTCCATGCGATTTTCAGACGGATTTATAACGCTGTCGACAATTCCAAAAGCATATGTCTTTTTATTTTTTACAATTTTGCAGTTTATAATATCACCAGGGGCAGTTTTAGGGACAAAAACAGCCATGCCATTTAATTTTCCAACTCCAGCTCCTTCAGCAGTGACAGAAGTTATCTCTAATTTGTGTATCTCATTTTTATTCATTACAGTTTCCTTTTGATTATAGTTAACTTTTATTATAACATTTTTATTGATTTTTTTCAAGCAATCACAACAAATAATACTAAATAAAACATTTTCTTAATATGTTTTGTGCAATACTGCTAATTACAGTTTATATATATGACTTTGTATAGTTGATAAAGTAGATATTTTAAATAGATATTGACATACTAAGTATATAAGTATATAATATTGACATATAAATTTGATGATGTGACTTGTGATAAGGATTTATCACAGCTTTTCAATACAACTCCTCCTCAAAAGAGCAGAAAAAAGCCTAGCTTTGCTAGGCTTTTTTCTGTTGTGCAAATAAATGAATAGGGTGTGCGTTTTATGCACACCCTATAATTGTAATTTTTGTTGATATAAAATTTAGAAATTAATCTTTTAAAGGAATGCCGTTTACATCTTTGTCCATAGCGCCACTTAAATAAAGTATGCCCTCTATAAATCCCCAAACAGATCCTAAACCTAGAGTTAACAAGGTTAATATAATTTGAATAACGCCTTTAGTTGTAAAGCCTAAATAAAAATTATGTATACCAAATCCACCAAGTAAAACACCTAAAATACCAGCAACAAATCGGCTTTTTTGACTGTACATGTTAAATGATAGAGGTTGTTGGTTTTGTGGGTAAGGGTTTTGCCCAGGTGTTGGTACTGCTTGACCATAAGGAGCTTGCCCTTGAGGAGGTTGACCGTAAGGAGCTTGCCATTGAGGAGGTTGACCGTAAGGAGCTTGCCATTGAGGAGGTTGACCGTAAGGTGCTTGACCATGAGGAGGTTGACCATGAGGTGGTTGACCATGAGGTGGTTGACCATGAGGTGGTTGACCATGAGGTGGTTGACCATGAGGTGGTTGTCCGTAAGGCATTTGTCCCATAGGTGGTCTGCCTTGATGAGGTGGCTGACCGTTATGTCTATGACAATGATGTGGTCGACCGTGTGGTGGCATGTGATGACCGTTTTGGTGCTGATGCTCACAAGTATGTTTATCACTGTTAATTACAGCATTGGTTGAATAGCTATAGTCAAAAACTGGAGTTTCTTCTGTTGTAGGTTCTACAACTTTTTCTTCGGTAGTTTCTAGTTTGATTGGTGCGTTTTCGTTGTTTTCTACTTCTGTTAAAGTATCTTTATTAGTATCCATTTCAATCTCCTTATATAATTATAGTAGCTTAATTTTACAACTTTAATAGTTTTAAATTAAGTATAATTTTTGAATTTTATGTAAAATTAGCCTAAATACTGCAAACTTGCAATATCGCTAGTGCTAGAAGCTGTTTCTAAACTCACACAGTAGGTAACATCAACTGCGCCAGTTATAGCTACCAACGAATTCAAACTTCCCTCATATAAAGTAAAGTCGATAAAATATGTAGTTTGGTAATATTCAGCTAAATAAGGCACAAGGCTGTAAGCACTGCTGTCACCAACAATAATACCAACTGAACCGTCAGAAAGGCTGTCGTTTGTAATAACAACTTGGTCGGTGCTACCACCTAAGAAAACATTAGTTTTTTTGGAAGCAGAACTTTCGCTTACATCAGCAAATAAATTTCCGTTTTCAACCGATAAAATAGAAGTTGGCTCATAGTACACGATAGTTTCAGGTGAATCGATTTTCGAACTACCTATAAAAGTGTAAAGATAACCAACGTAACCGTCAACTGAATTTTGTTCGTAGTCGGTTAAAGAGTAATAATCGTCACCTCTACGCTGCGCCCAAACTGTATAAGCGTAGTAAGCGCATAAACTTGTCCAATCGTTTTCGGTGCTGTAGTAAAGTTTTTGGTCGCTGTTAGCTTTTAGCGTAGAAAATATATCAAGCGCTGCTATGTTAGAGCTTATAAGGCTGTTTATAGTTTCGCATGCAGTTTCTTGGTTAGTAAATTTGTTGTAATTGCTACTTATGTAATCGCTAGGAAGCATAACTCCACAAGACGTTGGCACTACCATAGAAAAAAAGTTTACTTCAGAGCTTATTGCATTTGCACTTGCGTTAATTGCAGTTGCTATGCTTTCAATTTCAGCTGTAGTAAATGTAAAAGAGTCGTAGGCGTTACTACCTACAACTATTTTTTGTCCGTAATCTTCAAAATTCACACTGTCTAAGTCTACTTCAGGTGCTGGAGTAGGGCTTGGGTCTTCACGGTCAAGGTGCATTCCAAGAAAATTGTTTTGAACACTGTCGGCATAAGGAGTTGTAACCGGTCCGTCTAAAACAGAGGTATAAGCAACTTGCCCAAGGGTGCTTTGACCAGGGAATAAAGTTTTAAGTCCGGAAATAATTAAAGCAATAACTACAACTACAGCAACTGACATAATAAGAACTTTTCCTAGTGTATATGCACGGCTATTTTTAATTTCACTTTTTTTAGATTTATTAGTTTTCTCTTTTTTTTCGTTATTCATCAAAAATCCCCTTTCTTTTGTATATATTAATTTTATTGTATATTGAGCTGTATGTCAAGTGCTATAGTGTTAAGCTTTTAAATATTATTGTAAAATTTTTGATATAATATACAATATTCAATATAATTGTATTATGTACTTGAAAAAAATGCACAAAGATGATAAAATTATTTCATAAGTGTTTTTATAAATAAATTAAAAGGATGGTATTTTAAAATGAGGAAACATGTTAGCCTTAATAAAGGCTGGAAGTTTTTAGAGCATGACATTGCAAGCAACGGCTCTTACATAAGATTTTTTAAAGATGATTTTGATGTAAGTTCATGGGCAGATGTAAATGTACCACACGATAGTAGTATTATTTCAGAATTTGCTGAAAATAATCTTAGTGGTGCAAGAGGTGGATATGCACGTACAACTATGTGCTATTACAACAAATTCTTTACACTTAGTAAAGAAGAGGCTACAAAAAGGGTTGTAGTTGAGTTTGAGGGCGTTTATATGAACGCTTTAGTTTATGTTAATGGTGAAATTGTAGGCAAATATCCTTATGGATATACAACTTTTAGCTATGATATTTCAAGTTTTGTTAAAGAAGGCGAAAATAGACTTTCTGTAACAGTTGACAACGAACCACAACCAGCTTCAAGATGGTACACAGGTACTGGTATTTATCGTCCTGTTCACCTACATATTACAGACGAAGCTTATTTAGAGAAAAATGATATTTTCATTACAACTCCTGTTATTAGTCAAGAAGAAGCAACTGTAAATATCGATTACAAAATTTTCAACGTAGCTAAACTTACAAAACGTTTAATTGCAGAAGTGGAAATTAAAGACGCAAATGGGCAAGTAGTTGCTACAGAAAAAATTGACAAAGCTATTTCTTACAAAAGTTATAGAGATGTAAAATTAGAGCTTAAAATTGCTAACCCAAAACTTTGGTGTAACAAAACTCCACATCTTTATACAGCTGTTTTCAAAATATTCGAAAACGGCGAACAACTTGACCTTGCAGAAGTTAAATTTGGTATTAGAGAAATTAAATACACACCAGAACAAGGCTTTATTATCAATGGTAAAAAAGAAATGCTAAAAGGTGTTTGTATTCACCACGACAACGGCTGTTTAGGTTCAGCTGCTTACCGTGAGGCTTTTGTTAAAAAAATAGAAGCTGTTAAAGAGATGGGCGCAAACGCAATTAGAACTTCACACAACCCTGAAGCACCAGAATTTTTAGACCTTTGTGACGAATACGGAATGTATGTTATGGAAGAAGCTTTCGACGAATGGGTACTTGCTAAACGTCCTCGTATTTTTGGTGACTTATTTATAAGACAACGTATTTTCTCATACGCTAATTACTTTGAAGAGTGGGCAGAAAAAGACATTTCTGCAATGGTAAAACGTGACAGAAATCACCCAAGTATTGTTATGTGGTCAATTGGTAACGAGATTGAAGAACTTCGCCATGAAGAGGGTGAGGGTATTTGCCAAATGCTTGTTAACACAGTGCATAAATACGACACAACTCGCCCAGCTACAGCAGCGTTTAACGGCCTAGCAGCTGTTAACTCTACAAACAACCCTGAAATTTTAGACATATGTGGTTACAACTATGCAGAAGAATTCTATGCAAACGACCACATCGAAAATTCTTTAAGATGCGTTGTAGGTAGTGAAACTGCATCTATTACAGCGTTTGAACCTCGTGGACAATATGTTGAATTTTTGAAAGATTACGAAAATAAAAAATCTGAAATTGCAAGTGGTGCAGACCCTGAACAAGCAGCAGTTAAGTCAGAAGTAGCGAGTTTAGTAAACGCTAGAATAGTTCGTGGCGAAAACTCAATGATTAAACACCTTGAGTACGATTATATCGCTGGTATGTTCATTTGGACAGGTATTGACTACATTGGTGAGCCTACTCCACAAACTTGGCCATCAGTTAGCTCATATTTTGCACCTATCGACCGTGCATATTTACCTAAAGATGCTTTCTATTATTATCAAAGTTGTTGGTCTGACAAAGATGTTCTTCACATTTTGCCACACTGGAACTTGAAAAATGCTGACATTATTCCTGTTTGGTGTTTTACAAACTGCGACGAAGTTGAGCTTTTTGTAAACGGTAAATCTTATGGCAAAAAAACTATAGATAAAACTAAAACATTACACTTTGAGTGGGACAATGTTAAGTACGAAGAGGGCGAAGTAACAGCTATTGGTTATAGAAATTCTAAAAAAGTTGAAGCTTCTATAAAAACTGCTTACGAAGTTAGTGATTTTGAGTTCACAACAGACAAAACTACTCTTGCAAAAGAAGAATTGGTTTATACAAAAGTTGTGCTTAAAGATAAATTTGGTACAGTAGTGCCAGATAAAGACCTAAAAGTTGCGTTTACTGCAACTGGCGACATGAGTTTTATTGCTTGTGACAACGGTAACCCAACTAGAAGTGATTTTACTTCAAATAGTGTTGATACTCTTTCTGGTTATGCAATTTCTATTTTCGAAGGTACTCAACTAGGTGAGGGCGAAATTATAGCAACAGCTGAAATTGGCGGAAAAACAGTTTCAAAGAAAATTATAATTACAGTTAAATAATTGCAAGGTAACGCAACAAATGCGTTATGAAAACTCTGAAAAAACGGTGTGCATTTTATGTACACCGTTTAGACTGTCAAAAAACCTATATTGTAAAAAAAGTTGCACAAACATTGTAGGGGCGAGCTGTGCTCGTCCGTGAATAAAACAAAGAGTTTT
>JAWXUM010000032.1:0-29858 GCA_044432645.1 Clostridia bacterium | reverse complement strand
TAGAAATTCACTGCGAAAACATGACTTTACAAGCAAACGGAGCAGAGCTTGTTATAATACATAAAGACGGCACAAAAGAATTAGTAGAAATTGAAGAAACTACAACTACACTTGGAAAATCTTACTGGGGTAATGGTCATTACAAATGTATTAGCAATTATTACGACAGTATTAAAAAAGGTGAAAAGTTCGCAATTTCTCCAAACGATATAGATGAAACCATTAAATTAATGCTTAAAATATATGCTCGATAATTAGGGTTGGCGTTGTAAGGTATTAAATGTAAGAACTAAGTGTTATTGTTATAATAATGACTTTTGGTGTGGTAACTTACACAGTATGCGCAACAAAAAAGGTTGTCCTTACAACGTGAAAAGCTAATTAAATATAAATTAGAAAGGTGTTTACTATGTTACTAAAATACGACTGGAAATTTATGCAAGCTGATATAGAGAATGCATACAAAGAGGATTTTGACGACAGCGCTTGGAAAACTGTAAGAGTTCCACATGACTACGCAATTGACGGTCCGTTCTCACCAGAAAATGACAAACAAATTAAAGAGGTTGTAGCTGACGGAATTTTAACTCCACAAGTTCATATTGCAAGAACTGGAGGTCTGCCAATTACCGACCACGCATGGTATAGAAGAAAATTTGAAGTATCACAAAACAGCAAAAATATTTTTGTTGAGTTTGACGGCGCCATGGCTAACAGCACAGTTTATGTAAACGGTGAAAAATGTGGTCAAAGAGTATATGGATATTCTTCGTTTAGCGTAGATGTCACAAAAGCTTGTAACATAGGTGAAAATACACTTGCTGTTTCGCTTAAACCAATAGGTTCTAACTCAAGGTGGTATAGTGGAGCAGGCCTTTACAGAAATGTAAGATTAATAGAAAAAAGTGAAATTTATTTACCATATTGCTCTACTTTTGTAAAGCCTAGTATAGTAAACAACAAAGCGATTATCGACTGTACAGTTGATGTTGAAAATTTCTCAAAAGAATATACTATAGAATACATAATTAAAGATGCAAGTGGCAAAGTTGTCGCAAAAGCACAAAACACATCAAGTCAAAAAGTAAACAACCATTTTTTCAAACTTAACGGCTATGTTAAATGGAATGTTCTTGACAGCTACTTGTACACTTTGGACGTTAATTTGTACTTAGACGGCAAATTAACTGACAGTAATAGCGAAAAATTTGGTATTAGAAAAATTGAATTTAACAGTGAAAAAGGCTTTTTATTAAACGACAGAAAAGTTCAGTTAAACGGTGTTTGTATGCATCACGATTTAGGCGCATTAGGTGCTGCTTACAACAAAGCTGCTTCACGCAGACAGCTTGAAAAACTTATAGCAATGGGCACTAATGCAATTCGTACATCTCACAACCCACCAGCACCTGAAATGCTAGACCTTTGTGACGAGCTTGGCTTGCTTGTACTTGACGAAGCTTTTGACGAATGGACTATTGCAAAAGTTGAAAACGGTTACTCTAAACATTTTGACACTTGTGCAAAAGACGACATGATTTCAATGGTTAAACGTGACCGAAACCACCCATCTATTATAATGTGGTCAATTGGTAACGAAATTTTGGAACAACGTCAGCTAGATGGTTGGAAAATTGTTAAATATTTAGCTGAATTTTGTAATCATTATGACGGTTCACGCCCAATTACTGCTGGTTTAAACGACCCAATTAGCGCATTTAATGTTGGTTTTACAGACTTTATAGATGTTGCTGGGCTTAACTATAAACCTCATTTATACGAATCATTCCACACACAACACCCAAAAATGCCTTTATACGGAAGCGAAACTGCTTCTTGTGTAACTTCACGTGGCGAATATAGTCTTCCAGACGCAATTCCTTATGCAAAAATTACCAAGGATAATTTACAAGTTGACTCTTACGACTTATCTGGTCCTCCTTGGGCTTGTAACCCTGAACGTGAGTTCTTTGGTCAAGACAGATACGACTATATATTTGGTGAATTTGTTTGGACAGGTTTTGACTATTTAGGCGAGCCTACCCCTTACCGTGTAGAGTGGCCATCAAGAAGTTCATATTTTGGTATTTATGATTTAGCTGGTCTTGAAAAAGACAGAGTTTACTCATACATGACAAAATGGACTAACAAAGATGTACTTCATCTGTTCCCACATTGGAACTGGAACAATGGTGATATTATAAATGTTTATGCTTATTCAAATTATGACGAAGTAGAGCTTTTCATAAACGGAAAATCTATGGGCATAAGTGTAAAAGACCCTTATGACGAAGTTTTAAGACATAGACATACTTGGAAAGATGTTGTTTTTGAAGAGGGCGAAATTAAAGCAGTTGCTGTAAGAAACCCTAAAGTAACTGATGTAATTAAAACATCTTACACAGAAACTTCTATAAGCTTAGTTCCAGAAAAAGATGTTATTAACGCTGACGGTGACGATGTAGTTTACGTTCAGTGTGATATAAAAGACGAAAACGGCACACATTGTCCACTTTCAAGCACAAAATTAAGCTTTGCTGTAACAGGTGCTGGTGAGTATTTAGCTTCTGACGGTGGTGACGCAACTTCTACAAGAGTTTTCAGTGAACCTTACTGTGAACTATTTAACGGAAAATGCGTTGTTATTATTAGAAGTTTGGAAAATGTAAAGGGCGACATAGTTCTTACAGTTAAAGCTGATAACATGCAAGAAACTTCTTGCGTTATTAAAGCTTGCTAAATTAAAAAAAGGAAGGGTTATCACATGACACATTTAGAGAAAATGAAAGCTTACCTTAAACAAATTGATGAGGTAATCGCAAACGGCAAATACAAAGATGATTGGTCTACATTAATGGACCACAAAGTACCAACATGGTATAGAAACGCAAAATTCGGTATATTTATTCACTGGGGCGTATATTCTGTTCCTGCTTATGCAAGTGAATGGTACCCAAGATTTATGTACAAAGCAAACATGGACAGACGTGGCTTAAACGTTTACAACCATCACCTAGAAACTTATGGTCCTCATAAAGATTTTGGTTACAGAGATTTTGTTCCTATGTTTAAAGCAGAGAAATTTGACGCTGCAGTTTGGGCAGATTTATTCCAAGAAGCTGGCGCAAGATTTGTAATGCCTGTTGCTGAACATCACGACGGTTTCCCAATGTATGACTGTGACTTTACAGACTGGTGTGCTGCTAAAAAAGGTCCAGAAAAAGACATCGTTGGCTTACTTAAAGCTGAAATTGAAAAAAGAGATATGACTTTAACAGTTTCTTCACACAGAGTTGAGCATTACTGGTTCATGGGTGGTATGAGAGAGTGCGAAAGTGACATTCCAAACGGTGGCGATATTCCTTACGGCGATATTTACTGGCCATCATATATTGAGCCATGGGGCATGGAACCAGGTTCTGCTGTTACAACAGACCAAGGCTCTATTTACACAAACGATTTAGACCCTCTATTTATGGAAGACTGGCTTGTAAGAACTTGCGAACTTGTTGACAAATATAGACCAAAAATTCTATACTTCGACTGGTGGATTCAAGTTGCACAAATGAAACCTTACCTAAAAAAATTCATGGCTTACTATTATAACAGAGCTGAAGAATGGGGCGAAGAAGTTACAATCAACTATAAAAACGATGCATTTATTCACACTAGTGCTGTTAAAGACATTGAACGTGGACAATTAGCTGACGTTTCACCTTTCTTCTGGCAAAATGATACTTCTGTTGCTAAAAATTCATGGTGTTATACAGAAAACAACGACTACAAAGAGCCTCACGAAGTTATTTGTGACTTAGTTGACGTTGTAAGTAAAAACGGTTCACTTCTATTAAATGTTGGCCCTAAATCTGACGGTACTATTCCTGAAAAAGATGCTAACATCTTAAAAGCTGTTGGTGCTTGGCTAAAAGTAAACGGCGAAGCTATTTATGAATCATACCCTTGGAGAAAATATGGCGAAGGCCCAACTTTAACAAAAGAAGGACACTTTACTGATACTTTAAGAAAATCTTTCACAACAGAAGATTTCAGATTTACTTTTAAAGACAGCACTCTTTACGCTTTTGCTATGAACTGGCCTGAAGACGGTGTTGCAAAAATTAATATGTTTGGTTCAAGCTCTAAACAATTCAATGCTAAAATCAAAAACATTGAAATTTTAGGACAAGACAAATGCACATATAAACAATGCACAGATCATTTAACAGTTATTGGCGAAGCTAAAGCTAGCGTAACACCTGTTTGTATTAAAATCGAAATCGAATAATAAATTTTGTGGGTGGTCTTTCCACCCACATTTTTGTACAAAAACTTTGACAAAACAAATAAACTGTACTATTATTATTACATACTAAAAATAAAGGAGCAAAAATTATGTCATTATGCCAAAAAACTGCTTTTGAACTTCTAAAAGAAATCGGCTTTGTAAGAAATGCTGGTACACCAGAAGAACTAAAAGCTGCTAAAATTTTACAAGCCCACGCACAAAACGCTGGTGCAGTTGCTACTATCGTCCCTTTTGAAATTGCAGAGGGTAATGTTTTTACTGCTAAATTCGAAATTACAGAACCTTACCAAAAAGAGTACAAAGTTACAGGTTACAAATGCTGCGAAAACTGCGAAGATTTAGAAGCAGAATTTTTATATGTAGAAAACGCTTTAGACGCTAACTTAACAAACGCAAAAGGCAAAATCGTTTTAGTTAACGGATATTTAAGATTACCAGCTTTTAGAAAAATCTTAGATGCTGGTGCTGTAGCTATCGTTACTTTTGCAGGTTCAATGCTTAACACAAGAGAAGAAAATGACCTTTTAACAAGAAAACTTCGTGACACAATGCTTGCTTTTGGCAACATGCCAGCTGTGCATATGGACATTAACGACGCTTTTGAAATTGTTAAAAACAAAGCATCTAAAGCTAAAATTACTGTTAAAGGCGAAAATATTACTCTAACTTCTCATAACGTTGAAGTTACTATTGAAGGTTCAAAATTCCCAGAACAAATCGTTTCTTTCGGCGCTCATTATGACTCTACCGAGCTTTCATGTGGCGTTTTTGACAACGGTGCTGGTTCAGTTATCAATATGGAAATTATGAAATACTTCCTTGAAAACCAACCAAAAAGAACAGTTAAATTCCTTTGGTACGGCAGTGAAGAAATAGGCCTTTGTGGCAGTAAAGCTTTTGTTGCAAGCCTTAGCGAAGAAGAACTTAAAAAACATGTTTTAATGGTAAACGTTGATGTTGGCGCACCAGTTTTAGGCTTTAACGGCTGTATGGTTACAGCTTCTAAAGAGCTTACTGCTCACTGCGATAAATTCATGAAATCTAAAGGCTATGCAGTTGAAGTGCAACAAAAAATTTACTCAAGCGACTGTATTCCTTTTGCTGATAAAGACATTCCAGCTATTAACTTTGTAAGAGGTGGCGCTGACGGCTCTACTTTCATTCACTCAAGCCATGACGTTATGGACTTTTTAAGTGAAGACGGTTTAGGCGCTTTAATTCCACCAACATTTGAATTTTCAGAAAGCCTAATCAACAGCGAAGTTTTCCCAGAGCCACGCAGTATTCCACAAGAAATTCGTGATGATGTTGATAAGTATTTATTCAAAAAAGAATTAGAAGAAGCTAAAAACAAATAATTATACATAAAAAATGCAAGAGCAAATCGCTCTTGCACCAGCTTGTCGAAAAAGGTTTTGTATTTGTGTAAAATACCGAAAATATATTTTAAAAATGGTAGGGGCGAGCTGTGCTCGTCCGAAATCAAGATGCTAATTTAGTGCTTTTATAAAATTAATAAAAATATTTCTCTGTTTTACATAAAACAAGACAAAACTTTTTGTTTTATCAACGGACGAGCACAGCTCGCCCCTACAATATTTGTGCAACTTTTTTTACAATATAGGTTTTTGACAGTCTGATGCAAGAGCAAATCGCTCTTGCATTTTTATTTTAATCAATTGTAATTTTTAAAACAACAGGGAAAGTTGTGTCAATAGCACTTTCAAATTCTATGTCTAAACTAGTCATATTTTGGTCGTAGTTAACTTTAGTGTCATAACCTAAAACTTCAATTTTTTCTATTGCACCACCAAAAACAGGGGACATATCAGCCATTGCCTCAATAGAAACTTTTTTGCTTTCAGGGAATTTCATCAAATGTGCATAAACATATGGAACTTTGTATGTAAACCTAATATCTTCGCTTGAATATTCGGTTTTAAATTTTGTTTCTTTATGTTCGCCTTCGACTGCTTGTGTAGGACCTTGTCCATAAATAGACCAAAAAGTTGTGTTATAAATAGCCTCACCATTAATTTTTAGCCATGCACCAATTTCACGCAAAATTCTTGCATCTTCATCTGGAATTGTACCGTCTGCCTTTGGCCCAACGTTTAAAAGAAGTGCACCATTTTTGCTTACTATATCAATTAAATCACACACAAGTGATTCTGCAGTTTTGTAGTCATTGTTAGGAGTATAACACCATGAATTTCTTGCAACTGAAGTATCTGTTTGCCAAAATCTTGGCCTTATGCCAGCCATTTGACCACGCTCAATATCAAAAATAGCAGTACCAAGTGCATATGCGCCGTTTTTGTAATTAATTGCCACCTCTTCGCCCCACTCTAACGCACGATTATAATAATATGCAGCAAATTTTTTCAAATAAGGCTTAAAGCAATAATTTTGTATCCACCAATCGAACCAAACAATTTTAGGCTGAAATTTATCTACAATTTCACAAGCTCTTGCAAGCCAATTTTCAAGATGTTCTTGATTAGCACCTTTCCAAAAAATACTCCTTGTCGCATCGTGTTCGTCTTTATCTGAAAAAAGTTCTTTCGCAAAACCATAAGGCTCTTTAAACTCAACACCGTCCATTCGTCTATCAAATTCACGAACCCCACTCATAAACCAAAAGTTTTCTGCTCTGTGGTTAGAAGCACAAAAAGTCATACCAACATCATCAGAAGCCTCTTTAAGCTCTTTTATTATGTCACGTTTTGGCCCCATTTTAAATGCATTACAGTCTGAAAGTTCACTTTCATACATTTGAAAACCGTCGTGATGCTCAGCAACAGGCATATAAAACTTTGCGCCAGAGTCTTTAAAAAGCTCTAGCCAAGCTTTAGCATCAAATTTTTCTGCTTTAAACATAGGGATAAAATCGTGATAACCGAATTCACTGTGGTCACCATAAGTTTCTAAGTGATGTTCATAAATTGGGTGACCTTTTGTATACATATTACGTGAATACCATTCACTTCTAAAAGCTGGTACGCTATACACCCCCCAGTGAGTAAAAATTCCAAATTTTGCGTCTTTGTACCACTGTGGTTCTTTATATTGACCTAAAGATTGCCAATTATCTTTGTAAAATCCTTCGCTTATAACTTTGTCAACTTTTTCCAAATACTTTTTAGTTTTATCCATCATAAATCCACCTTTTTATAATTTTTTTTTCATTATAGCACTTTTTTTGAAAATTAGTCAACTTTTTATTACAACTTTTTTCTTACGACTTTTATATTATATTTATAAATAAAAAACAGTGTGCCTAAGCACACCGTTAATAAATTTAAGCTAAAAAATCTTCCCTTTGTGGTGTAAATACATCTAACAAAATTGCCTCTTCAAGTGCTACGCAACCGTGAAGTGAGTCAATTGGCATAAACACTGAATCGCCAGCTTTTATAATTTGTTTTTCGCCGTTAACTTCGAACTCTACACTGCCTTTTAGGCAATATGTAACTTGTTCGTGGATATGTGCATGTAGTGTTCCAACTGCACCTTTTTGAAAATGTACTTCAACTATCATCATTTCGCCACCACGAGCGATAATTTTTCTTGAAATTGTATCGTTTACTTTTTGAAGTTCAATTTCTTCGCTTAAAAAATAAAATTCTTTGTTCATAATATTCTCCTTACTTTGTAACATTCCAAATAACGTTAAATTCTGCATTGTTTGTTTTTTGTCTTAAAATAATTGCTTTTCTATACTTTGAAACAGGATTGTCATAAGTGTCTGCTACAAACACTTCTTTGTCTTTGACGTCAAAAATGCTTTCTAAATTTATTTTGCCAAGTTTCCACTTAATTTTAAGCGTGTCACACTCAGTTTTAACTTTTTTAACAGCCTTTAAATGCTCATAACCATTTTTGTCAAACAAAATATTAGCATCTTCAAGGTTTAAATCTGTCGCAAGTTCAGCCTCGCTGTGGAAAATCCAGTCGTAGTTATGAATGCTTTTTGAGCTTACGTTAAAGCAATCTGTAAATCCGTCAGCATTTATAGCTACATCTCTTTGAAAGTCAACGCCCTCGTAAACATCTTTTACCATCGCTTTACAATTTGTACTGTTATAATTTAGCACGGTTCCACCGTCAGTAGAAACATGGTTTTCACCGTCTACAACAACAGTATTATGTGAAAGCGACTGTCTGTGCCACTCATTACAAAGTTTAGAAGCATAGCCAGTGTTGGATAAATCTCTTGATAAAGATTGGCCAAAAAGCATAATTTCAATATTCATTTTGTCAGGGTGAGCATGTGACGGTCCTCTGTGACCATATTTCATAAACAAGTTTATATCAATGTTTTTAAGCATTGCAAAGTATGAATTTTCAAAGCATTTTGAAGTTTTAACCGTGTCTTTCCTATCCATAATATCAATGTCAGGCAAGCAAACAAGACGTTCAAAACTTATGTCATTATAATAATAAGGCTTAGAAAGTGGAAATTCAACCCTTTTTCTTTGATTTGCAATAATATGTTTATAAATGTTTCCTACTTCACTGTTAACACCAAAAACTTTTGTCGCTAAACAGTAAATATATTCGTAAGATTTAAGTGTGACATTAGGCCAGCCGTCATTTGGGTTTGGCAAAATATCATTGTCAAAAGCATAATTATAAGCTTGAATAAGCATTTGTTCAACAATGCCTTTTGAATCAAACTTTTGGCCATAAATTTCACTAAAAGCCATTAAATAAGTTACACCCTCTAAAAGGAAAAAGTTGTAATGAATAGAGCCTTCATACCAAAACTTGTCAGCTGTTACACCTTGTTTTAGCTGTTCATTTATACCAAATTCACCTTTGAATACAAGGTCAATAAGCTCTTGATTTTTTGTAAAAAGACCTATAACTCCAACTGCTGAATTAAGCCAACACGGAATATTGTGTATTCTAATAAGCTGTGGAATTAAAATTTGTGTCATAGGATTAAACAACTTTGCAGTTAAGCCGTTTACAAAACCTTTGTCTAAATCATCGCCTAAAATTTCAAGTGAAATAATAATTCTAATAGCTACAATAGCTTCGTTTAAGCCTTGTGGCATAATTCTGCCAGCTCCACCAACGTCATGGGTTAAGTCGTCCATAATTTCGCCTTTAACGTGAAGTGCAAATTTTGTGTAATTATCGGCATAAAAACCTAGTATTTTTTTGTAATTTTCAAGGTCTTTTGGGTTTTTATCCATTTTATATAAAACAGCTAATTTCATTAAAGTTAAAATAGCTTGATTTCTGTAAAAATAAGTCCAAACATTGTCAAAAGTTTTGTTCTGATAAACTGTGTGGCAAAGCTGACATTCATGGTGGTGTGGTTTATTTAAGTCAAAAATTAAACGCTCACCGTCTACCGGACAAAAATAATTATGTCCCCATTCGCTTAAATAGTCTGGAGAATCATGAAAATTTTTACAAAAATTTTCTGTTTCTTCACGCATTTCATTAAGCATTTTTGTGTAACTACTGTTACCCTTTAAAATTTCTTTTTTCACTTCAAAAATTTTCATGTTGGCTCCTTTGATATTGTTGTAGTACTGTGTTAAACTCTTTAATGTAGGACTTCCACGCCCTACAAAGTGTTACATGTAACTTCTAGGAGGGGGTGGAAACCAATGTAAGCTTTTGGGTAGGGTACGGTTCCCCTTAGAGTAGGGGCGACCTGTGGTCGTCCGTGGATAGAATGGTAAATAATATTGCATTTTTTATATAAATAAAGGCAATATTTTATCGTACCTATGAAAACAAGCAAATTAACGCTTTACTCTCGGACGAGCAAAGCTCGCCCCTACGGGTTTAATCTGCAATATTCTCGCCTAATCAACACGCTTGCATACGATGCGTTCCCTACAATAAAATGGAAAACTGTGTTATAAAATTATAATAAGTCTTGTCCACCGTTAATTTGCATAATTTCGCCTGTGATGAATGATGCTTTTTCGCTTACTAAGAAGCCAATAACAGTAGCAACTTCTTCAGGCCTGCCAAGTCTTTTAAGTAGAATGTTGTTTTTCCAAGACTCAAACACTGCTGGGTTAGTTGCTTTGATATTAGCATGGAAATCTGTATCAATTGTACCAGGGCTAACTGCATTAACACGTATACCGTACTCTGCTAAATCTTTAGCTAAAGCTCTTGTTAAAAGAACAATACCACCTTTAGAAATACCATAAACACCAGCACCTGGACCACCACCGTTGTAAGCTGCGTTAGAAGCAAAGTTAATAACAGAAGCGTTGTCTGAATTTTTTAAGAAAGGAATAGCTGCTCTTGTTACAAAGAAAGCACTGTCTAAGTTTAAAGCCATAACACGGCGATAGAAAGAAGTTTCCATAACTTCGAAACGTTGTCTGCCACCTAGACCACCAGCATTGTTAACTAAAACGTCGATTTTACCGTATTTTTCGCCAATTGCTGTAACATTTGCTGTAACAGCATCTTCGTCCATTACGTCGAATTTTACATATTCAGCTGTGATATTTAGCTCTGCAAGTTCTGCAAGTGCTACTTCTGCTTGAGCGTCATCAATACCATTGATAACTACTGTGTAACCCATGTTACCTAGTTCGATTGCTGTTTTTTTACCCATACCAGCTGTTGCGCCAGTGATTAATGCTATTTTACTCATTTTCATTCTCCTTAAATTACCAATTATAAATTGTTGTTTCGTTATTTTCTTCTACTATAATGTATATATTTTTATCGCTATCAATATTGTAGCGAGAAAAAGCTTCTTTTGTGATTATGCTATATTTCTTTTTGCCTGTAATAGTAAACTTGTAGTCTTTATAATTAACTTCTAAGCCACTTGATAAGAATAACTCAAAAAACACAGCTTCTTTACATTTGTTCACAGTTTCAAATTTTAAAGTTTTAATTTCAGACTTGCAAACTTTGTCAGGCTCTTGTGTAGTCATAACAGCCGTTACAGTTTGCTGATACTGCTCGCTATTTATCGTATTATTGCTCAAAACTATATATTTTAGGTTTTCACCGTTTAGAGTGTATCTAAATATAGAATTGTCCACCTTCTTAGCTTCTTCACATGTATTGTTTAAAATAGAATAATTATGCTCTTTTTCACTTTTAAATCTATCTATAAAAAGCATAAATTCTAAATTGTCTGTAAAAACACTTCTGCTTACTTCTGTCATTTCAAAGTTGTCTGGGTATATTTTAGATGTTTCAGCTTCGTAATAAACAATATCGTTTTCTTGTTTAAAGCATTTAACTTCTGCTGTATAATTATTCACTATGTCATAAGTTGGGTTGTTTTTTAAACGTTCTTTTGCAGAGTCAACATAAACATCACTAACATTTTTTATGTCGCTATATTCACCGTCAACCAACAGTACATTGTGGTTGTCTGGTAAAATATTTCTGTTGTATCCGTCTTCTTGGGTTAAATAGTCTTCACCATTTGCATAAATATAGGATAAATTATCTGGGTGGTGGTGCGCTAAGTTTAAACAATCTATGTTTTCATTGTTGAAAAGTTCCCAGCCTTTTTTCCACTGTTTTTTACCACCTGGTGCGCCACATTTTATAGAGAAAACTTTTGCGTTGGCTTTCCAGCTATTTCTAATAGAAAGTAAACCTAAGTCCTCAAAGTACCTTGTTTTTGGCAAGTCGCTAAGTTGTTTTTCTTTAACAATTGGGTTGTACCACAAAAATTCGAAACAAGCTTCTGGCAAAATTCCTGGTTTAACCTTGCTGTTTTCAGCTTCAATTTCTAAAAAGTTATCAAGCACATAATTAGCATATGTTTGTGCATAGCCATCATTATATTCACTAGCAACTTTATAGTAAACACAAGGGCAGTGGCCACTGTGTCTGTCGTGACAATCGCCAAAGTTAAGTTGCTGTGACAAGTCTGGCGAGCTTTGGTATAATCTAAAATAGAAAGTGTTTTTTAGGTACTGACTTGTTTTAAAGTAGTCTATACCCTCTTCAGTTTTTAGCAGATGTGCATATACAAAAAGCCACATTCCGCCATATCGCCAGTATACAACTCCCTCATAATTAGAGCCGTCCTCTGGCATATAATCAAATACTCTTGCAAAATTCTCTTTTGCCATTTGAGTATACTTCTCTTCATTTAATACATAACCAGCAGTAGCAAGTCCGTTTAAGTTAATCCAGTTATGATTTTGGAAATATGCTGTCGACCAATCTGTTCCTGCTGTTTTAATTTTATAGTCATAGATAATTTTTGCGTGATAAGCGATTTTATTTTCTATTTGGATTTTCTCGTCTTCATTTAAATAATCTTTAAGCCAATCAAACCCAAGTGACAAACCGAACAAAATCCAAGAAGCACTTAAATCAACATTTACAAGGTGAGCAAAACCCCATTTTTCATAGCCTAAAACTGTATTTATAAATCTTTTAGCTTGGTCTAAATATCTCTTCTCGCCACTAAGCCTATAAGCTAAAGCTAAGTTCACAATAGCAATACCCATGTAAGTTGTGCTACCGTTTGGGTGAGTTTTAGGCAAGTCGAAACTCTTATATCTGTCGGCTTCAGTTAGCAAACGTTTATATTGTTTTGCTCTTGTAGTTTTAATTTCATTTTGATATTTTTCTATATCTCCAATAAAAACCAAGTTTTTCATTTGTGCCTCCTTTGATTTGTTTTTGGGGTTTATTTCTTAACTGTTTGACGTGCTGAATACATTAAAAGCAAACCGACTGCTAAAACTACTGCACCAACTGCAATAAACACCAATCTGCTAATGCCTTCGTTTGGAATAAGCACCATTAACATAATCATTGCACCAGCTGCTGATAAAAGTCCACCAAGTGTTTTTCTTTGATTTCTGTCTGATTTAATAACTTCTTCGTCTTCTTCGTCTACTACAACAGGTGTATGTGTGTTGTGGAAGAAAAGGTCAACTTCTTCTTGACGCTCTTTGCTATAGCCTTTGTAGAACAATTTGCTAAAGAAGTAGAACGGAGTAGTAATTACACCGTGAAGTACAACACCTAAAGTTAGTGATTTCATATCGCTAAATTCTGCTGCTGTTAAAGGAATACCAATTACAGCTGAAACCATATCGCTTGTGCAAACAAAAGATATGAAGTATGAAACAGCAAATCCTACTAAAAGTGTTCCCCAACCTGCCCAGTCTGGTGTTTTCTTAACAAAGAAACCAAGTAAAAGAGGAATCATCATTGGAAGCGCTAAAAGTGAACCAACTGATGTTGTAACGTTGAATAGACTAACATTTTCTAAGCTGTTTATAAATATACCAACCATAATAATGATGAAACCGAAAACGAGTGTCATGATTTTGCCAAGTTTAAGCATTTTTTCTTCTGATGCTTCTTTGTTGATAAAAATTTTGTACACATTACGAACAATGATACCAGAATTTTTATTAAGTGCTGAATCCATTGAAGACATTGTAGCTGCGAACATAGCAGACATCATAAGTCCAACCATGCCAATTGGTAAATAATCACGAACAAAAACAAAATATGTAGCATCTGTTATGCTAGTACCTAAAACTTCAAGTCCCCATGTAGTTGTGTCAGGGCTATATGCTGCTACAAACCATGCTGGAATAAACCATAATAAAGGACCTACAAACATTAATGAACATGCAAGTAATGCTGCTTTTTTTGCGTTTTTAGTGTCTTTTGCACACATATATCTGTAAGAGTCAACCATGTTATTAGTTGATAAGAATTGTTTTAAGAATGAACAAAGTACCCAAGCCCAGAATAACCACATATAATTATAATCAGAACCTGTTACTAATTCTTCAGGTAAACCATTTGCGAAAATTTCACCAATTCCACCAGCTTTTACTAAAGCAACTACAGTAGCTATTAAAGAAACTGCCATTATGATTACCATTTGTAAAAAGTCAGAAGCAATAACTGCCCAAGCACCACCAGTAACTGACATCAATACTACAATTAACCCTGTTACAATAATTGTTGTGTTCATGTCTACATCAAAAACTGCTGTAGCAAAAACTGCTAAACCGTTAAGCCAAATACCAGCTTGAATAATACTAATTGGTAAAGTAGCAAGTGTAAAAGCTTGCTCGTTTACTTTGCCGTATCTAAGCCTTACGCCTTCGATTGGTGTAATAACTCTCATTTGTCTTGATTTTGCTGCAAAAAATAGATAGTTGAAAAAATAACCTACAGCGTTTCCAAAGAAAACTGCCAAAACAGCAAAACCATCGTTAAATGCTTTACCAGCAGCGCCTGTAAATGTCCATGCACTAAACTGTGTCATAAACGCTGTTGCGCCTACCATCCACCAAAGCATTTTACCGCCACCTTTAAAGTAGTCGCTTGTAGATGTTGAGAATTTTCTGAAAATCCAACCAATTGCTATAAGGAATATAAAGTATACAATTATAACCATTATGTCTATCATAATAAAACCTAGCTTTCTAAATTAATTTTAAGTTCGTATATATGAATACGATTTACACGTATTGGCAAAAAATAAAATTTTAACTCCTTTCATTATTCTACACGAAACAAGAAAGTTTATATATATAAATCGTATTTATGATTATCCTGTCAAACAAAACATTTCTTTCGAAATGTTTCGTATATATAAACTCACTTTTTTATTATGTATACATTATAAGCTTTATGTCATAATTTGTCAACAGTGTTTTCGATATTTGTATGATTCTACAAATTATATTTTTTTTCATATGCAATTTGCTTGATTTTAACCCTTATAACCAAAACTTCTTGAAATTTCCATGGCTACACCTAGTAAATCTCTGCCCATTTGCTCATTGTCAATGTTAGGATTGTAAACATCAGACAATGAAACTGCCATAATCACTTTGCCAGTGTAGTCGTGAATAGGTGCTCCACAACATGCAGAAATGTTCCTATCCTCTTGTCTTTCTAATGAAAAACCTCTTTTTCTTGTATGTTCAAGTTCTTCTTCTAATTTTTCTTTAGAATTAATTGTGTATTCAGTCAAATTTTCAAACTCTATTTTGTCTAAAATTGCATTTTTTTCTTCTTCGGGAATAAATGCTAAAATTGCTTTTCCACTTGCAGTTGCGTAAATATCTTTTCTTGAGCCTAACGCACAAGTTGCTAAAACTGCTGTAGGTGCTACATATTTACCAACAAAAACAATTTTTGTGTCATTCAAAACACTTACAAAAGCTGTTTTTCCATATTTATCTGCTAGTGGTTTTATGTAAGTAACACATTGATTTACAACATCTAAGTCGTTAAAATACTTAATTCCTAAAGTAAAAGCCTCGATACCTAAGCAATAACTTTTATCGTTATAAGGTGAAGTGGTTAAAAAACCAAGCTCTAACAAAGATTGAACTATAACAAAAGCACTGCTTTTTGGAATGTCAAAATAACTAGAGATATCTTGTAAAGTTGCGCCAGTCTTTTTTTCGGCTACATAATTTAAAATTTTCACCGTTCTAAAAATAGTATTATTCATCTAAAAATCCCCTTTTAATAAATACAGTTCACATTTATAAACTGTATTTATATTATAGTACATATTTTAGAACAAGTCAATAAAATTATATGTTTTTTCGTGCAATTCGGACGAGCACAGCTCGCCCCTACTACTGCGTGTCAATAAAAACTTTACATATTACTATGGTAGTGGAGGGGTTCCATCCCAATGTCACAAACTTAAGCTTTTGGGTAGGGTACGCATTTTGTTAATATTAAACTTCAATGTAAATCAAATCAATCTACTAGTGCCAAGTCTATTTGCACCAGCATCTATGAAATTCCTTGCATCTATAAATGAAGCAATTCCGCCAGCTGCTTTAATTTTAACATGTGGTCCTACATATTTTTTCATCAATCTTACATCGTCTAAAGTTGCACCAGCTAGGCTAAAACCTGTTGAAGTTTTAATATACTCAGCTCCTGAATCTGTAACAACTTTGCACATATGAATTTTTTCAGATTCATCAAGAAGACAAGTTTCTATAATTACCTTTAAAAGTTTACCTTGGCAAGCTCTTTTCACTTGTTTAATTTCGTGTAAAACGTAATTATAGTCATGCTCTTTAACTTTGCCTATGTTAATTACCATGTCAATTTCTTCAGCACCTTTGTTAACAGCGTCTTGTGTTTCGAAAACTTTTGAGTTAATTGTCATATTGCCATTAGGAAAACCGATTACTGTGCAAATTGGAACTGCACCTTTTGTATATTCTTTAGCCTTTACAATATAGCAAGGAGGAATACAAACTGAAGCCACTTTGTGTTTAATACCTTCGTCACATATTTTTCTAACATCTTCCCAAGTTGCTGTTTGTTTTAATATTGTATGGTCTACCATTTTTAATATATCTGCTTTTGTGAATTTACTGTACATTTAAATACTTCCTTTTCTTTTTAAAATTGTATAATTATATTTTATTAAGTACTGAGAAACCTATTGTTTCTTTTGGCGATTTAATTTTAAAGTTTTCGGCAATAGTTTTTCCGACAACGGCGAAACTATTACCCTCGCCAATATTTTTGCCGTTTTCATTAGACGGTGAGTATGCAATCATAGGAACTTTTTCCCTTGTGTGGTCTGTTCCTTTATAGGTTGGGTCGTTACCGTGGTCAGCCGTAACAATAAGTAAATCATCTTTTTGAAGTTTTGTCAACAGCTGACCCAGCTTTTCGTCGAACTTCTCTAATTCATTTCCATAACCTATTGGGTCACGTCTATGACCCCAAAGTGCGTCGAAATCCACTAAATTCACATAGCAAAGACCAGTAAAATCAGTTTGAGCGATTTGAATTGTTTGTTCCATTCCATGAACAGAAGATTTAGACTTGTAGCTTTGTGTAATACCCTGTCCTACAAATATATCGTTAATTTTACCCACTGCTATAACGTCAAAATTGCTGTCTTTTAAAGCATTTAGGTAAGTTGAATGTTCAGGCTTAAGGGCGTAATCGTGTCTATTGGAGGTTCGACTAAATTCGCCCTTAGCTTTGCCAGTGTATGGTCTTGCGATTACTCTGCCAACTTTCCACTCATCTAGCATGGTAAGTTCCCTAGCAATTTCGCAATATCTATATAAACTAGTCAGCCCCATGGTTTCTTCGTTTCCACAAATTTGCAAAACGGAGTCAGATGAGGTGTAGACTATGAGCTTATCGTTTTCGATTTCCTCTAGCGCTAATTCGTCTAAAATTTCTGTTCCACTTGAACTTTTATTGCCTATAATTTTTTTGCCTGTTTTTTCTTCAAGCAGTTCTATTAACTCTTGTGGGAAACCAGTTTCTGTAAATGTTTTAAATGGTTTTTGCACATTTACTCCCATCATTTCCCAGTGACCTGTCAAAGTGTCTTTGCCTTTACTGATAGGTCTTAATTTCATATATGAGGCTAAAGGTTTTTCTGGTCTTGCAATTATGCCAGGACGAACCAAATAACCTATTCCTAGTTTTTCTAAATTTGGTATATTAAATATTTCTCTAGAAGTAGCGATATGTTCTAGCGTATTTACGCCAACATCGCCGTACTCATGCGAGTCAGAAGTTTCGCCTATACCTAGCGAATCAATTACAATAGTAAAAATGCGTTTATATTTCATGTTATGCCTTTCTGTGGTGTATCTTTTGGGAGAGGGGGTAACTCTCCCATCAGATATACAAAAATTAAAAAGGAGTTTTAACTCGTACTCAAATTTATGTCATGACCTTTGTCATGTTTGGGGTTATATATGTTAAGTCATTTCCTTTATGTGTGTATCTTTTGGGAGAGGGGGTAACTCTCCCATCAGATATACAAAAATTAAAAAGGAGTTTTAACTCGTACTCAAATTGATACTATGCCGACTATCATAGCGCTTAGCAAACTAACTGCAACGCCACCTAGCATAGCTTTAAAAACATTTTGTGCCAATACTGTTCTTTTTTCTGGGCAAATCATTGCTATGCCAGACACGCAAATTCCAAGGCTTGAAAGATTAGCAAAACCACACAAAGATATAGTTGTAATCATACCTGTTCTTGCGTCCATTTCAGAAATTATTTGACCTAAAGCTTCAAATGCAACAAACTCATTTAGAACTAATTTGCTACCTAGTAGCTCACCTATTGGCAATACTTGAGTCATGTCAACACCAAGTAAAAACGCAAACGGTGCGAATACGTAAGAGAATATTTGCTCTAAGCTTAAGCCAACAATTGCGAAACCTTTGTTAACAAGTGCAACCATTGCTACCATTGCTACTAAAACTGCGCCAATACTTGCTGCAATTTTCATACCTGTTGTAGCACCCTCTGAAATTGCTTCTATCACATTAGAATTACCAGCTTTGTTGTCCATTTTTATATCGCTGATATGTAAAACTTCATCAGTTTGTGGAACAAGTATTTTTGCAATTAATATACTTCCAACTGGAACCATTGCGCTTGCAATTAGAAGATATTCCATTGGTATTCCCATTGCAACATATCCACCCAAAACGGAAACGGACATGCTACCCATACCTGAAACCAAAACGACCATTATTTCGCTGTTTGTCATTTTGCCTATATATTTTCCAACTAAAATTGGACTATCTGTTTGACCTAAAAACATATTAGCTACAGAAACAAAGCTTTCAACTTCGCTTGTGCCTAATATTTTGCCAATTGCTTTACCTATCCATTTGATAATAAAGCCTAGAACGCCTAAGTAATAAAGAAGTGCAACCAAAGCTGATAAAAATATAATATTACCTAAAACTGAAATTGCAAATATAAATCCTGATGATGCACCACTGTCTGCTAGTGAACCAAACACAAAGCTTAAACCAGATTGTCCTGAGCTTATAACCTGTGTTACAAAGTCAGATATTTTTCCAACCACTGCTGCACCAAGTGGAATTTTTACTAAAACTAAAGCTATAATAAATTGGATAACAACTGCTTTGATAACCAATTTGTATGGTATCTTTTTTCTATTGGTAGAAAGAAGATACATAATTCCAAGAACTACAAATATCCCTAATACATTTAATACAACACTCATTTTTAATTCCTCCACCTTAATTTAAACTTACGCTTTATCTTGTTTAATTAGCTCTCTTAGTGCTTCAACTGCCACTTTAATTGCTATTTCTGTGTCGTGAACAATTGGGTTGTCTAACCCTAAAGCATCTCTTTCTTGATTTGCTACTACTAAGAAGTTAGAACCACAACGCACTTTTAAGTGACTTGCTACTATAAATAAAGCAGCTGATTCCATTTCAGAAGCTTTGCAACCTAATCTTTTCCAAGCTTCCCACTTGTTCATAAGTTCATAACTTACTGGCATTACCTCTGGTGAATGTTGTCCGTAAAAAGCGTCTTTACATTGTACAACGCCTGTATGATAAGTTTGGTTAAGTTTTTTACTCGCTTTAACCAAAGCGTTTGTTACGTCTAAATCAGCAACTGCTGGAAACTCAATTGGTGCGTACTCTTTGCTTGTGCCTTCCATTCTAATAGCACCTGTTGCAATTACAATGTCGCCACCTTTTACTGCTAAGTCCATGCCACCACATGTTCCAACTCTTAAGAAAGTATCAGCACCGCATTTTACTAGTTCTTCCATTGCAATTGAAGCTGATGGACCACCGATACCAGTTGAAGTTACGCTAACTTTTTCGCCGTCTAAATAGCCTGTATAAGTAACATACTCACGGCTGTCAGCTATTAGTACTGGACTGTCGAAATGTTTTGCGATTTTTTCGCATCTTTTTGGGTCGCCTGGTAGAATTACGTATTTACCAACGTCACCTGGTCTTGTTTGAATGTGGTATTGTAAATTTACATCTCCTGAATAGTTTTGCATAATGTCTTCTCCTTTAACTTGTATAATTTTTGTTTTTGTTTTTCCTTTGTTTGCTGTACTTGTATAATAACATATAACTTGTCTATTGTCTATACGTAAAAATAGACAAACTTACTCAAGTTTCTTTGTGTACATTTACAAATTATGCCAATTTTAGGCTAAAATCGACCATTTTTACCCCTGAAATTCAAAAATCATGTATACAAATCATAAATATTTTTATACAAATATAAAAAAGACTTGACAAATTCGCTTTTTTAGTTCATTATATATACATCTTAAAAAATCTTATAGGAGGCTTACTATGGAAGGCTACAACTTGTCTAATGAAACACCAAAAGTTTTAAAACATGTAGAAGTATATAATAAATTATACGAATTAATAAAAGACGGCACATTCCCAGTGGGAAGTCAGTTACCAACTGAACCTGAACTAGCCGAAATGATGCAGGTTAGCCGTATGACTTTAAGACGCTCCTTAGCTTTATTACAGGAGGACGAACTGGTAACTTTGGTTCGTGGAAAGGGAAATTTTATCAAAAAATCAACTTTAACAACAGATATGCGTCATTTAGCTGGTATACAACACCCTTTTCGCTCATGTTGTGACGGCAAATATGACCATATAGAAATAGAATTTAGAATTGAAGTTCCTACACCGGCAATTTTAGAAGCAATGAATTACAAAACAGCGGCTGTTGTTATTTCAGACCGTTGGTATATGCAAGACGCTGAATGTGTTGGCTACTCGCTAAGCATTATACCTATAGAAACTATCTCAGCAAGTGGTGTAGACCTTAATAATACCAAAGAATTAGAAGAATATCTTGAAAATTCAGTATACAAGTTGGCAAATACTGCGACAAGTACATTTTCTTACAGCACTTCAGGCAACTTTTCAGCCTCAAGGCACAAACTTTCCCAGGCAAACGCATTTATTTTAATAAATGATTACCTTTATGAAAAAAATGGTGATTTAATGGTGTATACAAAACACTATATCCCAGTAGACAAGTTTAAAATACAAATATCATTGACACAATCATAGTAAAATATAACCGTTCAAAGTTTAAAATTAACTTTGAACGGTTTTTATTTATTGTATTTCTTCAGTTGTCGGTTCTATCGTTGGTTCTATCGTTGGTTCTATCGTCGGTTCTATTATCATTTCAGGGCAAATTTCAAAAATCAAAGTAGCTCCTGGCTCTAAAGTTAACCCAGCTTTAACAGACTGCGCAACAACTTTGTTGTCCATGGTTTCGACATATTCTGCCTCTAAAATAACAATTTCAAACATTTTATCTATATTCATAGCTAAAACTTCTTCGTAAGTTTTGCCATAATAATCGGCAACTTCATATGTAGAAGTTATAGGCACATATTTTATAGTTATAGTGTCGCCCTCACTCATTTTAGTACCAGCTTTTATGCTTTGATACCAAACTTCGCCCTCTAGCCTGTCTTCTTCAGTTTCGGCTACAAAAATTGGAACTATTCCAATTTCGTTACACATTTCTAAAGCTTGGTCAATATCGATAATTTCGCCATAACTTTGTCCACTACTTTGCACAAAATTCGGTGCATAAATAACAGGCCCACTAGACACGACAATGTTAATAGTCGCACTTACACTTATATCTTCGTTGTATTTATCTTGCGACAAAATTGTTCCAGCTGTTTTGTTAGAAGTTGTATAAGTGGATTTTACTGAAATCGAAGCGCCAAGTTCGTTGTACTGACTTGCCCACGATTTAAGCGAAGTTTCATCTCCACCTACAAATGAACTTATTTCGACAGTGTTTCCAAGTGAATAAACCAAAGTTACATAGTCGCTATCTTCATATAAAGTTCCAGCTTTTATAGACTGTGAAATTAACGCATCTTTTTTATAGCCCGAATATTTTTCTTCGGTAAGAATTGTTATTCCAAGCATATTTGCCTGTATAGAAGCCTCAGCTGGGGAAAATTCAGAAAAATCTGGCACTAAAATTTCTTCACCAAGTGAAATTTTAAGCTCTATTTCACTGCCAACGGTTATGCTTTCTTCGGCTTTCACGCTTTGCTCAAAGATTTGCCCATTTAAGTATTTGTCGCTAAATTCTTCGGTAATTACTAAGACAATTTCGTTTTCTTGCGCATAAAGTTCAGCTTCTTCCAAAGACATAATGCTAAAGTCTGGCACTTCGACAGGCTCGCCCTCTGGCGCACCACTTGAAAAAACAACATAAACAGCTGTATCTCTTTTTACTTCCTGAGCCGTAACTGTATCGTCGTTTATGGTGTAATTTATCGCCTTGCCCATTTCCACAGTTTCGCTAGCCTCGGTTGTTATGCGAACCTTTGTCATAAGGTTTTCGCTTGCCCAAGCTTCAACCTCTGCCATGCTCATGGACATAATGTCAGGCACTTGTACTAACACGCTGTAGTCAGGGCCAGATGAAATTGTAAGCTCTAAAAATTCACCTTTTTTAATTTTTTCGTTTTCGGATGGACTTTGTGAAATTATTTCGTTTGACTGGGTATCGTCACTGTAAACGCTTTCGGTTCTTATAATAACATTATTTTCGCTTGCCCAAAGTTCAGCTTCGCTTTTAGTCCAGCCTGTCATGTTTGGCAGTTTAGTGCCAGAAGTTAAGATGATTATTATTATAGCGACAATGACTATCAACGCTGTTGGAATTATAACATACCAAACAGGGAATTTTTGTTTTTGAATATGCGATACTTTTTTAGGTGGAGTAAAAGAACTTTCTTGCGTGTACTCCATTTTCGCAGGCTGTGAACTGCTTGAAACATCCCTAGTTTCACTTGCCTTTTTGTTGTATTTATCTAAAAAATCGTTGTTCATAAAACCTTGCCTTTCTTTTTTGATTATTTCTGTAGGGTTGGTCTTGACCCAACCGAGGAATGGTCAAGACCACTCCCTACCGTTTTCCATACAATCATGCGTTAATTTGTAATATCTGTTTTCTTGAAAATAACTGTTGCTATAACCATTGAAATTACCGAATAAATTGTCAAGATAAGCACTCCAAGCCCTACGCTTACGCTCATTCCTTTTTCTACAAGATATTGAAGTTGACTATAATTTCCAAAGAAGTCATACATAGGAATATACAAAATAGGTGTGAACGATACCCAATCCATGTTGGTAAACGAGTACATAACTTGCATCAAAATAAACGAGCCTAAAATTCCAAGTGTTGGAATAATAATCGCAACAGCTGTGTTTCTAACAATAGTAGAAATTGCAAATGCAAATGAGTATAGGAAAATCATGCTAAATGAAATAATCATAAGTTCTTTAAAGAACATTGCAAAAAAGTTCACATTGCCACTTGCTGTGTAGTTTGGATATAAGTAATCTGCAAAGCCGTACATAAATCCGTTTGTGATTATTGTGGTGATGAAAATCGCAAAATAAAGCACATAAACTAGCATTAAACCTGCTAAAAACCTTGAAAATAATACTTTTTCACGAGTTCTAGGGCGAACCATCAACAGCCTTACTGTGCCGTTTTGGAACTCTGTAGAAATAGCACAACCACCCACAAGCACCGCAAAAACTGCAATGAAAAGTGATGCTGTTATAAAATTGTGAGCGTTTGCCCTTGCACCATCACTAACAAAATCCATATCAGGTTCGCCAGAATTAAGCGAGGATTCTGCTACGAACAAGTCAAATTCGTCCTCAAGAATTTGGGCATCTTGATAAGCTAAATATTTGTCGTAAGTTTCGTATTCTTCCACCTTGTATTCGTCTTCTTTAAATTCTTCTTCTGTAACTGTGTTTAACTTAGTGTACTCAATACTGCTTAAAGAGCTGTCTTTTTGATTTAGCGCAGAGTCTTGCCAACTGCCGTCATTAGGAATTATATTGTTTTCTAATCTATAGTCAAGTGATGGTATATAGATTTCTCCAATATTTTTAATTCGTATTTCCATGCTTTCAATTTGCTCTGAAACATAGTCCTCTTGGCTTGGGTTTGTTAGTAAACTTTCTTCTAAAAGAGTGATTTGCTCGTTGTAATCTTCAATGTCGTCGGCATAACTCTCTTTTTGTAAATCAACGTACATAGCCAAATTACTGTTGACTACCAAGTCGTCATACATTTCTAAAATAACTGTATTTTCGTCAATTTTAGTTTGTTTTTCTTCGTCACTAAGTTCTAAAAGAGAAATATAGCTTGTGTCATAAATAACTTGTTCGAGTGCTAAAAATAATGCGTCCTCGTCTACATCTGTCAAACTTAATACAAAGTTTTCCTTTACACACTCTGTCATTTTGTAACACATATCGCTTCTATAATCATCCTCACCCATAGTAGCTATGGCATATGTACCGTAAAAATCCATAAGCTCATCTATTAAGTCGCCAGCGTATTTTACACTTTCTTGGCTAGTTAAATTATCTGTTATCCATTCTTCTTGGCTTTGCAAATAGTCGTATTCCCATGCAAAGTCATTGCCACAAGGAACTTGGATTCCATCAATTGTTACTGTATAATTACTATAGACATAAGTATAGTAGTCGTGGTTGCTCTCTATTATTACTAAAACAGGCACTACAATACAAATTATCGCAAAAATTGCTATGCCTGAAATTAATATAAATTTGGAGTGTAACATATTTTTAAACTCCGCTAAAATTTGTTTGAAAAAGTTCATTTTGTTACCTCCTTAAGAAATTTGGTCTTTTGAGCCAGTTGTCATAGAAATGAAATCTTGCTCTAGCGACCTTTGTTTTTTGTTTACTGCGTAAATCAAAATACCCTCTGTTACTAAATCGGCAATAATTTTAGGAATTTCGGTGTTTTTCATAACAAGGCTAACTTCACCGTGACGTAAATCACAGTTAGCACCCATAGCTTTGAATTTCTCTAAAACATTTTCGTTTTGGTTTGTTTCAAATGAATACTCGAAAACTTCGCTATCGTCTGTTTCGCCTATAGTTTTTTCGCCTATCATCACACCGTTGTCAATTATGTAAATTCTGTCGCACATAAGTTCCATTTCAGAAAGCAAATGGCTAGACACCAAAACACCAGTGCCTGAATTTCTTGAAAGAGTTTTCAAAAGCTCCCTAAGTTCTTTAATACCAATAGGGTCAAGTCCGTTTGTAGGTTCGTCCAAAATAAGTAGCGCTGGCATGTGAAGTATCGCCTGTGCTAGTCCTACCCTTTGGCGCATACCAAGTGAATAGGTTTTGACTTTGTGGTCAATCCTATCTTTCATTTTAACAAGTTCTACAACAGAGTCTATGTTGTCTACTGCATCTTTACCGTAAAACTGTGCAAAATATTCTAAATTTTTTCTACCAGATAGCCTTTTATAAAGGTCTGGATTTTCGACAATAGCGCCTACGTTTTGCATCGCCTTTTCAAAGTCTGTTTTAACATTGTGACCACAAATTGTAATGTCGCCCTCGGTTATATTAAAAAGACCCATAATCATTTTTATAGTTGTTGTTTTACCCGCACCATTAGGGCCTAAAAACCCTACTATTTCGCCACTGTTAACCTGCATATCTATGCTATCAACAATAGTTTTCTTTTTTATTTTTTTGCTTACGCCCTCAAGCTTTAAAAGTTCCACTTTTTCCCTCCGTTTATATCATTATTTTTTAAAACAGTCTATATAATATAAGACGGTTTTTTTAAGAAAAGGTTACATATATTTTGATTATATATAAAAAAATGCGACTTTGCAAGTGCAAAGTCGCATTTAATACTTTTATTTAAAGTAATTTTTAAACAGCTCCACTGTTTTAACACAGTCATCAACTTGGTTTTGGTCGATACCACCTTGACATTCAAAAGATACTAAATCGTTATATCCTATTTTTTTCAAATAGCTTAAATGATTTGCAACCTCTTCAAAATCGCTTGGAAGTGGCATTGCTCTGCCCAAAGTTCTAGCGTAATGAACATGAGAAATTATGTCCTTGCTTTCTTCAACCAAACTAAGTGGCTCTCTGCCTACGTTAAAATGGAAGAAATCCAAAACAGTTTTCAAACTTGGTTTGTCAATTTTGTAAACATATTCAGCGCCCTCTTTAAAAGTTGATATAAAGTTAGTTTCTCTTAAATGAAGTGCTTCAAGACAAATTGTAATGCCATATGTGCTTGCTAAGTCAGAAACATAACTTAAAGCTTTGTCAAACTGCTCTACAGCCACATTTCTATCAAAACCACCTGGAATATTTCTAGCACCACCAGCGCCAAAAACAACATTTTTTGCACCAATTTGGCTTGCTCTATCAAGAGCAAGGTCGACAAAGTTTTTAAATTTATCAAAGTCGCCCTTAGGGCCTACAACGAACATTCCACCAGGTAAAAGTCCCATAGTTGCTGGAACTTCAATTTGTTCGTCAGCCAAAAACTTTTTAAAACAAACAAATTCCTCTTCGCTAAAACTAGTAATATTAGATAGGCTAATTTCTAAATAATCGAAATTGCACTGTTTAACATACTCGTAATTTGGAATAACAACAGCTCCGTTTTCAAACTTAACGTTTGTACAATAACCAATTTTCATAATGTCACCTTAGTAAGTGCCTTCGGTTGAGAAAGTTATACCACTATCTTCTTTAAGTTTTGAACCAGCAATTTTCTCTTTCAATAGTTCAAGGTATTTATCCTCGTCAAAAGGAATAGTAACAGTGCTGTTTGTCCAAGAAGAAAGGTGCATAGCATTTGAAAGTGTAAGACCGTTGATACCCTCTATACCGTTTGCAACTAGTGGCTCGCCTCTTAAAATATTAGCTGCGAAAGCGTTCAATACGCCTTTATGTTGAGGGTTTAATCCGTCAGTTTCAACTTCTATAACCTCCATTTTAGGTTTTTTGAAGCCTTCTGTGCCTTGTTTAATAAATTCAGAAGTAAATGTTTCTAATTTATATAAAGTTAATTTGCCATTTTCACAAACAAGTTTTGCGCCGTCTAAAGTGATTTCAAAACGGTTTGTACCCGGAGCGTCACCAGTAGTTGTGATAAACACACCTGTAGCACCATTAGGGAATTCAAGATAAGCAGTAGCGTCGTCTTCAACTTCGATGTCATGCCATTTACCCTCGTGTAAAAATGCAGTAACTTTTGAAGGCATACCACAAATCCATTGTAATAAATCAAGGTTATGAGGGCATTGGTTTAGTAAAACGCCGCCGCCTTCGCCTGCCCATGTTGCACGCCATGCGCCTGAATCATAATAAATTTGTGTTCTAAACCAGTCGGTAATAATCCAGTTAACACGGCGAATTTCGCCATATTCACCACTTGAAACGATTTCTTTCATTTTTCTGTAAAGGCAATTTGTTCTTTGGTTGAACATCATAGCGAATGTTTTGTCAGTTTTAGTTGAAGCTTCGTTCATTTCTACAACAGCTTTTGTGTAAACGCCAGCAGGTTTTTCACAAAGAACATTCAAGCCTTTTTCCATAGCTTTAATAGCTAAAACTGGATGTTGGTAATGAGGAACAGCAATTATAACAGCGTCAACTTTTGCATTGTTGATAAGATCTTCACCCTCTGTGTAAATTTCAACAGAACTGTCGAATTGAGTTTTACACCACTCACGCCTAACCTCACGTCTGTCAGCAACTGCTACGATTTCAACTTCTGGGCTTGCGCCTTCTAAAATGTATTTTGTATGGCCTGAACCCATACCACCCATGCCGATAATACCTAATTTAATTTTTGACATAATAAAAATCTCCTTAATATCCCATTTTTTTCAAATTATTATAACTAAGCTCCATAGCTTTAAAAGGACTCATTCCGTTGCATCTGTCTTGTTCAACAAGTGCATATTTTGTTTTGTTAAGCTCAGCAAGTTTTGCCATAATTGGCTCAAAGTTAATATTTCCCTCGCCAACAGCTTCCATTACTGGAGTAAAATCAACAATTCCCATGTCTTTAAGGTGAACACAAGGAATTCTGTCTTGCAATTTTTCAATCCAAGTAATAATGTCAGCTCCAGCAGCTTGAACCCAGTATGTATCAAGTGTGAAACCCATTTCGTCTGGCTCAAAGCTATCGACTAAAATATCAATAATTCTTTTTCCATCAATTTTTTGCCACTCAAATGCATGATTGTGGTACATAAAAAGTTTACCAGCTTTTTTCATTTTGATAGCAGCTTCTTTGTAATCTGCAGCAAATCTATGCACAAAAGCAGGATCTCTGTATTTGCCAGGCATAGAACCAATGCCGATATAATCAGCGCCTAAAATATTATGCTCTTCAATAACTTTATCAGTAGCATTTAAAATTTTGTCTTGTGGTGTGTGTGTTAAAACTATTTTAAGTTCATTTTTATCACAAAGTTTTCTAATCACTTTTGGGTCTACAGGGCCAACACCTGAAATTTGTACTGTGTCATAACCAATTTCTGATATTTTTTGCAAAGTGTATTCCATATCACGCTCTGTTTGCAAAAAATCTCTCATAGTATATAATTGTGCTCCAATTTTCATAAAAAAACAACCTTTCATTTCTATATTATTGGCATTTTTACAACACCAATAAGTCATATAAGTTAATTATAACAATAATTTCAAAATAATCAATTGCAAAAACTGCAAATTGTATTGCAAAAATCGTCACTTCGTATTACAATATATGTATATTAAAAAAATTCAGATAAGGATTAAACAAAATGCAAAAAGGTGGATATTATTTCTCAAAAACTTCAGACCCGTACATTAACGATAAATATCAACTTCATTGTCATAGTTTTTATGAGCTTTATTATTTTATAAATGGAGATATAAAATATATGGTTGAGGGAAAAATTTACACCCCAAAACCGTACAGTATTTTTCTATTTAAGCCAGGAGTAGTGCATGGTTTGCAAAATGTAAGCGACACAACTTACACAAGATATACTTTTCATTTTGATGAAGAATTTCTTCCAATTGAACATAAAGAGTTGCTTTTAAGCTCTTTTCATGGTGAAAGTATTTATTTTGAAAATATCAACCTTGTAAGCTCTGCCGATTTAGTTTTAGAAGCGAAAACTTTTGAAGATGAAACGCTAAGTGACTTTGCTATAAAATTAAGATTTGAAACACTGCTTACCCAACTTTTTCCTTTAGGAAATTTAAAAGGTGACGACCCAAAAGATAATTTAGCCTTTAAAATTACTGCATACATTGACGAAAATTTTAACAAAAATTTATGTTTAGGCACGATAGCTTCAACTTTTTTTATAAGTAAAAGTCAACTTAGCAGAATTTTCAAAAAAGATTTAAATAGTACTGTGGGAAATTATATTGCATTGAAGAGAAGCGTAAAAGCAAAACAACTTATTAATCAAGGTTATAGCGCTAGTACTGTAGCGACTTTATGTGGATTTAAAGATTATTCAACTTTTTTTAGAACCTATAAAAAACACATGGGTGTAAGCCCAACTGTTGCTAAAGAGGAATGATTTTTTGTTCTGTTTGGTTTTTTGCATAATCACGGATCGCATTAAATGTCAGCATGTTAATTAGGGAAATAACCTTTGTAGTGACACCCCTTGTAGGTGTTCAAGGTTTTAAATAAATTTGAATTATAACGAAATTTTCTCTTCGTTGTAATTATCCATTAAAATATAAAAAAAATGAGGCTCTCCAAAATTGGAGAGCCTCTCAGAGTGTCGAAAAACCTATATTGTAAAAAAAGTTGCACAAACATTGTAGGGGCGAGCTGTGCTCGTCCGTGGATAAAACAAAAAGTTTTGTCTTGTTTTGTGTAAAATAGA
>JAWXUM010000031.1:0-30209 GCA_044432645.1 Clostridia bacterium | reverse complement strand
GCGACAGTATGGGGGCATAGCTCAGCTGGTTAGAGCACCTGCCTTACAAGCAGGGGGTCATAGGTTCGAGTCCTATTGTCCCCACCATATATGGCCCGGTAGTTCAGTTGGTTAGAACGCTAGCCTGTCACGCTAGAGGTCGACGGTTCGAGCCCGTTCCGGGTCGCCATATAAAAAATAGCAACTTCGAAGGAAGTTGCTAACTATTTGCCTTTGTAGCTCAGTTGGTAGAGCAGAGGACTGAAAATCCTCGTGTCGATGGTTCGATTCCGTCCGAAGGCACCAATGCGAATGTAGCTCATCTGGTAGAGCGCAACCTTGCCAAGGTTGAGGTAGCGAGTTCGAGCCTCGTCATTCGCTCCAAAAAACTCAAATCTGATTTCAGATTTGAGTTTTTTTTTTGCGTTAAATGCTTTTTAAATCATAAAACCCAAAAACCACAGGGATGAGCTTTGCTCACAATGTTACGAACTTAAGAAAAATTATATTTATTGTAAGGAACGCATCGTATGCAAGCGTGTTGATTAGGGAGAAAATTGCAGATTAAACCCGTAGGGGCGAGCTGTGCTCGTCTGAGAGTAAAGCGTTAATTTGCAAGTTTTAATAGGTATGATAAAATATTGCCTTTATTTGTATAAAAAATACAACATTTACCATTCTATCCACGGACGACCACAGGTAGCCACTACTCTAAGGGGCACGCTTTCATCGTATGCGCTTCTTTGAAATGTACAACATTAAAAACAATGATAAATACGTTTTTTGCATATTTATATTATAGTTGTTCTTTTATAAAAATTCCATTATTAAAAAGCCAGATTTCTTTAAACCCAACTAATTTAATTAAATCTAAAGCCTCATCAAATGCAAAAGTCATGTGGTTTTTATCGTGACAATCTGCATTAAGTGTAATTTTAGCATTCATTTGACAAAGTGATTTTAAAATAAACAAGCTAGGGTAGGGCTTATCTTTTTTACCCCGAGCCATTGCACCAGTGTTAACTTCAAAAATACAGTCCTCTTTAACACATTTTTCTAAAGCACTTAGTACAATTTTTTTGTATTCATCGCTATTTTCATTAAATAAAGAATTGTTTTCATTGTACTTCGTAATTAAGTCAAAATGCCCAATTACATCTGGTTTGTACTGGCTAATATTTTGAGTAGTTAAATGATAAAAATCTTTTATCATTGCCATTTCATCGCCACTATAAGTGTCTTTTATCAAATTTTTAAGTATATCATAACTACAATCGATACCAACAAACGAACCTTGTTTGTTTTTTAAATAATGGACAGAACCAATTATATAATCAAAATTTTCTCTGTCCTCTACAGGTGCATAATAATCTTGTTCAATACCACAGTAAACATTAATTTTATCACAATAAACTTTTTTAAGTTTTTTGATATTTTCAACATAATCATTTTCATTTTCAACTCCACAATAAGGGTCAAAAACACATTTACCATGACAAGACATACCAAAATCAGTGAAATTCAGCTCAATAGCTTTTTCTATCATCTCTTCAGCTGAATTGTTACCGTCACAAAAATTACAATGGTTATGTGTTGTGGAGTAAATCATTGCATAGTCTCCTGTTTAACTTTATGGTCAATTACATGACGACTTGCAAGCTCTTTGTAAATATCTTCAACACTAATATTCATCTCAACCATCAAAACTAAAACGTGGTAACACAAATCAGAAATTTCGTAAATTGTTTCTTCGTTACTGTTTTTCATAGCGCCGATTATAACTTCTGTGCATTCTTCTCCAACTTTTTTAAGAATTTTATCCTTACCTTTAGAGAAGAGATAAGTTGTGTAACTGCCCTCTGGTCTGTTGCTGTTTCTTTCTTCTAATAAATTATAAAGAGATTGCATAGCAAATTCATTTATACTATCATCATTGAATAACAAATTACTAAAACAGCTGTCAGTGCCTAAATGACAAGCAGGACCAGTTTTAATAACTTCAGCTACAAGAGCATCGTTGTCGCAGTCAGAATATAAACGAACAACACGTTGAACGTTTCCACTGGTTTCGCCTTTTCTCCAAAGCTCTTGACGGCTTCGTGAATAAAAACAAGTATATTTTTCTTTAAGTGTAATACCTAAGCTTTCTTCGTTCATGTAAGCTACTGTAAGCACTTTTTTTGTGTAAAAATCTTGTACAACACAAGGAATTAAACCTTGTGAGTCGTATTTAATATTTGATAAGTCCATTTTTTCTCCTTAATTACAACAAACGCATAGAAATGCCTTCGCTTGATAAATATCTTTTTAAATCCATAATTTCAACTTCTTTAAAATGGAAGATAGAGGCAGCTAAACCAGCATCAACACCTTTTAAAGCGAATAAATTCTTAAAATCTTCCATACAACCAGCGCCACCACTAGCTATAATAGGCACATTTACATGCTTTGACAGTTCTTCAAGCATTTCGTGGTCAAAACCTTTTTTAACACCATCAGTATCAATGCTGTTAAGAACAATTTCACCAGCACCTTTTGCAACACCATCTATAGCCCATTGCATTGCTTCAATACCTGTATCTTCACGGCCACCTTTAGCAAATACATGGAATTCACCATTAACTCTTGCAACGTCCATGCTAAGAACAACACATTGGTCACCATATTTTTTCGCAGCTTCAAAAATAAGGTTAGGGTTTTTAATCGCACCACTGTTAACGCTAACTTTGTCAGCTCCAGCTTTTAAAACTCTGTCAAAATCGTCCAAAGTATTTATACCACCACCAACTGTTAAAGGTATAAAAATTTGTTTAGCAACCTCTTTTAGTACTTCGGTGAAAAGTCCACGACCTTCAATAGTAGCAGTTATATCATAAAAAACAAGTTCATCTGCGCCACTTTCATTGTAAAATTTAGCAAGTTCAATAGGGTTATTTACATCTTGAACCCCTTTGAAATTTACACCTTTTACAACTCTACCGTTTCGAATGTCTAAACAAGGGATAATTCTCTTTGTTATCATATTAAACCTCCTGACTTCCAGCAACTTTGATTACATCAGCAAGTTTAAGCGCACCTTGATAAATTGCTTTTCCTACAATAGCACTGTGAGTACCAATTTGTGACAAAATTTCAATTTCGTCTATAGAAGAAATACCACCACTTGCTGTAATGTTAAGACCTTTTATTTTAGAAAGTTCTTTATAAATCTCTAAATTTGTGCCAAGCATTGCACCGTCTTTTGAAATGTCAGTATAAATTACATTTTGGACACCAATACTTTGTACTTTTTTACAAAATTCAACGCTGTCAACGTTTGATGTTTCAAGCCAACCGTCTGTAGCTACTTTTCCGTTATTTGCGTCTATCCCAACTGCTATTTTGTTTCCATAAATACTTATCATTTCGGTTAAAAATTTGAAGTTTTTGACAGCAGCAGTGCCTAAAATAACTCTGCCAACCCCAATTTCTAAATATTTTTCTATACGCTCCCTAGTTCTAATGCCACCACCAATTTCAACGAACATTCCTGTAGAGTTAACTATGTCTTTAACCGTGTCAAAATTGCTTAATGCGCCATCCTTAGCGCCGTCTAAGTCAACCACATGTAAGAATTTTGCACCTGATTTAGCAAATTCTAAAGCAGCACCTGACGGTGTTTTGTCATATGTATCAACACGGTTGTAGTCACCCTGAGTAAGCCTTACAACCTGTGCATTTTTTAAATCTATTGCTGGAAAAATAAACATTACAATTCCCCTTTATATTTCACTAAAAGCTTTCAAAATTTTTAGTCCTACACTGCCACTTTTTTCTGGGTGGAACTGACAACCATATACATTTTTATTTGCAACTGTTCCTGGAACTTTTACTCCATAATTTGCACTTGCTACAAGTGAATTTTCGCAGTTTTTAGCGTAAAACGAATGTACAAAATACACATAGTCACCTTGTTTTGTATATTTCATAAGTGGGTTTTCAGGCTTTTGAATTTCTAAACAATTCCAACCCATATGTGGAACTTTTAAGTTAATATTATTACTTTTTATATCAAAATCCAATGATTTAACATGCCCTTTAATGTAACCTAAACCTGTGTGTGTGCCGTATTCATCACTTGTTTCGAATAACAACTGCATACCAAGACAAATTCCGAGCATAGGTTTTCCACCATTTATTTCGTTAGTTAATGGTTCAACCAAACCAGTTGCATGAAGTTTTGCTATAGCATCGCCAAAAGCACCAACTCCTGGGAGTATAATATGGCTTGCATTTTCTAAATCCTCTTTTTTATTTGTTATTATATTTTCTATACCTAAATGAGTTAGGGAAGAGGACAAACTAAATAAATTACCAACTCCATAATCAATAATCGCAATCATTTCTTTACCACCTTTATATAATTGTACCTTTCGTAGAAGGTATTTCGTTTGCAAACTTTTCATCTATAGAAACAGCTTCTTTTAATGAACGTCCCAAAGATTTAAATAAGCCTTCTACAATATGGTGGCTATTTTCACCCGCTAATTGTTTAGCATGAAGCGAACAAGCAAGGCTTCTTGTAAATCCTAATAAAAATTCTTTGACTAATTCTGTGTCAAAATCACCGATTTTTTGGCTAGGTATATCTAAAGTATAAACTAAACAATCTCTACCACTTATGTCAATTGCAGTTAAAATTAAAGCTTCGTCCATAGGTAGTAGCATGCTACCATAACGTTTAATTCCTTTTCTATCTTCTAAAGCTTCACTGAAAGCTTTGCCTAAAACAATAGCTATGTCTTCGGCTGTGTGATGATAATCAACATCTGTGTCGCCATCACAAAAAAGCGTAAGGTCAAACTTGCCATGTGCTGTGAAAAGTTCTAACATATGATTTAAAAAGCCACAACCTGTGTCTATATCATATTTACCAGTACCGTCTAAATTTAAGATTAATTTAATTTTAGTTTCGTTTGTATTTCTTTCAATTATACTTGTACGCATTGTTTGCTCCTTATTTTAAAATATCTTTTGTAACTTCAATCAAACTGTCCATTTCACATTTGTTTCCAATAGTAATTCTAACAAAGTTTTTAAGTCTATCTGTATTAAAATATCTTACTATAATATTTTTTTTTCTTAGCATGTTGTAATACTGTTCACCACTGCATTTTACAGGATTTAAGAAAATAAAATTTGTACTGCTAGGCAAAATTTGACAACCTAATTTGCTAAGTTCTGTTACAGTATATTCCCTAAGGTTAATAACTTTATTACAACAATCTTCGAAATATTCTTTGTCATTAATAGCCTGTGTACCTAAAATTTGAGTAAGAGAGTTAACATTATAAGGGTGGAAGCTGAATTTAACACGGTTTAAATCAGCAATAATATCTTTGTTAGTAAAAGCAAAACCAAGTCTAGCACCAGCTAAACTTCTGCTTTTGCTAAAAGTACCAACTACAATTAGATTGTCATATCTAGTTACAAGGTTTACAGAACTTTCAGCGCCAAAATCAACATAAGCCTCGTCAACAATAACTAACCTGTTAAGGTTTTGAGTAAGTAAAGTTTCTATCTTGCGAATTGGTAAAGCTATACCAGTAGGAGCATTTGGGTTAGCTATAAAAATAGGGCATTCCACATTTTTATAATCATCAATGCAAATGCTGTAATCATCTTTTAAAGGAATTATTACAGGCTTAACAGAATATAAGCCAGATAAAACACTATAAAAACCGTATGTAATATCTGCAAAACAGGCTTGTTTAGGGCAAAAAGCTGTGAAAATCATAGCTAACACTTCGTCAGAACCATTACAAGCAAAACAGTTTTCAGTTTTTAAATTATAATTATTAGCTAAAGCGTTTAAAAGTTTACTAGCTGTTGGGTCGTTGTATCTTCTTAAATTGTCACAGTTAAAATCGGCAAGAGCCTTTTGAACTTTTGGTGATGGAGGAAAAGGGTTTTCGTTTGTATTTAGTTTGATTAGTTTGTCCATTCCTTGAGGCTGTTCACCAGGGGTATAAGGGACAATTTTATTTAATTTTTCACTTAAAAATCGGCTCACTTTATGTGTTCCTTTCTTCATTTTCATAACGTATACTAACACTTTTGCCGTGTGCTTGTAGCCCCTCACGATTAGCAAAGTCTACAATTCTTTCTTGCACTTGCCCTAAAGCCTCTTTAGTATAATAAATAAAACTGCTTTTTTTAACAAAATCATCGACAGATAACGGACTTGAAAATCTTGCAGTACCATTTGTAGGCAATGTGTGGTTAGGGCCTGCAAAGTAGTCGCCTAAAGCTTCTGGTACATTTTTTCCTAGGAAAATACTACCAGCATTTTTTATGGACGGTAGCAATGCAAATGGGTCGTCTACACAAACTTCCATATGTTCTGGGGCTATTGCATTTGCAATTTCAATACCTTCTTTTAAATCTTCTGCTACAATAATTTTACCATTGTTATCAATAGAAGTCCTTGCTATTTCTGCTCTAGGTAGCAAAGGGATTTGTTTTTCTAGCTCAGCACTTACAGATTTCGCTAAATCTATATCATCGCAAACTAAAACAGCACTAGCTAATTTGTCGTGTTCAGCTTGGCTTAACAAATCAGCTGCAATATAACTAGGATTAGCAGTTTTGTCAGCTAAAACAAGAATTTCACTAGGACCTGCAATCATGTCAATTGCTACTAAACCAAAAACACGTCTTTTTGCTGTTGCAACGAAAATATTACCAGGGCCAACAATTTTGTCAACTTTAGGAATACTTTCAGTTCCGTAAGCTAAAGCGGATACTGCTTGAGCTCCACCAGTTTTGTAAATAGCTGTAACACCAGCAATTTTTGCTGCTGTTAAAATTGAATTTGGAATGGTTCCGTCTTTAGACGGCGGTGTCACCATAACAATTTGACTAACACCAGCTATTTTAGCTGGTATAGCATTCATAAGCACGCTTGACGGATAACTTGCAGTTCCACCTGGAACGTAAAGTCCAACTTTTTCAATAGCTGTGTATTTTTGACCTAAAACAATTCCCTCTTTGTCCGTCATAACAAAGTCGTTATGTAGTTGTTTTTCGTGGAAAGCTTTTATGTTTTCAGCGGCCATTGTTAAAGTTTTAATAAATTCTTCATCAGCACTGTTATAAGCGTTTTCTATCTCTTCACTTGTAACTTGTAAAGAATTTAACTTTACACCGTCAAATTTTTGTGTGTAATCTATTACAGCTTTATCGCCGTTAATTCTAACATTTTCTAAAATATCAGCAACCGATTTTTCTATATTTTCGCTTACTGCCGTGTCAGTTGTTCTAATTAAAATATCTTCTAAAGCAACGTCACTACGTTTTACAATTTGTATCATTTTAACTCCACCTTATCTTTTAACTGATTACAAATATCATCAATTTGATTGCTGTTAAATTGGTAAGCTGATTTATTTGCAATCAATCTTGCACTGCTAGGCACAATATATTCATAAACTCTTAAGTCGTTTTCTTTTAGAGTAGTTCCAGTTTCAACTATATCAACAATAACATCACTCAAACCCAAAATAGGGGCAAGTTCAATGGACCCATTAAGTTTAATTATTTCTATTTGTCTGCTTTGTTTGCTGTAATATTCTTTGGCTACATTTGGATATTTTGTTGCCACTCTAAGTGGTAAGCTTAAATCTTCTTTCCAGTCATTTTTAGTAGCAACTGCCAAATTGCAAATGCCTAGTTGTAAGTCTAAAAGCTCATATACATCATTTTTGCCCTCAAGCAAAGTGTCTTTTCCAACAATTCCAATGTCTGCGGCGCCGTGTTCAACATAAATTGCAACGTCGCTTGGTTTTACTAATAAATAACTTACGCCTTTTTCTTCGCTTGTAAAGACCAATTTTCTGTTATCTTCTTTCATAGCTGTACAATCATAACCTATTGAGGCAAAAAGACTATAAACTTTATCGCCAAGTCTACCTTTTGGTAGTGCAATATTTAGCATGGTTTTACCTCCTTGAATGTTCCGTCATCTTGCAAAGAATATATATTTTTTGCAGTATAAGCGTTTGGAATAAATGTTTCAGCCCTTACAGAGCCATTTTCACACAAAATTCTAACAGCACTCATAACAAATGCGACATCTTGATTTTCGTTATATAAAAGTAAAGAGTCTACATCAAATTCATTTTTTTGTGCAAACATTCTTGAAAGTTCACCTAAATACAAAGCGAAACCTAATGCACATTGAGGCTTATTAAACCTTGTCATAAGTTTGTCATATCTGCCACCAGCTAAAACAGGTTTTGGCACACCACGTACAAAACCTTTTAAAACAATACCGTTGTAATAATCATTATCGTTGATAATAGAAAAATCTAGTCTTAAATAATTCTTAACTTCAGTATTTTCCAAAGCTTTATAAAGCGTTAAAAGTTCGTCATAAGCTTTTTCCATTTGGGCTGTTACACAAATTTGCTTAGCTTTTTCCAAAGTTTCCAAATAATAGCCATTTAGTGAAGCCATTGCTAAAATACTGTTTGAAATCTCATCGCTTAGGCTAGACTTTTCAAGCAAAGTTTTTAAAGTGTGAGAGTTTTTAGCTTTTAAAGCCTCAATCATTTCATTTTGTTGTTCCCGAGTCAAATCCTTATTTTCTAAAATGACACTCAAAAAGCCCATATGGCTTACATTAAGCAAATAATCTTCGTTAATAGTTTTAAGGCTTAGCGAAGCCAAATAAACAATTTCAGCTTCAGAGTAACAACTGTTAGCTCCAATATATTCAACACCCATTTGTGCAATTTCGTGATATTCACTGTTAGGGGCACGCATACGAAAGACATTTTCACTGTAATAAACTTTTAAGCTTTTTTGGGTTGCGGGTAAGTTCTTAATAATGCTTATAGTGACGTCGGGTTTAAGAGCCATTAATTTGCCAGTGCCGTCAGTAAAAGTTATTATTTTTTCATCATCTAAAAAAGCCTTATTTGCTAGATAAATATCATAAGGTTCAAATTTACCCATTGTGTATCTGCTATAACCATAGTTTGAAAACAGATGTCTTAAATTTTGTGTGACCAATTCTTCTTTATTAAAATTCGAGCTTGTAATCTCCATTATTTTCTCCATTGCTATATATAAATTCAATATCATTATATACAAAAAAAGCACTTTAGTCAAGTAAATTGTGAAAATCAGAGTTAGTATTTATTTAAATATATTATAAATTTGTTTTAATATAATAAAATATAGAAAAGTGCTAGTTCAAAATAAAAAGATTTGCTTTAATGTATGTTGTTTTTATCAACGTTATGGTATATAATTATCTTCAAATACATATCTTCAAAATTATTAACGAGGTTATAATGAAAAAAATCTTTATAATATTAATTTTCTTGCTTAGTTTAACAGCGTGTCAGGCAAAATACCAAGAACAATCAGCAGATTTTTTCGCAATGGATACATATATGAGCATAACTGCTACAAGTGTCGAACCAAGTGGTGCAATTGCAGAAAGCCAAACAGCTATTTTTAATTTAGAGAGTATGATTTCTAGAACAAATGAAAACAGTGATATTTATAAACTAAATAATAGTAATGGCGAAGCAGTGGAGGTTAGCGATACTACTTATGAAATTTTAGAAATTGCTTTGGAAATTGCAGAGCTAACAGACGGTGCTTTCGACCCAACAATTTGTGCTATAACAGACCTTTGGGGTATTGGAACAGAAAATGCAAGAGTTCCAAGTGAGGAAGAAATTGAAAAAGCGCTTGAAACCGTTTCGTACAAAAACATTATACTTTTAGGCGATAACAAAGTTCAGCTTTTAAACGGTGCTCAAATAGATTTAGGCGCTGTTGGTAAAGGATACGCTGCTGATATGGTAGTTGATATTTACAAAGAAAATGATGTTGTTTGTGGAGTTATTTCACTTGCAGGGAATATTTATACTTATGGTCAAAAAGAGGACGGCTCGCTTTGGAACATTGGAGTAACCGACCCAGATGATACAACACAAGTTAATATATCCGTTCAAACAACTGATACTTCTATAGTAACAACTGGTGCGTATGAGCGTTATTTTGAAGAGGACGGAGTTATTTATCATCATATTTTCGACTCTAAAACTGGTTACCCAACAACTCAGAACATAAAAAGCGTTACAGTAATATCTGAAAGTTCAACACTTGCAGATATTTACGCAACAGCTTTGTTTGCTATGGGGTTTGATAATGCGATAGCTTTTGCGCAAAGCATAGAAGAAATTGACGTGATTATTATTAAAGATGATGACACTGTTTATTACAGTGACAATTTAAATGTAACATTGGGTGATAAGTATGCAGGTTAAGGGTGTGAAGCTGTTAAAGGGGGATATTATTATTGTTTTAGCTATAATAATATCTGCTGTGATAATTTTTATTTTAATGTCACCTAAAACTTACGATAATAATGTGCTTGAAATATATATGAATGGTGAATTAATAGACACAGTTGAACTTGCTGAAGATACTCAAATGACTATTGAAATTGATGATGTAGCACATAATACCATTGAAATAGTCGGGGAACAGGTGAGAATTATAAATTCCACTTGCTATGACCATGTGTGCGAAAACACAGGTTACATAAGTAAAGCAGGTGAAGTTATAGTTTGTATGCCTAATAAGTTGCTACTTAAAATCGTTGGTGATGAAACTGACATCAGTTTTGATGCAGTGGTGGGGTGATGATATGAGTGTAAAAAAAATTTCTACTTGTGGAATTTTAGCCTCGCTTGCAATGATAATTTCACTGCTTGAAAGATATGTACCGATGGATTTAGTATTACCGGGTCTTAAACTTGGACTTGCTAATATAGTAACTGTTTACGCAATATTGAGAATAGGTAAAAAAGAGGCTTTTCTTATCTTGCTAGTGCGTGTATTAGCTGTTGCTGTAGTCAGTGGCAGGATGTCTTCTGTGTTTTTCAGTTTATTTGGCGGAATTTTTGCGTGGGCGATAATGTGTATTTTATCAAAATTTATTGATAATGGAATTTCGGTTACAGGGCTAAGCATTGCAGGAGCAGCTTTTCATAATACAGGGCAAATTTTAGTTGGAATTGTAACAGTTGGTAATATAAGCGTTATTTCATATCTTTCATATTTGCTGATTTTATCAATTCCAGTAGGATTTATCACAGGTTCGCTTTTATCTGTTTTTATGAGAAAAACAAAAAATATTGTGCTATGGCAATAATTCATATAAGTATAAAAGATACTCAACTTTTGAAAAAGTTGAGTATCTTTTATTTATATCATATAACTTCGATATTTTAAAGTTGATGGTTATTTAAAAAAAGTTGGCATGACTCATTAGGTATATATACCCTATAATATCGTAATTTTTATTATATTATAAAAAATCGCAATATTTAGAGTTGAAAACTTGTAATTTTGTTACATTCTCAAAAAGAGTTGCACTTCTTTCGTCTTTGCTTAAAAGTCTTAATTTAACGTTTTCTATATTGAGTTCCTCTACGTGTCTAGCGTAAATACCCCAAATTGGTAGCACACCAAAATAACTCTGTTCTGGATATTTGTATGGGTCATCATCAACAATATTTTTTGCATCTTCTTTTGTACCACCACCACAAAAACTTATATCTAAATTAGAAATGGTAATATTTTCAATGCTTTTTTCTTTAAGACCTGTAATCATAATAGGGTTTCTAATTTTATCAGCATTTACATTAGCTACAATATTAGTGAACATAACATTTCTGATTAAACTTCTTGCTGGTCCTCTATCATTGCCTTTACCGTGATCCATTTCAGCAGCAATGTCATATGATAAATTTCTTTTTCCAAGTCTAACAAATAAAGGACTTCCAACATTATGCATTGCAATATCAGAAATAACAACATTTTCGATTATACCACCGTCAACGGCTAAAAGTTTAATTGTGCCCATCATGCAATCGTATATGTTGCAACCTGTCATGACGATATTTCTGAAACCAGTTTTTGACGAAGTTCCTAGTTTCAAAGCAGCAGTGTCACTTTTTATATTACAACCAGTTATTGTAATATTTTCACAAAGAGTGTCTGTTGTACTTTTTGGGCAAATGCTATCATCTTGAGTGTTAATGTCGCAGTTTGAAATTCTCATATTTTTACAACTATCAATATCAAAACCATCATTATTGTGCTGTGCATGAGAATATATTTTAACTCTATCCATTAAAATATCTTCACACAAAATCAGGTGAAAACACCACGAAGCAGCATTAGTTAAAAATACATCTGTAAAAGTTATATTTTTACAATTTTCAAAACGAATTAACATAGGTCTTGGTTCTGTTGGAAAACATTGTCCCATACCATCAATTTTACCCTTACCTGAAATAGTTATATTATCTATTCCCTTAGCATAAATAAGACACTTTGTAAAACTAGGGGCTTCGACAACAACAGGAATATCGTCACTTAACTCATCTGCTTTTGTAACTGATTGAATAACAGCTTTTTGGCTCAAATGAATATTTGTGAAATCCTTTAAAAATAGAGTTGATGTAACATAAGTACCAGCAGGAAAATAAAGTGTTTCTCCTTTTTCACTAGTTTCATTGATAGCTTTTTGAATAGCTAAAGTATCGACAGTAACTCCGTCACCTTTAGCACCGAAATCTTTAACTGAAATATACATTATTTATCAAACCTTTCTCGAATTTATTAAGGATTTATGCTGTTTTATTATCTTAGATGTTCTAAAATATCTAGAATTCGTTTTGCATGTTCTTTATTTTCAACATTTGGTAAACTTATGATTGTTTTTCTGTTTTCAAAAAATTCAATATTGTCCAGTATTTCCTGTTCATTTGCAGAAATAAAAGTAATTTTATCTTTCAAAACATCAGCGTATTCTTTGTAGATTTCTATTGGTGAAGGCTGGTTTGGGTCATCCGTTATTTGTAAAACACGAGCCTTTTCGATTTGTGCAACAAGTGGAATGATATGTTTACCCATAGCGTGAAGATGAAAAACACCTCCGTCATATTTTTCTAGGAATTTTTCAGTATATGGCTTGCCAAACTCTTCGTACATAGCAGGTGAACACATAGTAGACGTATCTTCAGAAACGTGTCCCACTCCATTATTAGGAAGCCAAAGCCCCATGCCTGTAAAGACACCACCAGCCATAGTTCCAATTATTTCCTTTTGATGTTGAATAGTCCAATGTCCTGCTTCAACACAAAATTCAAGTAATTTGCGAATATTTTCCTCTTCGTCATACATATCGGTGAAAAAATCATTTCCACGAAGTGTGTTTGCTAGTTCCATAGGAGCAGAAACACCTCTTAGCGAAAGAACAAATCCCATTTTTTCACTTTTCTCTTTTATGTACTCCATACTGTCTAAGAGTAGACGAAAGTTTTGGTTTTTTTCGTCTAATGAAAGTTTTGCCATATCATCCCAATTTTTTATAGGGTGGTGATGATAGCTTGTGTTTGCACCATAGCTTACTTCTCCACCAACAAAAGCGGAGTGTTCAGCCATACCATAATAAGGGCAAGCGATTGGAATAGTGTCATCTAAAATACCTCGTCTTTGTTCATATTTTAGTTTAACACCCTTTAAACCTTGTTCTGAATATTCTTTATAGTCATCAGGAAAATTCCACTCTTCAAGAGGTTTTATATAAAATTTTTCGCTATCTTTAAGGTTACCTATTTTAACCAAAACACCTTTTTTATCAGGATTTGACATAAATTCAATATTTCTTTTTAAGACTTCATCAAAATTTTCAATTAACATAATTCAATAACAGCTCCTTAGTGTATTTTTACAGGGTTAAATTCAATTAGAATACCATTTTAATCGGATTTACAATTGATATTTCCACATAGTTTTTCAATGACGAACCTTTTTCTAGGTATATGCCAACAGTGTCAAAGAATTGCCAAATTATGTCTGTTCTTCATTTGTTGACAGCTCTGCTTAATATGGTTTGATGAAAAATATGCGGTATCATCCCTTCTTTTCTTAGTGCTTGCATATATTCCTCAATATTTAAGTCTTTGCCTACCCTTAAAATATTTTCGAGTTTGGGTATATAGTATCATATATTTTTGAAAAATACAATAGAAAATCATAGCATAGCAAGAAATGCATTGTGTTAATTTGAAAATAGTAGTATAATTAACTATAATTTTTCAGGAGGCAATTTATGCTTATTAATAAAAACATATTCCCTGGGCAAGGTTTTGCCGACCCACATGCCATTGTTGAAAATGGCAGAGTTTATATTTTTTCAGGACATGACAAAACTCCGAGAACTGAAAACACTTGGATTATGGATAAATGGCAAATTATTTCTTCGGCAGATTTAATTAATTGGCGAAAAGATGGTGAAATTTTACCAACACAAACATATATTGGTGAAAGTGACACTTGTTGGGCTGGATATATTCAAAAAAAAGATAATAAATTTTACTGGTATTTTTCTAATAAATTTTATGACACTGGGGTTGTTGTTTCCGACCAAATCGAAGGCCCTTATGTAGATATTTTACAAAAACCGTTGATACCAGCTGGGTTTTCTGACACAAAATCTTATGACCCTTGCGTTTTTGAAGAAAATGGAGTTCACACAATATTTTTTGGTGCTGGACATTATTACTGTGCTACTTTAGGTGATGACATGATGTCGCTTGCAAGTGATGCTGCCCGAATTCATGTTTACGATGAGGACGGAAACGAGTGTCAAACTTCGGATAAATCTACTGTTTTTAAAGTTAACGATACATATTATTTAGCATATGGCTCAAAATATGCTATTTCAGATAAACTTAAAGGACCTTATAAATTTATGGGGAAATTTATTGGTGGTGGACATAACGATGTGTTTAAGTTTAATGACAAATTATATTTATGTAACGAGTTTCATGACACTAGCATTTTCTACCGTGGAATTAGGGTTATGGAACTTAATTTTAATTCAGATGGCACTGTTGTTATAGACAAAGATGACGAAGAAGATGTGCATTTTAATAAAACTTGGGATTTTACCAATTACAACATGCATTGGTTTTTGACTAATGGCGAAAATTCCATACATGAAAATTCTGCTATTGTTTACAATTTGAGCACTGATTTAGCTTTGCGCAGTCCGCTTTGGCCGGGTGTTGCTATTCAGGCAAACAAAGATTACACTTTGACCATGGAGATAGAACAATCTGATAACCATGTTTTTTTCATGGCTACAATTATGACTGCAAGTGGAATTGGTGCTTATTGGAACACGCTTGAAAAAGATTGTGAAATTTACAATGTTGAACTTATAAACATTTGCGATAACGTATACCAAGCGAAAATTCCCAAAATCGAGAAAACTCCTGTTATACTTAGATATTTAAGTATTTGTGCTAAAAATGACAAGATAAAAGGTTTTGTTAAAATTAAAAATATATCTTTCAAATAAAAATATGGTATGGCAGAAAAATATTGCTGTGAAGATAATGGAAGACCATGTTCTGACCCAGTAATAGTAGTAAAGATGGCATTTATACAACATCTTTTTGAAAAATTAAAAAATGAACTAAAATATCGATTTCAATGACTAATTACAAAAACACATAATCCGAAATAATTAACCTTTATAGGTGATGTTTTCGGATTTTGTTTTGTATTATAATACTAATTAATATTTAAATGCAAAATATTAATTTATTTTCATATATTTAACATATTTAGAGTTCTTTTATGCTAAACTATTTTAATAAAACATCTAGTAAATTTTACCTTAATATAGTATAATACTAGGGTAAACAAATAGATAGTATGTTTCTATTTTTGTAATGCAAAATATTATTAAAATATAAGAGGTGCAATTTGAATAAAAAAAATGTTGTAAGCAACATGCTTTGGCGTTTTGCAGATCGTTGTGGAGCACAAGGCATAAGTTTTGTTGTATCTATAATTTTAGCTAGAATATTAACAACCGACGAATATGGCACAATAGCTTTAGTTACCGTTTTTATTGCAATTCTACAAGTTTTTGTTAATGGTGGATTTTCTAATGCATTAATTCAAAAAAAAGATGCAGATATTGTCGATTTTTCTACGGTTTTCTTTTTTAATATTTTCTCTTGTACATTGATATATTTTTTGTTGTTTTTAGCAGCTCCATTTATAGCTGATTTTTATAATCAAGAAATTTTAACAAATGTTATTAGAGTATTAGGCTTGAAAATTATAATTTCTGGACTTTTAAGCGTTCAAACAGCATATGTTACACGCAATATGATGTTTAAAAAGTATTTTTATTCTAATTTATCAGGTTCGTTTTTTTCTGGTGTAGTTGGTGTAGCAATGGTTTACAACGGATTTGGAGTTTGGTCTTTGGTTGGGCAAGCTTTGTCTGAAGTAGCTATAAACACAGTAGTTTTGTGGTATACTATAAAATTCAGACCAAAGATGACATTTTCCCTTGAAAGACTAAAAGGCTTGTTCTCATTCGGTTGGAAAGTTTTAGTTTCTAATTTAATGAATACTCTATACAGCAATTTGAAAAGTTTATTAATAGGAAAAATGTATTCAACAACCGACCTAGCTTTTTATAATAAAGCTGACCAATTTCCAAGGCTGATTATAACAAATTTAAACGTTTCAATAGACAGTGTATTGTTTTCTTCAATGTCAAAAGCTCAAGATAATATTGCAAAAGTAAAAGCTATGGCAAGAACATCGGTAAAAACTAGTAGCTATATTGTGTGGCCATGTATGATTGGACTTTTTGTGTGCGCAGAACCTTTAGTTGAACTTTTATTAACTGAACAGTGGCTACCTTGCGTACCGTATCTAAGAATTTTTTGTATCACTTATGGCTTTTTGCCTGTTCAAACAGCTAATTTAAATGCTATTAAAGCAATTGGCAGAGGAGATATATTCCTAAAACTTCAAACTATAGGTAAAACTATAGGTTTAATTTCTATACTAATCACAATGTTTATAGGCGTTTATGCTATTGCTATTGCTGGCATAGTTGTTGCAATAATTGAGGTGTTTATAAAAGCGACACCTAACAAAAAATTAATTGGCTACGGTTATGTAGAACAAATGAAAGATATTTTACCTTCAATGGCTTTGTCAGCTTTCATGGGAATTTGCATATGGTGGATTCAATACCTAAACTTAAGCTTAATTTTAATACTAGTTCTTCAAATGTTTGCAGGAGCAGTAGTTTATATTTTAGTTTCAATGTTATTTAAAATGGAAAGTTTTAATACTATACTTCAAATTTTAAAAGGTTTTAAAAACAAACTAACACGTAAACAAGCGTAAAATATAAAAAAGGAAAGGCATCTTAAAAAATGATTAAATTACCAAGATTGAGTTTAAAAGATTTAGAAATATTCAAAGGGAAAAAAGTAATAGTTTACGGCAATATTCACCCTGTAAATTTATTCAGAATATTTAAATGTTTAAATATAGAAGTTGTAGGTTTTGTACCTAATGAGCTATCCACTCAAACAAAGCTAAAATCAGCTTATTTGGGGCTTAAAATTTTAAAAGCAAAAGATTTAAATAAGCTAAAAGATAAATATTCAAATATTATAGTGCAAATATCTTCATCAGACCCAGCTGAAATTGAAAAAAACAAAAAAATAGCCGATAATTTAGGTTTTGAATGCTCCAACTTAAGTTCAGGTGAAATTGCAAGTTCCTTTAGTTATATGCTTGTTTCTAAAGAACTAAAAAACCCATTTATATATAGGTATCAAAGAATAAAAAGGGAGCATTTTTTAGGCCGAAAAAGCACACCTGAGCTGAAAGAATTTTTAGAAGAAAAAGCAGAAAATTCTATTATAATTTGTTCTGCTACTAAAACTGCTGACCACTCTTTACTTTATACATTTAATGCTCTTAAAGATGAACTAGAGCACTGCGACCACCATCATCAAAGTTTTTCTTATATAAATTTATGGCACAGACCTCAATATATCGATAAATCAGGCTTTGAGCGTGAGCTTGGAAAAGTGAAAATAGTTATGGGAGTAAGAGATCCAATAGCACAAAATATATCACATTTATATCAATGGATTTCAAAAGGAACAGTTCTTTCTAACTGTATTTTTCCAACATTTGAAACAAATTTAGATATAAAACGTGATGAGATTATAAAAGAATTCGAAGAACTTTTCAAAAATTACGGTGATGATTTCCAAGCGTTATGGGAAATGTACGTAAAACTTTATATGAATTCAGATGAAAATGTCCCTTCAAATTTAGACCATGTTGGATTTATTCAATTATTTATTCCTATGGTTCAGTCATATATCATGGATATTTTAGCCAAACCGTTTGATAAAGAAAAAGGTTATGCTATAATGAAAGAGGGTAACACAGAAGTATTTATATATCAACTTGAAAAACTGAATTCAGTTATACCACAGCTTTCAAACTGGGTAGGATTGCCTTTTGATAAACTTCAAAACGGAAACGAAGCTTCAAGTAAATGGATAGGGGAAAGCTATAAACAAGCTGGACAAGAGTTAGAGCTTTCAAAAGAATATGTTGAAAAATGTTATAATTCACCATTTGTAAAACATTTTTATTCAGAAAGTGATATAGATAAGTTCAAAGCAAAATGGTCAACACATATTAAAAAATAAAAAAAGTTTAACAAATGAAACCCCTTTTTTATAAACAAACCCTAAGAAACAAACTGTTTCTTAGGGTTTGTTTTATTTAATAAATCAAAATAGTTATATTTAAAGTTCTTTGCTTATCCAAGTTTGTAAAGCTTTTACAGTTATTTCTCCAATAAAACCGTCTTGGGTAACGTTTAAGAATTTTTGTAATACTTTAGATGTTTCAACACCACATTTACCGTCTACAGTTACTCCTAATTCCGTTTGTAGAGCTTTAATCATGCTGGAACCACTAGAATTTTCACCGTATTCCCATGAACTTTCGCTACAATTTTGATGATACTTTTTACTGAATTTTGATTGGTTTGAAACAACTCCATCGGCAATTGTTCCAAGTTTTTCTTGAAGAGCAGTAGTGGTTAATTTGCCCCAACTACCGTCAATCTCAAGTTTATCATCTTTTTCTATAATAGCTGTATTTGTTGTTATAACTTCACCATTTAATCTGGCATTAACATTGTCAGCTATATAATCAAACTTGGACTGTAAATAAGGGCCTGGACAAGTGGTAGCAATAAACATGTTATGTCTAGTTAAATTACCAGTTTCATCACCTGTATAAATTAATTTTTCAATACCATTGCGTTTGCAAATATCAGTGCATAATTCTATTGTTTTTTCAAGTGCTACATCAGATATTTTCCAGTCTGGTGCACCACCGCAGTTTGCAACTTCCATTGTAATAGCTTGGTGGTCGTTTGAAGAGCTAGAACTTGCCCAACTTCTGTCATTTTCATCTACATAAAGACCAACTTCACCGTCGTTATCAATACCATAATTTGTGCTTGATTTAGTGGACTGAAAAACATTTCCACAAGTTTTTACTGATAAATTACCAGCCATATGGTGAATTGTAATTTTTTTGATTTCATTTCTTCTAGGACTTGTTTTGCTTGGTGCAATTTTAGTGTAAGTTACTAAACTTGAATTGCTCATTTTGTTACCTCACTTTCAGTAGTTTTGCTTGATAGTTCTGGTAAACCAGTTATAGATGTTAAAATCGACATAAGCCCAGCTAAAAGTGAAGCCGAACCAATATAAGCCCAATCTGCCTGACTTAAAACGGCAGAAACGCCTATAGATGCAACAGCTGTTTGAGCAACTGTTTTAATCGCTCTAGTTCCTGCTGCAATCCACCATTTTTTATTAGTTAAATTTGTCATAATACTCTCCTTTAATTCATTCGCTATTGCGTGATAACCCTATCAAAGCGCCGATACCACTGCATATAAAATCACGATATTGAGTTATAGTTGCAAAAGATGAAGCTGTAAGAGTTATATTTTCATTTATAGACCTACAAATAAGTGTAACAGATAAACAATAAATACAAACGCTTGCAACTACAATAATATGAGCCGACTTTGAATTGTCAGTTTCTTTTGCAACAATTTCTTTCTTTTGGCTCGAAGTTGTGCTTATAATGTAACCAAAAATCGAACTTAATGATGTTCTAGAAACAACATCTACTTTTTCAAATGTTGAGCCAGTTTCAATTGGGTCGAAAATTGAAGCTGTAGTAGTACCTAAAAGTAAAATTAAAATTATAATTAAGCAAATAAATGAAAATAATTTAGTATTAGAAAAAATACGATTTAATTTATTTAAAAAAGCAATAGTTACCATCTCCAATACACATAAACATTTAATATATATTATGCAAATAATTCTAAAAAGTGATTAAAATTGTTTGACAAAACTTGTGTTTACGTGTAAAATTAAAGAAAAATTAAACGAGGTGCTTACATGAAAATAGGTATAATTATCTCTTTAGAACCAGAAATTTTAGAGAAAAATTTTGCAAAAGCTAAAGAACTTGAGGTTGAAAGTTGTCAGCTTAGTTGTTGGAAACCTGAACTTCTTACAAAAGAAAATGCCGAACTTTTAAAGGCTCTTTCTCTAAAATATGGCATAGAAATTTCAGCTGTAATAGGTGGTTGGTCTGGACCAAAAGCATGGAATTTTGAAAGTGGGCCTATGACACTTGGCATAGTACCTGCAGCTTACAGACATATTAGAACAAACGAACTGTTAAAGGCTATTGATTTTGCAAGTGAACTTTCTGTTAGTGATATAAATACTCATATTGGTTTCATACCAGAAAATTCAAGTGATACACTTTACAAAGAAGTTGTAGCTTGTGTAAAATATATTTGTACATACGCAAAAACTAAAAATATAAATTTTTGCATGGAAACAGGACAAGAAACACCTATAGCTTTGCTTCGTCTTATCGAAGATACACAAGCTGACAACATAGGCGTAAATTTGGATCCAGCTAATTTATTGATGTATGGAAAAGCAAATCCTATAGACGCACTGGATATTTTAGGTAAATACATAAAAGGTGTGCATGGAAAAGACGGCGAATATCCTACTTCTAGCAAATCGCTAGGAAATGAAACTCCAATGGGTGAGGGAAGAGTGAATTTTCCGTTGTTTATTGCAAAACTAAAAGAACTTGGATATGATGGTTCAATTACAATCGAACGTGAAATTTCTGGTGAAAAACGAGAAACAGACATTATAACAGCAAGAGATATTTTAAAATCACTTATCTAAATAGAAAAATGGTGCAGTTCATTCACTGAACTACACCATTTTTTGTATTTAATTTATAATAAAGTTTTCAAATTATCGCATATAGCTATTAAAAATTCCTCTGTTGTAACTGCTTTTTTGTTTTCTAAAACTGAAAGCATAGCTAAGTTTTTATCCATAATACCTTGTTCCATTGTCATTATAGAAGCTTGCTCTAATTTTTTTGAAAAGTCTATAAGTTCTGGAATGTTGTCTAGTTCGCCACGTTTAGCTAATGCACCTGTCCAAGCAAAAATAGTAGCAATTGGATTTGTTGATGTTTTTTGACCTTTTAAATGGTTGTAGTAATGTCTTGTTACAGTACCATGTGCTGCTTCATACTCATAAAAACCATCTGGTGAAACTAAAGCTGAAGTCATAAGGCCTAAACTGCCATAAGCAGTTGCAAGCATATCAGACATAACATCGCCGTCATAGTTTTTGCAAGCCCAAATATAACCACCCTCAGAGCGTACAACTCTAGCAATTGCATCATCGATTAGAGTGTAGAAATATTCAATGTTAATACTTTCAAATTTTTCTTTGTATTCATTTTCATATATTTCAGCAAAAATATCTTTAAATCTGTGGTCGTAAATTTTAGAGATGGTGTCTTTAGTCGCAAACCATAAATCTTGTTTTGCTTCTAAAGCATAGTTAAAACAAGACCTTGCAAAGCTTGCAATACTGTCATCAATATTGTGAACTCCTTGCAGAATACCATCAGTCTTAAAATCATGAATTAGCTTTCTTGTTTCATTGCCGTCTTTGTCAGTGACAACAAGTTCAGCTTTAGAACCACCCTCGACTGTCATTTCGGTATTTTTATAAATATCACCATAAGCGTGACGAGCAATTGTAATCGGTTTTGTCCAAGTTGGAAGATAAGGCACAATACCTTTAACGATAATCGGAGTTCTAAAAACAGTTCCGTCTAATATAGCTCTAATTGTACCGTTTGGAGATTTCCACATTTCTGTAAGATTATATTCCTCTACACGTTGAGCGTTAGGTGTAATTGTTGCACATTTTACAGCAACACCATATTTTTTAGTAGCTACGGCAGAATCTACAGTAACTTGGTCTTTTGTTTGTTCTCTGTATTCAAGGCCTAAATCGTAGTACTCAGTTTTTAAATCAACAAATGGATTTAAAAGAATATCTTTAATCATTTGCCAAATAATTCTTGTCATTTCGTCGCCATCCATCTCGACAAGAGGGGTGGTCATTTGAATTTTAGTGAAAGCACTCATGTAAAATCTCCCTTTAATTTTATACGGGTTAAATTATCCCTTTTTTCGTTTTATGCATTTGTTTTTGTATAATTTAAAAGTCCACCAGCTATAACCATTAATTTTTCCCTGTCGGTTAAAACAGCTGTAGCTTTAATTGTAATTCCTTTAGAAGCGTTAAGTAAAGTAACTTCTGTGCCATTTGCAATTTCTTCTTTAATGTTTGGAAGTTCTAATTTGTCGCCTTGTTCAATTTTATCGTAATCATTTTCATCAATAAATTGTAAAGCTATAATACCAGCATTTGCAAGGTTAGCACAGTGAATTCTAGCATATGATTTAGCAATAACAGCTTTAATACCCAAATAAAGTGGAACTAAAGCAGCATGTTCTCTTGAAGAGCCCTGTCCGTAATTGCTACCACCAACAATTATACCACCACCTGCTTTTTTACAACGCTCCGGGAAAGTTTCATCACAAACAGCAAAGCAGAAGTTAGACAAGAAAGGAATGTTAGAACGGTAAGGTAAAATTTTAGCGCCAGCTGGCATAATATGGTCAGTTGTAATGTTGTCACCAACTTTTAATATAGCGCTAGTTTCAATTTTGTCTTCTAAAGCTTTTGAAGTTGGGAAAGGTTTAATGTTCGGTCCTCTTAAAATGTCAACAGTTTCAGAAAGAATTTCTTCTATAGGGTCTAAAACCATGTTGTCGTTAATTAAAAATGCTTCAGGCATTGGAATTTCTACACCGTCACCTATAATCATAGGGTTAGTGAATTTACCAGTTATTGCAGAAATTGCAGCAGTTTCAGGGCTTACAAGATAAACTTGACCGTCAGCTGTACCACTTCTACCCTCAAAGTTACGATTAAATGTTCTTAATGAAACACCAGCAGAATTAGGAGATTGTCCCATACCAATACAAGGGCCACAAGCACATTCCAAAATTCTAGCACCAGCAGAAATAAGGTCGCCTAAAGCTCCGTTTAATGCAAGCATATTGTAAACTTGTTTAGAACCAGGTGCAATAGAAAGGCTTACTGTAGGGCAAACTGTTTTGCCTTTTAAAATTGCAGCAACTCTCATTAAATCAAGGTAAGATGAATTTGTACAAGAACCAATACAAACTTGGTCAACTTGAATTTCGCCAATTTCATGAACAGATTTAACATTGTCAGGGCTGTGAGGACAAGCAGCTAGAGGGATTAATGTAGATAAATCTATTTCTATAACTTCGTCATAAACAGCATCTTCATCAGATTTTATTTCGCTCCAATCTTGTTCTCTACCTTGTGCGATAAGGAAGTCAAGCGTAATGTCATCAGATGGAAATATTGATGTAGTAGCTCCAAGTTCTGTACCCATATTAGTAATAGTAGCACGTTCTGGAACAGTTAAAGTATCAATACCGTCACCACCATATTCTATAATTTTGCCAACTCCACCTTTAACTCCCATGATTTTTAAAACAGCTAAAATAATGTCTTTAGCTGAAACCCAAGGGCGAAGCTTGCCAGTTAGTTCAATTTTTGTCATTTTAGGCATAGTAATATGATATTCGCCACCACCCATAGCAACAGCAACATCAAGACCACCAGCACCAAAAGAAAGCATACCAATACCACCACCTGTAGGAGTGTGGCTATCAGAGCCAATTAATGTTTTGCCAGGAATACCAAAACGTTCTAAATGAACTTGATGGCATATACCATTGCCTGGTCGTGAAAAATAAATACCATGTTTTTTACATACGCTTTGAATATATCTGTGGTCATCAGCATTTTCAAAACCTGTTTGAAGTGTATTATGATCTATATAAGCAACGCTTTTTTCTGTTTTAACTCTAGCAACACCCATTGCCTCGAATTCTAAATAAGCCATAGTTCCTGTTGCGTCTTGAGTAAGTGTTTGGTCAATTCTAAGCCCAATATCTTCACCTATGTTCATTTCCCCAGAACGTAAGTGTGCGTTGATAAGTTTTTGTGCGATAGTTAAACCCATCTTTTTCATTCCTTCCATATCAATATTTTATAATATTAGCACAGTTTCACGCTTTTTGTCAATGCTTAATTAAAGTGTTAACGTGTTGGGAAAACAACTATATAAGATTTAACAAATTGAATATATAAACCCATACAAACATTGTGACAACTGACAAAGTTGTGGTGAAAACTACAATGTTTCCTGCTAAGTCACTGTCGCCGCCAATTGCTTTTGTAAGTGGAAAAGAAGACACAGCAGTAGGTGAAGCAAACAAAGCTAAAAGTGCAACTAACCAAACACCAGTGAAACCTAGCTTAATTGCGATAAATAGCAGTATAGCTGGGAAAACCACTAAACGAACGACAACTGAAATTATGAGTTGTTTTTTGTGTAAAGCAGTGCTTGAAAGCTTTAAGCTAGAGCCTAGTAATATAAATGCTAAAGGTGTAACCATGCCACTAATGCTTGAAATAGGTTCGTAAAGCATATCAGGTATTTGAATATGTAATAATGAAAATAATATACCAGCTATAGAGCCTAGAATTAGCGTGTTAGTTAAAACTTTTTTGCTAAGTTCTTTTATGTTAACATTACCACTAGCAAATATTTCAAGAGCAATAACAGCTAAAAAATTATACATTGGTACAGCAAGCATAGTTAAAACAGCTGAATACGCACCACCCTCATCACCATAAATAGATATAGCAATAGGTAAACCGAATATTACAAAGTTGCTTCTAAACATACCTTGCATAATAACGCCTTTTTTCTTTGTATCTTTTTCGAAAAATTTAACATATACAAATGCAGCTGCGAATTCAAACAAAATTCCAAAAAAGACTAACAACATAACCTTGCTATTCAAAATCTCAGTAGAGTTACATGAATAAATGTTGTTAAAAACTAAAAAAGGTAAAAATACTTGCGAAACAAGTTTATTCATTTTGTCGTTAACTTCGTCATTTATAAAATTCCACTTTCTTAGCAAGAAACCACAAATCAGTAAAACTAAAAGTGGAAATACAACATTAATTGACAATAAAAGATTTTCCATAAAATGCTCCCTAATTTTTTTAACCTTATTGTAACATTAAATTGTGATAAGAGCAATAAAAAATTCATAGTATTTTAATTTGTAAAGGTTGACTTTTCACTAAAAATTATGTATGATTATATTATCATAAATGGAGGTGTATCAAATGTCAAAATCATCAACTAAATTAATAGCTTTATTCGGTATCTTGTTAGCAGTAATCGCAATTGTTGCAACAGTAATAACAGCAGTAGTATTAACAGGTAAAAGAAAAAACAAAGAAGAATTGGAACACTATCTAGATTGTGCAATCCAATAACATTCAGCAAAAAGCCCTCGATTTGAGGGCTTTTTTATTTTATGATTTTTCTTTTGGGTTGAAAAGCAAAGATACAATAAAGGCAAAAGACACGGCTGAAGCTATACCGGCAGATGATGCAGTAAGACCACCTGTAAAAGCGCCAAGTAAACCTTGTTCACTTACGGCTGATTTAACTCCGTTTGCAAGCAAGTTTCCAAAACCACAAAGTGGTACACTTGCACCACAACCAGCAAAATTTATCAAAGGGTCGTAAAGCCCAAAAGCTCCTAAAATAACACCAGCAGTTACATATATAACCATAACTCTAGCAGGGCTTAATTTAGTTAAATCAATCAGTATTTGACCCACCATACAAAGCAGACCACCAACCCAAAAAGCGTTAAAAAATTCCAAAAAATCACCACCTAAAAATATTATTTTCAAACAAGTTTAAAAAATACATAAAAAATTGAAAAATATACTATTTTTTTCAAAAAAAGACTATATTTTTCAAGAATAAAAGAGTATAATAATTGTAACTAAGAAAAAAGAATAAGGAGCTTTATTATGGGTTTTTTAAAAAATGTTACCAGTGCTGTAACTGATGCAAAAGATTATATTGTTGTAAAAAATAAAAAAACAAATGCAATCAATAAGTTAAAAGCTACAATAAGAAAAGAAAAAGCAAAAGCTGATAAAGCTTACAATGCTTTAGGTAGATATTATTTTCATAATTTAAGAGATGAGGCTAACCCTGTAACAGAAATAAATTGTAAAGAAATTGAAGAAGCTGAAGACATAATTGAAAAATCAGCTCTTTTGTTAGAAAAAATTTATAAAGAAGATATTATAAAAAAAGATATAGATTCAAAAGATGATAAAGCAGAATATGCTGAGTCTGAAGAGGTGATTGAATTAAGTGGAGCAGATACTCCAATTGATGACGGAATAATCGACGAAGCAGTACAATCACAGGAATAGGAGAACAACATTTGGAAAAAATCGCAGTAGGCATGAGTGGCGGTGTGGATAGTTCGGTAACTGCTTTGCTTTTGAAAAATCAAGGTTATGAAGTAGTTGGTATAACTATGATTTTAAAACCGTGCCTAACAAAGGAAGATAAAGAAAATTTATATAAAGAAGCTTTAGATGCTAAAGCTGTTTGTGATAAAATTGGAATAGAACATTATGTGCCTGACTTTACAAAAGAATTTGCTGAAAATGTAACAGACAATTTTGTAGATGAGTATTTTAGTGGCAGAACGCCAAACCCTTGTGTAAGGTGTAATTCTACCATGAAATTTGGTAAAATGTTAGAGTTTGCCAAAAGTTTGGGTTGCGACAAAATTGCAACTGGACATTACGCTATTACTGAAAAAGTAGGGGATAGGTTTCTTCTGAAAAAATCTGAAAGTCCAAAAGACCAAAGTTATTTTTTATATACTTTAACGCAAAGTCAGCTTGAGGCTACTATGTTTCCTTTGATTTCCTTGGAAAAATCCGAAACAAGGGCAATTGCAAAACAGTATGGCTTACCAGTAGCAGAAAAATCAGATAGCCAAGATATTTGTTTTGTTAAAGATGGTGATTATGTTGATTTTATCGAAAAATATTCTAATAAAAAAGCAGATACAGGAAATTTTATAGATGAAAATGGGAACCGATTAGGTGAGCATAATGGCATATACAGATATACAGTAGGTCAAAGAAAAGGTTTAGGAATTGCTTTAGGATACAGATGTTTTGTAAGTAAAATTGATGCTGAAAATAACACTGTAACGCTTACAGCTAAGGACAATGACAATAAAAAAGAATTAATAGCAAGTGATGTGAACTTCATTGCGTTTGATAAACTTGAAACCGAAATGAAAGTTACAGTTAAAACAAGGTATAGAGCAAAACCTACTATAGCAGTTATCAGTCCTTTAGATAGTGGTAAAGTTAAAGTAGTTTTTGAAGAAACACAGAAGTTTTTATGTCCTGGACAATCGGTTGTTTTTTATAACGACGATATAGTTCTCGGTGGTGGAATAATAGAAGTTTAAAGGTGGTGTAAGGGAAATTATGACACAAATATCAAAAGAAGTAATTTGCCCTAAATGTTTAAAGGGCAACAAAATTAATATGCTTGTGAATATATGCAATAATTTAAATCCAGAATTTAAAGAACGTATTTTAAGGGAAGATTTATTCGACTGGGAATGCGAACACTGCAAATATGTTGCACAGCTTTCATATCCTTTGATGTTCAGCGACCATCAAAGGCAGTATGTTATTTGTTTAACTCCAAGGGCAGGTAAAGCTGATTCAATTAAATCGAATAGTCAACTTGAAAATTATACAAAACGTCGAGTTAAAAGTTTAGCTGAACTCAAAGAAAAAATATTGATTTTTGATGTTGGGTTTGATGATTTAGCGATAGAACTAGTGAAAAACGCTTTGGTTTCCGTTGTTAAAAACAGTTACAATGTAGATAAAGTGAAAATGTACTTCTCGAAAGTTAACGAAGACGAAAGTATAGAATTTGCTGTTTTCTTTGTAGGTAAAAAAGAGCCTTGGTATCAATCTGCTAAGATTTCTATATATAATCAATCCTGTGAAGTTATAAGAACTTTAGATTATAAAGAAGAAAATGAATTTATACGTGTAGGACCTACTTTAGCGTCTAAATTATTAGCCAAATATAAAGAAATTTAAAAAACAAGGGCAATTTTAATGCCCTTGTTTTATTTTAAAATTAAATGTTAATTTTTTCTTTTTTCTATTCACTTTTTTGTCAAAAAATGTTATAATACTATAACTTTAAATAGGAGGTTCTTAATTGAAAAAATTAATATCAATACTTTTACTTTCAATAATAATTAGTTCTATAACATATAGTGTATCGGCAGAGGGTTTTCCTAGCACTGTTGAAGGAACTTGTAAATCGTATATAATGGTAACAATGGAAGAAGGGGATGTTGTTTATGCCAACAATGCAGACGAAGAGTTACCTATGGCTTCTCTTACTAAAATTATAACTTATATTGTTGCATATGAAAATATTCCTGATATACAAAATACAGTGATAACAGTTACTCAAGATGTTTCAGATATTTTAGAGTCTACTAATAGTTCGCTTGCAAATATTAAAGTAGGCGAAGAATTAACAGCATATGAGCTTTTAAATTTAATGTTGGTTCCATCGGGTAATGATGCTGCTTTAGCTCTTGCATTGTACTATGACAGCACACAGGGTTATTATAGTGAAAATACTAATACTAGTGGTGCAGATAGCCGTGCTTATGATATGACAGGTTCACCTTTTGTTGCACTTATGAATGAAAAAGCAGCAGAATTAGGTTGTGAAAATACCAATTTCACAAATCCACATGGACTTTATTGTGAAGACCATTATTCAACAGCTAGAGATTTAGCAGTATTAACAAGATATGCAACAACTCTACCGTATTTTACAGAGATAACAAGTCAGCTTTATTACACATTAGAGCCAACAAACATGAGAACAAAAGAGTTGACAGTTTATACTTCAAACAAAATGCTTACTTCGTACAGTACTAGTGGTACAAGTTATTATTATAAATATGCTACAGGAATAAAAACAGGTTCACTTACTGAATCTGGATATTGTTTGGCTTCATCTGCTACTTATAATGGGTATTCATATATTATTATCGCTTTAGGAGCCGATATGGAAGATGACGAAGGAAACACTTTAGACAATGCAGCTATGATAGACTCTGCTAATCTTTATCGGTGGGCTTTCTTGAATTTGGAAGACCAAACGGTTGTTTCAGCAGGAACTTTACTTGGTGATGTTATAGTAGAATATGCGTGGGACCAAAGTATTCTACAAGTAGTTGCAGAAGAAAATGTTCGAATTCTTCTTCCTAGTTCATTATCGCTGTCGAGCATAACGGTGACTTTGGACTTACCTGATGAAGTACAGGCGCCTATCAGTCAAGGAGATATAATTGGCATTGCCACATTTACTTACGAAGGTACAGAACTTGCAACAGTAAATGTAGTGGCTTCTGAATCAGTAGACAGAAGCCAACTTATACATACAATAGAAGTTGGAAAAGACGTAATTAGTTCACCAATTTTTATAGGTGTTATATGCGCCATTATAGTTATTTTGATTTTATATATTACAGTAAGTGTAATGTATAACAAAAAGAGAAGCAAATCAAGGTCAAGAAAATTTAAAGGTTAATAATTAATGCCTTGTTAATCTTGAAAATTTGCATTTTAATTTAAACAGAGTATTAGGGACTGTTCTTTACTAGAACAGTCCCTCAGCTTGTTGAAAAAGGTTTTGTATTTGTGTAAAATACCGAAAATATATTTTAAAAATGGTAGGGGCGAGCTGTGCTCGTCCGAAATCAAGATGTTAATTTAGTGCTTTTATAAAATTAATAAAAATAT
>JAWXUM010000030.1:0-31746 GCA_044432645.1 Clostridia bacterium | reverse complement strand
AGATGTTAATTTAGTGCTTTTATAAAATTAATAAAAATATTTCTCTATTTTACACAAAATAAGACAAAACTTTTTGTTTTATCCACGGACGAGCACAGCTCGCCCCTACAATGTTTGTGCAACTTTTTTTACGATATAGGTTTTTTGACAGTCTGCGATTTAAGGGAACAACCAATTTGGTTGTTCCCTTAAACTTTTTTATTTTAATTATTTAATTTCTATATCTGCTGTTGCAGTAATTTCTTTTCCGTCACATTCAAATGAAACGCTAATTGTGCCTTTTGTTGGTTTTTTACCAGCAAAAACGCATATAGCCATACCAGCGCTTGTGTCTAGTTCAGAACTCATAAATTTAGAGTATGTTGTATTTCCATTGTCTGAACCTACAAATTTAATGTCTTCGCTACTTGCAAATTTAATAGTCATGTTAGCAGTTGGAACAACAGCTCCGTTTTCGTCAACTATTTTTGCAGTGCTGTAAATCAATTCGCCTACATCAGCTTTATAAGTGTCTAGCTCAATTTCAATACTAGCAGGTTTTCCGACAGTGTTAACAACATCGGTATATGTTTGACCGTCTTTTAAACCAACTGCTTTAATTTCACCTTTTTCGAAAATAACATTATCCCATTCAAGGAATAGCTCTTCTTCTTTATTCATAACTTTTGTGCCAAAAGAAGTTCCATTAACAAAAATTTCAACTTCGTCGCAGTTTGTTAAACAAACAACAGGGATTTTTTTACCAACTTTATCGTCACCGAAGCTCCAATGTGGCATTATATGAATAATTGGGTTGTCTGTCCAAACACTTTGATAGAAGTATAGGTTGTCTTTTGGAAGTAAAGCTCTGTCGAAAACACCACTTGGAGAACCGATTGTAGGCCAAGTGTCAGGACCTGCTTCGCCCATGTAGTCAAAAGCTGCCCAAGTAAATTGTCCTGCAACAAATTCTTTTCTATGGTCTTTAAAAGATATAAGAGTACGCTCGACAGAAGAACGAATTGTTGCTCTGTCGCCCATAACTGTTGTTGGGTCTATTTTAGCAGCAGATGTGTCGTATGAATCTTGAATTGTTAAAAATTCTTCATAATCACCCCTGTTGGCAATAAGGTGCATAGATGGATTTTCGCTACCAAGAATTGGTCTGTAAGGGTGTTTAGCGTGGTCGCCGTCATAAAATGCGTTAGCGTAATTGTATCCACAAACGTCAACAATATCTGGGCATTGTGTTTTGTTAATTGCTTCAAGTCCGTTACAAGCAACTGTTACATGCCTTGTTTTATCGTGCTCTTTTACGATATTTACAAGTTGTTGAGTCATAATTTCGCCTTCTTTTTGGCGAAGTTCCAAAATTTCGTTACCAATGCTCCAAAGTATAATTGATGGATGGTTTCTATCTCTTCTAACCATAGCAGATAAATCTTTTTCTGCCCAATCTTCGTAATATTCGCTGTAAGCGAGAATTCTTTGACGATAGTTTAAATCGCCAAAAACACGAGGTCTTTTTGAAATTATCCACTCATCAAAAGCTTCTGCCATAACATATAAACCTAATTCGTCACAAATGTTTAAAAATTCGGTAGATTCTGGGTTGTGTACAGTTCTAACAGCATTTGCACCAGTTGTTTTAACTAATTCTAATTTTTTTCTAATAACTTTTGGGTCGGCACAAGCACCAATACAACCGTTGTCATGGTGTATGCACAAGCCTTTTAATTTATCGTGTTTACCGTTGATATAAAATCCTGTTTCTGGTGAGAATTCTATTGTACGAATACCAAATTTAGTGGACATTTCGTCGCATACAGTGCCATCCCTATATTTTAGTGTAACATTACAAGTGTAAAGTGCTGGGTTTTCAAAACACCATAGTTCAGGGTTTTTAATAACTGTTTTATAAGCTTTATCAGCAGTGCAGTTGTTACCAATAGAAGCAAATAGGTCTTTAGACTCAATTAATTCAGATTTTTCGTTGTAAAAATCGAATGTCAAAGTGTAAGGTACTGAATCTTTAAATTTATTGAAAAGTTTAACATCGACTTCAACCGTAGCTTCGTTATCGTTAGTTTGTGTTGATTTTACAACAAAATCATATTTATCAAGATGAACTTTTTCAGATATATGCATTGTAACAGGTCTATAAATACCAGTACCTGAATACCAACGTGAGCCGGGTTGTTTTTCGTTGTCTACAAAAACTGAAATTTTGTTTTCGCCTTCTTTAACATAGTCGGATATATCATAAGTTACAGCTGTGTATCCGTATGGATATTTACCAAGCTTTTCGCCGTTGATATAAGTAGTAGCGTTCATGTAAACGCCTTCGAACTCAACTGTAATGTGCTTTGTAGCCTCTTGTGCAGTCAAATTAAAATATCTGTTGTAAAAACAAACTGTAGTAGTTGCATATCCACCACGTGGACCACTAAGATTAGTTTCTTTAAACTCTTGTTCTATACTGCTGTCATGTGGTACATCAACAACTCTCCAATCTGAATCGTCATAATCGTCCATATAAAATAAATCATATGAACCATTTTGGAAGATGTTAAAAACCTTATGTTTCCAACCTTTGTTTAAACTTACATACTTGTTCATGAAAATACTTCCTTTCAATTTTGTGAAAATTTTACCTTATTACTTATGTTTTCGTTTTAGTTTCAGTCTACTAAACAACACAAGCTATTTACGTGAAAATTATACAACAATTCTTAACAGATGTAAAGTCTAATTGTGAAATTGTTTAAAAAGTCTCTTTACTTATCGAATGTTATGCACTATAATGTTAAAAGAATACAATAAATACAAAATAAAAAATATAATTGTATTCAATTTTTCTATAATAAGGAGGAAAATTTATGCGTAAAAAAATATTGTTAAACGACGGTTGGAAATTTCATTTAGGGGATATACCTGCTAAAGAAATTCAAGGGCATTATGAAACTTATATGCATAGTAAAGCAAGAAATGGTGTAGGCGCTGCTATGGCTAGTTTTTACGACCAAGATTTCAAAGACGTTAGACTTCCACACGACTATGTGCTAGAAGGCAGACCAGACAAAAAATTCAACGAATCTCAGGGTTCTTTGGAAAGAAAAAACGCTTGGTATAGAAGGCATTTTAAATTGCCTTTTGAAAACAAAAACAAAAGAATTATACTTCTTTTTGATGGAGCAGGGCAACAAACAACTGTTTGGTGTAATGGTTGTTTAGCTGGTGAAAATAAAAGTTTGTACAATACATTTTACATGGATATTACTCCATATATATTTGATGACGAAATAAATACTATTTCTGTTCATATTCAAAACGAGGAAGTTGAAGGCTGGTGGTACGAGGGTGCTGGTATTTACAGAAATGTTTGGATGTTAGTAACTGACGACATTGCTGTAGATGTATGGGGTACATATGTAAACCCAATACTTACACAAGACGACTTATGGAATGTGCAAATTGAAACAACAGTTTGGAACAATACAGCAACTTCTACAAAAGTAAAAGTTTTACAAACTATCATAGACGCAAGTGGTGCTGAAATTAAATCAACAGAAAACGAAATAATCACAGCGTACAGTGAAAATATTTTAAACCAAACAATTAAAGTTCAGTCACCTAAACTTTGGGATACCCAAGAGCCAAACTTATATAAATTAATTACTAAAACATTTGTTGGTGATAAAATAACAGATGAATATGAAACAACTTTCGGTTTTAGAACAATAAAATACGAACCAGCAACTGGTTTCTATTTAAATGGTAAAAGCATTAAACAACGTGGTGTTTCGGCACACTATGACCATGGAAATATTGGTGTTGCTTTACCAGAAACTATTCATAAAAATAGAGTTAAAAACTTAAAAGAGTTCGGATTTAACGCTTTTCGTTCTTCACACAACCCAGTTCCACCAGGCTTTTTAGACATTTGCGATAAAAACGGTGTTATGGTTATGGAAGAAAACAGATGGTTTAACTGGAGTGATAAGAGCCAAAAAGAAATTATAACTATGCTTAAAAATGGTAGAAATCATCCAAGTGTAGTTGTTTGGTCAATTGGTAACGAAGAACCATCACAAGACACTGAACTAGGTGGTAGATTAGTTGAGCATATCAACAAACTTGTTAAAAAGTACGATATAACTAGACCTGTAACTTTAGCTTTAAACGGTGGATACTATAACAGTGTATCGGCTGAGAAGTCTGATGTTGTTGGCATAAATCATAATGTACAGCTTTACCCTACTATTCGTGAAGCTCACCCAACAAAACCAATTATAGCAACTGAAACAGGTGGTGGTAACGGTACACGTGGCTGTTATTTTGAAAAAATCGGTGGGCCTGGTAGATATAAGAATGATTTGAATTTAAAAAGTGCATTTGCTGCAAGTTCAAACTGTATACAAACTATTGAGGGTGTAGAAAAATACCCTTATATGTCTGGTACATATATTTGGAACTTAGAAGACTACAGAGGCGAAGCTCAGTGGCCAAAACTTGTTGCAGATAGTGGCTTTAGTGACGGTTGTGGGTTTGCAAAAGATAATTCTTATTTGGTTAAATCTTTCTGGACAAACAAGCCTATGGTTCATATTTTCCCTTCTTGGTCTTTACAAGGTAGAGAGGGTGAGCCTATTAAACTTTACACATACACTAACGCTGACCAAGTTGAAGTAATTGTAAACGGCGAAAGCTTAGGTATTAAAGATTACAACAAATATGACCCACTAAAATGGGATACAGTTTATCAACCGGGTTGCATTGAAGCTATAGCTTACAAAAATGGTGTTGAAATAGCAAGGGACAAGAGTGTTACTTGTGGAGAAGCAAAAACACTTAAAGTTGAAAATGTGTTTGAAGACATTACGAACAGTGGCGAAGATGTTGCTATACTAAAACTTTATTTAGAAGATGAAAACGGCTTATACATTCCAACTTCTGATAGTTTAGTTGAAGTAGAAATTTTAGACGAAAAAGACGGCGAAATAATATCTGTGGCAAACGGCGACCCTCTTTCTCACGCTGATTTTAAATCTCACAATCAAAAAATGTTTAACGGATTGTTAGAAGTTCTAGTAAGGATAAAAGAAGGCGCAAAACAAATAGGTATTAAAGCAAATATTCCTGAAAAAGATATTTGCACTAAGTTTACTTTAGACATTAAAGATGTAGAAGTTCCATTTGAAAGAATTGAAGGTGGCGACAGAGATTTATCAATTGACGGATTTAAAATTTGGCCTACAGGAAAATCTTTTGAAGATGTTGATGAAACATATAACTTTGACGACATGAATTCGAACGAATTTATTCATTTCAACAACTACGAGCCCGATAAAAAACTTGAGTATCTTCTATTTACTTCAAGAGCTGTTTTCCCAGAAACTGAAAGACATATGAACTTAATATTTAGTGGAGTAAAAGGCGAGTTTGAAATTAAAGTTTATCACGATGAAAAAGCTTGGCCAAACCCACAACCACCGGTAGATATTACTATTAAACAACATCATATTTTCACTGAAAAAACTGACCACGTTATTCCTCTTGATGGTTTTTCTTCTTATGAAAAAATGAAAATTATAATGGTTGCAAAAAATGACGGCAATTTTAGCTTGGATAATGTGCTATTTTCACTCAAATAATTATCCGTTTATAAAATACAAAAAACTGAATGTTGTACATGAAATGTCACCCTGTAACGCAGGGTGGACATTTTATGCATTGCAAAAAATCACTGTCGATCCCCTAAATTCTTAAAAATACATAGTGTAATTGCATAAATTGTTATGGATTTTTTGGCTTTTAGTACACATTATTCTGCTTAGTATTGACTTAAAATATAAAATATATATAATAAAATTAATAAGTGGTGCAACAAGTGCTGCCACTATAAATAAATTATAAGGAGAACAAATATGCGTAAAAAAATATTGTTAAACGAGGGTTGGAAATTCCATTTAGGCGATATTCCAGCAAAAGAGGTAATGGGACATTACCCAACATACATGCACAGCAAAGCTAAAAATGGTTTAGGCGCTGCTGCTGCTAGTTTTTATGACGGAGATTTCCGTGATGTAAGACTTCCTCATGACTATGTTATAGAGGGAAAACCTGATGAAAAATTCAATGAATCTCAAGGTGCTTTAGAGAGAAAATCTGCATGGTATAGAAGACATTTTAATTTGCCTTGCGAAATTGACGGAAAAAGATTTATTCTTCTTTTTGATGGAGCTGGTAAAAACTCAACTGTTTGGTGTAACGGCTGTTTAGCTGGCGAAAACAAAAGTTTGTATAATAGCTTTTACATGGATATTACACCTTATCTTTTAGACGACGAAACCAACACTATTTCTGTTAAAATTGAAAACGACGAAGTTGAGGGTTGGTGGTACGAAGGTGCTGGCATTTATAGAGATGTTTGGCTAATTGTTACTGACCAATTAGCTGTTGATATGTGGGGTACTTATGTAAACCCAACACTTACAGACGGCAATGACTGGGACGTTGACATGGAAACAACAGTTTGGAACAACAGTCTTGCAAAGATTAAAGCTACAGTTAAACAAACTATTTACGATGCTGAAAAAAATGTTATCGACACAGCAGTTTCTGAAATTGACACTGTTTACGGCGAAAATGTTTTAAAACAAAAAATGCTTGCTAAAAACCCTAAACTTTGGGATGTTGACGACTGTAATTTATACAGTGTTAAAACTGAAATTTGTATTAATGACGAAAAAATCGATGATTATGACACAAGTTTTGGTTTTAGAACTATTAGATATGACTGCGACACTGGGTTTTATTTAAACGGAAAAAATATTAAACAAAAAGGTATTTGTGGTCACCAAGACCATTCAAGCATTGGCGTAGCTTTTTCAAGGTCTATTTTAAGACATAGAGCAGAGTCAATTAAAGATATGGGTGGTAACGCATACCGTGCATCTCATAACCCAGTAAGCCCAGGATTTTTAGATATTTGTGACCAATACGGTGTTATGGTTATGGAAGAAAACAGATGGTTTAACTGGAGCGAAAAAACTCAAAAAGAGCTTATCACTATGCTTAAATGTGGTAGAAATCACCCTAGTGTTATTATGTGGTCGATTGGTAACGAAGAACCAGTTCAAGCGACTAAAACCGGTGGCAGACTTGTTTCACATTTGACAAGTGTTGTTAAGCAATATGATGTAACAAGACCTGTTACACTTGCGTTAAACGGTGGTTATTACGACAGCCCAGCAGCACAGGCTTCTGAATTAGTTGGTGTTAACCACAACGTTAGACTTTACGAAACTGTTCATATAGCTCACCCAGACAAACCAGTTGTTGGCAGTGAAACAGGTGGTGCATCTGGTACACGTGGTACATATTTTGAAACCGACATGTCACGTTCTGCTTATAAAAACGACTATGACCAAGTAGGCGAATTAGCTTCTGCCGCTAACACTTTGCAGACTATTAAAGGTATGTTTGACTATGACCATATTTGTGGTACATATATGTGGACTATTGAAGATTATAGAGGCGAGGCAAGTTGGCCAAAACTTGTTGGTGACAACGGATACACCGACGGTTGTGGATTTAAAAAAGACTCAGCTTTCTTAGTAGAAGCATTGTGGTCAGAAAAACCTATGGTTCATGTTTTCCCACACTGGTCACTTGACGGTAAAGAGGGTGAAACCATAAAACTTTACATTTACACAAACGGCGACCAAGTAGAACTTGTGCTAAATGGTAAAAGTTTAGGTGTTAAAGATTACGATAAATACAACCCACTAAAATGGGACGTTGTTTATGAGCCAGGCTGTATTGAGGCTATTGCTTATAAAGACGGAAAAGTTATTGCAACAGATAAAAATGTAACAGCTGGTAAAGCTGAAAATATAGTTGTAGAAAGTTACCTAGACAAAGTAAATAACTCTGGTGAAGATTTTGCTATGTTAAAAGTTTATTTGACAGATGCACAAGGTACTTTTATACCTTATGGCAATGTTGACATCACAGCTGTATCTTTAGACGAAAGCAAAGGCGAAATAATTTCTGTTGCAAACGGTGACCCAAAAAATCACGGTAACTTACAATCACATACACAAAACCTATTTAACGGTTTAATCGAAGTTTTAGTACGTGTCGAAGAGGGTGCAAAAGATATTTGTATAGAAGTGTCTTCACAAGAATTAGGACTTTCAACCAAATTTAGAATGGATGTTGAACAAACTGCTCCATTTGAAAGAATTCCTGGCGGAAATCGTGATTTATCTGTAGAAAACTTTAAAATTTGGCCAAAATGCGCAGGTTACGACGCTGTAAATGCGGAATACAATTTTGACGACATGAATTCAAATGAGTTCATCAGTTTCTCAAATTACGTTCCAGAGCAAGGTTCAGATTATCTTCTATTCACAGCCAAGGCAGTGTACCCAGAAACATATAGAAAATTCTCAATGAATTTTGAGGGAATTAAAGGAGAATTTGAATTTAAAGTATTCCACGATAGTAACACATGGCCAAACCCTACTCCAGATGAATTTATCACAATTCAAAAACATGAGAATTTCACTGAAAAAACTAATTACGAAATTCCACTTGCTGGTTTTTCATCATATGAAAAAATTAAAATTGTCATGGTTTGCAAAAACGACGGTACTTTCAGTATGGACAATGTATTATTTAAATCTATAGATTAATTAAAAAAACAAACGAATAATTTAAAGGGAGGGTTTCAACGCCCTCCTAAAAAATATGATATAACGTATTTGGCTAGAAAAGGAGGCTATATGAGAGAAAAATATTTATTAAACGAAGGTTGGAAATTTCACTTAGGCGATATAAGTGAGCCTATAGTAATAGGCCATTACCCAACTGCTATGCACAGTAAAGCTAAAAATGGGTTAGGTGCGGCGGCTGCAAGTTTTTACGACAAAGATTTTGTTGATGTTCGTATTCCTCATGACTATGTTTTAGAAGGCGAAGTTAACAGCAAATTTAACGGCTCTGCTGGTTCTTATAAAAGAGAAACAGCATGGTATAGAAGACATTTTAAATTGCCTTGTGAAATTGGGGGCAAAAGAATAATCGTTAATTTTGACGGCGCTGGTAAAAACAGTAAAGTTTGGTGTAATGGATTTTTTGCAGGCGAAAACAAAAGTATTTACAACAGTTTTTATATAGATATTACACCATATTTGTTAGATGATGAAACAAACACTATTTCAGTTAGAATTGAAAACGACGAAGTGGAGGGCTGGTGGTACGAGGGTGCCGGCATTTACAGAGATGTTTGGCTTACTATTACAGACGAAATAGCTGTTGACATGTGGGGTACTTACGTAAACCCTAAACTTTTGGATAACGCTAACTGGGACGTTGCTATAGAAACTACCATTTGGAATAATATTGCAAATAGTGCAAATGTTTTGGTAAAACAAACTGTTTACGATGCAAATGGTGACGAAGTTAAAAGCGTTAGCAATAAAACAACAGTTGAATACGGTGAAACTTTATTCAACCAAAATTTAACAGTTAACAAGCCAAAACTTTGGGACACAGAAAATTGCAATTTATACAATTTAAAAACTGAAATTTTCTGCGAAGATGTAAAAAAAGATGAATACGACACAAGTTTTGGCTTTAGAACAATTAGCTATGATGCCGATACAGGGTTCTATTTAAATGGAAAATCAATAAAACAACGTGGCTTGTGTTATCACCAAGATCATGCAAACCAAGGCGTAGCTATGTCACATTCTTTATATGAATTCAGAATTCAAAACATGAAAAGAATGGGCGTTAACGCTTATAGATTTGCTCACAATCCGTCAGCTCCAGGGGTTTTAGACTTGTGCGACCAATACGGAATTATGGTTATGGAAGAAAATAGATGGTTTAACTGGAGTGAAAAAAGTCAAAAAGAACTTAAAACTATGCTTAAATGTGCCAGAAATCACCCAAGTGTTGTTATTTGGTCTGTTGGTAACGAAGAGCCTGTTCAATCTACTAAAACTGGTGGCAGATTAGTGGATAGTTTAACTAAGCTTGTTAAAAAGTATGACGAAACAAGGCCGGTTACTGTTGCACTTAACGGTGGATATTTTGACAGCTACTCTGCTGAAAGTTCTGAAGTTGTAGGTGTAAATTACAACGTTCAGCTTTATGATAAAATGAGAATTAGACACAAAACAAAACCTATTGTAGCAAGCGAAACAGCAGCTTGTTCAGGTACAAGAGGTATTTATTTCGAGCCAGATGGAAGTAATTCAGGTTATTGTAGCGATTTTGACAGGGTTTTTGGTTTTGCAAACGCTAAATCCTGTGCCGACACTATAAGAGGAATGGAAGTAAATCCGTTTATTTGTGGTACATACATGTGGACAGGACAAGATTATCGTGGCGAAGCTGCGTGGCCTGGCTTAATTGCTAGTTGTGGTGTTACTGATGCTTGTGGATTTTTCAAAGATAAAACTTATTTAGTTAAAGCTTTGTGGAACAAAGAAGACATGGTACACGTTTTTCCACACTGGTCACTTCAAGGGCACGAGGGAGAAAAGCTTACACTTTACACCTATAGCAACGGCGACCAAGTAGAACTTGTAGTTAACGGTAAAAGCTTAGGAATAAAAGATTACCACAAATACGAACCAGCTTCTTGGGACGTTGTTTATGAACCAGGTTATATAGAAGCTATAGCTTATAGAAACGGTAAAATAATTGCAAAAGACAAAAGTGTTACAACTTCTAGTGCAACTAAAATGCTAATCGAAAGCCAATTAGACAACATAACAAACACTGGTGAAGACATTGCTATATTCAAAATTTCACTACAAGACAAAGACGGTAATTTCATACCAACTGCAACTGATACTATTATTCCTGAGATTTTAGATGTAGAAAATGGCGAAATTCTTTCTGTATCAAACAGTGACCCAGTAGACCATGCACATGCAAAATCATTAAATATGAAAATGTTTGGCGGCTTAGTACAAGTTTTGGTAAGAGTTAAAGAAGGCGCAAAAACTGTTGGAATTAAAGCGAAATCAAAAGAAAATAAGTTATCAGCACAGTTGACTATTGACGTAGCAGATGTTCAAAAATTTTTAAGACTTGACGGTGGTGACCGTGATATGTCTATAGATAGCTTTAAAATTTGGCCTAAATGTAATGGATTTGAGGATATTACTAAAGAATATAACTTTGACGACATGAACTCTAACGAATTTATTTCATTTGCAAATTATAAACCAGAAAATCAAGAGGGCTATTTGTTGTTTACTGCAAAAACAGTTTTTCCCGAGTCTGACCGTACTATGAATATGTGTTTTAAAGGTATTCAAGGTGAATTTGAATTTTTAGTTTATCATGACCACCAAGCGTGGCCTAATCCTAGTCCTAAAGAGTTCTTAACCATAGAAAAACACGAATATTTTAGCGAAAAAATAAATTACGAAATCCCACTTGATGGATTTGGTTCTAACCAAAAAATTAAAATAGTTATGATATGCAAAAACAACAACGATTTCAACTTAAATAATGTCGAATTTGAACTTATAAAAGGAGTCTAATTTATGAAGAAATACGATATTTTTATAATGTTAACTGAGGATATTTGTCCTAATTTCGGTTGTTACGGAGATACAAACGCAAAAACACCAATAATTGACGCTTTTGCAAAAGAAAATATAAGATTTAATTATTGTTCATCAGCAGCTCCTGTTTGTTCAGCAGCTAGAACTTCGCTAAACCTTGGAATGTACGGTTCTTGTGCTGGTGTTGGACAACACAGAAGCTTTGCGAAATTGCCTGATAAAATTAACAACATTGGTCAATATATGCAAGAGGCTGGCTATTTTACCTCTATAGGCAAAACAGATTTCAATTTCGCTAGAGAGGACAACGACGGTTATGACATGAAAGTTATAACAACTCAAACAGACTCACTTATTTTTTCACAATCTTTCCTTGATGTTGTAGAAAAAGCTGACAAACCTATTTTTATGGTTCAAACAACTGCTTGTACACACCAATCTCAATATGGATATGCCCAATTTGCTGACGAACACAGACAGTCAATGCCTAGGTTAAAAGAAGATGAGTATCAAATTCGTGAAAATGTAAAAGTTCCAGATTATCATTTTACGTCACCTCAATCACAAGAAATTTGGGGACAGTACCACGAGAAAATTACAACAACCGACAGAATATTCGGCGAAGCTATTGATAATTTAAAAAAATGTGGTAAATATGATGACTCGATTATCTTTTTCGCAGGCGATAACGGCCACGGTATAACCCAGGGCAAATGCGAACTATGGGACGAAGGCGTACATGTGCCGTTCTTGTTACATTTACCTAAAGAATTAGAAAGCGACTTAGAACTTTACACTGACGAATATGGCAGATACTGCGACAGACTTGTCAGTTTTATAGATTTTGCGCCAACTTGTCTATCTATAGCTGGGGCAAAAGTTCCCGAGCATATGCAAGGTAGAGTTTTATTTGGCGAAGAAAAAACAGAAAGTCCTAACGAAATTTACTCTTACAGCGAACGTGTTGACGACGCTTTCGAAAATAGTCGTTGTGTAAGGGAAAAAGACATGCTTTTAACTTGCGATTTCGCCTACAGCGATTTCAAAAGGCTTAACATGTATCAAACAATTTTTGCACCTTGGTTTACTTCTTCTATGATACAAGAAGGTTACAAACACAATGTAGCAGACACAGACAGAAGAGCTTTTTTCCGTGGTATGCCAAGAATTTCAGAGCAAATGTTTAACCTTGAAGAAGATAAATCTCAGCTTGACAATTTGGCGGTTAAACCAAAATATCAAGACGAACTTACAAGAATGAGAAAAGTTTTGTTTGAAAATATTAAAAAATATCGAGATGGTGTATTTATGCCTGAACCTATGTGTTTTGAATTTTCAGCTAAAACAGGTTTAACTTCATACGAAATTTTCAATAACGACGACTTATATCCACTTGACGAGTTGATTTCAACATGGAATGACTGCGTTTGTGGAAAAGAAATTAAATTTATCGACAGCAAACATGCACCAATTAAAATGATGCTAACAAAATTTGCTGCAGATAATAATCAGCTAGATTTAATTAAGCCTTTACTTAACGACGAAAGCGAATGTGTTCGTGCTTACGTAGCATTTAGATTGTCAGATGTAGATGTTTTAAAAGAAATTTGCCGAACAACTGATAATTTTGCTTTGTTAATGTACATTTCAGACTTAATAGTATTTTGGGACAAAGAAGACGGTGTAAAGGTTTTAGAAGCTATTCTTGATAAATATTTCGTAAACAATAACTTTGATGTTAACACAAGATACACCCAGTGTTCTGATTCTGCTTTTTATTGTTTGGCAAGACGTTACGGCTATGAAATTGACGAAAAAAAATATGGAAAAGTAGGAAATTTAAATTTAGAAAAATACACAAAAATGGTTTATGAAAGCCTTAAATAACTTTTCATAAAGATAAGGGAATGAAAATGAATAAAAATCTCATAAACGGAAGCCCGTATAAAGGTATACTGAGCTTTTCCGTGCCTATATTGTTAGGGCAAGTTTTGCAACAACTTTACAATATGGTGGACTCTGCTATTGTTGGAAACTTTGTTGGCATAGAAGCCCTTGCTGGGGTTGGCTCAACTGGAGCTTTGCACTTTTTGGTATTAGGTTTTGTTATTGGAGCATCGTCTGGTTTCGGTGTTCCAATAGCTAACTGTTATGGCGCAAATGACATGAAAAAACTAAAAAAATATTTCACCAATTCTGTATATATGACTGCAATTTTATCCGTATTTATTTCGGTTGTAATGCTTATATTTATAGAAGAGATATTGACACTCATGAACACTAATGAAGACATGATGTATTACGCACAATCTTATATGTCAGTAATTTTAGCTGGTATAATTGGAATGTTTTTTTACAACCTGTTTTCAGCAACACTTATTGCAATTGGTGACAGCAAAACACCTTTAAAGTTTTTAACTTTATCTGCTGTTTTAAATATAGTTTTAGATTTAGTATTTGTATTAGTTTTGAATTTAGGTGTTTTTGGAACAGGTCTTGCAACTGTTATTTCTCAAACTGTTGCTGCGATTGCTTGTGTAATATACATAAATAAAAAAGTTGACATTTTAAAAACCACTAAAGAAGACTGGGCGTTCGACCTTGAAATTACAAAGCATATTTTAACAACAAGCGTTCCAATGGGCTTGCAATTTTCAATTGCTTCAATTGGTGCGTTAATTTTACAATCAACTGTTAATACACTTGGAACAGCCTATGTTGCTGCAATTACTGCTGCTTCAAAAATAAGTTCAATTACCATGAATGTTATTTCTTCACTAGGTTTAACCATGGCGACATACTCAAGTCAAAACCTTGGAGCTAAAAAACTTGACAGAATAAACAAAGGTCTTGTTCAAGCTTTAATTATGGGATTTATTTATTCTATAATTGTTTTTATAATTTTGGCTTTAACAGGAAAATATTTGATTTTAATACTAATTTCAGCTTCAGAAACTCAAATTATAGAGCTGGCTTACCTTTATTTGCTTGTTAACAGTGGCTCTTATATTATATGCACGCTTTTGCATGTGTTTAGAAATTCACTACAAGGCATAGGGTATTCTTCTGTAGCTATGATGGCAGGAGTTATGGAAATGATTGGTAGAATTATGGTAGCTTATGTTTTAATTCCAAAATTTGGGTATAACGGTGCTATACTGTCAGACCCCATCGCTTGGGGCGCAGCTTTATTATTCTTAATACCAATGTATATTATTGCAATAAAAAAATACAAAAATTCATTTCCAAATGAAATAAAATCAGAATAATTTAAACGCCACCTTAATTTATTTAGGGTGGCGACTATTTTAGCTTAATCATTGACAAATTAAATGAATTTTGTGTATAATGGATTTATAAATTAACTTATAAGGAGAAAATTATGATTATTAAAAAACCAGAACAAATCGAATCAGATTTTTGCAAAAAATTAGAGCCAATCGGCAGAATTTTAGAAGATGCAGACTACAATGTGTGGGGTTGCTCTCCAATATATGATGAAGACGGTAAAGTTCATGTATTTTACGCAAGATGGGAAAACAAATATGACCACTTAGGTTGGGTTGCAGCTTGTGAAGTTGGCCACGCAGTAGCTGACAGCGCACAGGGAACATTTGTTCATCAAGATGTTGCACTTACAGGCCGTAGTGGCGACTATTGGGATTCTTGGTCAATACATAATCCATCAATCTACAAAGCTGGCGATAAATATGTTCTTTTATACATGGGTTCATCAGGTGCTGGTCTTGGCAAAACTTTAGATGAAATCGGCGCAATGGAAGAAGAAGAATATCTTCCTTACTTCCATAAACTAGTTAATTCAAAACGTGTTGGTATGGCTGTGGCAGACTCTTTAAATGGCCCTTGGAAACGTTTTGACAACTGTATGGTAGACGTTGGCGAAGACGGAACATGGGATTCTTTTTGTACATCTAACCCAACTTTTGTTGTTACACCAGAAGGCAAATACAGAATTTATTACAAAGCTTGGAGCAACGAAACTGCTGCTAAATTCAACGGAAACCGTATGTACGGCTATGCTGAGGCTGAAACTCTTGAAGGCCCTTATGTTAAATGCCCTTGTAACCCTGTAATTGATTATTCGATTTACGGTGAAACTATGCAAGCAGAAGACGGCTATATGTGGTATCAAGACGGCAAATATCATATGGTTATGCGTGATATGGGTATATTTAACCATGAATATGGACTATATATTGAGTCAGAAGATGGTATTAAATTCACAGAGCCTAAATTAGCTTATTATGATGCTCCACATTATTTTGACGAAAAAATGCCAAATATTTCACGTCAAGGTCGTTTTGAAAGACCTCAACTTTTAATGAATGGCGATGTTCCTGAATATATTTTCTGCGCATATCGTGGTGGCAAATACGTTACATCAAGCGGTGTTGTTTTAAAAATCAATAATAACAAATAATTTAAGATATAGTAATTGTTTGCAAGGAACGTCCACGCTTGGGCGTTCCTTTTTTGCTTGTATGGGTTTTATGAAAACAGTAATATATTCTATATAAATTTTGTGCAATAAATAGTTGTTTTAAAACAACTATTTTGTTGAATTGCACTATAATTAATGATACAATAAGTTTAATTATAAAGAAAGTGTGGAATTTTTATGTTTTATACTGCAGATTTAAATAACGGCTTTTATCAAAATCCTATCATTTTAGGAAACTTCCCCGACCCATCAATCATGCGTGATGGCGAGGATTATTACATGGTTAACTCTGGCATGGGCTATCGAAATATGGTTATTTTGCATTCTAAAGACCTAATAAATTGGGAGCCAATGTATTATTCTTGCGAGCTAGTAGACAAGAGCCCAGCTTCTCATTTAACTGTTTTTGCACCTGAACTTATCAAATACGAAGATAAGTATTACATTTACAATTTTGCACCTGGCTATGGAATTTTTGTTATAAGTTGCACTGACATCAAAAAAGGTGACTGGACAAAACCTTGTTTTTTAGATGTTGCTGGAATTGACCCTGGTCACGTTACCGACGAAAACGGTAATCGATTTTTGTGTATTTGTGGCAATATTCTTTATCCTTTAACAAAAGACGGCATGAAAATAGCTGGTGAAGGTGTAAAAATTTGCGACATTTGGGAAATGCCTGAAGAGTGGGAGATTGAGGGTGTATACCCAGAAGCTCCCAAATTCACAAAAAGAAACGGTTATTACTACTTGACAATTTCACAAGGTGGAACACAAGGCCCTCCAACAGGTCACTGCGTTCTAAGTTTCCGTTCTAAAAATTTGACAGGCCCTTACGAAAGCTCACCGTATAATCCTATTATTAAAACATGGGAAAGAGCAGAAAAATGGTGGTCGGTTGGACATGCAACATTGGTTGACACTGTAAACGGTGACTGGCACTTAATTTATCACGGAATTTTAAACGGCAGACACGATTTAGGCAGAATACCACTTCTTGAGCCACTAGAGTGGACAAATGACGACTGGTTTAAAGCTACTTCAAATAGGGCAGAGCCTTTAAAAATGCCTTGTGGTGAAAAAATCGTTAGCGATATTTCTCTTGATTGCGATTTTACAAAGCAAAAAAGCTTGCCAATTCTTTATGATGCACTTACAAAAAGCCTATACGAAAGCCTTGAATTTACTGAAAAGGGGCTTGAAATCAACAGTGAAAATAAGATTGCTGAAAAGGCAGATTACCTTTGGGTTTGCTCTCAAGACCTTAGATATGAGGTTGTAATTGAGCTTGATAAATCAAGCACAGGTGCTTTTGTTGGTATGCATTACGATAATCATTATGCTTGTGGAATTTTGTACAGTGACGAAAAAGTATGCCTTTATTCTTTAGAAAACACTTTTTTAACAAGTCGCACTGGAAAAGAAGTCAAGTCAGACAAAATTTTCCTTAAAATGCGTAATAACAACGGAGTAGTTAGTGGTTTTTACAGTACTGATGGCGAAAATTTCAAAAAATTAGCTAGCAGTTTTGATATAACTTCATGGAATGGAAATTCTGCTAAAGGTTTTGGTTTTGTTAAACCAAGTTTTGGGGCAATTGGAAAAGCAGTTATTAAAAATCTTAAATATATTAAACTTTAAGGAGTTATTATGAAATTTACAGATGGATATTGGACTACAAAACCGAATGTTTTCATCACAAATTCGGTTCAAGTTAGAGAAGTAAAAGTTTCAGATGATGAAGTTTATTTATACATTGTTCCATATGCAAAGGACGAACGTGCTGTTGGTGGAACAATGCTTGAAGTTTTTGTTTCTTCACCAAGGGAGGACATTATCAGCACAAAAGTTGTTCATTTTGCTGGTAGTAGCGAAAAATCACCGAGTTTTGAGCTGAATTCTAAAAAATGCAAACTTTCAGTTACTCAAACTGAAAGTGATATAACAATAACATCAGGCGATACAAGGCTTGTTGTTGGCAGAAATCCGTCCACTTTTGACTTTTATTACAAAGACGAAAAACTTACTAGTGTTTCTAATCGTTTTGGAAGTATTTTACTAAGTAAAATCGACACTCCACAAGGCAGATTTATGCGTGGACAGTTGGATTTGGACATAGGCGAAAAAGTTTATGGGCTTGGCGAAAGGTTCACTCCTTTTGTTAAAAATGGTCAACAAGTTGATATTTGGAACGAAGACGGTGGTACTTCTTCTGAAATATCATATAAAAATATTCCATTTTATGTAACAAATAAAGGTTACGGAGTTTTTGTTAACTCTACCGACAAAGTTTCATACGAAATTTGTTCTGAAATGGTTACTAAAGTTCAGTTTTCAGTGCCAGGAGAGGAACTGGAATTTATGATTATTGGTGGTGGTAGCGTTAAAAAAGTGCTTGAAAACTACACCGATTTAACAGGAAAACCAGCACTTCCGCCTGCATGGACTTTTGGACTTTGGCTTACTTCATCCTTTACCACTTCTTACGACGAAGAAACTGTTATGAGTTTTGTAAATGGCATGAAAGAACGTAAAATTCCACTGCATGTTTTCCATTTTGATTGCTACTGGATGAAAGAAAATGAGTGGTGTAATTTCGAGTGGGACAGTGAGATGTTTGGCGATGTTACAGCAATGCTTGCAAGAATGAAAAACGATGCAAAGCTTAAAATTTGCGTTTGGATAAATTCATACATAGCACAAAAATCTCCACTTTTTAAAGAGGCAAAAGATTTAGGGTATCTTCTAAAAAAAGCTAACGGTGATGTTTGGCAAAGCGACTTGTGGCAGTCTGGCATGGGAATTGTTGACTTTACTAATCCGTCGGCTTGTGATTGGTACAAAGCTAAACTTCGTAAACTTTTAGACCAAGGTGTTGACTGTTTTAAGACTGATTTTGGTGAAAGAATTCCTACAGATGTGGTTTATTTTGATAAAAGTAACGCTACAAAAATGCATAATTTCTACACTTATCAGTACAATAAATGTGTTTTTGAGCTTTTAGAAGAATACAAAGGGAAAAACGAGGCTTGTTTGTTTGCAAGAAGTGCAACAGCTGGTGGGCAAAAGTTCCCAGTGCATTGGGGTGGCGATTGCTCGTCAAATTATATGTCTATGAACGAGTCACTTCGTGGTGGTTTGTCACTTTGTTTAAGTGGTTTCGGTTTTTGGAGTCATGATATTTCAGGCTTTGAGGGAACTGCTCCTAATGATGTTTACAAACGTTGGGCAGCTTTTGGGCTTCTTTCAACTCATTCAAGACTACACGGCGCAAATTCTTACAGAGTACCTTGGCTTTTTGGAGAAGAAGCTGTTGACGTTGTAAGGTTTTTCACAGAGTTTAAATGTACTTTAATGCCTTATATGTACGCAAATGCTGTTTACACTCACAAAACAGGTGTGCCTGTTATGAGGGCGATGATGTTAGAGTTTCCACAAGATATAGTTTGCGAAGATTTGGAACGTCAATATATGCTGGGTGATAGTATTTTGGTTGCACCAATTTTCAAAAAAAATGGTGATGTGGATTACTACCTACCAAAAGGCAAATGGACAAATATTTTGTCTAACAAAGTTGTAAACGGTGGTAGCTATATTCATGAAAATCACGGTTTTATGTCACTTCCACTTATGGCTAAAGAAAATTCAATTATAGCTTTGGGTCAAAATAATCAAGAGCCTGATTACGACTATACTGACGAAACAGTGATTAATATTTTTGAGTTAAGCGATAAAGCATATACTGAAATTTACAATACAAAAGGCGAAAAAGTGCTAGAAGTTTGTGCTAAAAACGAAAATAATGTGGTAACAATTAAGCTTGATGGAATTTATAAAAATATGAAAATTTTAATGCGCAACGTTTTTGATATAAATTACAGTGGAGATTTTAGTAAAACAGAGCTTGGCGTTTGCATAGAAATAAATAGTGATGAAATTTCATTTGAAATAGGAGAATAATATGAAGTATAATTTTAATTTTGGTTGGAAATTCCACCATGGTGACCTTAAAGGTAGAAATTTTGACAGCTTTGCCTCTGACAAATATGAAGACCCAAGTTTTGTGAAAGTAGGCAACAATGGGTTGGCACGTCCAAATTTTGACGACAGTGCTTGGGAGAACGTTAAACTTCCTCACGATTTTGTTATTGAAAAATGCGACTTTACTGACGAGGAGTCCGACTCTGTTGGCTCGCTTAGAAAAGGAAAAGCTTGGTATAGAAAAACTTTTGTACTGCCTAAAGATACTGACGGAAAACGTATATTTATGCGTTTCGATGGTGTTTTCCGTGATAGTCAAGTATGGTGTAACGGCCATTTTATGGGTAGACATTTAGGTGGTTATTTAGGCTTCACCTATGAACTTACCGAGGTTTTAAACCGTGATAAAAGCAATACAATAGCAGTTTTTGCAGATGCTACTGGCTATGAGGGTTGGTGGTATGAAGGTGGTGGAATGTATAGAGATGTATATTTAATCGCTACAAATGATATTAGAGTAAGCGATGTTTTCGCAAAACCTTATAACATTAATTTAGATGAAAAAACATGCGATGTAGATGTAGAAGTAGAGCTTGACAGCAATAAATTCACCGATGAAAATTGTACATATAATGTTGAAATTAGCGACCCTAATGGAATAGTTGTAGCAAATTACAGCAAAGAGGTAACAGCAAATCCACTTGCTTTGACTAGTTTTAAAGAAAGCGTTAAGCTTGAAAACGTTGTTTTGTGGGATTTAGATAGCCCTTGTCAGTACGCAGTTAAAGCTACTGTTACTGCAAATGGTCAAACTGAAGAGTTAGTGCAAAAATTTGGTGTGCGTGAATTTATTTACAACGCTAAAGATGGCGCAACTTTAAATGGCAAGCATATTACTTTAGACGGTGTTTGTGGTCATGACGACTTAGCTGGTGTTGGTACAGCTTTAAATAAATCAGCTGTAGAATATAAAATCAAAACTTTACAGTCTATAGGTTGCAACTCATACCGTTGTTCACACAATCCACCTTCACCACTATTTTTAGAGGCTTGTGACGAGTTAGGCTTTCTTGTTATGGACGAACACAGACTTCCTGGTACTTCTTATGAGTGTATAGACGATTTTAAAGCGCTTATTAAACGTGACAGAAATCACCCATCAGTAATTTTTTATAGCATGGGTAACGAGGAAATGGGTATTCAAGAAACTAAAGTTGGTGTTGCTATTTTCTCAAAATTGATTGCAATAGGCACTATGCTTGATGATAGCAGAGATTACTTGTTTGCTGTTAACTGCCAAGTTCCAGATATTGTTCAATTCCTTAATAAAAATGGCTATGTTAGACATATTCATGGTGCTAACTACTTAAAACCTAAAGTGGGCGATAAGCAACATTTGATAATTCATGAGCAAAACCCTGACATGTGCTTTGTTAGCACTGAAACTTCTGGTGTTTGTTCTATTCGTGGCTTTAACAATAAAGACAATACACCAGAAATTAGTAAATCTGGCTCAGATTGTGGAGTTTATTATAATGAGGCTCACAAAAACCTTGTAACTTGTTACGGCGATTGTGGACCATTTTGGGGATTAACACCACAAGAAGCTCTTGAAGTTCATGACGATAAACCGTATTTCTTAGGTCAATATTTATGGACAGGTTTTGACTACCGTGGTGAAGTGTTCCCTTATGTTTTCCCTCAAGTTATAACTAGTTTTGGTATTTTAGACCTTTGTGGTTTCTACAAAGATTGGGCTTACTATATTAAAGCTTGGTGGGGAAAAGAAGATGTTTTACACATTTTCCCTAGTTGGAATTTACCACTTAACGAGGGCGAAAAAGTAAGCGTTTGGGCATTTAGTAACTGTGACGAAGTAGAACTTTTTGTAAACGGAGTTTCAAAAGGTAGAAAAACTCTTGAAAGACTAGGTCATTTAGAGTGGGACGTTAACTATGAAAAAGGCGAAGTGCTAGCTGTTGCTTATAAAAATGGAGTTAAAACTCTTGAAGAAAAACTTGTCACAAGTGATAAAGAATATCAAATTATTTTAAGCGCAGATAAAACAGATTTAATTGCTGATAATGATGATAGTGCGTTTATCACTGTAGAAGTAGTTGATAAAGATGGAAATTATGTTACAGATTCTAGCATTGACATTGACTTTACTATAAAAGGTTCTGCTACTGTTAAAGGTACTGGCAACGGCGACCCAAAAAGCTTGGAGCATGACAAATTGCCGAAACGCAAATTGTTTGCCGGTAAAGCTATGGTTATTGTTGAAAGTACATTTGAAAATTCTGAAATTGAAGTTATAGCAAGTTCAAATGGTGTTAATTCAGCAAGTGTTAAATTAACTTCACACAAAACAAAATCACTAGACAATTATGTTTTCAGCACAAACGATGTTAAATTTGAAAACTTAAGAGAAAGATATATAGATTTATAAGGAGAGGGAAAATATGACAAAACCAAATGTGGTATATGTTTTAACAGATGACACAAGTTATGGAGATTTAGGTTGTACTGGAAACAACATTGTTAACACGCCAAACATTGATGAACTTTATGGCGAAAGTGTGCATTTTACCAACTTTCACGTAGGCCCTACTTGTGCACCAACAAGGTCAGGACTTATGACAGGTCATTACGCTAACAGCACTGGCGTGTGGCACACTGTTGGTGGACGTTCACTTTTACGTAAAAACGAGTGGACAATCGCCAACGCTTTTAAAGAAGCTGGCTACACAACAGGTATTTTTGGCAAATGGCATTTAGGCGACGAAGCACCTTATCGCCCTTATGAGCGTGGTTTTGATGTTTCTATTGTTCACGGTGGTGGGGGAATTAGTCAAACTCCTGATTTTTGGGGTAACGACTATTTTGACGACACATATTCAGTAAATGGCGAATACAAACAGTTCAAAGGTTATTGCACAGATGTGTTTTTTGAAGAGGCTAAGAAATTTATAACTGATAACAAAGATAAACCATTTTTCTGCTATTTACCAACAAATGCTCCACACGGTCCTTATAATGTTGCTAGAAAATATTCAGATAAATACATGGATAAAGTGTCAGATTCTATGGCTAAATTTTATGGCATGATGGAAAATATCGACGAAAATGTAGGCTCTATGAGAGAGTTTTTAAAAGAAATCGGTATTGCAGACAACACAATTTTTATGTATATGACAGACAACGGCACAGGTGGTGGCGCTGCTGTTGACAAAGACGGCTTTTTAACTAAAGGATTAAACGGTGGTTTCCGTGGCAAAAAAGGGTCACCTTACGAGGGTGGACATAGGGTTCCATTCTTTATGCATTGGAAAGACGGCAACTTAACTACTGCTAGAGATATTGACGAAGTTACTGCTAATGTTGACTTTATGCCAACACTTTTAGACCTTTGTGGTATCGAAGTTTCTAAAGATGTGAGCTTCCATGGTACAAGCATGAAGCCTTTAATTGAGGGTGATAACAGTAATTTTATCGATAGAGTTATCGTTACCGATTCACAAAGAATTTCTACACCTGTTAAATGGCGTGAGTCAGCAGTTTGTAGCGATGAATGGCGATTAATTAACGGTAAAGAGCTTTACAAAATTCGTGAAGATAAAGAGCAAAGAGATGATGTTGCAAGCAAATACCCAGAGGTTGTAGAAAAATTAAGAGGCGAATATGACAAATGGTGGGACATTGTTTCTACTCAAATTGCACAGCCTATTCCAATTTCAGTTGGAACAGAAGAAATGCTAATCACTTGTCACGACGCTGTTAGTCCGACTAGCAAAGTTGCATGGATGCAAGGCCATGTAAGAAATGCTATGGTTTGTAATGGGCATTACGAAATTGATGTTACAGAAAGTGGCAAATATAGAATTGAGTGTAGACGTTGGTCAAGGGAAACAGATGTTGCTATTTGTGATGAAATTGCGCCTGAAAACGATGTTGAGTTCGAAAAAGACGGAGTTTTAGAAGAAGAATGGTACAATTATCAAGGAAGTACAGCAATGTTTGTTGGCGCTGCTTGTATAAAAGTTCAAGATAAATCTTGCTCAAAAGTAGTCGAAAAAGATGACAAAGCTGCTGTTTTTGAAATAGAACTTGAAAAAGGCATAACAACATTAGAGCCGACTTTTACAGGACGTGGAGCAAATGAAATATTCATTCCTTATTACACATATATAGTTAAAATTTAAATGTTTATAACGATAGTACCGTCCAATACAATAAAATACAATAAATGGCAGATACTTTTGTATCTGCCATTTAGCATATCAAAAAAGTTTTATTTTTTTGTAGGTATAAGCTGTGCTTAAGGTCGCCCCTTAGAGTAGGGGCGACCTGTGGTCGCCAATGTCAAGAACTTAAGGGAAATTATATTTTATTGTAGGGAATGGTCGATTTTTTAAAATACAATAAAGGGCAGATACTTTCGTATCTGCCCTTTTACTTTTGTAGAAATTAGATTTCTGCGAAGTATTTAATTGTTCTAACCATTTGGCTTGTGTATGAATTTTCATTGTCATACCATGAAACAGTTTGAACTTGGTATAAATCGTCGCCGATTGGAGTAACCATAGTTTGAGTTGCATCGAATAATGAACCATAGCTGATACCAACGATGTCAGAAGATACTAGTTCTTCTTCTGTGTAACCAAATGAAGCAGAAGCAGCAGCTTTCATTGCAGCATTGATGCCAGCAACTGTTACGTCTGTACCTTTAACAACAGAAACAAGAATTGTTGTAGAACCTGTTGGAACTGGAACACGTTGTGCAGAACCGATTAGTTTGCCGTTTAGTTCTGGAATAACAAGACCGATAGCTTTAGCAGCACCAGTTGAGTTAGGAACGATATTAGCAGCAGCAGCTCTAGCTCTTCTTAGGTCACCTTTTGGGTGAGGGCCGTCAAGAGTCATTTGGTCGCCTGTGTAAGCATGGATTGTTGACATGATACCTGTTTGAATAGGAGCATAGTCATTAAGTGCTTTAGCCATAGGAGCTAAGCAGTTTGTTGTACAAGAAGCAGCAGAAATGATTGTGTCATCAGCAGAGATAACACCTTCGTTTACGCTGTAAACAACTGTTGGTAGGTCGTTACCAGCAGGAGCTGAGATAACAACTTTTTTAGCACCAGCATCGATATGAGCTTGTGATTTTGCTTTTGTTACATAGAAACCTGTGCATTCTAGAACAACATCAACACCGATTTCACCCCAAGGTAGATCAGCAGCGTTTCTCTCTGCATAGATTTTGATTTCTTTACCATCAACTGTGATAGAAGCTTCACCAGCTTCTACTGTATGACCATCATATCTGCCTTGAGCAGTGTCATATTTTAGAAGATGAGCAAGCATTGTTGGGTTTGTTAGGTCGTTGATAGCTACGATTTCGTAACCCTCTGCACCAAACATTTGTCTAAAAGCTAGACGTCCAATACGGCCAAAGCCGTTAATTGCAACTTTAACTGACATAATAAATAAACCTCCAAATAATATTAAATTGATATTCGCTTATGTTTTTATTTTAATACATTTTTGCGAATATTACAAGCCTTTATGCGAAAATTTATAATAAATTCTTAATTTTTTTTAGTTTTGTTTAAATCTAAGTTCATTATCAGGTTTCGAGGTAACAATTTTAACTATATCCGATTTAGCTGTAAGTGTGAAAACAAGCAAATAAATAGACAAAGATAAAATCAAAAATTGAAGAAGTACAGGAACTTGTGATAGCTCGCTACTTTTAACTATATTGAGAAAAGCGTTAGAGTAAAAATATACACCGTTCAATGTACATGATAAAATTGTGAAAAATACAGTTTGATTATATGATTTTAAATTTTCATCTGTTTTAGATAAAAATTTACCCTTGTTTAAAAGTGCTAAAAGCAAAGAACATGAGCCAACTATAGCAAAAATATTCTCGCTAATTAAAAGTGCAGTAGAATAATGCACATACATGTACAGTATTAAAAGTATGCCAAAAAATACAGGAATAAGCTCGAAAATTTTCAGCTTTTCAAAAATTTTATTGTCTTTTAGTAAGTGAATTAAACCTGACGAAATTAAATAAATCGCCATGATAAAAGTTATTATAGCAAAAGGTTTGCTTAATGAAAAACCAACTATAGAAATATCTTGTAAGTTTAAATTTATTTCGTTTAAATAATCGTGCCAAAAATTATAGCTACAATAAAGCGAAATAAATCCCATTAAAAATGAAACATAGCCAAATATTTCATTTTTATCATCGTTTATAACTTTTCCTACACGTTTTTTTCTGCGTGAAAACAAAAACCACACGAAACTTGGTATAAAACATATGATTATAGAAATCGTCGAAAGTTGAAAATTTTGTTCTAATAATATAGAGTCGTTGCTAAGTGATAAATCTAAATATCTTAAAAAAGTAGCCAGTAATCCGCAGATACAGCTAAATATTGTAATTGTTTTTGCAGTCATAACATTAAATTCTCCTGTGTTAAAGAATATTTTAATTATAACATATTAAAATATAAATTAAAAGCTTATCTTTGCTCCATTTCAATATATTTTAATTTTGCTGGCAAGGCTCTGTAAGCTGGTCTTATAATTCTGCCACCGTTTGTCATTTCTTCAAGTCTATGAGCGCACCACCCAGCAATTCTTGCAACTGCAAATAGTGGAGTAAACAAGTCGTGTGGAATTCCTAGCATTTCGTAAACCATGCCAGAATAAAAGTCAACGTTTGCACAAATAACTTTGCCGTTGTCCTTAACTTTAGCAAAAACTTCTGGGGATAATTTTTCAATTCTTTCATATAGGTCAAATCTTTGAGCATAACCTTTTTCTACCGCTAACTTTTTAGCGTGTTCTTTTAGTATAATAGCTCGTGGGTCAGAAATAGTGTAAATTGCGTGACCCATACCGTAAATAAGACCACTTTTGTCGCCAACTTGTTTTCTAACAATTTTTTCTAAATAGCTTGCAATTTCTTCGTCGTTTGACCAATCTTTAACATTTTCCATAATATCAGCCATCATTTCATCAACTTTGCGATTAGCTCCACCGTGTTTAAAGCCTTTTAAAGAGCCAATTCCACCAGCTATGGTAGAGTAAATGTCGGTGTCAGATGAAGTTAAAACTCTTGTTGTAAATGTTGAGTTATTACCACCACCATGCTCTGCGTGAAGGGTTAGGCACATGTCTAAAAGTCTAGCTTCTTCTTTGGTAAATCCGTCATCACGAATTGAGTTCAAAATAGCCTCGGCTGTGCTGTGGCTAGGGTTTAAAGGGTGGAAAGTCATGGCTTCTTTGTCGTAATATCTGCGTTTTACTTGGTAAGAGTAAGTCATAATAGTAGGAAGTCTTGCAATTAGTGACAAACTTTGACGAATGTTATTCTCAATTGATAAATCGTCAGCGTTGTCATCGTATGAATAAAGAGTTAGAACGCTTCTAGCAAGTTTATTCATAATATCTTTTGAAGGGTTTTTCATAATAACATCTTCAGGGAAAAAGTCAGGAAGTTCACGATTTTTGTATAGAATTTCATTTAAAGTATCATATTGTTTTTGGTTTGGTAAATTACCAAAAATCAAAAGCCAAATAGTTTCTTCAAAAGAATATCTGTCAGATTTCATACAGCCAGTTACTATATCATCAATATCAATCCCACGGTAGATAAGTCTACCTTTGTCTGGAATTTTTTCTCCGTCTTCTACTAAATATCCGTGTACACGGCAAACCCTAGTTAGTCCAGCCATTACACCTGTACCGTCTTCGTTTCTTAGTCCTCTTTTAACGCCATATTTATTATATTGTTCTTTGGTGATTTGATTATTTGCGATATACTCGTCCTTTAATTTTTGTATAGCATTGCTTTTTTCTTCTTCGCCTAATAATTTTTTCATAATAAATTTTCTCTCTTTCTCATATAATTATGGTGTATAGAATTTAATTCTAACATATAAGCAAACTAAAGTCAATTGAATTTGATTAATTTTGCAGTTTGAATAAACTTAACTTGCAAAATTAAATGTTTAAGTGCATAATTCATAATGAATTTAAATAAAAAATGAAATTTATGTTAAATAAATATTCTCGAGGAGGTCTGATTTGAAAAATAAAACACTAAAAATCATAGCACTGTATTTGCTTTGTATTTATATAATTACGGTGATAATTCCGTTTTTATACATACAATTTTTTAGCGAAGCTACACAGGTTAGCGTGGAGGTTCACAGCCCTGCTGTTACCCAAACTAGCGCGGTTTCAGCCACGGTGACTAGTGGCTACTTTAGACTATACGATAATACCACTGCTGAAATTACAGAAGTTTCGTACAGAGATTTTTTAATAGGTTCACTTGCGTATGAGATGTCGCCTTCTGTTCCAGTGGAGGCTTTAAAAGCGCAAACAATCGCTACATACTCTTATTATCTTTACATGCAACAGCAAAATTATTCTTACGATGTTTTGTGGGACAGCATTACTAATTATAATTATTATACAGATGAGTATTTATTAGAGCTTTGGGGCGATGATTATGAGAAAAATTTAGCTGTTTTAGAAAATGCTGTTGACAGTGTTTTTGGGTTAACCTTAACTTATGAAGACAGCGTTGCTTGTAGTGCTTATTTTGCTGTTTCTAACGGTCAAACTCAAAGTGCGGAAAATGTTTTTGGTGAAGAACTGGAGTATTTGACATCTGTTGCAAGCCCTTACGACCTTTTGTGTAGCACTTACATAAGTTGTTATAGTTTTACGGCAGAAGAGATTGAAGAAATTTTAACTAATGCTTGGCAAAATGCAAACTTAGATTTTAGTATGGACTTAGAAAACTGGTTTACGGATATTAGTTTTACAACAAGCGAAACGGTAAGAACTATAACCGTGTGTGGTTATGGAGTTGTTGGAAGTGAACTAAGTACAGTACTTTCGCTACCAAGCACTACTTACAGTGTGGAATATTTAAACGGAGAATTTATTTTTACTTGCAGTGGACAAGGCAATGGTTTAGGCATGAGTCAAAATTCTGCAATTTACATGGCAAACGAGGGCGCAACATATAACGAAATTTTAATGTGGTATTACCCCGGAACGCTAATAAGCTAGTATATACAAAAAAAGACACCCACAAAAGTGAGTGTCTTGAAATAACAGCATAAGCTGAAATTATCTTTTTGAGTTATAATATAGGTATTTTGTACTGCCTTGTATCGTGGTGTAAAGTGGCTTAATTGCTGTATTTGTTTGCTTTTTCGTGTTGTTTTGTATTGTGTTTTTTTCTATCATTTTATAAGTTAGGACATCAAACGGACATCAATTTTTAAGTGTTAATGATATTAAATTAGCAACTTTAGCTTTTGAACTGTCAAGTACATCAGCATATATATTAGCTGTTGTTGATATGTCGGAGTGACCTAAGTTTTCACTAACTATTTTTAAATCAACCCCACTATTAATTAATAATGTTGCATTGCAGTGCCTTAAACTATGTAAGGTTATAAAGCTAAAATCAGTATCTTTTACAAATTTTCTGAATTGTGTATTTAGTCTTGACCTATCTAAATAGTTCCCTGTCTTAGATGTAAATATCATGTTTGGGTATCGATATATTCCGTTTAATCTTTTAATTTCTTCATCTTGAACGGCTTTATGCTCTTTTAACATATTTTCAACATCTTCACTCATTGCAATGTATCTATTACTATTTTTTGTTTTTGGTGGCTGTAACCAGTGTTTACCACCAACATCAGTTAATGTATTTTCAATATGTATAGTTTTGTTTTCAAAGTCGATATTCTTCCATTGTAAGCCTAGACACTCACCAGAACGCATACCAGTGTATAATAACACCTTTATAATAGTGTTGAACTGTGAGTATTCATTAACCATTTTTAATAATTCTCTTGCTTGTACATCTGTTAAAAATGGCTTTTTCTCTTTATTGGTTTTATCTTTTGGTAAAATAACAGCTTTTGTACATGGAGATTCTTTTATAAAGCCTTGTTCAACAGCTCTTGCAAATACAGATTGAACAATAGTGTATATTTTTTTACAAGTTGATGTATTGACTTTAAGTGTTTTAAAAAATGCCGTCAACTTGGCAGGTGTAAAGTCTTTTAATTTGATATTACCCAAAGTTGGCAGTATGTGGTTTTCGAGTTGTCGCTCATAATTATAGGCTGTTATTTCTTTTAATTCATTTTTTGCATAATTATCAACAAACCATTCAACCATATCAGCAAGCCTCATATTTTCATTTAATGAAGTCATGCCTTTACATTTACGCTCAAATTCAATAGCAAATTCATTTGCAAGTTTTTCAGATTTTCTATCTGTTGTATTTGGTGGTGGTGTAAATGTTGTTGTTTTTCGTATTTTTTTACCATTTACATCTAAACCCATTGATACAGTAATATGAAAAGTATTGTTTCTTTTCTTAACAGTAGCCATATATAACACCCCTTTTTATCAATTATATATTATCTTTTCTGTTTTGTCAATAAGATAATACTTTTTTAGTTAAGGTATTTAATATTTTATTTATTTTTTATAGAGTCTACAAGTGCATAAATTGCTTGTACTTGTTTATTTGTTAGTCCGTCAATATTAATTGTAGTGTTTGGTTTTGTTTCAGTTCTTCCAAGAAGAAAATCAATGCTACAATTATATAAATAAGACAAAGAAATTAAAACATCTATACTAGGAGTTCTTTCGCCTGTTTCATAACCAGATATTATTGAGGTTGAAACATTTAATTTTTTTGAAACTTCTTTTTGAGAAAATCCATATTTCTCACGTTGTTCCTTTAATTTAGTAGGTAAATTTTTAATCATAGTGTTATCCTCCAACACTAATTGTAAACTAACAACATTTACAATAGGTGTTACAGATAAACTCTTATAGTGTTGACTATATTTGCTAAATGTGTTAATATGTAATCAATATATTAACAGGGGGAATATTAATGGCTCTTATAAATTGCCCAGAGTGTGGACGTGAAAAAATTTCTGACGTAGCTGAACTTTGCCCAGAATGTGGTTATCCTATAAAACGACATTTTGAAAAAATACAATTAGAACAAGAAGAATTTGAGCGAGAAAAAAGAATTTACGAACAATCTATTGCTGAAAAGAAGTATAAAAAAGATACTGAACTACAACGTAAAAAAGAAAATATTGAAAAATTAGAAGAAACTATTAAAAGAAAGTCGTCGTCAATAAAAAAATGGTCTATTATTTTAATAATATTACTTGTAATAATAATTGTTTTATTCTTTTTTAACACTTATGGCTCTTTTTGGGGACTTATTATATATACAGGAATTGGAGTTGTAATTAGCATTGTTTTTTTGTTAAGCAATATTTTTGCAAAAGAGTCAGCTTTAGATGATTTGGAATACATAAAAATTGATTTTAATAAATATGAAATCAAAAAAGAACAAAAAACACAGGCTTTAGCTGATTATTATAATCAACTACTAATTAAAGAAGATATTAAACACCCAAAATGCCCTGTTTGTGGTAGTAATAATACAGAAAGAATAAGTAATTTTAACAGGAGTGTTTCTGTTGCTACTTTTGGATTTGCTTCTTCTAAAATTGGTAAACAATATTTTGGCAAATTGCAATAGCAAGTTGCAACTTTTAACAAAATAGTAACAATTATAGTACGGTATTGATTTATTTTCTCTGGGAGGAGCGTAGCGACGAGCAGAGAAAATAAATCACGGTG